>NCBJ01000009.1 GCA_002255585.1 Parcubacteria group bacterium 21-54-25 | reverse complement strand
CCCCCGCTGCCCGCGCCGCGCTCATCCACACCCTCCAGACCAAGCTCCTCGCTCTCCTTACCGAGCTCGTGCACCTCCTTGAGGGGGAGCTGGCGGCGGGGGGATAACCACCCTTCAGTCTCGTGTTTTTTCCGTTCGTGCTATCATGCGCGCATGGCAGTGATTGTGCCAGCAATACTGGTCACAACTCGGAAAGAGCTTGATGAAAAACTCGCGCGTCTTCGCGGGATTGTTGATTCTGTGCAGATTGATGCGATAGACGGACAGTTTTCCGCGCCTGCGTCGTGGCCGTATGTGTCAGGAAAGAACGAACTTGCCGCGCTTGTGGATCGTGAGGAGATGTTGCCGTACGGGGATTTGTTTCGGTTCGAGGCGGATCTTATGGTCACTGATCCGGAGGCAGCCGCCAGTGCGTGGGTTGCCGTGGGAGTAACGCGGCTGACGCTGCACGCCGCAAGAGGACAAGACCTTGCACCAATACTTGAGCGACTTGCGCTCCATTTTGGACATGACAAGGACTTCATACCGGATCTTCTTTCTTTTGGCATTGCACTTACCGTTGATGATGATCCGCGCGTGCTCGATCCAGTTCTCGATAAAATTGACTACGTGCAATACATGGGTATCGCGCACATCGGTCGCCAAGGAGAACCATTTGATTCTCGTACGCTCGAACACGTGCATACACTTCACCATCGCCACCCCGATCTCCCTATACAAGTTGACGGGGGCGTTTCTCTTGAGAGCGCACCAGCGCTGCTCGGCGCTGGGGTAAGTCGGCTCGTCATTGGCTCCGGTATTTGGGGAAGTCCAGATGTTTCTGCGCGTATACAAGAGTTCGAATCGCTCGCGCTTCGTTACGGCGTGTACGAACGATAGGCACTTTTACACAGGTAGCACGCGCGCCGCTTCGCGGCGCGCGTGCTATGGTAAGGATAATGTCTCTCACTGACGTAGAACTCAAAGAACTTGAAACACGTGCCGAAGCAATTCGCGAGACAATTGTGTCGATGCTTGTCGCCGCCGGTAGTGGGCACACGGCCGGGCCGCTTGGCATGGCGGATATCTTTACGGCATTTTATTTTCATATACTGCAGCAAGACCCCCTGCACCCGGATTGGGAAGAACGCGATCGGCTCATTCTCTCAAATGGTCATATTGTGCCCGTGCGCTACGCCGCGATGGCGCACGCTGGCTATTTTCCAGTGAAAGAATGTCTTACATTGCGCAAGCTCGGTAGCCGTTTGCAGGGTCACCCTGAGCGGACAAAGTTGCCCGGTCTTGAAACCACGTCAGGGCCTCTTGGCGAGGGTCTTTCGCAGGCTGCCGGTATTGCGTATGCGCTGCGTATGGACAACAAAAAGAACCACGTATACGTCGTTATGGGTGACGGTGAACAAGATGAGGGGAGTGTGTGGGAAGCGGCAATGTTTGTAGGGAAACACGCGCTATCAAATATCACTGCGGTGATAGATCGTAATAATATTCAAATCGACGGCATGACGGAGGATGTCATGCCGCTCGAATCGCTTCGTGCAAGATACGAAGCGTTCAATTGGCACGTACTCGAGGTAAACGGCAACGACATACGCGCATTCATCACAACGGTGGATGAAGCAAAATCAATTTACGAAAAACCAACCCTTATCATCGCACACACTGTTCCCGGCAAAGGCATCCCGGATATCGAGTCCGACTACCACTGGCACGGCAAGCCACCCTCAAAAGAGGAGGGCAGACGTTTTATTAAAGAGCTCCGTTCCCTCAAGGGCAAAGTACCGCACGAATATGCTTAACCCCGCCGCAAAACTTTCCGCGAAGGTCTTCGCGCCTGATCTTGTGCAAAAACCCACGCGCGATGGCTTTGGCACGGGCACGGTTGAAGCAGGGAAGGCAGACGCACGCGTCATCGTGCTCTGCGCCGACCTCTCCGAGAGCACCCGTGCCGAGTGGTTTGAGAAAGAGTCTCCCGAACGTTTTATTGAGGTCGGCATCGCGGAGCAAAACATGGCGGCACTTGCGGCTGGGTTTGCTGCGGCAGGAAAAATTCCGTTCATTGCTTCGTATGCCGCGTTTAATCCGGGTCGAAACTATGAGCACATTCGCACAACCATCGCACTTAATAAACAACCGGTAAAAATCTGTGGCATGCATGCGGGCGTCTCCGTGGGGCCAGACGGCGCGACGCATCAAATGCTCGAGGACCTCGGACTCATGCGGATGCTGCCGGGTATGACCGTTGTGAATCCTACCGACGCCGAAGAAGCGCGCAAGGCGGTGGTGGCAGCTGCAAAAACCAACGGCCCCATCTATTTGCGTTTCGCGCGCTCAGCGACGCCAGTTTTCACGACGCCGGAAACGCCTTTTACTATCGGCAAGGCACTTATGCTTTGGGAGAGCGAGAAACCGCAGGTCGCGCTTCTTGCCACTGGGCCGATGGCGTATCGAGCACTCGCGGCGGCTCGTGCGCTTGAGGCAGAACATGTCGGCACCATCGTGCTCAATGTGCACACGGTAAAACCGCTTGACGCCGAGGCGATTGTTGCTGCGGCGAAGCGTGCCGGTCGCGTTGTGACAATAGAGGAGCACCAGGTTGCTGGCGGTTTTGGCAGTGCCGTGGCGGAGCTGCTCTCAACCGAGCACCCGGTGCCGTTGCGACGTCTTGGCATTCAGGATCAGTTTGGTCAGTCGGGAGAACCAGAAGAATTGCTCGAGCACTACGGCTTGGGCGTCTCGCACATTATTGCCGCCGCGCGCGCGCTTTTGCATGCGGTCTGACCGGAGACGGTCCTCGGAGCGTTCTCTCGTGTAGGTATGCTGCGAAGGAACATCAACACTTATTTCGCGGTACTCATTATTACACTTGTGGGTGCCGGTGCGTCACTTTTAATACTTCACGTTGCGCAAACGACACGTTTTGGGTACTACACAGAAAACGGTATCGCGACAACCACCCAACAGCGTCCATAAGAAAGATACGTGTGTAGGTTTGGTGTGATTACTAAATCTCAGTAACACGGAAATCCGGCGGAGCGTTATGAAGATACGTTTCAAGCGCCTGACGAGTGAGGAGGCCTTTTTGCGCGCCAACGTCTTGCACCACCGACATGGAGTTAACGGGCCCCCACAAAAGTGCTTCATCAAGCGGTCGGCCAAGCGTGAGTGCTACTGCGCACGTCGCCGTGGTTGCGTCTCCAGCCCCCGTGCGATCAACAGGTGGTCGCGGGTCAGGATACATCGGCACCTTAAGCATGCGCGCGCCATCATACGCATAGGCACCGTTTGGCCCATCGGTAATAAGTGCGATCTTTGGTCCGAGCGCGCGCATATCGCGGAGCAAATTTTTAATATCATCCGGGCCGCGCTCAAGGATGCGCTCGGCTTCTTCTTTGTTGCACGCAACAACTTCTGTATGCGCATAGATCGGCGCGAGCACTTCCTTGCCCACTTCTATCTGGAACGTACCGGGCTGAAAGACGAGTTTGGTTTCAGGGTGCTCGGGTAGCCACGCGGCAAGCGCGTCGTGGATACCGCCAGCACTTGGTGCCAGCGAGGAGAGGTACATGGTGCGTGGGGCGGGGAAGTCGGGGAAGCGATACGGGAACTCGTTATGTTTTATAAGAATAGTGCGCTCGGCGTGATACCACAGAACGTAATGTGCGTTTGTAGGAACACCATCAACACGCGAAAGGAGTGAGGTGTCAATTCCTTCACGCACTAAAGCATCCATACAATCGTCACCAAGCCGGTCGGTGCCCATCCAGGACATGAGGCCGGTCGATAATCCAAGCCGTGCCGCGGCGACGGCGGCGTTCGGGCTGTTGCCCACCGCCGGCACAGGCGTCGAGGATTCAAAGGGTATTTTGTCACCCCAGCGCATTGAAATAGTGCATTCGTCGTGGTTTATATCGCAATGCACCTCGGCTTCTTCAAGTCGAATAAAATTATCGACGACGATATCGCCGATAGCAATGAAATCGAGTGGACGCATACGCTTATAAGTTTACCACGCGCTCGTCTCCTCGAGTTGTGTATAACGCACGCGATGCTCGTGGTACAGTGAACACATATGAATAACCTTAACGAAACAGCAAAAGCACTCGTCGCCCCAGGAAAAGGACTCCTTGCCGCAGATGAGAGCTTGCACACAGCAGACAAACGGCTCACTGAATACGGTATTGAGGCCGGTCCGGAGATGCGTCGACAGTATCGCAATCTTTTTTTAGCAGCATCCGGCGCTGAGCAACATCTTTCGGGGGTCATTCTTTTTGAGGAAACACTTGGACAGACTGCCGACGACGGCACTGCGTTTCCTGCGCTTCTCAAGGCGCACGGTATCGTGCCGGGAATTAAGGTTGATAAGGGTACCGAAGCGATGGCCGAAAGCCAGGACGAGCTCATTACCAACGGCCTCATAGGCCTTGCCGAACGTCTTGTTTCGTATCGCGCCCAAGGCGCTCGCTTCACGAAATGGCGCGCGGTCATTCGCATTGACGGCGATCGCTTGCCAACCAACCACGCGCTTCTTGAAAATGCGAAACGTCTTGCGTCGTACGCCCACATTGCACAGGAAGCCGGTCTTGTGCCAATCCTTGAACCGGAGGTGCTGCTCGGTGGGAATCATAGCCGCCTACGCGCAAAAGAGGTGATTACCGAGACGCTCAAAGCAGTCTTTGCTGCCGTAGAGGATCAGGCAGTTGATCGCACTGCGGTATTAGTGAAAACCGCCATGGCACTCTCTGGTAGCGAAAGTGGCAAAAAGGATACACCAGAAGAAGTCGCAGAGAGCACGCTCGAAGCGCTTATTGCCGCCGTTCCGAAAGAAGTGCCGGGCATCGTGTTTCTTTCCGGTGGGCAGTCGGCCGATCAAGCAACTGACAATTTGCGTGCGATTGCGTTGCGTGCCAAAGAAATGGACGCACCCTGGCCGCTTACGTTCTCGTATGCGCGCGCGCTTCAGGGTGAAGCGCTTGCCCTGTGGCAAGGAAAATCAGAGCACATTGCGGCAGCGCAGGAAGCGTTCATCTCTCGTTTGGCAAAGGTCGCTGCCGCTTCTGAGGGGCGTTAGTTAGCCGGTGCGCGTTGTCTCGGACGCAAATTTCTTGTTGCCCACTCTTTTTAAGAACATGCCACCAGAAAATCAACAGGTTCAATTTGACGAAGAATCGCAGTTTGCGCGGCCGCTATCGCGCTCTGCACGACGATCAGCGTTGGTACGTCTGGTTATAAACACGCATCTTGCCAAAGACGACCAAGGTGCCGAGCGCGTGCTGCTTGTCATAGCGGTACTTGCTGTTATTGCCGCACTCTGGATCGCCTTTGCAACCTTCTGGGCGCCAGCTGCTCCGCCACCCACACTCCCGCCCGGGCTCCCGCGCACGTAGCAATATGTTCCGTGCTTCCACCCGTAGCTTCACTTCGTTAAAAAATAGGGAAAGCGCGTTAGCCGTTCGCGCGTACGATTTCTCAACGGGGTTCACACTCATCGAGCTCCTCGTCGTCATCGCCATCATCGGTCTCCTCTCCTCGGTTGTGCTTGCGTCTCTCAACGTGGCACGGAAAAAAGGACAAGATGCAGCTATTCAGGCCGATATGCACGCCATACAGATAGAGGCTCAAATCTATTACGATAACAACGGCAGCTACGGACCAAATGTTTTTTCATCTGCCTGTACCGGATCTTATTTATTTAGCGACCCTAACATCAACAAGGCATGTCAACAGATTAGTTCGTACGCCTGGCTCTATCACTCTACTGATTCGGCTGGCAGCAGGTACGTGATCTTGACGCGGCTCACAGCATCCGGCTCGTACTGGTGTATTGACTCGACAGGAACGAGCAAAGAAGAATCCAGTAGTGCACCGATTTTCACCATGATATTCGTGACACACGCGTGTTCATGATACATAGTAAAATTTCATAACAGAATGTTGCACTTGCGTTTTTGGCACAGCAATCGTAGACTCTGCGCATGTTGACTCTCACAGCAGAGAAGCGAGAAGTGTTCGGCAAACGGATGAAAGCGCTCCGCGCGGCCGCGCGTATGCCCGCGGTCGTCTATGGTCCCAAACAGGAAGCTACGCCCATCACACTTTCTCTCAAAGAGTTTGAGAAGGTACTTAAAGAAGCGGGTGAATCTTCTGTGGTGGCGCTTGCCGGCATTTCCAACCAGCCGCTTTCTGTGCTTATTCACGACGTGGACCACGACCCTATTACGAGCATCCCGCGGCACGTTGATTTCTACGCGATTGAAAAAGGCGCAAAAGTCGAGGTGGCGGTGCCGCTTGTCTTTGCGGGCGAGTCGCCTGCGGTAAAAGCAGGTGCGAATTTGGTAAAGGTGCTCCATGAGATTGAGATCGAGGCGGCGGCGGCCGACTTGCCGCATGAGATTTCGGTTGATATTTCAGTGCTTGCAAACATTAACGACCAGATTCATGTACGCGATATTGCACTCCCGAAAGGCGTCGTGCTCAAGAGTGACCCCGAAGAGGTCATCGTACTCGTCCAGGAAGTGCAGGAGGAAATAGAGGTGGTTACCGAGACGCCAGATATGGAAGCAATCGAAGTAGAAAAGAAAGGCAAGCAAGAAGAAGACCAATCAGCCGCACCGTCAAGTGAAAAATAGGTGCCGCCACAAATCCCTGCGCGGGCTCTTAGAGCCCGCGCAGGGATTTGCTATACTCATACGATAATGCGGTTACGTACCAGCTTGGTAATAGTGCTCGCCACAGTGCTCATTGTTCCGAGCGCGCTCTTTGCACAAACAGCATCTACAACGGTTGCGGTTTCCACTCGACGCGCACAACTGCAGTCACAGCTCTCTGCGCTTGAAAGCCAGATCAACCAAAGCCAGACGACGCTCGATACACTTCATTCACAGCACGAATCACTACAACGTGATATTGATATCCTCGACACGCAGATTAAAAAAGCAAAACTGCAGGTGCAGGCAACGGAAATAGCAATCGAGCAGCTCTCATCAAATATTGATATTCATACCCAGACCATCGGCGCGCTCAATACCCAGCTTTCAAAAGAGCAAGAATCTCTCGCACAAATTTTGCGGCAAACGCAGGTCATCGACGGCTACTCGACGGTTGACGTTGCACTTTCGTCGCAGAATGTCTCATCGTTTTTTCAAGACCTCGATGCCTTCGCTTCGATTAAACAGGCCCTCGCGCAATCATTTACCGATCTTACCAGCACGCGTACACAGACAGAGACAGAAAAACAAGCGCTCGAGGACCAGCTTGCGCAACAGCAGCAGCTGAAGCAAATACAGGTGCTTGAGCAGCGACAGATTCAGCAGCAAGAACAGCAGAAAAGAACCATACTTTCACAGACTAAAGGGAAAGAGGGCGCATACCAATCGCTACTTAACTCACAGCAGAAATCCGCTGCACAGATTCGCTCCGAACTTTTCTCACTGCGTGACTCGGCAGCAATTCCTTTTGGCAAGGCGTTGCAATATGCTGAGACGGCGCAAAAAGCGACTGGCGTACGCGCAGCGGTTATCCTCGGCGTCCTCAAACAGGAAACGGACCTTGGCCAAAACCTTGGCACGGGAAATTGGAAAGTAGATATGGCGCCCAATCGCGACCAACCGGTCTTTGTGTACATCACTAAGACACTTGGTCTAGATCCGAACACCATGCCTGTCTCACGGAAGCCTTCGTATGGTTGGGGTGGTGCTATGGGCCCGGGGCAATTTATCCCTTCGACGTGGGTATGTTATGGCGGCTTTATTAACGTCAATACAGGCGACTGCAACAATAGCCAGCATACGATGTCATGGAATGCGTTTTGGCAGGGGCCGTGGCAATATGTCGCAAGCAAGGATCGTGTGCGCACGCTCACCGGCGGCAACAGTCCATCGAATCCCTGGGATGATCAGGATGCGTTTATGGCCGCCGCCATGTTGATGGCCGATAACGGCGCTGCCGCAGGCACACGCGCTGCCGAGCGTCTCGCTGCCCTACGGTACTTTGCTGGCTGGACACACGCAGGCAACCCGGCGTATGCGTTCTATGGGGACGGCGTGATGGGGTACGCTGACCAGTTCCAACAGATGATTGACCAGCTAAATGGGTCATAGGGAGCTGCGGCCGTCTTCACTTGGTATGTATTGCCTTACGTTGAAAAGTTTGCTATAGTGCCGCGCATGAAGAAGGATATTCATCCTAAAAACTATCGCCCAGTGGCCTTCGAGGACATTGCCTCGGGAGAAACGTTTATCATCGGGTCGACGATTGCCACCGATGAGACGGTAACCGTCGATGGTAAGGAGTATCCGAAAGTAATCGTGGAAATCTCAAGCAAATCGCATCCGTTTTATACTGGTGAGGATCGTACACTCGATAAAACAGGACGAGTAGAGCGCTTCAAACAGCGCGTGGCCGCAGCAAAACGCAAGGCGTAACGACAAGTGCACGGCCGCCCGCGCTTGGCGCGGGCGGCCGTCTTGCTGCGCTACAATATACTATTACATATTACACGCACGTATGGAGTATTCACCAGAGTTCAAGAAAAATCATGCGACCGCATTTCTCGCGGGTGAGTATGAACGTCTCGAAGTCGAGAAGGCATCTGCGCAGGACGCAGCTGCGCGCGACCCAGACCTCGCCGCAATGGCGGCAGAAGACGTCGCTCGCGTCGACGCGCGACAGCAGGAACTTCTTACTGAAATCTATCGCATCATCGCGCGTGAAGAAGAAGCCGAGCAACCTACTGCCATCGTGCTTGAGTTTCGCGCGGGCGCGGGCGGCGACGAGGCGACGCTTTTCGCAAAAGATCTGCGCGACATGTATCAGCAATATGCCCAAAACAAAGGGTGGCACGTGCGCGCTATTGACGAGCTGACACTCGAGATTGTTGGGGCGGATGCATACGAGGCACTTCGGTGGGAGACCGGCGTGCATCGTGTACAGCGCGTTCCCGCCACCGAAAAGTCTGGACGCATTCACACCTCGACCGCCTCAATCGCGGCAATGCCAATTCGCACGAAATCGACCATTGTCATCAATCCGTCTGATCTCGAGATGGAGTTCTCACGTTCAGGCGGCGCCGGTGGCCAGAATGTGAACAAGGTTGAGACGGCAGTGCGCCTTGTCCACAAGCCAACGGGTATCGACGTGCGCTCATCCTCCGAGCGCTCCCAGCAGGCTAATCGCGAGAAAGCACTCCAGATTTTGACGGCGAAAATCGAGCAGTTTACTGAAGAAGGAGAGGCTAAGAAGCATGCCGAGACGCGCAAGGCACAAATAGGTACGGGCGACCGGTCTGAAAAGATTCGCACATATAATTTTCTCCAGGACCGTGTTACGGACCATCGTCTCAAGGAGTCTTGGCACAACCTACCTAAAATCCTTGCCGGGGGGCTTGATCCCATCATTGAGTCGCTTCAAACCGCACTGGCAACCGGCATGGCGGATATCGCACACACCGATAGTCCGATAGGCTGAACGTTTGAAAAGGGAAATAGTCTGTGTTACGATAGTCGCCATGATAACCACCACACTCGCGGGCCCTGGTGTAGAGCGCCTCTTTGAAGCAGGGGCGCATTTTGCGCAGGTCAAGAGCCGACGGCATCCGTCCATGCGCACGTTCGTCGTGGGCGCGAAGGCGCGCCTGGAAATCTTTGATTTGGTGAAGACCGATGCACAGGTTGCGCAGGCAAAGGCCGCCATGGCAACGCTTGCCAAAGACGGCAAGACCGTTTTGTTTGTTGGCGGCAAGAAAGAAATATCGGCCTTAGTGAAGGACGCCGCACGGCGGATTGGTGCGCCATACGTTTCGACTCGTTGGCTGGGCGGTACCATCTCAAACTTCACAGAAATCAAAAAACGAATTGATCGTCTCGCAGATTTGCTCGAAAAACGCGAGTCAGGTGAACTGACGAAACGCTATACGAAACTTGAACGCGTACGCCTCGATCGAGAGATCGAACGGCTCACCGAGCGACTTGATGGCATTGTATCGCTTGCAAAACGTCCCGAGGCACTCGTGATTGTCGATACAAAGCACGAGACGCACGCCGCGAAAGAAGCACATGGAGCAGGCATCCCGGTCATTGGCATTATGAGCTCTGACTGCAATGTGGCGGATGCTACGTATCCAATTATCGCGAATGATGCATCGCGCATGACAGTAAGACTCTTGCTGGACGAGCTTACAAGCGCTTTTGAAAGCGGCCGCGCTGCGTAGCGACAACCCGTATAGGTTTTCGGTTCCGCAGCGTGCTATCATAAAGGTCTTGATTCCTTATAACTATGGAAATTTCAACTGATATCGTAAAAGTATTACGCGACCGCACGGGCATTTCCATCATGCAGTGTAAGAAAGCGCTTGAGGAAGCGCGAGGAGATGTCGATCAGGCCGTTGTAATATTACGAAAGCGCTCCGGAGCAACAGCGGACAAGAAGGCCGATCGCGAACTCGGCGCCGGTGCGGTTGCCAGCTACATCCACGATGGCACCATTGGCGCCATCGTACTGCTTTCTTGCGAAACCGATTTCGTAGGTCGCAATCCGGACTTTGTGGCACTTGCGCGCGAAATAGCGATGCAAGTTGCAGCCACGAATCCAGCGTATCGCTCTGTCGAAGAGATACCAGAGGCAGCGCGCGCCTCCGCGCTCGCAGTGTTTGAAAAAGAGATAGCGGGAAAACCAGAAGCGATGCGGGAGAAAATCCTTGCAGGTAAACTAGAGTCGTATTTTAAAGAACAGGTGCTGCTTGACCAACCACACATAAAAGATGATACGAAAACAGTGCGTGACCTTATCACTGAAGCGGTGCAAAAGTTTGGTGAGCGTATCGAGATAACTAGTTTTGTGCGCTATTCCGCTCGCGGCTAAGTATGGGATACGTTGTCGCTGAGTTCGGCACACTCGCACTGTTCTCAGGGTTTCTTGCGCTCACCGCCTATGAGCGCAACCGCAGGGCACGATTCTTTGAATCGCTACGCGCGCAGCTAGACAAGCACGCTTCGCGCGTAGCGCTCATTATTTTTCACGTTGATTTTGCCGTACTCCTTCGCGATAGTGTGCGAAGCACCTTTGAGCGGATGGTGCACGACAGTGCGCACGCCGCGCTTCGCGCGACGCGATTTTTTGAACGATGGCTTTCACGCATTGTCTATACGCTTCGCAAACGTTTTGCAGCACAGCGGGCAGCTACGCACATCGCAGCACCGTACGAGTCGTCGCCCTTCGTACGTGCTATAAGTGACTTCAAACGAGAGTTACGGAATGATCGCGTTCAAGATCCTCCCTCTCAAGAGAACTCATAAAACACACTGGTGTCCCGGCATTGCCGTTGGCATTTTTGATTTTTGCAAGTATGCGATACTATGGCGGCTATGGTATTTCGTCATAGCACGACTCTCGAACCGGTAGTTTCATTTCTTGCGCGGCAACTGCACATGCAACTTTCTATGGGCGCGCGAGTACTATGGCTCGTACCGGGCGGTTCGGGTATTGCGGTTGCGGTGCGCACCGCGCATGCATTGCAGGCACACCATGCCCCGTTTGCGCAACTTACGGTGACGCTTACTGACGAGCGCTATGGACCGGTGGGACACACTGATTCAAATTGGGCAATGCTCGAGACTGCCGGTTTTTCGCTCCCTGGTGCCACGCTCATGCCAGTGCTCACAGGGGTTTCGCGCAAGGAAACCACGCGTCTGTTTGCGAAGGCGCTCGCTGACGCGCTGGAACAGGCAACCTATCGCATTGGCTTGTTTGGTATCGGCGCAGATGGTCACACCGCGGGCATCTTACCGGGGAGTATTGCGGCCGTGAGTGACGAACTTGCTGAGGCGTATGACGCGGGCACCTTCGAGCGCATTACTATTACGCCACGCGTCATCGAGCAGTTGAGTGAAGTGGTTGCGTACGCCGCGGGAGAGGAAAAATGGCCGACGCTCGCCACGCTCATCGCTACAGGTGCCGATATCTCGACACAACCAGCGCAGGCGTTGAAGCACGCGGTGCACACGACGCTTTTTAGTGATTACCAACTTTCATCTACCTAACACAGTATGACTATCGCTATTGTCGGACTTGGGCGCATGGGCTCGCAGATTGCCCGCAAATTACACGAAGCAGGACACCGTGTCATCGCACACAATCGTTCAGCTGGCCCTGTGGATGAAATGAAGGCGCTTGGCATGACAGGCGCGTATACCAAAGAAGAAATGGTTTCAGCATTTGGTGCCGAAATGCCGGTGTTGTGGCTCATGGTGCCCGCGAGTGTTGTTGATGCCGAACTTGATGCGTGGCTCGCCCTCCTACCTAAGGGGAGCATTATTATTGACGGCGGTAACTCTGATTACCGCCTGACCAAAAAACGCGCGGAGCGCATGGCCGCGGCAGGCATGGCGCTTGTAGATGTAGGTACGAGCGGTGGTGTATGGGGGTATCAGAACGGTTTTTCTATGATGGCGGGCGGAGAAAAGAGTGCGTATACAGCAGTGACGCCGGTGCTCGACACGCTTGCGCTCCCGGAGGGAGCGCACCGCTACTTTGGTCCGTCCGGCGCCGGACACTTTGTCAAGATGACGCATAACGCAATCGAGTACGGCATTATGGAAAGCCTCGCCGAAGGATACCGATTGCTTAAGGACGGGCCGTATGCTGCGCTTGATTTGGGCGAGGCTGGGGAGGTATGGCAGCACAAAAGTGTCATTACATCGTGGTTGAATGGGCTCTCGCGCGACGCGCTCAAAGAAAACCCAACACTCGACGGCATCGACGGCGTGGTGGCGGAGTCAGGCGAAGCGCGCTGGGCACTCGAAACCGCAAAGGATCTCAACCTGCCGATGCCGAGCATCCAGGCGTCATTTGACGTGCGGCTCGCGTCACAAAAAGGCGAGACGAATTTTGCAACGAAACTGCTTGCCGCCATGCGCAATAAGTTTGGCGGGCACGCTATTGACGGATCAAAATAATAATGGAGCCGAGAGTCGGGCTCGAACCGACGACCTGCTCATTACAAGTGAGCTGCTCTACCAACTGAGCTATCCCGGCGTGAAAGCACGATAGCACAAAATGCAGCGGCTCGCAGGGCCGCTGCTAATTTGTACCGACAGTGCTCGTCGCCGTACTGGTGGCGAACGCGCTCTTGGGGAACGCCGCCTCCAATTTGGTGAGCGACGTGAAGCCATAAGACAGCTTCCCTTGAATGACAAATGCAGGAAGAGTATCTTTCACTTTCTCTACCGCGACAAGCGTTTTTAGAGCACCTAAATCGAGGTTGTAGTCAAACGAATAGACGCGCAGGTGCGGATAGGTTTGGCGCAGATAGGAGAGCGCATAGCCCGCTCGGTCGCAGGCGCTGCAGTCGCCAGCATTTGAGTAAAAATAGAGAACCGTAACCGGTTTAACTGCGCAGGTTTTCGAAAGTTTTTGCATGAGGAGATAATCGCGAATTTCAAGCAGTACGTACTCTTTCTTGAGCTGCACCACCTGCGGGTCATTGCTTCCCAGCCGTCCTTCCGCAAACGATAGCCGGTCGCCAAGGTCGGAGAGTTCCTTCGAAAAAGAAGTTCCTTCAGAAAGGTTTTCGCACGGCGCGTTTTCCAGGAGGGAGAACTGCGTCTCAAGTGAGAGCGTGTCTGTGGAAAGTCGCGCCTCGATTGCGGTGATGTCCGCAAGTCGTTGTTGATCCATGTAATGCACCGCATAGGTAACTGTGCCTATGATGAGCAGTGTGATGCCTAGCGCAAGAACGGCGTTTCGGGTAAGGAGCGACATGCGAAACAGTGGTTAGCGCCACGTACGATGCGTACCGGTAACCGTATCCGCCATTGCGCGGAACAGCCATAACGGAGAGACAAATCCATAAAGTAAAAGATAGACAAGAACGTTTGGTATAAGTCTACCGGGAGTGTGCGACATCCGTTTTCCAATAATCATGAATGTCATGGTGATAAGGAGGATAGAACCGCTCAGAAGCAGTAGGCCGCTTATTGGCAGATAAAACCAGCCGAAGTGTAGTCGTGGCGCGAGTGTGTATGAGAGGGGAATACCGCTGGTAACTGAGATCATGTGGGCAGTTTGCTGTCCAAAAAGAAAGATTGCGGTACCAAAAAGCAGTACGCCACTGGCAAATGAAAGCAGGGCAAATGGGAGGACCACCAAACCAAGCGCCCCGTGGCGTGGGTTAGCAATGAGGTCGCGGTAGCTGAAAATGACATTACGCAGGAAACCACTGGTCCAGCGTGTCCGTTGTGTAAGTAGTTTTGGAAGCGTGCGTGGCACCTTGGTATAGACGCGCGCACGCGGTGCGTTTTCAATTACCATATGCGCGCGTTGCATGCGTAGCGCCATTTCCATGTCCTCGGTCTGATGGGCTGCGATAAATCCTCCGAGCTGTTCAAACACCGTTGCTCGATACAGTGAGAATGGTCCCGGCGTCACATAGAGTCCATTAATGGTGGAGAGAATGTGTCGTACCGTAATGCCAAAAATGTATTCAGCGTGCTGCACACGCTCAAAAATAGTCTTCGGCTCATGCACTGACATCGCCGCGGTCGTTGCCATAACCTCGGGCTCTGCAAAACACGCGACAACCTCTCGAAGTGCATCGGGTTCGACAAATGAATCGGCGTCCAAACAGCCGATCAGTTCTGCATTCGGTACGGCGCGTATCCCTGCATTTAGCGCGGTGTGTTTCCCACCGTTTTCTTTTCGGATAATAGTGACTTGCGGGATCTCCTTGAAATGCGCCATGACTTTTGGAGTGCTATCGGTTGAGCCGTCATCGACCAGTACGACAGTGAGTTTCTCGCGCGGATAGTCAAGCGCCAAAAGTGACTTGACCGTCGCCGCGACCGTCCGCTCTTCGTTATAACAAGGGACAATGATAGCGACGCGTGGTGTGGAATTAGATATTCTGCGCTTGCGACGCGCCCGCGCCGGTGCCGAAAGAAACGTGACTAGCAGAAAAGTCTCGAAGTAAATCGCAATAAAAAGAAACGGGTATATAAGGAGATCGGGCCCCCAGCTCATACAAGGATAGTAACAGAAGCAACAGATTTTTGCTATGAAATACAGCAGCATCGCATAGCGTGCCCGGTAGAGGGAGTGAGTGACACGTTTTGGAAAAACAGTGTAAATGCGTATACTTGATTGCATGCAACAAGGGCGTTTGCATCCGCTTACTATTGCCACCCGCGACATCGCGGACGTTTTTGGTCGTATGGGGTTTGGGGTCGCGTATGGCCCCGAGCTTGAGGACGAAGACCACGTTTTCAACGGGCTGAACATTCCGCCTAATCACCCAGCGCGGAGCATGCAAGACACGTTCTGGCTCAAGGGTGCCCCGGGGGAGCTTTTGCGCACACACGCGACCTCGGTATCGTTTCGTGAGCTCGAACGGCTTGCAAAGGAGGGTGGTACCGAGTTGCGTCGCATCATGCCGGGCAAGGTGTTTCGTAATGAAGCGACCGACGCCACGCATGAGGCGCAGTTCTACCAGATCGATGGATTTGCGGTCGGACCTACGGGCAGCGTCACGCTCGCCCACTTGAAAGGTACGCTTGAACGATTTTATCGTGAGTACCTGGGGCCGGACGCAAGGATACGTTTCCGCCCGAGCTTTTTTGGCTTCACCGAGCCGTCAGTCGAAGTGGACGTTTGGTTCGAGGCGCCGGGCAAAGAGAGTGCCTGGCTCGAAGTGGCCGGGGCGGGAATGTTCCACCCGAACGTTATAAAAAGTGCTGGGCTCGATCCGGAACAGGTTGCCGGGTTTGCGTTTGGCGGCGGGCTTGAGCGGCTCATCATGGTGAAGTACGGCGTTCCCGACGTGCGGCTCTTCCACTCGGGCGACGTACGTTTTACATACGGATTTAGTGAGAAAAAGGTATGAAAGTTACTCGCGCAGAATTGCAGGCATATTTCGACAAATCGCTGCCAAGTATTTCAGACATTGCTGACGCGTTTACTTTTCACGCGTTTGAAGTTGAGAGTGTGGAGGGCGATACGCTCGATGTGAAAGTCTTGCCAAACCGTACTGTCGACTGTTCAACCATAGAAGGTATTGCGTGTGAGCTCGCGGCTATTCTCGATCTACCTCTTACTAACGTTGCTGCTCCGGAGTACGGAGACTCTCCGAGGGTTGCGGTGACGGTCGTGGGAATAAATGCGATCCTCGGTTCCGATTTTTCGCACGATGAAGTGCTCGACGTGTTCCGTCGTCTGCGATTTTGTGTAGAGGAAGACGGCGAGGCACTCCACGTGACCGCACCGTCACCGCGTACCGATATCGCCATTCTCGAGGATGTCGCAGAGGAAGTTGGGCAGATTGTCGGCTATGACCGCGTACCGGCAGTTGCGCTCCAGCCGCCTGCGGCCGTGCCCGACCAAGCGCGCTTCCGCGGCATTGAGCGCATGAAAGACCAGCTTGTCGAGCAGGGGTTCACTGAAGTCTCGACGCAGTCGTTCACAAAAAGCGGCGACGTCGAGCTTGCGAACCCTATGGACAAGACGCGTCCGTTTCTGCGCACGAGTCTCGAGGAGGGCTTGGTCGATGCACTGGTACGAGCGAAGCAACACGCGCCTCTCGTGCTCGCACCCGGGCAGCGGCCAAAGCTGTTTGAAGTCGGTTCAGTCTTTCCAAAATCCGGTGAGTATCTCGAGCTTCGTATGACCGAGCGCGTACCAGAGTGGGGAGAGAAGGGTGGCACGGTCGACAACCTCTCGGCTGCGGCACTTGAAGACTACGGTAAGGACTATACGCCTACGCGCTACGAACTGGGTCCCTACAAACCATTCTCGGTCTACCCGTTCGTGTTACGCGACATTGCGCTGTGGACGCCCGAAGGTACGACTAGCGCTGCTATCGAGACCGTTATTCGTGCACACGCGGGAGACCTCCTCGTACGAATCGACCAATTCGATTCGTACGCAAAAAACGAGCGCACCTCTTATGCGTTTCGGCTCGTGTTTCAGGCGTTTGATCGCACGCTCACTGACGACGAAGTGAACGGCTACGTGGAAAAAGTTACGCACGCATTGAACGCCCAGAAAGGATACGAGGTTCGCTAACTATGGAGAAACATATTTATTTCGTCCGGCACGGGGAGAGCGTGGAGAATGCACGTCGCGTCTTTCACGACCACACCGCCTCGCTGACCGAGAATGGCCACGCACAGGCCGCTCGCGCTGCAGAAAGAGTTGGGAAATTGGGCATAGACACCGTCGTTTCAAGCACGTTTCCACGGGCACTAGATACGGCGCAGGCGATTGCCACACAGACAGGCTTGCCGATAGAGCAGAGTGATCTCTTTGTTGAATGGATGGTACCTGCAAGCTTTCGAGGACGAGAGTATCACGACCCCGAACTCCAGGAGACGATGCGGCAGGTCTTCGGTTCTTCTGACGGTGACTATCGATACGAGGACGAGGAGACCTTTAACGAGCTTGTGGCGCGTGTTAAGAAAGCGATAGTGTTTCTTGAGCAGCATTCGGGGAACAGTCTCTGCGTTGTGACGCACGGAGGCTTCCTGCGGACGTTCCTGGGGGTCATGGCGCTCCAAGAAACGTTCTCCAAAGAGAATTTTGCAGCGATGTTTCGTCGACTCGTCGTAAACAACACTGGTATCACTTACGCTCGCTACGATTCAGAAAAGAATCTCTGGCAGCTCATTACCTGGAACGACCAAGCGCACCTAGGCTAATATTTTCTAGGTTGGGGATTGCGGTTTTTATAGTCACAGCGAGAAGGGGAACACTGCCTGGGTATTTGTGCTATACTGTGGGTAACCAAACGCTACAAAATATGGCTAAGAACGACGAGAAAGAAGCAAAAAAGCGCGGCACCACAGGTGCCGCGAAAGCGTACGACGCCTCTTCCATCCAAGTGCTCGAAGGGCTTGAGCCGGTCAGAAAGCGCCCGGGCATGTACATCGGCACCACAGGTCCAGAAGGGCTGCACCATCTTGTGTGGGAGATTTTTGATAATGCGCGGGACGAGGCGATGGCCGGGCGCTGTGACACTATTGAGGTCGCGCTTCTTCCGGACGGGTACGTGCGTGTTGCGGACAACGGCAACGGTATTCCTGTCGGTATTCACCCGAAAACAAAAGTTTCGGCGCTCGAAACGATTATGACGACGCTCCACGCTGGCGGCAAGTTCGACAACGCCGCATACAAAGTCTCGGGAGGTCTCCACGGCGTTGGCGCATCGGTTGTCAATGCGCTCTCGGAGCACGCGAAAGTCGTGGTGCACCAGGATGGCGGCATGCACATGCAAGAGTACAAAATCGGCAAGGTACTCGCCAAGGTAAAAAAAATCGGTACGACGAAAGAGCACGGCACAATCGTACTCTTTAAACCAGACGCCACTATTTTCAAAGAAGGTATCGTGTGGAACTGGGACAAGATTGTGAACCACTTGCGGCAGCAGGCGTATCTGGTAAAAGGGACGCGCATTAGTGTTATCGATGCGCGCGAAGCCGATCAGAAGCGTGCCTTCGACACGGACCGCATTTTTGTTCGTGAGCACGGTTTCGAGACGCCCTCCACCACCTTTTATTTTGAGGGGGGACTGAGGTCGCTCGTTGCGTTTTACAACAAGCGCCAAGCGCCCATTCACAAAAACATCTTTTACGTTGATAAGGAGCAGGATAACGTTATGGTTGAAGTTGCGTTTCAGTACGTAGACGACATCACGCCGCGCATTACGGCCTTTGCAAACAACACGTATAACAGCGAGGGCGGCACGCACGTAACCGGCTTCAAGACCGCCCTTACCCGCTCACTAAACGCCTATGGTCGCGCAGCGAACATTATTAAAGAAAAAGACGAAAATTTTACTGGTGATGACGTGCTTGAAGGTATTACCGCAGTTATTTCTGTGAAGCTGCCGGAGATACAGTTTGAGGGACAGACCAAAGGCAAGCTCGGAAGTACCGAGGCACAGAGCGCCGTTGCGACTGTTTTTGGCTCCGCGCTCTCCTCATTTCTTGAAGAAAATCCTGATGATGCGCGTGCGATTATAAATAAAGTGCTGCTCGCACTCAAGGCACGTAAGGCCGCGAAAGCAGCGAAAGACTCTGTGCTGAGGAAGGGCGCGCTCGAAGGGATGACCCTTCCTGGAAAACTTGCGGATTGCCAAGTAAAGGCACCAGAAGAAGCCGAACTCTTTATCGTTGAGGGAGACTCGGCCGGCGGCTCCTCCAAACAAGGCCGCGATCGTCGCACGCAGGCAATCCTTCCGCTCCGCGGTAAGATTTTAAATGTTGAACGTGCACGCATTGATCGTATGCTTGCTTCGGTCGAGATTAGAGCGCTGGTGGTGGCACTCGGCACGGCTATCGGAGACGTGTTTGACCTTACGAAGCTGCGCTACCACAAAATCATTATTGCGACCGATGCCGATGTCGACGGTGCGCACATACGCACACTCCTGCTTACGCTGTTCTATCGCCACTTTCGACCGGTAGTTGATGGGGGCTTCATCTATATTGCACAGCCGCCGTTGTACAAAATCGCGCGCGGCAAGGACGTACGATACGCCTATACCGATGCAGAAAAAGATCTCATTTTGAAAAATATGGGTGTCGCTCCTGCTGAGGTTGGGGGCGTAGCCGAAGAGGGAGACGATGCTGCACCCGAAGAAGAAACCGAGGAGACTAAGGTAAAGAAGTCAACCAAAGCAAATATCCAGCGCTACAAAGGGTTGGGTGAAATGAATCCGTCGGAGTTATGGGAGACGACAATGGATCCCACGCAACGTGTCTTGAAGCGCGTTACCATAGAGGACGCACAGGAGGCGGATCGTATTTTTGATGTACTCATGGGCACGGATGTCGCTTCGCGCAAAAGCTTCATCCAAAGCAATGCGAAGACCGCAACACTCGACGTGTAGCGTTAACAGGAACGAACACAAAAAGCAACGGGCGCGGCGGGCATTGGCCCGCCGCGCCCGTTGCTTTTTGTGCGCCGCTAGCACCTAGTGCCCAAGCACCGTTACGCTTGCGGAAGCGCTATTGTTGTTGAAATTTGACTCAGCGACAACGTGCTTGGGGTTTACGGTAATTGAGATGGTTTGATTTACTCCCGTGTTTGCCTGATCGAATCCAAGCACATAATCAATATGGTCGCCTGGGTTGAGCGCCTGCTGTATCGCTGAGTTAAATATGTAATTTACTTGTGTGGGGAGCGAGGCAGAGAACACCCATGGCGCGGCAACATTTGTGCCGATATTAGTGATGGTGAACTTCACTGCAACGTGCGCACCGGCGGGAATAGTAGTCGTCGCTACAAACGAACTGGTCGACGTCGAAGTAAGGTATCCAACTGCAGTGATGCGCGTGGCGAGGTCGGGCAGGCCGTGGAGCGTTGGTGTGGTGGATGTTGCGTCACCAATGAGGTACGTGTGCTCGGTGCGTGCGCCGGGCTTTGGAGTTGGTACCGTCCGAGTCTTTTTCGTCGGCGCAGCAGAGGTCGCCACCGGGGCTGTAGTCGTTGCATTTGTACTAGTGGCGACGGTACTGGTCGCGGTATTTGGAACGACGACAAGGGTACTCGGCTGCTTGGCGGGTGTAAAGAATTGCGAGAGCGAGACGGCCGCAGAACTTAGGCCCTCCACTGCGGTGGGCACAAAACGCGCTGTATAGATAGCAAGCCACACGCCAGCGACAACAAGCACTATAAAGCCAACGATTGCGAGCCCCTGTAGCGCTCCTTGCGGGAGCGTGGGTTCGGTAGTCGTGTTTTCGGTGGTAGGTGTCATAGAAGTGTTATTTAGCACGACATGTCAAAGTTGTCAACTGTCGGGAAGGTGCCCGCCACCGTCTGCACTTTCGTAGATTCGGCGTGCGAAGATGCACGCAAGAATTGAAAAGGACGACAAAATACCGTATCCTGCACGCATCCGTTTGCAAACGGATGCGCCGATGTAGCTCAGTTGGTAGAGCACGTCCATGGTAAGGACGGGGTCGCCGGTTCAAGCCCGGCCATCGGCTCCAACTTATTTTTGCCATAATCATTTTGTGGTAAAAATAGGTGGCGCCACCGTAGCTCAGTTGGTAGAGCAGCTCACTCGTAACGAGCAGGTCGTCGGTTCAAGCCCGACCGGTGGCTCCAGCATCGAAATACGCGGTCTGTAAGATTGCACGTTGTGTGTTGTGGGTGAATCAGGTACAGTTGCAACAGTTTCATTTTCTGATCTTTTCATATAGCATCCATAACGTAGGAGGTGTTCTAATGAAAAACTGGCCATTCAGATTTGTCTGGCTCGCCTCGAGTGTCTGCGGATTCTTCGGTGAAGGGTATGAATATCAAAAACACCTTACGCGCTGGCTTCCAGGGTATTCGTTTCAGAATGCTACGCCAGTAATGAAAACTGGTACAGCCTTTGCGAACAAGGGCAATATGCCGCTCGAAGAAGACGGCATAACACCCGCAGAAAAATGGCCAAAATGCATTGTCATGAATTGGTGGCTGGCACTTTGGGGGGTCATGCTCAATGCTGTCGGCCTCTCGAACATCGGCATCAAAGCGCTCGCAGCAAAGGGCCTTTGGCAGAAACTCACGCAACCGTTCATGATCTCGGTCATGGCGATTGGGGGAACGCCCGAGGCGCGCCTAGAGGAAATGCGTATCCTCGCGAAAGATCTGGCAGAGTTGCTTGCACAGTGTTGCGTATTCGTGGCGATCCAGCTCAATGTCTCGTGCCCGAACATCGCACATACAGTTGCTCGCGATCAGTTCGTCAAAGAGACGCTCGCATTCCTCGATATCTTGGCGGTGCTTGGCGTGCATATCTTTGTGAAGATAAACGTGCTCGCCAGTGTTGAGGATATGAAGGTCATTGCCGCGCATCCAGCGTGCGCGGGCATTATCGTGTCCAATACATTGCCATGGACACACGTTCCTAAGTGGATGCACGTTCTGTTCTTTGGCAGCACAACATCACCGCTTGAGCATTTGGGTGGTGGCGGGCTTTCGGGCTGGCCGTTGCGTCGGCGCGTAAACAAGTGGATACGTGCCGCGCGTAAGGCTGGCATCACAACGCATATCAACGCCGGCGGCGGCATCTTTGGACCACTCGGTGCGTTTCTCGCCTGGTTGGCTGGCGCAGACTCCATCTCACTTGGCACCATCGCACTCGTGCGTCCGTGGATGCTGGGACCAACAATCTGGTTTGGTAACTGGCTATTCGGAAACTTCCCAAGGAGGCTGTCATGGCAATGAAAGTAGCGCAGGACTCGGAGGGCCATCGGCGGGGTACGATGACTCGACCGGATGACTGGCATTTGCATGTGCGTGTTGGTGAGCTGCTATATGCCGTACTCCAGCACACAGTGCAGCAATTTGGTCGGGCAATCATCATGCCTAACCTGAAGCCGCCAGTGGTCACCGTCGAACAGGCGTTCGCGTACCGCGAACGTATTTTGGCGGCAGTGCCGCATGGCGCCAACTTCGAACCACTCATGACTTTGTATCTGACTGACAACACCCAGCCGAAGGAGATTCGCAAGGCAGCGGAGAGTGGTGTCGTAAGGGCGGTGAAGTATTACCCCGCCGGCGCAACTACCAACTCCGAGAACGGCGTGACCAACATGCGGAATGTGTATGCTGTGCTTGAGGTCATGGAAGAGCTCGACATGCCGCTGTGTGTGCACGGTGAAGTGACGGATCCATCTGTCGATGTGTTCGATCGTGAGAAGAGTTTTCTCCACTACGTACTGGACGATGTGCTCATGGAGTTTCCGAAGTTGAGGGTTGTGCTTGAGCACATCACAACCAAGGAAGCGGTGGGGTACGTCGAGGCGCGAACCAGTAACGTCGCGGCGACCATCACGGCGCACCATTTGCTGATGAACCGGAACGCGATCTTCCAAGACGGAATTCATCCGCACCACTACTGCGTGCCGGTGCTGAAGCGAGAGACACACCGTTTGGCGCTTATCGCTGCGGCTACGAGTGGGAATCCGAAGTTTTTTCTCGGTACCGATTCTGCGCCACATCCGAAGAGTGCCAAGGAATCGGCGTGTGGGTGTGCAGGGTGCTATACGGCACACGCTGCCCTCGGACTGTATGCCGAGGCGTTTGACAGTATTGGCCGCCTCAACAGACTCGAAGGGTTCGCAAGCCACTTTGGTCCTGATTTCTACGGCCTGCCGCGAAATACGGACACTATCGAGCTTGTGGAAGATCCGTGGCGTGTCCCCCGCGAGTATCCGATCGGCAATACAGATTGCATCATACCGCTAAGGGCGGGGAAGTTGGTGCAGTGGCGAGTGGTGACGTAAGTCGCATGGCCGCTAGCAGGTTTTTCGTTGAAGTGTTGCGAAAAATCTGCTGGCGGTTTTCTTTTTGCTATACTGCCCACACAATGGATAAAACAACTGAAAAGCGGCTAGCAGAACTCGAGGTGCTCATGGCGACGCCAGATTTTTGGGCAGACAAAGACGCAGCACAGCGCGCGGTGCGTGAGTACCAGATGCTTAAAGAGGGCGGTGGTGGCGACCCACACGACCGCGGTGACGCCACGCTCTCGGTGCTTGCGGGCGCCGGTGGCGACGATGCTGAGGACTTCGCCGGTATGCTACGTCGCATGTATGAGAGCTACGCCGCCAAGCAGGGGTGGCGCGTCATGGAGCTCCACGCAAACGAAAATGACCACGGCGGCTACAGGAACCTCACACTCGAAATTGCCGGTTCGGGCGCCTACGGCCGCCTAAGGCACGAAGCAGGCGTGCACCGGCTTGTACGCATCTCCCCATTTAATGCAAACGCAAAGCGTCAGACGAGCTTCGCGCTCGTGGAGGTGCTGCCCGTACTCACAAAAGACGATGCAGTCGAACTCAATCCCGACGATCTCGAAATGCAATTTGCGCGCTCGGGCGGCGCTGGTGGACAGAATGTGAACAAGCGTGAGACGGCGGTACGCATCGTCCACAAGCCGACCAATCTCTCGGTGCATGTTTCGAGTGAGCGTTCGCAGCAGGCCAACCGAGAAAAAGCACTCGCGCTCCTCTCAGCAAAGATTTTCGCAAAAGAAGAAGCCGCGCGGCTTGCCGAGGCAAAAGGGCGCTCCATTGCGGCGACGACTGCAAACGAGTGGGGGAGTCAAATCCGCTCCTATGTGCTCCACCCGTACAAGATGGTGAAGGACCATCGCACGGGGTACGAGTCAGGCAACCCCGATGCCGTGCTCGCGGGCGATATCGCCGATTTTATCGATGCGGCAGCAACGCTTGAGGCAAGCTCGTAGCAACAGTGCGGGCGTCTTGTTTTTCCACACCCACTCATACGGCGGGTTGTTTGCTTGGTGTGGTGTGCGGTTGGACGGGTATGCCGCAGGTGCGGTACAATGGTCGAGCATGATTTATTTCGAGAAGGTTTCGAAGATCTACAACGGTGATGAGGTTCCCGCACTAGAAGACGTAACGCTTTCCATCGCACCCAAAGAATTCATTTCTATTGTGGGGCACTCAGGAGCGGGGAAGACGACACTTCTTAAAACGCTTCTTGCAGAAGAGCGGCCGACAAGCGGCACTATTTTTTTTGAATCGGTAAACGTACACGAACTACCGAGCTCCGCGCTGTACCACTATCGGCGGAAAATTGGTATGGTCTTTCAGGATTTTCGTCTCATTCCGCACAAGACCGCATACGAGAATATTGCGTTCGCGATGGAGGCGGCCGGGCGTCCCGATGACGAAATTGCCTCAGACGTACCGCATATTCTTGAACTGGTTGACCTCGCCGAAAAAACGAACCACTTTCCGCACCAGCTCTCCGGCGGCGAGCAGCAACGCGTTGCAATTGGTCGTGCCATCATCAATCAGCCCGACGTCATTGTGGCTGATGAGCCGACGGGAAACCTTGATCCCGTCAATACGTATGAGATTGTGCAAATTCTAAAGAAAATTAACGAACTTGGTACAACTATTTTAATTACGACGCACAATAAAGGGGTCGTGGACTCTGTGGGCCGCCGTGTCATCACGATGGATCGCGGCCGCGTTGTGCGCGACGACGTGCAGGGGCAGTATGTTTTATAATAGAGATATGCATTGGACTGCAATTCGTCGAGTGAGCATCGGAGGAGCGAAAAATTTCGTGCGTAGCGGTGCGGTTTCTTTTGCAACCGTGCTTATTATGACCGTGACCCTCGGTATCATCGCCGCGCTCATTTTCCTATCGGGACTTTTGAACTACACACTCGTCACGATTCGCAACAAAGTGGACATCAGCGTGTATTTCGTAACCACCGCGGCGTCGAGCGACATCCTTGCGCTCAAGCACCGGCTCGAGCAGCTGCCGCAGGTTGCCTCAATTACCTACACATCACGTGACCAGGCGCTTGCGGATTTTCGTGCGCGGCACGCAAACGATCAGCTGACGCTCCAGGCACTCGACGAACTCGGTACTAACCCGCTCGACGCCTCGCTTTCTATCCAAGCAAAAGACCCTTCACAATACAGCAGTATCGCAAATTTTCTTAGCACAGGGCCGGCGCTTTCTGCCAGCGGGGTGTCTATTATCGATCGAGTCAACTATCAGCAAAACAAAACCGTTATTGATCGACTCTCGTTTGCCATGCATACAGTGCAGCAAGTAGGCGCGGCAATCGTGCTGCTTTTTGCGCTTGCTTCGGTGACCATTGCTTTCGCAACAATTCGACTTGCGATTTACACGTCGCGTGACGAAATTGCCGTCATGCGGCTCGTAGGCGCATCGAATGCCTATATTCGGGGGCCATTTATCGTGGCCGGTGTCATCGCGGGGCTTATCGCCGCTGCCGTGGTGCTTTTGCTCCTCCTCCCCGCCTCGTGGTATGTGGGGCAAATGACTACGGACTGGTTTGGCGGGTTTAATTTCTTCACGTACTACGTTGACAATCTCGGGCTCATTTTCTTGATACTTTTTGGCTCGGGTCTCGTGCTCGGCGGCGCAGCAAGTTTCCTCGCTATCCGACGATACCTCACTGTTTGACATGGCAAAAGATGGACATAAATATATTTTCGTTATCGGCGGGGTACTGTCTGGCGTTGGCAAAGGCATCGCGACCTCCTCAATGGGTCTGTTATTAAAATCAAAAGGGTTCAAGGTGAATCTTGTGAAAGTAGATCCGTACCTGAATGTGGACGCGGGCACTATGAATCCCACGGAGCACGGCGAGGTGTTCGTACTAAACTCAGGGCTTGAGACCGACCAGGATATGGGTAACTATGAACGATTTTTGAATCGCGATCTTGGGCCGGAAGACTACATGACGAGTGGCATGGTGTACCAGACCATCATTGCGCGCGAACGCGCACTCGGCTACGGCGGCAAGTGTATCGAAGCAATTCCGCACGTGCGCGACGAGATTTTACACCGCTTTGAGTCGGCTGCGGCGCACAACGGCAGCAACGTGTCTATCATAGAGATAGGGGGCACGGTGGGAGATTTCCAAAACGCGTTGTTCATTGACGCGGCGCGTGTACTGAAGATGCAGCATCCCGGTGATGTGACCTTTGTGATGGTTTCATATTTGCCAGTGCCGGGCACGCTTGGCGAAATGAAAACTAAGCCAACTCAGAACGCGGTACGTCAGCTCAACGGATACGGTGTTCAGCCGGATTTTCTTATTGCGCGCGGCAATCATCCGCTCGACAGTAAGCGCAAGGAAAAAATAGCCGTCGCGTGCTCGATACAGACCGATCACGTTATCTCTGCGCCAGACATTGAAAGCGTCTATGAAGTGCCGCTCAATTTTGAAAAAGATAAATTCGCTGAGATGCTCGTGAAGACACTTGCGCTCCCGAGTCGCAAAAATGCTGATTTGACCGCGTGGCGGAAGTTCGTGCGGGCCGTTACGCGCACGCGCGCACCTGAAGTGGCAATCGCCATCGTGGGGAAGTATTTTGATTCTGGCGATTTTGTTCTCTCCGACGCATATCTCTCGGTCATCGAGGCAATAAAATTTTCTGCCGCAGCGCTGCGCATACGGCCGCGCATCCATTGGATAAACGCAAAAGATTTTGAGCGTGGTACTGCTGTTTCAACACTCGCAAAATATGATGGCATTCTTGTTCCGGGGGGGTTTGGAGAGACAGGTATCGAGGGCAAGATTAAAGCTATCGAGTACGCGCGGACAAAAAAGATTCCCTACTTCGGTCTGTGCTACGGCATGCAGCTCATGGTGGTCGAGTACGCGCGGCACGTTGCGGAGCTTATTGGTGCCCACACTGCCGAAATAGACCCGAAGACCACACACCCCATCGTTGTGGTTATGGAAAATCAAAAAGAACACATCGCGCGCAATCGCTACGGCGGCTCGATGCGACTGGGCACGTATCCAGCGCGCGTGGCAAAGGGCACTATTGCGCAGGCGGCGTACAAAAAGAACCGAATTGACGAACGCCACCGCCACCGATACGAAATCAATTCAGCGTATGTTCACGAGCTTGAGAAGGCGGGTCTCGTTTTTTCCGGTACTTCACCCGACGGTGTGCTGATGGAAATTGCTGAGCTACCAAAAAATGCGCATCCATTCATGCTTGGCACACAGTTCCACCCGGAGCTCACCGCTCGTCCACTTGCGCCACACCCGCTCTTTACCGCGTTTCTTAAGGCGGCTCGTTTGCGCATGGCGTCACGTCAAGGTTCACGTACGCGGTAGTAAAAGAACCGTGCGTGGCGCGCGTAGTATACTATACACATGGACGCCATCATTACCGTTGAGCATTTGACGAAGACGTTCGGTGAAGGCCCTGCTGCGGTACAGGATATTAGCTTTACCGTTGCACGAGGGAGTATCGTTGCGTTTTTGGGGCCAAACGGGGCGGGGAAGTCAACGACCATAAAAATGCTCACGACCCTGCTTCGTCCAACCGCCGGCACCATACGCATTGCCGGGCATGATCCAGCGACGAATCCGGACGCCGTGCGCCACGCCTTCGGCATTGTCTTTCAAGATCCATCACTCGACGAAGATCTCACCGCGTTCGAGAATCTCGAATTTCACGGCGTGCTCTATGGCGTGCCCAAGGAGACGCGTCGTGCACGCATCACAGAACTCCTCGCGCTTGTCGAGCTTTCCGACCGAAAGGACGATTTCGTGCGCAATTTCTCAGGGGGTATGAAGCGGCGTCTTGAAATCGCGCGCGGCCTCCTGCACCACCCTCAGATTCTCTTTTTAGATGAACCAACGCTTGGGCTTGATCCACAGACGCGCAATCACTTGTGGAGCTATGTGGAGAAGCTCAATCGCGAAGAAGGCATCACGGTCTTTTTCACCACACACTACATGGAGGAAGCGGATAGGGTGGCGCAGCATATCGCCATCATCGATCACGGGCGCATCGTTGCCGAGGGATCTGGCGCGGCACTTAAAAAACAAACGAAGAGCAACTCTCTCGAAGACGCGTTTCTCATGCTTACCGGAAACGAGATCCGTGCAGAAGCGGGTAATTCGCTCGATCGAATGCGCAACATGCGCAGCATGCACCGGGGCGCCCGTCGATAACTCATATGAACGGTATCTCTGTCATGTGGCTCCGGGAGGTGAAGCGGTTTTTCCGCTCGAAATCCCGTATCGTGGGCTCTTTGGGGCAGCCGCTCCTTTTCCTCGTTGCGCTTGGGTATGGGCTGGGGCCCGTCTTTCAACAGGCCGGGCAGGGGAATTATCTCGAATTCATCGCGCCGGGCATCATCGGTATGTCCATTATTTTTACCTCCATCTTTAATGGTATGCAGGTTATCTGGGATCGACAATTTGGCTTCCTCAAAGAGACGATGGTTGCACCGGTCTCGCGTCTTTCCATCATGTTTGGTCGCACTTTGGGCGGCGCGACCGTCGCGGCGCTGCAGGGCGCTCTAGTACTCGTACTCACGATGCTCGTTGGGTTCCGGCCGATCTCATGGACAGGTATCATTCCAGCACTCGTGGTGATGCTGCTCATCGCGCTTCTTTTTAGTGCGCTTGGTATGGTCGTCGCTTCGCTCCTGCGCGACATGCAGGGATTTCAGCTCATTATGAACTTTCTTGTGATGCCGCTCTTTTTTCTCTCTGGCGCACTCTTTCCACTCAACAACGTCCCTCCGGCGTTGCTTCTGGTCGCGCGTTTCGATCCGCTTTCCTATGGGGTTGACGCGCTGCGCTTGTTTCTTCTTGGACAAGGGGTATTCAACATCACACTCGACATCGCCGTCTTGGTGGGCATGATTGGCGTTTTCCTTGCGCTCGGCTCTTATTTTTTCTCAAGAATTGAAGTGTAGGCGCGAGCTGGTGGATAGCAGTGGTGTGCAGGGGTGCTATACTTGCAAGGTACTGGGTATCCGGTCTATTACATGATCATAATTTATCCTTTTCTATGTCAAGCACAACGAAAACCCTCGTTGCAATCGTAGTCATCGTAGTCATCGCGGGTGGGTTTTACTACTGGCAGGCGCACATGACGTCGCCGGGAACGGTGGCGGTAGAAAGTGCGACGAGTACCGAATCAGTTAGCGGTACGTCCGGCCCGGGAACACTCCCCACGCAAGGCACCTCAAACGCCGCGCTCAACGCAGATCTCTCGGCACTTGATGCCCAGCTTTCTGGGCTCGGTACTGATACCGCAAACGTGAACGCGAGCATGAACGACCAGCCCGTCACACAATCAAATCTTTAGTCGCATCTTGTAATCCTATGTCTATGAAACATCGTCTCACTTTTACGGTCGGGGTAGCGACGGCACTCGCGCTCTCCACCGCACTTTCACCACTTATCGTTTCTGCACAGATGCTCCACCCGATATTCCGTATTGCTGGACAGGATAGCGCTTCCTCCACCACGTCGACTGACGGGGGCGTGCGTCCGACCTTTCGGACGCGCCTAGGGCTTCGCGCTGGTGTTACTGCCTCTGGCACCGCCCTTCGCGTGCGTGCGGAAGCAAACGCCTCCACTTCAGTGCGGATCGCGCGTCGCGAGATGCACTTGAACGGAGTATTAACACGCGCAAAAGAACGTGCCGGTTTTGAAATTGACCGCCGGGTAACACTGCTACAGAAATTCGCTACGCGCATTGGTAATGTACGCATGGCTGATGCGGACAAAGCAACGCTACAGGCCACGTTGCAAACACAAATTACATCACTAACGAACTTGAAAGCGCAAATTGCGGCTAACACAGCAACATCTTCACTGCGTACGGACATCCAATCTATTGCGAAGTCGTATCGCATCTTCGCGCTTGTCATACCGCAGAGCGCAATTACTGCGGCTGCAGATCGCGTGAATCAGATCATCTCACAGATGCAGGAGTTTTCCGGCAAACTTGAGACGCGCGTGAACGCAGCGGGCGCGGCCGGAGCAAATGTTTCTGCGCTTGCCACTGCGCTGACCGATTTTAACGCAAAGGTTGCAGACGCACGTGTCCAAGCGACCGCTGCGGTAAACGAAGTAAACGTGCTCAAGCCAGACAATGGCAATCAAGGCGTATTCCAATCAAATCAAGCCGCCCTCAAAGACGCACGTACAAAAATTGATGCCGCTCGCGCAGACCTTCGCACTGCGCGCCAAGACGCAGGCACCATTGTGCGTGGGCTCATTAGCATTAGCAGTACGGGCACTTCGGCATCCGTTACCGCTTCCACCACTGCTTCCACGACGGCACAATAAAAAGAAAGACGTGCCCAACACATACGAATCCCCGTGCGGACTTTGCGCGCACGGGGATTCGTCGACCTTGAAATTAGCGGCATTCTCGGCTATCGTTGCCAACATTGCGGGATCGTCTAATGGTAGGACACATGCCTCTGGAGCATGTTATCTAGGTTCGAGTCCTAGTCCCGCAGCCAGCTTGAGATAGGTTCTGACCCCGAGGAGCATCGTTTCCTCGAATAGCGATATAATAAAAATATGGATACTGCGCCAGAAAAACTAGAAGATCTTGCGGACAAATGGATGACTCAGGTTGTTGCAATGAGCACAATTCTCAACAACCAAATACACGAGAGTATACGTCTAGGAGTAAACCTTGATACGAGAAATGTTAGAGGACTTACGTATGTCATTATTGCTGCTTTCGGCAGTTACGTAGTCCAACAGAAAGTGCTGAGCGAAATCGGTCTAGATAAGAAAGAAGAGTTTGCAAAGCTAATGCGGGAGAAGTATTTGTCCATTCAAAAAGCTATTACTGACGGAGACCATGATGAAAAATGGCTCGCCACAACGAAAAACGCTTACGATGGTCCATTAAAGAAATTAAGCTCTACAAAAGGCCCAGTAGCAAATTGGCTGAAAGAAGCCTTGGCATTAATTTTCTCGGGATACACAGAACTTGAATTTGTTAAAGATTCTTTTTTCAACAGACTTAAACCAAGCTCAAAAGTGAGGATCTCTACAAAAGTCTTAGATGAGCTAGCTTTAAGCGCGTGGACAAGTTTTATGGAGTTAGAGATTGACGCGGAATCTAATTAAATACAACGTCGCACTAGCCAGTCATTTGAGATAGGTTCGGATTCCAATAAGCTTAAGGGTATGACCATTTCCTACGAAGAAAAGTTTAAGCAACTGCAGAATTTATTGCTTGCAGACTATGCAACTTTTTACGTTTGGGAAACTCTCCAAAACGAGAAATATAACATGTACAAAATTAAAGTGGCCGAGGCGGCTCCCAGAGAAAGAATCGTATGGGAGGTTGTCGATAGCAAGCAAGATTGGGTCAAGAATTCTTCCGAGTGGACTGGTACCGAGATCATTTGGGATATTTCTCTCGAAAAGAAAGGAGCGAGAATCACCATGACTCACAAAGGTCTTGACCCAGAGTTGGAATGTTACAAAACGTGTGTGGGCGGTTGGGATTATTTAATTAGCGAAAGTCTGCTTAAACTCTTACAAGAAAATATGGGGGAACCCGCATAACATACTAGGGGCGATTTGTTGAAAATGTCACCTATGCGGTTTGCGCTTCAAGCAGCTACTGCATTCAACTTAAGGAACAGGAAAGGTGTGCAATGAAGAGGGTCCAGTCCAGAGATTATCCGACTCTGGAAACATGTACCGGCAGCCCCCAGCCGGTTAATTGTCAATTAGCGGTTTGCGTGGTATTGTTTATAAGAACAAAATTAACTATATGAAAACTTTCAAGAAATCGAGCTTTACGAAGAAGTCTAGGGGTGGGTTCTCCCGCGACAGCGCGCCGCAAGAGCGTTTCCAGGCCACGTGTAACGAGTGCCGCGCTGTTTGTGAGGTACCTTTCAAACCTAATGGCAAAAAACCGGTTTACTGCAGGGACTGTTTCAAGGGCAAGGAGGAAGCGCCTTCGTTTTCGCGGTCGCCGCGACGCACCTATGGCGATCGTGCTACGAGCACCGATCAGTTCGAGATGCTTGGTGCAAAGATAGACCGCCTTACCGCCGCTGTTGAAGCGCAGACACGCGTGCTGTCTGCACCGCGTCGCTAATCGTCCGTGTTCACACATTTCGTGCAATAGTGAGTGCGTATCCATGGCAGTAAATCAAAAGACGCAAAGCCCTGTTTCAAGAGAAGCCGTCGTACGATTCGACGGCGTTTCCTTTGCGTATGGACATGCTCATCCGATTCTCGAGGAAGCAAACTTCTCACTCCGTCGGGGTATGAAAATAACGCTCATGGGTCAGAATGGCGCCGGTAAGTCGACGATTTTTAAACTCATACGCGGGGAACTCAATCCTGAAAACGGTGAAATTCACATACCGCATGGACACACCGTCGCCATGGCGCGCCAGGTGGTGCCGATGACGCTCCGTGAGAAGACCGTGCGTGAGTTCTTCGAGGCGTGCTTTAGCAAGAAGATGTACGACATCGATCCGAGAATTGACGCCGTGCTCGAGGTAGTGCATCTGCACGCACCAAAAGACCGTGCCGTGCGTTCTTTTTCGGGCGGTCAACAGGCACGTCTTCTTCTTGCGAGCGCACTCATCCAGGATCCGGACCTACTCCTCCTCGACGAGCCGACGAACAATCTTGATACAGAAGGTATCGAACACCTCACGACCTTCCTCAGAGAATATCGCAAGACGTGCATGGTCATTTCTCACGATGCAGATTTTCTAAATGTGACCTGACCCCCAAATTTCAGACCACTCTCTAGACGAGATTAAGCGTTAACATACTCTCGTATGAAGAATCACCGCATCGCTCAGGACGTAAAGGAG
>NCBJ01000008.1 GCA_002255585.1 Parcubacteria group bacterium 21-54-25 | reverse complement strand
GCGCTCCGCATGGCTCCGCGTGAATTTGCCCGTCTGCACACCGCTGATACAATGCACGCAATCGTCTAGAGAGTGGTCCGACAAACGGGGGTCAGTACAAGGCATCATTTGCATTTTCATCGGTGTTCTCCTTCGGGAATGACAATGAGCGGAATTGCTCATCCGATACTAGAGTAGCAAATTATGGATAAAAATCAATATATCGTCAATGCTACTGGCTAGACAGGTTCAGAACTGGCTCCGCATGTTGGTCGATGTTAGAACCTGTGTGTAGAGACAAAACAAGGGTGTTTCGGAGCATCAATGGCAATCATAGTATCGATCCGAAACTCGCGTCACCAAGAGCCGCAGCAAGCCGCAAGGGGCACCAATCGGCTGGCGGCAGATTGCCCGTAAGCGTCAGGGCAAGGCGGTTGAAGGTTTCTGTATGTTCTCGAACTTAATTACTTCTGAATTCCGTATGAGAAGCGTACGATTAGTCGTAAACGTGAGGCCTTTATTTGGTTGTGCTTCGAATCCAAGATACACACAATTTGATCCCCTTCTTCGCACTTCCTTAATAGCCGGTTGGAGATCAGAGTCAGAACTGCCGAGGATTATTTCCTTTACTTTCTTGTCGCAGGCGAGACTCACCATATCGACGGCAATTTTCACATCGACGCCCTTCTCCCTAAAGATTAGTGCTTTCTTACCATCTTGTCCCTCCTCCCATTGGCCACGCACCCGTCCAGAAAGGATGACTTCGAATCCCAGCGTCTCAAGATGGTTCTTAAGGAGACGCTGTTCTTCAACAAGACGTTTCGATTTCTCACGACTATCTTCGTGTTCCTTTACGTGTGCGAAATAGAAGATTCTCCGGTCTATGAGAAGACCATCTAGTACCTTATCCAAAAGACCCTTGAAGTCGTATTCATACCAAACTGGGCGCTTCTTCCCTGCATCTTTGAAGACACTCTTCATTTTACCTTTAAAGTTTTCACCGTCGATAAGAAGGATTGTTTCCATTCCATATATTCTATCAGGGAATGAGGCGGCGGTATAACGAAAACTCCGGCGAGCCTTTCGGCCAGCCGGAGCGGGTATGTAGATACCTTACGCGCATGCACGCGCGGTGTCAATGAGAGGCTAGGGGATAAAAACTCTAAACCTGCTTATCCTCCTCGTAGCTCAATGGATCGAGCAGGTCGCTTCTATATCGTCTAGAGAGTGGTCCGACAAACGGGGGTCAGGTCAACATCAACTAGAGCTCGTCCGCCAACTCTACGGCGTCGTCCTCGTCGAGTCCTTCGTCGATAAGTTCCTGTGCTTTTTCGGCAGTGTCCGCATCGATGTCATGGTCTTCCATCAACTGACGCACCTCCTCATCTTCGGGTAGGTCATCGTCTTCATCAAGCGTGTCGTCCATAGCGAAATAATACCTCAAAAACACTCGAAAAAAGTGACGAAATGTGGTAGAGTTTTCTCAAAATGAGATGAAAATGAAGAATGACTCCACGGAAAAGAACGGCCAAAACGCTCGCCTAGAAGGCCAGCTCTTTTCTGCCGCTGACAAACTTCGCAAAAACATTGACGCAGCCGAGTACAAGCACATTGTCCTCGGTCTTATTTTTTTGAAATACATCTCCGATAGCTTCGAGGTGATGCACGAGAAGCTCTCGTCGGGTAAGGCGGACTACGCAGGAGCCGACCCCGAAGACCCTGATGAGTACCGCGCCGAGAATGTCTTCTGGGTACCGCAGGAAGCGCGATGGACGCACCTCCACTCTCGCGCGAAGCAACCATCTATCGGTAAAGACCTCGATGCTGCGATGGATGCCATCGAGAAGCACAACCCGACACTCAAGAGTATCCTCCCGAAGGTTTTTGCATCGCCGAACATCGACAAGCTCGCACTCGGTGCACTTATCGACCTCATTAGTAACATCGCGCTCGGTGACGAGGCGGCGAAGTCGAAGGACATCCTCGGTCGTGTTTATGAATACTTTCTCGGACAGTTCGCGTCCGCCGAGGGCAAGAAAGGCGGCCAGTTCTACACGCCCCGCTCTATCGTCGAGCTGATGGTCGACATGATTGAGCCGCACAAAGGTCGTGTGTACGACCCTGCGTGCGGATCGGGCGGCATGTTCGTGATGAGCGAGAAGTTCGTGCTCTCGCACCGCGGCCGCATCGACGACATCTCCGTCTTCGGCCAAGAGAGCAACCACACCACCTACCGCCTCGCGCGGATGAACCTCGCCATTCGCGGCATCGACGGCTCGCAGGTCGAGTGGAACAACGAAGGCTCATTCCTCAAAGACGCACACCCCGACCTAAAGGCCGACTACATCCTCGCCAATCCGCCGTTCAATCAGGATGACTGGGGCTGGGACATCGTGAAGAACGACCCGCGCTGGCAGTACGGCATGCCGCCGTCGGGCAACGCCAACTTCGGATGGATGCAGCACATGATTTATCACCTCGCGCCGAAGGGCGTGATGGCGATGGTACTCGCAAACGGCTCGCTCTCGTCCAATCAAAGCGGCGAGGGAGAAATCCGCCAGAACATCGTGGATGCCGACCTTGTGGATTGTATCGTCGCGCTCCCCAAGCAGCTTTTCTATAACACAGGTATCCCCGCGTGCCTCTGGTTCATCTCGCGCAAGCGCCTCGGCAACGGTGACCGTAAGCGCACGGGCGAGGTGCTTTTTATCGACGCTTCGGAAATGGGACACCTCGTCGACCGCACACACCGCGAGTTCACCGACGAAGACGTGCAGAAAATAGCTCAAACGTATCACGAATGGCGCAGCAAAGACGGCAAGTACGAGGACGTGAAGGGCTTCTGTAGGTCGGCCGCGCTCCCCGAAATCCAAAAGCACAAATACGTCCTCACTCCTGGCCGCTATGTCGGTGCGGCTGCCGTCGCCGACGATGGCGAGCCGTTTGATGAAAAGATGAAGCGCCTCACCTCGACACTGAAGTCGCAGATGGCCGAGGAGGAGCAGCTCAACGCCGAGATTGCGAAGCAGTTGAAGAAGGTTGGGTTCGACTTATAAAACATGGCTACGACGGAAGAAAATCAGATACCGATTGATGCGCCGAAGGCAGATTTCGAGCGGTTTCTCGCGGCCCCAGATAATAAACGCATCTTCTTCTCTGGTCGTTTTGGGATTGGCAAAACCTACTTCCTGCAACAGTTCTTTGCCGATAATGGCGATAAGTATGATGTGTACCACCTCTTTCCGATTCGGTATCAGCTTGCGAGCACTGAAAACATAGTTGAACTTCTCAAGTACGACGTCCTCGTTGAGTTACTGAAAAAGTATCCTGACGCGTTTACAACAAACGACGCCAAAGGTGCATCTGGCTGGCTCAAGCTGTTCGGCGCTTTTGCAAAAGACCGCGACCTTTTCCGCGGATTTCTGCAATCTTCCGTATCTGCTACTGGCGATGTTCTCTCACTTTCGCCAGACCCGTTCATTCAGGCCATTAGCAAACTCGGTCGGCCGTTGAACGACCTGCTCGAACTCGATAAAGAGTTTCAAGCTTTCAAGAAAGAATACCTTTCGGGAGATAAGGGAGCTGTTGAAACCTTCCTGGCAAAGATAGAGGCCGAGGGCGACCCAGTTGCCACCGACTACATCGGCCACCTTCTGCGAGGAAAAATCGCGGAGCTCAAAGGCACTGAAAAGCGCGGCGTTCTCGTCCTGGATGATTTTGATCGTGTTGACCCAGAGCACATCTTCCGCATTTTGAACGTGATGTCAGTGCACATGAACGATGATGACGAGAACAAGTTCGGTTTCGACCATGTAGTTATCGTTGGAGACGTGGACAACATCAAGAACATCTTCCATCACAAGTACGGAGCTGATACGGATTTCGCGGGATACTTCGATAAGTTCTTTACTATCCGTCCGTACCACCTCGGCACCAAGCACATTGCGGAGCGTGTCTCGGAGCTTGTGAAGCAAGTCATGTATGCAGAACCAAGCATCAAGGATGCTATAGGCGATAATGGCTACATAAAACTTTTGTTGAGCGAAGTGCTCACTCGCTCACTCGCTATAAATAAACTAAATCTACGTCAACTGTATAGGCCGTTGAACCATCTCTTCCAAGAACTTCAAAAAGGGGTCTATTCGAACGACCCGTTTAGGGACAGCTTCCATCATCTTGTCGACGTAGGTATCCAAGTGTTGGTGGCTATTTTTGGCGGTGCACCTGGCGCATTCGTAAAACAACTTGAGGCCATACGCGCCAGCATCCAGGACGATGAGGAGCGCACACGGACTCCGTATGAAGCGTACATCGGTGCAATGATGAAAGACCTGATAACGAATGGAAACTTGAAGGGAGACCAGACAGTCATGTGGGGCAAGTATCCCTTCAAAACACCCGCTGACCTGAACGCTCGCGGTTTTTCAATAGAGGGCTCTCCAGCGCATCGAGCGCGCTTCTTTTATGATGCTCTTATTGAGTACGTCCGTACAGGCAAATACATAAAAGATAACCATCGAGATTATGATCGCTAACATGGCAGCCGAATGGGAAGAAGCGACGCTTGGTGACGTCTCGACCAAGATTACGAAAGGTACGACACCGACGACGCTCGGATACGAGTTTGTGCCCGAGGGAGTCAACTTTGTAAAAGTCGAATCCATTACTGACGATGGCAGACTGCTCCCGCAAAAGTTCGCACACATAACTAACGAAACTCACCAAGCACTCTCGCGTTCCGTGCTTGAAAAAGACGACATCCTTTTTTCAATCGCTGGAGCCATAGGACGCTCTGCGCTCGTAAACAACGATGTTCTACCAGCTAATACAAATCAGGCGGTGGCGATTGTAAGACCTGACGTTGGGAAGGTCTCCCCGCGCTTTCTTGCCTTTCTGCTTCAGGATAAGAAGGTCGTCAGGTTCACCAACTCCATCGTCGCGCAATCTGTACAGGCGAACATAAATCTTCAGCAGCTGTCAGGCCTTGAGATACCTCTGCCGTCGTTGGAGGAGCAACGCTCCATCGCGGCCGTGCTCTCCAGCTTGGATGACAAAATCGAGCTGCTGCGGAAACAGAACGAGACGCTGGAGCAGATCGCCCAGGCGATTTTCAACGAGTGGTTCGTGAAGCCGACGGCCGACGGCTCTCTGCCAGATGGATGGCAAATGGCTGGGCTGACTGACATTGCCGACTTTCTGAACGGTATCGCTTTACAGAAGTATCCCGCCATCGACGGAGAGCCATCGCTCCCAGCAATAAAGATACGCGAGTTGAAGGCAGGTATCACTGAAGCGACAGATAAGGTCAATGCTGGAGTCCCTGCGCAATACATCATCGAAGATGGCGACCTTCTTTTCTCTTGGTCGGGTAGCTTGGAGGTGGTGCTCTGGCGTTACGGAAAGGGAGCGTTGAACCAGCATCTGTTCAAGGTTTCGTCAGACAAGTACCCACAATGGTTCGTTTACTTGTGGCTACTGCATCATCTGCCCGACTTCCGCACGATAGCTGCGAATAAAGCAACGACAATGGGGCACATCCAGCGCCATCATCTCGACCAAGCCGAAGTTGTGGTTCCAGACGAAAAGACGCTATCAGACGCCGACGCACTCCTAGCACCCATCTTCAACAAAGTCATCGCGAACAACTCCCAGCTAGGCCTTCTGCCGAGCTTGCGTGACGCTCTCCTGCCACAACTGATGAGTGGCGAAATACGGGTATGAAAAACGAAAAATACAAAGCAGACATCAAAAAGCTAGTCGACAAAGGTCATGTCCTTTATTACCGAATGATAATCGACTATCTCGACGAGGAAGAGCTGGCACAGTCGGGTCTGGACAAGGCGGCCATCACTAATACAAAAAAGGCAGTTGGACACTTCAGCGAAGAATACCAGACATGGTATTCAGAGGCATTGGAAGTATTGCGACAGATTCTACCTTCGCGAGTTGACGACTTTGTTGCGTACTATCGTCCAGAGAAAACTCGCAAGAAAAACGACATAAACTACGAGAACTACACCATCCAGGACTGTCTAAACGGATTGAACCTAACTCACAGCTACTCTGGAGAGAAGGTGGTCGGGGCGGATGCAGCCATTCCAAAGTTCCGACAGCAAGTGAAAATAATTGAAACTCTGCAAAAGACCTTTGATGGCTCGCTTTTTGACATTCGCGCACTCCTGCAAGCTGACTTGTTTGATGATGAGTTGGACGCCTCGGATGAGTTGAAGAAAAAAGGGTTTCTCCGTGCGGCTGGTGCTTTAGCTGGTGTTGTTCTAGAGTCACACTTACGTGAAGTGTGTTCGACACACAGTATTTCCATCAAAAAAAAGAGGCCCACCATCGCGGACTATAACGACGCTCTAAAGAACGCCAATGTGATAGATGTGCCAGTGTGGAGGAATGTGCAGTTCCTCGCTGACATCCGTAACATCTGCGACCACAAAACAGGCAGAGAACCGAAAGAACAAGAGGTGGAGGATTTGGTTACTGGCGTAAGAAAAGTATCAAAGACACTATTTTAGGTATGAACCGAATCTACGAAAGCGACATAGAGAAGTGGGCTATAGAGGCACTGGAGCAGCAGGGCTACACGTACCTAGCGCCCGAGATACAGGAAGCCGAGCGCGGCGACCTGCACGACGTGGTGCTGCAGATGCGCCTACGAGACGCGGTGGAGCGCCTCAATCCAGGCGTGCCCGCAGAGGCACGAGAAGATGCCGTGAAGAAAGTTCTCGCACTAGCTTCCTCCCCTCACTTGGTGGAGGCAAACGAGGAGTTCCAGCGGATGCTTACCGATGGTGTGAGCGTATCTTCCTATGCCGACGGCGAGCAGCGCGGAGAGATCGTCCGCATCATCGACTTCGCAGATCCGCAAAGTAACGACCTCGTAGTGGCCAACCAGTTCTCGGTGCTCCACGACAACACTAGCAAGCGCCCTGACGTGGTGCTCATCGTCAATGGTCTGCCGCTCGTTGTTATTGAGTTGAAGAACCCGACCGACGAAAACGCGACCGTACGCAAAGCGCACATGCAGCTCGACAACTACAAGCGAGCTATTCCGCAACTATTCGTCTACAACAGCGTCCTGGTGGCGTCTGACGGCATAGACGCCAAAGCAGGAGCACTCACGACCGAGTGGGAGCGCTTCGCTATCTGGCGTGCGCCCGACGGCAAACGTGAGAAGGAGAAGACCACTCCGCAGATGCAGGTGCTCGTTGAGGAGATGCTGCCACCCGCAGTGCTGCTCGACGTGATGCGCAGCTTTACGGTCTTCGAGAAGACACGCCGCGAAGACGCGAAGACGGGGCAAACCATTGTTGAGACTATCAAGAAGATTGCGCAGTACCACCAATACTACGTAGTGAACAAAGCTATCACCTCGACCACGAAAGCGACCGCCGAACACGGCGAGCGCAAGATCGGTGTCGTCTGGCACACACAAGGGTCGGGCAAGTCGCTCTCGATGGTGTTTTACACGGGCAAGGTCGTACTTGCGCTCGACAACCCGACGGTCGTGGTGCTCACCGACCGCAATGACCTCGACGACCAGCTTTTTGATACGTTTGCCGCAGCTCGCGGCCTATTGCGACAGGAGCCAGTGCAGGCCGAAAGTCGCGAACACTTGAAGAAGCTCTTGCAGACAGCGGGCGGCGGCATCATTTTCACCACCATCCAGAAGTTCTTCCCCGAGGATGGGGGCGAAACATACGACGAGCTGTCCGACCGCAAGAACATCGTCGTCATTGCGGACGAGGCGCACCGCAGCCAGTACGGCTTCGCCGCGCGGACAGTCTTCAAGGATGACGAAGCCATCACACGCTACGGCAACGCCAAGTATCTGCGTGATGCGCTCCCTAACGCCTCGTTTATCGGCTTCACGGGCACGCCCATTGAGAGCGACGATAAGTCCACGCTCGCCGTCTTCGGTAAGTATCTCGATGTGTACGACATCCAGCGCGCCGTGGAGGACAAAGCTACCGTGCCTATTTACTACGAGAGCCGCCTGGTGAAGATTCACCTGCCCGACGATAAGAAGGCCGAGATGGACGACGACGTGGAAGCAGTCGCTGAGGGTATCGAGTTTTCTGCGAAGGAGAAGGCCGAAGCGAAATGGGCGCAGCTCGAAGCTATCGTCGGCAATCGTGAGCGCGTCAAAGAAGTTGCACATGACCTCGTGGAACATTTCGAGAAGCGTCAGGAGGCCTTCACAGGCAAGGCGATGGTTGTCGCGATGAGCCGCCGTATCGCGGTGGAGCTGTACGAGGAAATCGTTGCGCTCCGTCCCGAGTGGCACAGTCCCGATTTGGATAAGGGCAAAATCAAAGTCGTGATGACAGCAAGTTCGAGTGACCCGAGCGAGTTCCAGCAGCACCACACGAACAAGCAGAACCGTCGCAAACTCGCTGAGCGCTTCAAGGACCCTGCTAATCCGCTCCAACTCGTTATCGTGCGAGACATGTGGCTCACGGGCTTCGACGTTCCGTGCCTACACACGATGTACATAGACAAGCTCATGCGCGGACATAACCTCATGCAGGCCATCGCTCGCGTCAATCGCGTCTACAAAGACAAGCCAGGAGGCCTTATCGTGGACTACATCGGCTTTGCTTCCGACCTACAAAAAGCGCTCGCCATCTACACAGAAAGTGGCGGCAAGGGCGACCCGACCGTCACGCAAGATAAGGCCATCGAGATAATGCTCGAGAAGTACGAGGTCGTGAAGCAGATGTTCCATGGCTTCGACTATCAACGCTACTTCGCCGCTGATACGCGAGAGAAACTCGGCATCATCCTCGAAGCTCAGGAGCACATCCTCGCACAAGACCAAGACGATGGAGGTGCGTCGGGCAAAGAAAAGAAACGGACGAGTGCCAAGGAGCGATTCATCAGAGAAGTGATGGCGCTCTCGCAATCGTTCGCGCTCGCAGTGCCGAGTGAAGCTGCAATGGAGATACGCGACGAGATTGCGTTCTTCCAGGCAATCAAGGCACGACTCGTAAAGTTTGAGCCAGAAGGTGCACTTGGTACCGAGAACATCGGCTCGGCAATCCGCCAAATCGTCGACCAGGCACTCGTGGCTGAGGGTGTCGTGGACATCTTTGCCGCAGCGGGTGTGCAGAAGCCCGACCTGTCCGTGCTCTCCGACGAGTTCCTCGCCGAGGTGCAAGGAATGAAGCACCGCAACCTCGCGATGGAACTTTTGCGGAAGGTCTTGAACGATGAAATAAAACTGCGCCTACGTCGCAACGGTATCCAGGGCAAGAAGCTCTCGGAGATGCTCGACAAGACTATCAAGAAATACCAGAACAACCTTCTCACTGCCTCCGAGGTCATCCAAGAGCTTATCGAGCTGGCCAAGCAGATCCATCAGGAAGACGAGCGCGGCAAGGGTCTCGGTCTCTCTGATGACGAGATAGCGTTCTACGACGCACTCGCTGAAAACGAGAGTGCTCGCGAAGTGCTCGGTGACGACGAGTTGCGCGACCTCGCTCGTGTCCTCGTGGATAAGGTGCGCAAGAACACCTCGATTGACTGGACTATTCGCGAGAATGTACAGGCACGTCTGCGTGTCCTGGTGAAGCGCACGCTCAACCAGTATGGCTATCCGCCCGACAAGCAAGCAATCGCTACCGAGACCGTCCTGAAGCAGGCCGAACTATTCGCCGACGTGTGGGATAAATAAAAACGAACATGAACATGAACTATGAAGACCAAGTCCAGCCATAGCGACCTTGACGTACTCCACGTCGTTTATACGAAGCTCTACGACTTTCTCGAAAAGTTGCTCCACGATGTAGACGTCATCGAGGTCACTCCAGCCAGAAATGCGCAGTATCTCGCGTTTGCGAACCTGATTGATGACATTCTCTCAAGGCCAGAAAATGCAGACGTAGAGTGTTTTGTACCTTTCGGTAGCTTGTTAGACACCGACGTTACTGAAGACGGCGACGTGGATGCCGAAGGTGAACAAGATTCTCGAACCTGCACTGGAAAGCACGAAACGCCCTATTTCCAAGGACAATTCATACATTCCTACTCCCATTCCTTCATCTGACCTTTCAAGGCCTCGTAGCCATTCTCGAACATCAAAAAACCCTTCTACCACAAAGGTAAAAGGGTCTTCTGACTCTGATTTCCAAACTCTGCTCCGGCGGTAGGACTCGAACCTACAACCAACTCCTTAACAGGGAGCTGCTCTACCATTGAGCTACACCGGAATGTGTTGCTGTGAACACGCGACGATACACCGGACGGCACAGCACGATCGAGTATAGCGAATCTGCCAACACTTGGCAAAGCGCGTCCGCCTCAATTGGCCACTAGTCGTCGAATCCCCCACCCTCTCCACGCTCGAAATGTCGTGGTGGCGGTATCTGGGTTGAAGATGAAGGAGCGGTTGTTTGGATAGTGGATCCTGTAGAAGACGGGCCCAAAGACGCGGCAGGTGTCTGACTGTTGCGTTGGGCTGCCGGGGTGGAAGCAGCGCCTTGTGCTGCAACCGGAGTTGTGTTTGACGTGTTCAGCGACTGCGACGCCGCGGAACTTCCTGAGACCAGACCAATACCCACAAGCGAAATGCACAGGCCTGCCACCAGAACCGCGGGGCGTGCTAATAGATAAGGTGTGTTCATATGAAACGCTACCTGCCGTGTGCACTATGATGCCGACGTTGTATGAGATACTCGCGCCAAATGAGCCACACAACAATGAGATCAAAGATAGTAAGGCCGAGCATAAGGAGAGAGTGTGAGTAACTGTAGCGGTATAGTTGATACACCATAAACATGCCGAGCACGACAAGTGAAACAGGGTACGCCCACATTTTGTTTTTCAAAAGGCCGACCACTAAGAATATTTTCACGAGGCCGTGTGCGAGAAGATAAAGGGCGAGAAAGGTGCTCCCCGTGATGGAGTAGTGTTCAGCCGCTTGGCGCAGGAGTCCGACAATTTTATCGTGCGGGTCTTCAATGAGCTCTTTGCGGGTGAGAACGTCAACGAGCCATGCAACCGTTGTGGGAGAAACGAGAAAGGCGAGAACGCCACCAACAATTTCAAGCACAGCATCAACACCTTTGAGGAAAACGCTCAGGCGAAAGAAAAAACCTACCTCCCGCTCGCTGTGAGTCAACGCCATAAACCTTATTGTAGCAAATAATTATGATATAGTTTGGCGGATGCTTAAAAAAACACTTGCCCAGCTTGCGGGGCGGGCCGATATTCACATAAACGGCGCCCGTCCGTGGGATGTCACAGTACATGATCCGCGCACTTTCCGGCGCATTGCGCTTCACGGATCTTTGGGGCTTGGCGAAAGTTACATGGACGGATGGTGGGACAGTAAATCGCTTGATGGCTTTTTTGCTCGCCTCCTCGTCAACAAGCTTGACGACAGCCGTTTCAATTTTATCGGTAGGGCGCTACTGTACCTTGCGAGTCACATATTTAACCTTCAAAGCGTGCGCCGTGCATTTACGGTGGGTGAAAAACATTATGACGTTGGCAATGATCTCTACAAAGCGATGCTCGACAGTCGACTCACCTACACTTGCGGGTATTGGAAGGATGCAAAAAATCTCGAAGAAGCGCAGGAGCACAAGCTGCGACTTGTCTGCGAAAAGCTTAAGCTTGCGCCCGGCATGCGTGTGCTCGACATCGGCTGCGGCTGGGGGAGCTTCGCTATTTTCGCCGCAAAAGAATACGGCGTTTCGGTCGTCGGGGTGACGGTTTCGAAAGAGCAAATTGCTCTCGCGCAAGAGCGCGTCGGCGACCTGCCGGTTGAGCTACGTCTGCTTGATTATCGCGATATGCCAAAGGAGTATGGCAAAACGTTTGATCGCGTCGTGTCGATTGGCATGTTCGAACACGTTGGTCCGAAAAACTATAAAGACTACTTTTCTGTCGTTGACCGCGTATTAAAAAATGATGGGCTGTTTCTTTTGCACTCTATCGGTGCCGATAAACGCCGCGGAGGTGCCGACCCATGGATTAATAAGTATATTTTCCCGAACGGTATTGTGCCGACACTTCGTCAGGTAGTCCGCGCGGCGCAGGGTCGTTTCATTATGGAAGACTGGCATAATTTCGGTACTGATTACGACAAAACACTCATGTCTTGGTACCACAATGTTGAAAACGCATGGGATACACTTTCAGAGCACTACGATGAGCGTTTCCGCCGCATGTGGCGCTACTATTTGCTCGTTAGCGCAGGCAGTTTTCGTGCTCGACGCCTCCAGCTCTGGCAAGTGGTTTTCTCACGAGGAGTGAAAGACGGCTACCGTTCGGTGCGTTAATAGTAGAGTATAGTATAGATAGAGAGATTATCCGCTAATTTCATAGATTTATGATTGGATACTGGAATGGATATGGGCCTGGTGGCGCAGGGATGGGGCTTGGCCCCCTAGGTGCGTTGCTCATGCTCGTGTTTTGGATTGTGCTTATTGTGGCCGTAATTATGTTTATTCGGCACATGCTCGGAAAACCGGACCATATGCGCGGTTGGAACAAGTCATCAGCGCTTGAGGCGCTTGAAATCCTTCGGGCGCGCTACGCCAATGGTGAAATTGACACGAAAGAGTACGAGGAACGAAAGAAAGTACTTACGAGCGAGTAATAGTTTTTAGAAGAACACCGCAGCATGCGCGACGGGTCCCCTGACCTGCCGCGCATGCTGTTTTTATGCTGTCTCTTTAGATCTTTTTCTCCAAGGACTAGCGGAGCGCGAGCGCGTTCGACGTAGCGTCACCAGAAACCAATAGCGCAAGCTCGTGCTGTGTTTTAGGAATATCGCGAATGGCGACATGTCCAACCACGCGAATGGTCACGCCTCGGCAGACGCCAAGCACGACACTTGGGTTTTTAGGCGCCCCGTCTTTTCCCAGTCGCACAGTATCATGCTGATTGAGTAGAACGTCGACTTGATTGTGCATACGCGGATTCATTGTGTCAGCGATAACACGGTACCCCACAAGCTGCTCGACATCTGAATATCCGCACGTTGCCTGGCGTTGTGGTCGCTCAATGGCAATAATCGTGCCGAACGGCAGTTCTTTCGTTAAATCGTTTGAACGGGCAGCGACAACTTCTGGATTCGAATATGCGCCACTTGCCGTCTCAAAAGGCGTCCCATCTGTCTGGGCCGGCACGGCGTTATATGAAGTTAGTTTAACAGTAAGCGTGGGTCCGGATAAAGGAATTTCTCCAGCGTCCGCCGCGACGACGGAGGTTACCGGAGTACTGGTAGCCATCACCAACGGACCGTGAGTGGCTGCGCCAGGCAAAAAGAAAATGCCCATAAGGGCAGTAGCAATGAATGTCATAAACGAAGAAAAGGCATCTCTGCCTTATGCGCTGCACACTAACACATTGACATGTAATCTGTCAAGTGTTCTGGCTTGAACATACTCCTGTATATAAACAAAAAACGGCTCGACAGAGCCATTTTCTAATTACTGAGCAGCAAGCCGATGCCCCGGATTGCTGCTCAGGTTCAGGCATTAGCCCGGTTCGGATGGGACGCGCTGTCTTCGGATCGCCCTTATGACTCTCTTATGCTCACGTTGCGCAACATCTTCAGCCGCACGCAACGCATGTATGGACATTCCTTCGGGCATCCCCAAAGAATCATTGAGTCGATGGGAGTAACAGTCGGGGTTCCCGCACGGATGATTGCTGTAAATATCAGTTACAAAGCGCCAACCCAGCAGATAGCCGTCATTGGTTTTAAGTCGGCTGTCATATTCTTCGCGCCCACAGACAACACATGCCCGAGAGAGAAAACGATCACTGATAGCGAAGTGGGCAGCACGGCTCCACGCGTATGCCGCCAAGTCGCCCAGTTGACCCAGAGATAGTCGCGCTTGCTCAAGTGGTTGCCAGCTATGCTTGCCAAGATAGAGAGCTATTCCTGAAACAGTCACCCCCACTGCGATACCTGTGTCCTCCGTCGATAGCGTGATGTCGATATCTACTCTTAGTAGCCCGTCATTCTGGAAACCAGTGTATAGACGCTCCAGGATTTCACGCTGTGCCCGACGAATTCGGACCATGAATTGGCGCGTACCCACCGTCGGACCATGCCCCTGGTCCAATCGGTCTAAGTGCCGTTTTGTGGACCGTAGTGGACAATCCAGAACTTTAAATAGTACTTGCTCCTTTATTTTACTTACCATGGTGCGTACCTCGTGTGTGATTAACGAAGAACTCCTGCCAACACCTTAGCACGAACCAATTACCGTGAGGGTACACGGCGAAGGTCCGTGGATTATGCGTCGGCAAATCGCTACACCTTGGGCGCGAGCACGTTTTGTGGTGCACCCTTGCCAAATGCAACGACATTCTCAAGCGTAGTATCGAGAATACGTTCTATGGCCTCTTGCGTATCAAACGCAACATGTGCGGTCACGAGTACGCGTGGATGATCAATGAGGTAGTGGTTGGCAAGTGTGGTTTTAAGCTCTTCCTCGCGCGGGTGTGGGAGTGAGAAAAGACGCGCTTCGTCCTGCATATCGCCCTCCTCCTCAAGTACGTCGAGTCCAGCACCAGCGAGTGTCTTGTCCATAAGCCCGGCCACAAGTGCCTCGGTTTCCACCACGGCACCGCGAGCGGTGTTCACGAGATACGCGCCTTTCTTAAATTCGTGAATGTTGTCTTTGTTAATGAGGTGATGTGTGTGGGGGTTGTATGGCACATGAAGAGTGACGATGTCGGATGTATTGAGAAGCTCGTTGAGCGGCACATAGGTAAAACCAAGCTCCTTGTCGAGCCCTTCTTTCTGAAACGCGTCGAATGCGAGTACGTTCATATCGAACCCCTTGGCCATCTTGATAGCGTGTACACCAATGTGGCCAGTGCCCACAATACCGATTGTCTTACCTGCGAGGTCGAAACCGCGCAGCCCGTCCTGTGAAAATGAGCCGGTATTAGTCACGCGGTTGTGCGCTTCACAAATGCGTCGCGCGAGCGCAAGGATGAGCGCGAACGCAAATTCGGCAACCGTGTTAATACCGTACGAAGGGACGCTGGCAATGGCGACGCCGCGCTTCTTTGCCTCCTCCAAGTCGATATGATCAAACCCCGTTGAGCGCGTGGCGATGAGTTTTAGCTTTGGGAACTTATCGAGTTCGGCTGCGCCAATGTGCGTGGTGATAAATATCGAAAGCGCTTCGGCATCGGGATCGCCCGCAAGTGCCGCGCTATCACCGGCCGCGTAGAACGCCGTCTCCCAACCAGCCGCGGCAAGCTTGTCTTTCAAATAACCCTGCTCCCACTCCTCCTGTGCAATGTATATAAGTTTCATATGCGTTTCATTTTACACTAAATTGATTGATATCTATGGGCAGCCGAATCTTTGCTGTGTCTCTCAAAGCTAAGGGACACATCATTATCTCGTATGACAGAAGCCATACTGCTCATAGTATCAAACACAAAAGCCGTGCGCGCGCGATTTATCCACTGTGTGTGCGGTGTGTCGGTACCGCCTCTGGCCGAATATCCACATAGGTGGTTGTGAGCGGACGGCCGCGCAGAAGTGTATGAAAATAGTTCGCCGCATAGCGCAACCCTGTGGTAACAACGCCTTCGTGCGCGAGGCGGCGACCGGAAGAGTACATGGGGAGACCAAACGTCCACTTTACGCGACCCATCTTACTGATACGGCGCGCTACGTCGGTGTCTTCACCATAAAACTCTATCGAGGTGTCGAACCCACCCGCTTGCTCAAGATGCGCACGACGTACCACGAAGTTCCCTCCCTGCAGCATCGCTCCTGCACGTAGGACGTGATGATTAAAAAGATGCGACAGATACCCGCCAGTGTAAAAGACACGCACCAGCGCGCGCTGAAACCACGACAGGTCGTAATAGATATACGGGCCTGAAAGGGCCGCCAAACGTTCATTATGTGAAAACTCGGTGATAACTTTCGCAAGCCAGCCTTCCGGCAAAATGGCATCAGAGTCAACGTTAGCGATAATGTCGCCTGTAGCGACTTGGAGACCCGCGTGCCGCGCACGCACAAGGCCTTTGTGCGGCTCATCAACAACGCGTACCCACGCGAACGTGCGCGCCACGTCACCGGTGCGATCGGTGCTCGCATTGTTGACCACAATCACTTCAGCGTCGCATGGGGTGCGGGCAAGCTCACGCTCAACTGATGCGAGACATTTGGGCAGGAATGTCTCTTCGTTATAGGCCGGAATAACAAAACTGATACGCATGAAATATAACAAATAGTACTGATAAAAAGAAAGATGCGCAAGACCGAAGTCTTGCGCATGTCACATACTGGCCTGGCACACACCGTCACAAAATCGTGCGCCCTACGGCCAGTGCCAGAAGAAGGGCAATTTCGGCACCGACCTGCTGTTTGGTTGCCGTGTCGAAGTTCCAGTGAGGGTTGAATTTCCTCACCCCAAAGAAGGCCCAGACGCATAAGAATATGGCCATGAACCAGATATCTCCCTTGGAAACTTCTGGTGTGCTGAATCCAGGGAGAAACACCATTGTGGCAATCAAAGAGAGAAGTGCCGCGTACACGTTGTGAACGTGCATTGCCAGAAAGACCTTGCCATTGGCTGTGTGAGCTTCCGGTTTAGTCCTTCCAGCTGGCACAAACACGACAAACGTGAGAATGTTCCAGGCCACGTACCACCCGCCCAAGATTCCCATGCTCCAATCTGAGAACCAGAAAAAGTGGTATTTGGCAACGAGATAGGCAAACAGCAGGGATAAGGGTATATCAACAATCAGTCCCCCGTGCTCGCCCAGACCGTGTCTCCGACGCATTTGCGCATGTGTCGCCCAGCCCCTGAGCCACGCGTCGCCAAACTGCAGAGCGATGAGCAGCCAAAATACACCCAGAGCGACCGCAAAACGATACTGGTTGTTCATCGTGAACCTCCTTTTTTCGTTGAGAAACAAACTTCAAAAGGCCCGAAGTTAGAGCTGCCTGAGATTAATTATACGCGCGTGATTTTACAAAGTCAATTGCTTGTGTCGTAACCAGGTTTCGAGATTTGCAGTTAGCGAATTTCCTCCCAATGGCTGGTCACTGATGTATGAAAAAAAGTTACTGAAATCCAATTCCCCCACCACTGCAGCAGGAGTCGCGGCCACCCAATGGCGTGCTGCCGCCGACCGCTCTGCACCGTAAGCAAATCGGTTAACATACGCGTACGCCCCACGCGTGCTAATTTTTGAAAAAGGTCGGCATCTTCTGAAACCGGGAGTGACTCGTCATAGCCACCTACCTTGTCGAACGCCTCGCGGCGCACAATCTGACATTCACCAGATGCACCACCGACGTGCAGCACGTTATTGAGGATAATAAATGACATGTTGATAGCCCAACTCATGAAGCCGTCCATAAGCGTCGCCGTCGCCGAGTCAACACGCGTCGAGACAGTCAACGCAACGAATTCTGGATTCTTTTGCAGCACGTCGCGCACACGCACGACAAACGCATCCGCATCTTTCAAAATGACGTCGGCATCTTGAAAGAGCAGCACGTCACCTTTTGCAACGGTCGCCCCGAGATTCCGAATGATGGCGGCATTTGGTTTTTTCGTACCCTGGTACACCACGACCGTGTCGGCGTATTTTTCTGCTATGTCGCGCGTGCGATCGGTGCTCTTGGTATCGGCGATGATGATTTCATACAGCAGCGAGTGTATTGAGCGAAGATTCTTGAGCGTTTGTTCAATGGCGCGTTCTTCGTTCAGCGTCGGAATGATGATGGACAGCATAAATCGTTCTGAGCAGTATACCCCGCTACCAAATCGCCACAACAAGAGGTGTTCATATTGCATAGTGGCGTGCGTAGTATACTCTGAGAATACCGCTGGCACATGGAATCGCACCCAACCGTCCCAACACTCCCCCCGCAGCGTACGGGGTTATTTCGTAGGGCTATTCACCGCTGGCATGACGTACTCGCACTTAACGGGTTCCGCAGCACGCTTATCATTTCGGCACTCGCACTTATTGCTTCTTTTGGTATAAATCTTGCAGCTATTGCATACGCTACTGAACGTGCAAGTAACACGGTTACTGATATTATCCTCTCAAACGTACCGCTCTTTGATGTTGACCGACTTTTCGTATATGGCACCTTTCTCTTTGCCGGCTTTGTGGTTATATTCCTTCTCACGCATCCAAAATATATCCCCTTTACTCTAAACTCGCTTGCACTTTTTTGGGTGATTCGAGCAGGATTTACTACCCTTACCCATATCGCACCATACCCAACGCACGCTTCAACAGACTTCGGCACGACAATTACTAAAATGTTCTTCGGCGGCGATTTGTTCTTCTCGGGCCACACCGGAATGCCGTTTCTCCTTGCGCTCATTTTCTGGAAGTGGCCGCGCATACGCTACACCTTCCTTTTCATATCGATAGCTTTTGCCTTCATTGTGCTTCTTGGGCATCTGCATTATTCAATTGACGTATTCGGTGCTTATTTCATTACCTACACGATTTATTGTTTATGTCTTAAGTTTTTCCCGCGGACGTACGCCATTTTTACCAATACCGAACTCGAGACTAAGGGCGCACTGTAATAATGGCTTGGTATACGCGTAGTACTATACGAAGCGGCATGAAAAGCCACGAGCGGATTGACGGCTGCTTCCGACATACCTCATGAAAAAAATTGTTTCCTCAACCGCCTTTATTGCTGTCTTTGCATTGTATACGCTTTTCCGACCGGGAAGTGGTGCGGCGCAGGTGGCAACAACCATCTCTCCATCGACCAACACGCTCCAGACGACGTCCTCGTCACAAACACAAAATGCTCCTGCGGCTTCGACGGCGCCTCCACCACAAAACACACCGGTTTCCGCTTCCTCAAAGACCACCACACAAACTGCCGCGGCCACACCCACACGTGCATCAGTAGCTCCGCCAGCCCAGCAAACGCGCAAGGGTCCGTACGTGGACGGTACTTATACCGGATCAAGCGTGTATGTGTACTATGGGTACGTCCAAGTACAGGCGACCATTAAAGATGGGGCTATTGCCGACGTGCAGTTCCTATCACATCCGAACGACCGCGGCTATTCCATTATGGTTAATAACTACGCGATGCCTCTCCTGCGCCAAGAGGCGCTTTCGACACAAAACGCGAACGTTAATACTGTTTCCGGCGCAACAGAAACTAGCGGCGGGTTCCAGCAGTCGCTATCCTCCGCGCTCGCAAAGGCTGCGTAGTTTTTATTACGCAACGTGTTATGACCCGCTTCAAAGAAACGCGCGTAAGCATGGGCATGCCGATTACTATCGAATTGCTTGACAGCGGAGCAACAAAAGAAGCACTTGAAGACCTCTTTTCCTATTTCCATCATGTCGATGAAATATTTAGCCCCTACAAACCAGAAAGCCCTGTCTCACGCATAAGCCGCGGGGAGTTGTTGCTTGCGGAAGCCTCTGCGGAAGTGCAGGACATCTATCAGCGCGCACAGATAACCTATGAGGAATCCCATGGATATTTTGACATTCGTACGCCAAACGGCACCATCGATCCCTCCGGCATCGTGAAGGGGTGGGCGGTGCACGAGGCAGCGGCACGCGCGCATGAACGCGGGATTACGCGTTTTTGTATTGACGCGGGTGGCGACGTTGCTACGGGCGGGACCAATAGTGATGCGCTACCGTGGTCTGTAGGTATTCGTCATCCGTTTGCGCCCGGAAAAATAGCGAAAGTAGTGTATCCAAAAGGGCACGGCGTTGCGACATCCGGTACGTACATTCGTGGGCGCCACATTTACAACCCAAAAACCAATGCGCCAGTTGAAACACCGTTTGTGAGCCTCACGGTTATTGGGCCTACTGTCTATGACGCTGACCGGTTCGCCACTGCTGCATTTGCTATGGGCGAACAGGGGCCAGCATTTATCGAGACGCTGTCCGGATATGAGGGCTATGCCATTACTCAGGATCAACGTGCATTTTTTACACAAGGGTTCGACCAATACACCTATCCATGAGCTTTATTGATACTTTTTTAAATCGCATAACTATGTATCGGCTCGTGCTGTATGAGCTGCTTGCACTTCTATTTGTCGCTGGTGTAGTAAGCGCTTTTGGTTGGCTCCCCTTCTCTGTACTCCACTTAGCTTGGTCGGTGGCGCTCATCGCCCTCGGAGCTTTTGTTTTCAACATGGTTTTCGCCTACGCCTTTGATGCGCCAACGAATCCAGAATCCACATATATCACCGCACTTATACTCGCGCTTATAATATCTCCACCCGCGTCTTTTACAGATCAGGCGTTTTTAACACTTGCCTTTTGGGCAACCGGTTGGGCGATAGCGTCGAAATATATTTTTGCTATCCGCGACAAGCACCTTTTCAATCCGGCAGCGTTTGGCGTTGCGGCCACAGCGCTTATCCTTGGCCAGTCGGCGTCATGGTGGATCGGCACGAGCACCATGCTTCCTTTCGTCCTCATCGGCGGCTTCCTCGTGGTACGCAAAATCAAACGATTTGATTTGGTAAGCGCCTTTCTCGTCACTGCCGGTAGCGGTATTGTTTTTTCCGCACTGGTGCACGGCATCGGCCTCTTCCAAGGTCTCACTAATGCCGTTGTGCTTGTGCCAACGATATTCTTTGCAAGCGTAATGCTCACTGAGCCGCTCACAACGCCACCGACACGTGCGCTGCGCATACTCTACGGCGTTTTTGTTGGCTTGTTGTTCTATCCAGATCTCCATGTTGGGGGTACGTATCTCACCCCCGAGCTTGCGCTGCTCGCAGGCAACCTCCTTTCCTATGCAATGAGTCCAAAAACAAAGCTTGTGCTCACTTTGACCAACCGCATCCGCCTATCCCCAAGCATGTACGAATTTGTGTTCGCTCCCAACCGGCCACTTGCCTTTCAGTCTGGGCAATATCTTGAATGGACGCTCCCCCATGAAGCGTACGACAGCCGCGGCGTACGACGCTATTTCACCATCGCATCCGCCCCTTCAGATTCTGCCGTACGGCTTGGTGTAAAATTTTACGACCCCGCAAGCTCGTTTAAAAAAACCCTTGGTTCACTTGCGCGCGGCGACCAGCTTATTGCATCGCAACTTGCTGGGGACTTCACCTTGCCGCGCGACAAACACCGGAAACTGGTCTTCATCGCCGGCGGCATTGGCATCACCCCCTTTGTGAGCATGATTCGGCACATGCTTAACGAAAATGAGGCGCGCGATATAGTGCTTCTCTATGCAAACAACACCACTGCCGAAGTGGCGTACCGCGAGCTCCTTGAGCGCGCGACGGCACTTGGGGTACGCACCGTACACGCAATTTCGAAAGATCCAACAACCGCAACACGTATTTCACGAATTGATGCCGCGGCAATACGCACGGCAGTACCTGACTTTCTGGACCGCACATTCTACATTTCTGGTCCCCACGGACTTGTCGCTGGAATGCACACCACCTTACGCGACCTTGATGTCCCTGCTTCGCGTATCAAGACGGACTACTTCCCTGGTTTTGCTTAAAAACAGTAGTATCTGTGGATAATCCATAGCGGCCGCGAGTGATATAGAGCTATAGTATAAAGGTATGTCGCTGCTTGCGCACCGCGGCCATGATGACCGTCCATGGGGTTCTTTTGATCGATTCACTCAAAACGAATCGAGCACTGTCAAACTACTTACCGTCGCCCCCAACAAGCGACTATCCCTCCAACAGCATGCGCATCGAAGCGAATACTGGCGTGTCATTTCTGGTAGCGGTAGTGCTCACATCGGCGACAAAGAATATACCGCTCAACCAGGCGATGAATTCGAGGTGCCCACAGGAACACTGCACCGGCTTACCGCTGGCCCTACAGGCCTGCTCATTCTTGAAATAGCGTTGGGCGACTTTGATGAAACGGACATTGTCCGCTTAGAAGATGATTTCGGCCGTACAGCCGGGCCATGATATTTATACTCATAGCGAACTTGCTCGCGCTTTTTCTTTCCGTATTTATTGCGGGTGCCCTTGTTGGCGTACTTTTTTCCTCGTCAATACGTGAGCGTGTCTCAACGCAGATTGCGAAATGGACGCGTCGACCTGAGCTCTCACTTACGCGTTTCTTGAAAAACCCTATTCTTGCGCCACGTCCAAACGCATGGGAAGCGGCTGCGGTATTAAATCCCGCAGCGCTTGTTGCCGGAGGACGCGTGCACCTGTTCTATCGTGCTCTCGGTATGGACGGGGTATCGCGCTTGGGATACGCGTCGTCAAAAGATGGGCTGACGTTTGACGTGCGTCTTCCCTATCCTGTGTATGCGGCACCGAATCCACGTAATGTAGCGGCACACCAACGACGGTATAACCCCGTGCTTTATCCATCAGGCGGCAGCTGGGGCGGCTGCGAGGATCCGCGCGTAGCGAAAATTGATGGGCGCGTATACGTTACCTACAACGCGTTTGATGGCTGGGACTTCATTCGTGTCGCTGTTACGTCACTCTCAGAAGAAGATCTTGTTGCGGGGCGTTGGAACTGGGCCGTGCCGTGCTTACTTTCGCGTGCTGGAGAACGGCACAAAAATTGGGTGCTCTTCCCAGAGAAAATCCACGGAAAAGTTGCGGTCCTGCACAGCATTAGTGGCGTAGACGCTACACACGTCCGTATCGAATACGTAGATAGTATAGAGACATTTGATCCTTCCCTGCAGTCCTTCCAGAGCCCAGACCCGCACGCTCTCCCCAACACGCCCATCACCTGGCACTATCGTATACGCAGCGCCGGGCCGCCGCCGGTTAAAACGCAGCTCGGCTGGTTGCTGTTCTATCACGCCATGGATCCTAATGAGCCCGATCGCTACAAGCTCGGGGCGATGCTTCTTGATCTTGAAGATCCAACCGAGATCCTCCACCGCTCGCCCCAGCCAGTTCTGGAACCGGATGCTGCGTACGAAAACGACGGGAAACCCGGCATTGTATATGCCTGTGGCGCTGTCGTACTGGACGGCACTCTCTATGTGTACTACGGCGGCGGTGACAAGGTGGTGGCAGTGGCGACCGCACCACTCGCCACTTTTTTGAATGCGCTCATTCACGAAGAAACACCCCAGCTCGCTCCTCAATCGCTCGAAAGAGTAGGAGTACGTTAGAATGTCTCCATGACGACAGGGCGATCTGGTTTTACCCTTATTGAACTCCTGGTCGTAATCGCAATCATCGGTCTTCTCTCAAGCGTGGTGCTTGCGTCGCTCAATGTAGCCCTTCAGAAAGGCAACATTGCCGCCGCCACGCAAGAAGAACAGCAGGTTTTTAATGCTATAAATTCACTCTATGCCGATACGGGAAAAAATGAAAATGGCTGCTCGACGTTTGATCCTATTCAAAGTACGTCTCCTGGCCAACCAACCGCGATTCCAGCAACAAGCATTTATAGTGGCCTCTCCACTCCCCCTAGCGGCTACAACCCAAATGCGCTTACGAACTGGAGCCCAAAAAGCACTAATTGGGTAGATCTATACACCGGACACCCCGCATATTGTTTTTGGGGTTCTCCCTCCAACTGGAGCGGTCCCTACATGTCTAGCGTTCCGGTTGACCCTTGGGGGAAACCTTATTGGTTCAAATCAGATTATTATCCATACGCCGGGTGTGCATCTCCTCCTGCAAAATATGCAATTATTGCCTGCACACATACGGGTACCATACTTGGTAATACTGTTTGGGAAACAGCGAGTAACCAGGACTGTGCCATGAACGCTATTGTTTCTGGTGGTCCTAATAAAATAAATGGGGCCTCTGTCGGTGTGGGTGACTGCGACGACGTCTTCACCAATCTATCAACCGGGGTGACATATCGACCATAGGTGGATAGCGCCTCTCGCTTTGCGCAGTGCGTACCGTATAGTAGAGGCATTGATTTACTATATTTATAATTCACCATATGTTTGTCATCCGTCGCGAAACCGATAACCCGATACTCTCCCCAGATCGTGCACACCCGTGGGAAGCAGTCGCTACCTACAACCCATCTGCACTACATAGTGAAGACGGTACGCGCATATACTATCGCGCAGTAGGTAGTCCCGACGCGCTCACGACACCGAACTCTGGCCTCTCAACCATCGGCACGGCCTTTTCCGAAGATGGCGTCCATTTCCACTCACGAAAACAGGTTATTGCGCCCGTAGAACCTTGGGAACAGTTCGGTTGCGAGGACCCGCGCGTTACTTTCTTCGAAGGGCGCTGGTACGCATTTTATACGGCACTTGGTGGCTTTCCATTTGGTCCCGACAATATAAAAGTCGGCGTTGCTATTGGAGACGCGCCAGATGAATTTACAGAGAAACACCTGGTTACACCTTTCAATGCGAAAGCAGCGACACTGTTCCCGGAGCGCATTGGTGGTGATGTCGTCCTGATGCTCACCGCACACACCGATTGGACGGCTGAGCACCCGCGTCCGACTATCGGCATTGCGTGCGCACGGCGCATTGAGGACTTTTGGGACCCAGCGTACTGGCAACGGTGGCACGCGACGCTTCCAAGCCACGCGCTCCCCGAATTGCGGCGCGCCGACGACGATCATATAGAGGTGGGTGCAACACCCCTTCGCACTAAGCATGGTTGGCTGCTCATTTATTCATACATTCAACATTTCTACGACGAACATCGGCGCACGTTTGGTCTTGAAGCAGCTATTCTTGACAACGAGAACCCTCAACGCCTTGTCTCGCGTACCTATCCATTCCTCGTGCCCGAGGAGATATACGAACGCTATGGCTTAGTGCCCAATATCGTCTTCCCTTCTGGAGCAACTGTAGCTGATGATACGCTCGATATCTGGTACGGTGCCGCCGACACGGTGTGTGCGAAAGCGACGACTCGTCTTTCTGACATCTTACGTGCGCTCGACCCATCTCGTCCGGCACGCACGCTTACCCGTGCAGCCCAAAACCCGATTCTGGAACCGCGCGGATCTGGTTTTGAAGAAACTGCTGCGTTTAACACTGCGGCATTCGACCTCGATGGTTCTATACACCTACTGTATCGCGCTATGGGGAAAGACAACACTTCGGTCGTCGGGTACGCGCGCTCCCAAGACGGTATGCATATTGATGAGCGTCTTGATACGCCAATATATATTCCTCGGGCTGATTTCGAACAAAAAAAAGGCGGCCCGCACGGCAACTCTGGGTGCGAAGATCCGCGTGCGGTTGTCATCAATGATCGTCTCTATATGACCTATACCGCCTATGACGGCGTGCATCCTCCGCACGGAGCGCTCACCTCCCTATCGCTCGACGATTTCCGCGCCCGCCGATTCGATCAGTGGTCGATGCCGCATCTTGTTACCCCAGACAATGTTGATGACAAGGATTTGGGATTATTGCCAGCGACTATAAATGGAAATTATTTGCTGTATCACCGTATTTCGAACCATATATGTGCTGATTTGCTCCCCGATCTTTCGCTCGATAAACGTATATCGCGCTGCATAAACATCCTAGGTCCGCGCGAAGGCATGTGGGACGCAGCAAAAGTTGGCATTGCTGGCCCACCGATTCCTGTCGATGGTGGGTGGCTCCTTATTTACCATGGTGTTTCGCATCGGGCACGCTACCGCCTCGGCGCAGTACTCCTTGACCCCACAGGAACAGCACTCCTTGCACGCACGGCCGACCCTATCCTTGAGCCTGTTGAACCGTATGAACGCGACGGCGAGGTACATAATGTTGTCTTCTCGTGCGGTGGTGTTGTGCGTGATGACACGTTGTTTGTCTACTATGGCGGTGGTGATCGTGTGACTGGTGTCGCTACCGGAAGTCTTTCGCATGTGCTCGATGCGCTCAAGGAAGCCAGCGATCCTCATGCCTGATTGCATAATTTTTGATCTTGATACAACGCTTGCAAAGAGCAAGCAACCGATCGATGCGGCAATGGCGCACACTCTCGCAGCACTCCTGACTAAAGCGCGTGTCGCGGTTGCCTCCGGTGGAAAATGTGATCAGCTACAGACCCAAGTTGCCGACCGTCTGCCACCCCACGCACCACTGGAACGGTTGTATCTCCTCCCTACCTCTGGTGCAGCACTCTACGTGTATGAGAACGGTGTATGGAAACAGGTGTATGAAGAGGCGCTTTCGCAAGACGAAGCAAACACTATCGAACGCGCCATGCACCAGGCAAACGAACAGGTACACGTTATTGATTTCTCAGAACCAGCGTACGGTGAGCGAATAGAGTTCCGCGGTGCAGAAGTATCGCTTTCAGTGCTCGGACAAAAAGCGCCTATCGAAGCAAAACAGAAATGGGATCCGGGCCGCACAAAGCGTGAGGCACTGCGGGCCGCGTTGGCACCACTTCTGCCAAACTATGAGGTACGAATCGGTGGCACCACGACTATCGACGTAACAAAAAAAGGAATCGATAAGGCCTATGGTGTGCACCGGCTTGCTGAATATCTTTCTATTCCCATTGCGCACATGCTGTACGTCGGTGATGAGCTACGCCCAGGAGGAAACGATGAGGTGGTCATCGCCACCGGCATCCCCACGCATGCCGTCACAGATCCAGACGACACAAAGCAATTCATTGAGTCGCTTTTGAAGCATGCATGAGCGCAAGTGCGCCATAAAGTCCGACATGGTCTCCAAGCTCACCGGCACGCACCTCGGGTAGTTCGGGAAACAAACGCATGCGAGCACGCAAACGCTCGATGATTGCAGTATGTGGAATATCTTTCATCATTGAACCGCCAAGCACAAGTACGTCGGGTGACCAATGCAAAATGGTGTTGTACAGGCCCTCTGCTAATTCTTGCGCGACCTTTTCCCACACGAGCGGATTGTGCACTGCCGTAGGTACTTCGCCGTATCGCTCTTTGAACGCACTGCCGGAAATAAAAGATTCTAGTTCGTTGGTCTCACCGTTCATGCTAATGAGCTGGTGACCAATCTCAAAACCAAAGTGAGTTGCGTCAAGCGCGCCGCGGGTGACGCGTGCGCCGCCTACGCCCGTGCCGACAGTGATGTATGCGACAATATCAAAGCCACGGCCGGCACCGAACGTCGCCTCTCCAAGCGCGCCGAGCGCTGCATCGTTTTCAAACTGAACTGGCACACCAAGCAACTCTTCCGCATACGTGCGGTTGCACCGTCCAACCCATTTCGGCAAATGCGGCGAAGCAATTAACTCCGCGCGGTTTGGCGAAAAAAGGCCCGCAATGCCGAGCGCGGCTTGCGTAACCGTATCGTTTTCCGCAAGACGTGTTGCAGCTTCTCGTATGTTGGTAAGCCCCTCAGCCGCTTCAGGCGGTGTAGGGAACATTTCTAACGCAGTGAGGGTGGCACCGTCCCTGCTTATTGCAACACGTGTGTTTGTTCCTCCGACATCTACAGCCAACATCATGTCGGCGTACGGACCAATTGTTCTTTAAAGGTAGCAATGAGTGGTGTTTTGGCATTAGGCACCTCGTATTGCGCTGCGAGCAATACGGCAGCCCACGTACCAATAAGAATAGCCTGCATGCCTGCCGCAAGCGAGGTGTTGTCTGCAGACACTTCAATACTACTTGTTGCAACACCGCGCTCTTCCAAGAGTGTGCGCATCAGCGCGATACGGACTTGTACGCGCGGATGATCAGCCGTATCGGTGATGAAAATGGGACGAAGCTGCGTGGCCACTGGAGCAAACGATGCCCCAAAGTCATATCCTGAGAGTTCGTTATGACACACTTCTGGTACGGTACCCCAAAAGGCAGGTATTTTTGCAGTTTCATTAAAGGTTGCTTTGAGAATGTATGCGAGCGATGCGTTGTGTGAAGATGCGTAAAGCACCGGCACGCCACCGGCAAGTGCATTTGCAAGTGCTTCGCCGGTGGTGCGAGCACGGTCGTTGTGTACTGCCTGCGCAACCGCCGCAATGCGCGCTGCGAGCGATGCGTCACCCAAAAGGCCTGCGAGACCGCGCAACATGTATCCCAAGGTCATACGCGGCTCAATGTCTTCACGTGGTAGTACAACCGTTGGCAACGCCGCGGTACGCGCCTCCTCGAGTAACCTGCCGCCAGAAGTCATTACCGCCATAGACACGCCGGCCGATTGTGCCGCGTCAAACGCCGAAAGCGCTTCTTCGGTTTCGCCAGAATATGAACTTATGAGTATGAGCGCACCATTTTTATCCGTGTTAGAAAGTGGCGGAAGCCCGTAGTCATGATGAATAAGAAAAGCTGGCCCGGGTGCGGCGCGTGCCAATAGTTCTGCTGCCAAGTGCGAGCCGCCCATGCCACAAACAATTATTTTGCGTGGAGGTGCCGCGCGCACATCCACACGCTCAAGCATTGGCTCCCACGAAAACTGCCCCAGCATACGTGTAATTTGTTCCTGCATGTCCATATGTAGATGATGGTACCACACCGTTGCGCAACGCAACCGTATTGGAAAGTAGTGCATAACTCGGTTGCGAACGAGAGCAACCAGGGCTCATACTAAGAGAAGCGTTCTCGCGTATTTTTATTTATTGAATCAACAGTATATGCACCACAACCTTAGAGAGCTCGCAAAACTCGCAACCGGCCTCGTACTCGCCGATGCCCTGTCAGCACTCTGGCTCTCCAGCGCACATCTCTTGCCAATAGATTTCTTTGGTGCGTCCATAACACAGACGCTCGTGGTTCCAGCGGTTGTGTTTGACTCGGTACTCGCCCTCCTCCTCGCACACTATGGTTGGGGTATTAAACTGCCGGTACGTACGATGCGTGAGCGCACAATGCTTATGGTGGTGGGTGTTCTATTTGCAGCTGTTGCGTTGGTACACTGGGTGCGTATCGCATTTGGCATGGACCTCGTGCTTGGTAGCTGGCTCGTGCCGGTGTGGCTTTCGTGGATTGGCGTAGTCGCAACAACCTATCTTTCATACTTGAGTTTCCATTTTGCACTCAAACAGCGCAATACATAAAGCTATGACACCTTCTGACGCACCACATCTTCCTGAACCAGCGGGCCTTTCATCGACCGACGCCGCGCGCATTCGTCAAAAAATAGGCACAAATATTCTCGAGGAAAAAAAACAAAGTGCACTGGCAAAATTCGTATCGTGGATTCTAACTCCCATTTCACTCATGCTGCTTGCTGCAGCAGGGTTATCTTTCGTGTCTGGAAAATCAGGAAACGGGTGGATAATACTGGCGCTGTTTCTTGCGAATTTTGGTATCCGTATCTGGCATGAGGGCAAAGCAGACCAGGCAATCGCAAAACTACAGGAACACCTCACGGTCTTTTCACGCACCCGTCGCGATGGCGCCTGGCAACGCTTGTCTGCAACTGAGTTGGTTCCCGGTGACATCGTTATGCTTACGGTTGGATCTATTGTACCAGCGGATGCACTCATCCACGCAGAAACGAATCTTTCTCTTAACGAGTCAATGCTCACGGGAGAATCGCTTCCACGCACGCGTGGTGAAGGAGAGACAGTGTATTCTGGTTCTTTCGTCGCAACGGGTAACGCAATAATTACAATCTCCGCAACGGGAAATCGTACCTACTTTGGGAAAACGCTTGCTTCAGTCGAGCACGCAAAAAAACGAAGTGCACTCGAAACAGATATTCTCACTATTTCTCGCTTCCTCGCTATATTCGCTATTGTTGCCATCATCATCCTCTCGCTCGGCCTTGTTGGACGCCCAGGCATTGACCTGATTGATCTTTTAACCCTGGACATTTCTCTGCTCATTGCCGGTATTCCGATTGCCTTGCCAACTGTCATGAGCCTCATAATCAGTATCGGCGTTTTAGATCTGGCAAAAAAACACGCTATCGTACGGCGTCTCGCCTCACTTGAAGATCTCGCTGATGTTGACTTCCTTCTTTCTGATAAAACAGGGACGCTCACGGAGAACCGCATTCGCGTTGATCGTGTCTTGACGCTTGCTGCGAAAGATGAAAAGGAGGTAGTGGCCTTTGCGATAAGCGCGACAGACCCTGCCGAAGGCAATGCGCTCGAAAATGCCGTTATCACGAAAGCAAAGGAGATGCTCGTCGCAGGGTTACCGCAAAGCCATTTCACCCCCGGGGACTCCGAACGGAAGCGCAGCACCGCAACAGTCACAAAGGACGGTGTTCCTTGGGTTGTGACGCTTGGCGCACCGAAAGTTGTAAAGACGTTCTGCACGTTCCCAACGAAAGAGTTAGAAGACCAGTTTGATCAGGGGGTGGCAGAGGCGGCAGAACGCGGCGATCGTGCACTCGCGGTTGCTGCGCGTGATCACGCAACGACCGAAAAAGACCTGGTGCCCCTTGGCATTTTGTTCTTGTCGGACACACTGCGCGCTGATGCAAAAGAAACTATTACCGCAATGCGCCACGAGGGTATTTCAGTCAGAATGCTTACTGGGGACGGCGTTGAGATTGCGCGAAAGGTCGCACGTGAGCTTGATCTTACTGGCGAAATTGTCACACGCGATGTTTTTGACTCCCCTGATGCGCTTGTAAAAGCACTAGAGACTGCGTCTGGTTTTGCAGAAGTGCTACCTAAAGACAAGTTTCTTGCGGTGGAAACAGCGAAAAAAACACATGTGGTAGCGGTAACGGGAGACGGTGTAAATGACGTGCCACCGATAAAGGCGGCAGATGTAGGGATTGCCGTCAAGAATGCGGTTGATGCCCTACGTAGTACTGCCGATATTGTGCTTCTCACTAACGGTATTTCAGTTGTTCGGGACGCCATTATTGAAGCGCGTAAAGTATTTTTGCGCGTCTACCACTACTCTGTGTATCGTATTTCTGAAAGCGCGCGCCTTATTGTCACGATTACTATAGTTGGTCTATTCATGGGCAATTACCCACTGACGCCGGTACAGGTGATACTACTCGTCGTGCTTAATGATCTGCCAATTGTTTCGCTTGCGTTTGACCACGTGCACACCGCACACGTGCCATCATCTATCAATGTTAAACGGCGTTTCTTGCTCGGTACCACCTACGGTGTTGTGGGTGTGGTAAACAGCTTGCTCATGCTCTGGATCGCACTCGTGGTTGCACGACTTCCATGGAGTCAGATACAGACGCTCTTTTTCCTGCAACTGGTCATATCGGGCGATCTGCTCATCTACATCGCTCACACCGGACAGCGCTGGTTCCGCTGGCTCCCGAGCTGGCAAGTTATCGTGGCGCTTACTGCGACTCAGCTTATTGCAACTGCCTGGGCACTGTCCGGGCTCTTTACCGTTGCTATTCCGCTCTGGGTCGTTGGCTTTGCGTGGGCGTGGGCACTCCTTTGGATGCAGGTAACTGAGCTCGGGAAAATGTTTGTTGACCGGGTTATGCCCGTTACCCGTACTCATGCGCGGCCTGATCAAGTACCGGAAGGCACACCAGCGTAAGCGTGCTATAGTTGAATGATATGAGTGATTACGACTCGGTAGCCGACCAACTTACGAACGTGCTAAAAGGAGACGTAACCGCCGCCGAGGATGTACGCACGTCCATGAGCCGCGATACGAGTCTTTTTTCACGCATGCCGTCACTCGTGGTCTACCCCAAAGACACGAACGATGTTGTTACACTTGTTAAAACCGTGCGCCAAGCAAAAGACCGCGGTGAAAACGTCTCCGTTACCGCACGCGCGGCGGGAACTGACATGTCCGGCGGCCCCCTCACAACTTCCATCGTTGCGAATTTCATGAAATACATGAACCACATGATTGAGGTTGGTAACGACTTTGCGATCACCGAGCCGGGGGTGTATTACCGTGATTTTGAGAAGAAAACGCTTGCCCAGAAGGGGTTGCTGCTCCCCTCCTATCCTGCTTCGCGTGAACTTTGCGCCATGGGCGGAATTGTTGCAAACGATTCCGGCGGTGAACGCACGCTTGCGTATGGGAAAACAGAACGGTACGTCGAGGAGCTCGATGTGGTGCTTTCAGACGGATCTACCGCCACCCTTACGGCCCTCTCCCCCGCTGAGCTTGAGGAAAAAAAGAAGCTTGAAACACTCGAGGGTGAGATTTATCGCACTATGGATGCGCTCCTAACCAAAAACAGCGCCCTTATCGAAGAGCGCCGCCCGAAAGTTTCAAAGAATTCCGCTGGATACGGACTATGGAACATACGCGATAAACAGACCGGTTCCTTTAATCTCGCCAAGCTCATCTGTGGCTCACAAGGGACTCTGGCGCTGTGGACGCGCGCGAAACTCGGTCTCATAAAACCGAAAGAACGACGTGCTATGCTCGTCATCTTTCTTTCAGATCTTACTATTCTGCCCGAAATTGTAAAACGCGTGCTCACACTCCACCCCGAGTCCTTCGAATCGTATGATGACAAAACCTTTACTATGGCGACGCGCTTTTTGACAGATCTTCTTTCTCAAATGGGTTTGGCAAAAGCCATTCACTTAGGCATCGAGTTTCTTCCGGAAGTAGAGAAAGTCATTGTGGGCGGAGTACCGAAACTCATTCTTATGGCTGAATTTGCCGAGCACACGATAGAGGAAGCGGATAAAAAAGCCGCTGAAGCGAAAGAACTACTTGCCGATTTACCGGTAACAGTTACGATCGAAAAGAATGAAGAGAAATCTGAAAAATATTGGATTGTGCGGCGCGAAAGTTTTGCACTCTTGCGCAAGAGCTTGCATGGGTACTACGCCTCCCCGTTCATAGACGACTTCGTCGTCCCGCCTGAAACATATCCGAAGTTTTTGCCTGAGTTAAATACCATTCTTGATCAATACAAAAATGACTTCATCTATACTATTGCCGGGCACATTGGCAATGGCAATTTTCATATTATTCCACTCATGGACCTTTCAAAGCCGAAAAGTCGCGAGGTTATCCTCGAACTATCACCAAAGGTATACGACCTTGTTATCCGCTATGGCGGCACCACAACCGGTGAGCACAACGATGGAATTATTCGCACTCCCTACCTGCCACAACTTTTTGGAAAGGAAATGATAGCACTTTTTGAGGAAACAAAACGTGTGTTTGATCCATCAAATATTTTTAATCCTGGGAAAAAAGTCGGGGGTACATTTGAAGACATCAAAGAAAGTATTTTGCATTCGAGCGAATAGCTTCGTGCACACACGCAAAACTGTTTTTTATTATCTTAGTTATTACCAACCGCCGCCAGCTCCCCCTCAAGGAGGTGCACGAGCTCGGTAAGGAGAGCGAGGAGCTTGGTCTGGAGGGTGTGGATGAGCGCGGCGCGGGCAGCGGGGG
>NCBJ01000019.1 GCA_002255585.1 Parcubacteria group bacterium 21-54-25 | reverse complement strand
CGCTCCGCATGGCTCCGCGTGAATTTGCCCGTCTGCACACCGCTGATACAATGCACGCAATCGTCTAGAGAGTGGTCCGACAAACGGGGGTCAGTACAGAGGTTGATCTTGTTGTCTTTGTCGGATAGGTAGATAGCGAGACGCCCATTCTCCTTCGTGATGCCGTACTTGGCTAGCATGGCGACGACTTCGTCCTTCTTGTCCGCGATGCCAGCCTTGGCGTCCGGTATCTGAATGAGGAGCAGCGGGTTCACGCTCGCTCCCTGAGCCTTGTACTTCTTTTGCAGCTCGATTCGCTTCTTGAGCGCGCTCTCAAGCACGAGCTCATCGGCGGTCTTGTCGCTCTTTTTCGGATCGATGACGTAGTGCTCGAAACCAGGGTTGATGACAATCTCTTTCTTTATCATGCCATCGTTCTTCACGTCCTTGAGCTCAACTTCGACTATGCGGTTCGCATTATTGAGCTGTGGTGTCGCGGATACTTCGATCGTCAGCTTCGGCCCGATCTCAATAATCAGGTCCTTCGAGTGTTCGCTCTTAGCAGTGTGGTGGCTCTCGTCGATGACGAGCATGATGATGCGGCCTTCGTCTTTGGTGCGCCGTACGACGGACGTCAGGTTATTGTCCCGCTCGTTGGCACGTACGAACACGTTGTCCTTCTTGTTGATGCTGGCCCAGTTGAGGAACAGGACCTCGTTCTCGGCGATTTTCTTTTCTTCAAGATCCTCGAAACGCGAGCATTTCAAACCGACGCCGTAGTGATCGTAGTACTTCTTGAGGTTCTCCCGGCTCTGGTCGTGGAGCTTATTGACGGCAATCCAGATGAACGAGAAGTGCTTGCCATCGACGCGCGAATCGATGAGGCGTTTCAAAAACTCCGCCATCATGAGCGTCTTGCCCGAGCCGGTCGGCGACTTGAAGATGAGTACTTTGTCGCCGTCGGCGTCAACGAGCTTGTTTGCCTCCCGTTTCAGGTCGACAACTGCATTTTCTTGATAATCCTTGAACTCAATCCACATACGCTTATTTGAAAATCTCCCGGTACACCTTGAGGATTACCTCAGGTATCGCGCAGAGCGTCACCTTGCTCTTTACGTCCGCGAACTCTCCCTCGTGCGGTTCGTCGCCGAGCGAGAACATGTAGGTGTTGAAGTGCCCGTCAATTTTCTTTATCGCCTTTTTGTAGTCGTCGATGGCGTCCTCTTGGAAGACAATGCCGAGGTACTTACCCGTGTTCTTGAAGATCTTGAAGTCCTCGCCTTCTTTGACGAGATCGAACGCGGATTCTCGGATGCAGAGCATCTCGGTCGATTCGTTGACGAGTTTTCGCTTGTTTTTGTCTGACGGCTCAGCTTCCACAAAAGCGCAGGTGTAGTACTTCAGGTTGCCACCGAGACCGGCGATTTTTTCATCGTTTGTGTTCTTGTATCCATTTATGGTCTTTGCGATGCGCGGATAACAAATGTCAGAAGCGATTCGATGCTCGGACTTCTCATCACCATTGTTCGTGCATAGAATGAACGTCCTATGTCCGCCGTCTTCCGCATTGAGGGCCAAAACGGCTTGACCTGTCGTACCGGAACCAGCCATAAAATCCAGGACCGTTGCGTCCTTATTGGGCACCAATCTCATCAGTTGTTTGATAAGCCGAGTAGGCTTTGGGGTCGAAAACAGATTCTCTGATTGTTCAAAAAAACTTCTCAGCTCTTTTTTTGCTTCGTCGTTATGGCCCACTTCGCCATGAAAGAACAGGGTTGATGCCTTTCTTCCTTGCTGCACCTCGTTTAGGAATTGCTTGAGCGCTGGGAATGCAGTTCCGTTTTTGCCGAAGTAGAGCCGGTTGTCCTTCTGAAGTTCAAGCATGCGGTCTTTTGCATACGACCAATGCTTACCACGTGGGGCATCGAACTCATCGCCGTGCGGACCAGTGATGATGTAATGTCCGCTCTTTCTTTCCTCGTTCGCCACCAAATCTCCCGGTTTCCACGGCCCACGTGGGTCATTGTCAGGATTCTTGTATCTAGCGTTCATGACATCTGTTCTTGGCAGAAGTTGGAAGGCCAAGTGTTCTATGTCCTTCGCATACACCAAGACATACTCATGATCTACCGAGATGTTGCGTGATTGATTTTTCGGGCTGTACGCTCGTTGCCACACGATAGTTGCAATGAAGTTGTTCTCTCCGAAAATCTCATCACAAAGCATTCGCAGTGGGGCTTGTTCGTTGTCGTCTATGCTAATGAAAATCGCCGCCTGCTTTGTCAGCAAGTTGCGAGCGAGCTTGAGACGTTTTTCCATGAATGCGAGCCATTTGCTGTGTCGGAACGAGTCCTCGCTATCGACAAACTTATCGTTGTAAATGAAGTCGTTGTGGCCAGTGTTGTAGGGCGGGTCGATGTAAATCAGGTCAATTGCTGCTTGGTGTGTAAAGTTGAGAACAGCGAGCGAGTGATAGTTGTCTCCTTCAATCAGAAGATTTGTCTGCTCCGCCCCTTTTGTTTCAATCGCCTTTGTCTTCGCCTCCCTTAGGACCGGAAATGGACGACCGGCCATTTCATTCGGAAACATCTCGCTTGGGGTCCGAGCGTCTGGGTTTACGAGAATGTCGATTTTTTCCTCCGGCAGATCGCGGTGCCAAACGAGCCCATACGTCGTCTCCTTGATGCGGGTTATCTCCTTGATCAGCTCCTCCTTGGACCAGTTATCGTAATTAGGTTTCCTAGCCATTGTTTATTTATCATAGCAAGCACTCTCGCATTTGCTTACTCGGAAAAGTTGTACTGTGGTTCATTCAATGAACTGTGTACTCACCCGGAACCTGTACTGAATCACCGTGGCCAGGAACAAAAACACACCTCCTCAAGAGGGTGGTGTGTTTGGGCGGTGCACTTTTCTAGCGCCGTTGATGATTAGCCGCAACTCAATCGTTTCTCCTTCGCCGCGGGCTCTCTATAAGCCGGTGCGTTTGCCATCAACCGTTGTTGTGCTGATCGTTGAACGGCGGCTTCTCTCGCTTGATCTTCGCTTCCTCTGCCTTGCGGGCTTCGGCAAGCGTATCGTATGAGCGAGTAGAAAACTCCGTTGCCGGAATCTCCCCCAGATGTTCTGCGAGTCGTTCCTGAACGCGACCGCGCTTGGCGATGCCGACGTACACCGGATCACCGCCGCGTTTGAGGGTATAGACCACGGGACGGTCGTTGTCCGCGTTCTCGATGGTTTTCTTGTTGAATCGAGCCATACTGTAGTTCTCGTTATTCTGCTAACGCCGGTTCGACTACGCCGGCCACTCACATTTTACCGCTGAGGAAACGATGCCGCCATCAAAACGGTCGGTAGTGTTCGTCTGTCGTGGTCATTGACGGCTTCATTGACCGCGCGCCGAGCCGAAGCGTGTTCTTGAAGCCGTAGTCCTTCTTGATCTCCTCCTCAATGTCGAACCTTACCGCCTGGTCGAGGCCTGGGTGTACCCGCGCTAGTTGGTAGTTATGCTTATCTTTGTCGGTGCGACCGAGCAGGTAGACATCGTATGAGGCGTTCGTCGCGGCGAGGTCTTGCTGTATCTCCGTCCACTTCTTCGTCTGCAAGTCCTTATCGACGTAGCAGAGAATGATGGTGTCTGCCTGGTATGCCTTCTTCCTTGAGAGCTTGGTGCGCTTCAGGAACTCCTCGACCGGCTCGGTCGAGTGCGAGGTCAGAGTCACCACCTCGACGTCTTGGTATCGGAACTTGCCAGATTCGCCTGGGCCGTTCATCAGGAAGCCCGTACGTACATCGGGCGTCGCTTCTTTCCTCTGATCCACGAGCTGCACCCAGCCGCCACGCCCGAGGCGCTTCATCATGCCGAGCATCATCACGGACACGATCCACGCCTCTTTCATCGCCTTGAAGTCAAGGTGCTTCTGGAAGTCTTTCCCAAGCTCGCCCCGTCTGCGGTAGAAGCACGCGAGTACCCAACGAGGAGAAAACCAGATGTCTTTTCGGTATTCCATGTGTAGCTCAGATGCCCACGGGCGTGGCACTCGGCACCTGCGGATTGCTTGCCTCATGGAGGCTTGGGTCACCGTAAAGATGGAGCATGTCGCTGATGTCCCGCAGGCGATCCCATGATTGACTCTGGTGTGGTTCGGGGAGCCCTTGGATGAGGAACCGGATGTCATCTATGCTCAGCAGAACTGCGTCTTTTTTCTTCTCGAGGTTCTGCTTCTCGCTCCATCCTTCCACGTACTCGAGCCAGAGCTTTTGCGCTTGCACCGAATTGAGCTTAGTGCTGATGGCATCTCGATACATGGCGGCGATGACGTCCTGCGTACGCTCCTTGCCCCACGAGTCGCGCAGCTCTCTGAGACGCGCAGAAGTCGCGGCGTTTCTTCCACGCGCCCTCCGTGTCCTCGTGGACGCCGTGGTACTCGGCAAACTGCTTCTGCGTCTCAAGGCCCATCCTGATCTTCTCGTGCCGCGGGAGGGCGAACCACAGGATGAATTCATCGTACGTGCTCTCGTTCTTGAGCGCCCGTTCCTTACGCGCGAGGGAATCGGCGTTGACCGGCCTCGGGACAACTCGGGACAAGGGTGTTCTGGCTGGAATTCATAGGCTCTGCTTCATTTTACGCCTTTTCGGCCCGATGTCGCCCGCACCGCCCCTCACACGGGTGCGTACGGTGCGCACACGGCGCGGGGACGTGGCGGAAACGAGTGAAGTTTGCCACTCGGCCGAGACGAGCACACACAAGGGCGAACAGGCGGTGAATAGGGCAAAGAAAAGGTGTCTGCCAGCTGAAAACCACAGGCGCCCGACTGGGTGGATGCTTGTCTAATAGCGCAGAAAGTAGGATAGTGTCGATGTATGAAATGCCCGTACTGTCTCGATAGCTTCCACGAGCAATGGACTTCCCAGACGAACTTCGTCCAAGATGCTGAGAGGTATTACTCGATGCGCCACTGCCTTTGTCCGGCCTGCAAAAAGGCGATCATCCAGCTCGGAAAGATGCGGATTGGTGGAAGGGAGATCACCTACGAACTCGCCTACCCTAAAGGGGTGTCGCGCGCGCCACTGCCACCTGAGGTAGATGATCCGGTGCTGGTATCAGACTACAAAGAGGCGTGTTTGGTACTTGCTGATAGCCCGAAGGCGAGCGCAGCGTTGAGCCGCCGCTGTCTGCAGCGCCTGTTGCGTGAAAAGGCTGGCATCACGCCAGCCGACCTCAGCGCAGAGATCGATGAAGTAATTGCTTCCAGTGGTCTCCCAGCAAGTCTTGCGGGTAGCTTGGACAACGTCCGTGTCGTCGGCAATTTCGCCGCCCACCCTACAAAAAGCAAGAGCTCCGGCGAAGTGCTCGATGTTGAACCGAGTGAGGCCGAGTGGAACCTCGAGGTCGTCGAGGAGCTGATGGACTTCTATTTTGTGCGGCCAGCGCGTATGCAAAAAAAGAAGGAGGCAATAAACCAGAAGTTGCAAGCAGCGGGGAAACCGCTACTGACTTAACATGGCAAAAACTGTTTTCTTTTCTTGGCAGGCGGATACTCCGAACCGGGCCAACCGCGCTTTCCTGAAAGAGATTTTGGAAGATGTGTGTATGGAAATTGCATCTGACACGACTTTGGATGAAGCTATGCGCGACGTCGAAGTCGACAGCGATACGCAGGGAGTGGCCGGTCAGCCGCCTATTGCCGAAACCATCTTAAAGAAGATCGATGAGGCGGCAGTTTTCGTAGCAGACATGACTTTCACGGGCACACGAATGGACGATCGCCCGACACCCAATCCAAACGTGCTCATCGAGTACGGCTGGGCGCTCAAGGCGCTCGGGAATGGGCGGGTCGTTTGTGTGATGAACATCGCCTACGGTGAGCCGAGCGCACATACTTTGCCATTCGACTTAGCCCACCTGCGCTGGCCTATAAGATACAATCTTCCAGAAGGTGCGTCGGCTGAAGTCAAAGCGCAAGAGAAGCGCAAGTCGGCAAAAGCCCTCAGCGATGCAGTCAGAGCAAGTCTTGCAACCGTTCCTGTGGTGGCGGTCGAAGCGACGCCGACGTTTCCGCTTGCCCATGCGAAAGATGGCCCAGCTCGCTTCCGCGATCCGGGAGAAGCCATTGGGTTTGAGGACGATAATTTCAACGATGAAAACAAGGAGGTCTTTCTTTCATCTGGTTCGGCAATGTGGCTTCGGCTGATGCCTACCTCCAATCCCGATAGACAATGGCCAACACGCGAGCTAAAGAAGATCGGAATGCAGAGGTCATTACTCCTACCACTTTTGCACCCTGCCGGAGGTTATTCCTACGTGCGCGCATCAGATGGTGAGGGAATGTACCGCGCCCTCTCATTGAACCCAGAACAATCCCGCCCCAATACCGTGCAAGTTGATGCGGTCACGTTTGCTTTCAGAACCGGAGAGATTTGGAGCATTGAGACTGCCTTGCTTGCCTATGTGACCGACCGTCTCCCATCAACAGACATCGAGCAAGCGTTTGCGCAGGGACTTGAGCATTACGCGCAATTTTTGCACACGCTCAGTATCGAGCAACCTTATCGTTGGAAGGCCGGCATAATTGGGGCAAAGGGTCGGCGTTTAGAGTATCCGCCACAACCGGGCTACCATCGCATAGGCCCCGGTTCGTTGTGCGCAACCGACCGTATTGAGGATGAAGGTCTTCTCGAAACTGGCCAGAATGCAACTGCAGCACTTCTTCCTTTCTTTAAAAAGATTTTTGAAGAGTGCGGCATTGAACGCCCGTCTTATCTGCCACAGTAAAAGTTTTACTTGCTCTTGTGGTACCAGTGCTGGTATGCACCGCGGAGAATGCTTGTGCCCCACCAGTTGTCGCCTTCGCGTTCGTTGACGAAAATGAGGAGCTTGCTGCCCGGAATCTGCGCGAGCACGCCGTCCTGACGGATCTGCTGGATGCCGAACGTCTGGTCGGTGAGCTCCCACATGAGGATTGATTTCGGGAGGCGCGGTGCGAGTTTCTTGAGCGTGACGTACTTCTTGCTTTTTAAACTCCGCGAGCTGCGCACACGGATTATAGTGTTCTATTCACTCCATGTGACTCCTAGCCCACAAATTCCCTGCTAGAACCTAGCGAACTTAGTCCTTTGATTACTTGATAGGCACCAAAAACGTACGCTTCTAGCTGGTTCCACTTTTCCGATAGGATGTCCACCATAAGATACTTTCAGAATTTTTTGAGCCAGACGAGACGGAAGCATTGCCTCGCGGCTTCGCCGCTCGGCAGGCGCTCGTCCCGCAAGGCGGGGCGCGGCAAAATCCCACGGCTCGCCAAACGAAACGGAAACGGATTTGTCCAAAAGTAAGGGGTTCGTTCCGATCTTTTGGACAAATGCCTTGATTTCAGGAAAACTGTCGCTCACCGACAGTTTTTCGGCTTTATTTGCGTCTAAAATCCACGCCCGCAAGGGTTGGAGCCAATTCTTTCCCGTTCGTCCAAAATCCTCCAAATCGTTCGCAAGAGAAACTTTTTGCTTCAAAAGTTCTTCCTTTTTGGCGAGGTAATTTTCCTTTGGTATATCGCCGTCAATGTAGGCAGAAACGAGCTTGTCCAGTTTCTCTTGCGTATCAGAAGATTTTGATTTTAGATTTTGGACGAACGATTGCGATGAGTGGACATTTTCTGTTTGCCATTCGTCTACTTGCTTCAACATTTTCCCTGTCCACTCATCGCAAATTGCAACGCTTTTGAGCCGTGCCTTGAGTTGCGCGGCAAGGTCTTTTTCTTGCAGATACTTTTGAGAACACACGCCTTTCTTTTTGGTGCACCGATAGTAGCGATATATGCCGCCGCACTTGCCGCGCGAAAATTGCGCCGTGATCGCCGAGCCACATTCGCCACAATTCAAAAGTCCGGTAAACGGGAAATCGTGGCGTTGTTTGCTCTTGCGGGGTTTGGCACGGCGCAATAAGACATTCTGCACGACTTCAAAAAGCGTTGCGGAAAGAATTGGCTCAAAGCGTCCTTCGTGATATTCGCCCTTGTGCTTCACCAAACCGAGATACGCTTGATTGGTGAGCATCCGCGATATGGACGCTTTGGCAAGTGGCGTTCGGTGCCGAGTTTCCAAGCCAAGTTCAGCCAAAAACTCCGCCATAGTTTCTAGCGTATGCGTCCCTTTGGCGTATTCCTCAAACGCGCGGACGATAACTTTGGATAAAGTAGGATGCGGTTCAATCGTCCGCGTTTTCGGATTGTTCACATAGCCAAAGGGCGCTTTGGTCAGCCACTCTCCGCGGCGGAGTTTTTGGCGGATACCGCGATTGATATTTTCCACGAGATTGTCGGAATAATATTTGCTTTGACCGAACGCCACTTGCAACATAAACAACCCTTGCGGCGTGGGCTCAAACCAAAATGTCGGAAAGCGCAAAGAAACTATTTTCTGCGTATCCACAAGATAAATGACTTTGCCGCCGTCCATAGAATTACGAGCCAATCTATCGGGGTGCCACGCGAGTATTCCAACACCGTCTAACTTTTCAATTTCGGCTATCATGGCGGCAAACATTTCTCGTCCGGGTTTCTTTGCGCTTTTCGCCTCGGTAAATTCTGCAAGAATTTCCACATTTTCTCTACGCGCATATTCTCGTAGTTCAAAAAGCTGTGCCTCAATAGACATTATTTGGTGGTCATCATCTTCCGTTGATTTGCGAGCGTAGAGAAAATATTTTGGTTTGAGCGTATTCATATCTGAATTGTTTTAGACGCGAATAAAGGTTTCCGTTTCGTTTGGCGAGCCGTGGGATTTTGCCGCGCCCCGCCTTGCGGGACGAGCGCCTGCCGAGCGGCGAAGCCGCGAGGCAATGCTTCCGTCT
>NCBJ01000018.1 GCA_002255585.1 Parcubacteria group bacterium 21-54-25 | reverse complement strand
ATCTCGGTAGCCGCCCGAGCGCCGTATTTCTGCAACTGCTTGATGACGGAATCCGTCTGTGCCGTGTTCCATTCCTTGCCGATCTCCACCTGACCACCGGAGGGGATTTGGGTGAAGTAAGCGCGGTTGGTTTCCAGCACACGAAAATGGTGGTTGAAATTCTGCTTGGTGGTGTTGGCGATGAACAATGAAGACATGAGATTTTCCCCTTAAAGGAAAAGCCCCTGGAAGCCAGGGGCCGAGCATAAAAAGCTCCTTTCGGAGCCGCCAGAGTGTTGCTATGAGTAAGGCTTAGTAAGCCATGCTCAGCAGGTACAGACCCTGCGGGCGGATACCCCAACCCGAGGTGATGCGCAGTTCCTGCACTTCGGTGATCGCGCCATCCGGGGTCGGGGTCGGGATCTTTATCGGAGCGGCCATGTCAGCGTATTGCACGTTGACAGCCTTCATGTTCGGATTCACGTCCGCGAACACGTTGGTATTGATGCCGCTGATGTCCGGCTGCTCAATTTCCGGCATGGTCATGATGACCAGGTCGGTGCCGCCTGCGCCCTTGCCGATCAGGGTATCGTCGTAGTACCACTCGACGGTGTCACCATTGGCCTTGGCGGTTTCGTTCACCACTTCCGCCGTGGTCGCGGTGCCAGCGCCGGGACGCTGATACTGCACAACCTGCACGATGTTGGCATAGCCCAACTGCAAGCCAACGCGCTGCGGGCAGATGATCTTGATGTTGTTGCCCACCACTGCGCCCGACTGGAACATGCCGGTCTTCAGCTGCACGATCTGACCCAGCAACCACAAGGCCATCTCGCCATTGTCGTAGGTGGTGACAGAGTCATTACCGTAGCTGTCAGGCGGAAGCGTGACCGAGGTGGCGCCGGCAGTGTTCACCAGGCCCTCACCATTGGCCGGCTGGAAACCGTACAGCAACGCGGAGCGCATCTGCTGGAAGATGCCCTGACGCATGGCCAGGTCCTGCGCATGGGGCAGCGAGATGTTGTAGTTGCCCGCCGCCGCCATGTCATGGTGGTCATAGATCGCGCGGGTGCGGATCAAGTAAGTCGGCGTGGAGAAGTAGCTCGCGGTCAGGGTTGCACTCGGCAACTGATTGAACGAGGACTGCGACGCCTGCACATCGGTGCGCAGATCGAGCGAGTTGATGTAGACGTACAGGTCTTCGCTGCCGATCTTGACGCGGGGCTTGCCACCCTGAAGCGCGGCAAAGGCGCCGGAGGGCTGGGCATACGTGATGATCAGGTCAGGTTCCGAAAAGCTCGGAGTTACCTTCGCCTGTGCGGGGAAAAAATTGCTCATGGTTCAGGACTCCTTAAAGCAGGATGGTGGCAGCAGGTCCAGTGGTCCACGTCACAGCCCCGGTGCCGGAGTTGTACGCAACCACCTTACTGTTGGCGTTGACAGAGAGAATCTTGACGTTCAGTGCGTTGATGCCGTCATATGGGATCAGCTCGTCGTTGGTGAAATCCCACGACACGTTCTGGCCCACCTGACCGCCGTCCACCGCTGCCGCGAGGGATGCACTGCACTTGACGCGGATGCGAGCACCCGAACCCAGACGGAAGTACGGGATGGTGCCGCCGCCCGAGGTGGTCTGCACCGAGTTACCCGGCACGATGACCATGTTGTAACCCTGGGTAAAGACGCTGAAGCCCGTGGTGGTGGCGTCATTCGTGGCCAGAGCCAGCGAGCTACCCAGCGCGCCTTCGCCCGTTGCCGGAACCAGCTCCTGAATGGCTAGACCGCCCCATACCGGCTGAGTCACCGCAGCGGCGATAAGGCCCGAGTTGAGGTACATGCGCGAGGACGGATCATCCACGAAGTCACCCTGCACAAACCCTTGGGTCTGGGCAACGAAAGTGTTCTGCGGAGCCGTCGTCAGGCTAGGGTTAAAAGAGACAGTAGCCATTAGTTAGCTCCCTTGTGGTGGTTGCGGTTGATGGTCGCGGTATAACCCGGCGACTTGAACGTGCTGAGCCAGCTGTCGATATCACCTGTGTACGTGGTGATCTGACGACCGGCAGCATCAGCACGACGGTGTTCGACCAGCTGACCGCGCGGGGCATTGGCCGGATTCAGGGCGACGGCCTGGGCATCGGAGTAGATGATGCGTTCGATGGCATCGAAAGACGGGCCATCCAGCGAGTCCAGACGGGCATCCTTCATGGCCGCTGAGTGCTTCTGGAACTTCGCCACCAGACGCTTGCGGTAGGCAATCGGGCTTTCGCCATGCAGCGGGGCATTGACGCTGTCACCGAACAGACGGGCGACACTTTCCGCCTTGGCCTGAGCAGCGCTGAGCGCGTCACGGTCGGCGTTGGAGAGCGGCTGGGACAGACCAGTCAGTCGAGCGTCCATGGCGCGAATCTGGGCGCGCAGGTCGGCATTCTCGCGGGACTGGGCGTCCTTCCTGTCCTTGCGCTCCTTCTCTTCGTCCGAATCCTTGCGCGCATCCTTCTTCTCTTCCTTTTCCTCTTTCTCGCCCTTCTCCTCTTCGGAGTCCTTGCAAGCCGAATCCTCTACCTCTTCGGCGCTGTCCTTCTTTTCCTCTTCCTTCACTTCTTCCTTCTCCTCGGCGCTGTCGGCTTTCGCCTCAAACTTGTCGCCACCCTTGTTTTCGATGGCGTCCATACGGGAGCAGATCGAATCAAAACGCTTGCCCAACTCGTCAGCCCACGCCGGGGCCTTGTCTTCACTTGCCATGGTTGAATCCTCATTAATGTTGACACCGCTAGGCGTGCCGCCCTTGTCCCATACGCCCTCCTCGCAGATGGCGAGATGGTCTAAATAGGACGGTTTACCCTCGATTAGCACCGTTTTGCCATCGGATAACTCGATGGTTTCAGTCGAACCGGCGTCACGGAAAACAACGGCCGGGCTTGTTGAAACGTGCGACGTCAGCATGAGCTGCGCCGCATCGTCATCAAACACTTTTGCAATGCCCCAGACCTCATCACCTTTGAGGTAGGGCAAGATGACCATGCCAATCGCACGATCACGGTATTCTTTGGTATCGAGAATCCCATCGGTGGGGTGCTCGAATATCAGCGGTAGACCGTTACATCGCTGAATGAAATCATCCGAGAGGAAATCCTCGGGCGGACGATAGACATACTCGTCTAGCGCCTGACGGAAGCTGGTGCCCGTACCCGTTACGCGAACATCGAATAGCCAGATGTTTTCGTATTTCTGCGGGCTGGAAAGTTCGCCGGCCATGATGGCCTTGGCCATATCCAGCTCGTGCATGGGTTCGTCCGCACCGTCAGCCTTGACAAACTCCTTCCCCACACTTTCTGGTATGCCAAGCGTAGAATGGCCATGGGCTGCCGCTTCCATCGCGTTGTGTTGTTTCTCGCTGACGGACGGCATGGGTGTTGGATGTCCTTGAGACCATTCGGAGTTGATATGAAACGATTCGCTTTGCTGCTCGCTCTACTGCCTGCCGTGGCCTTCGCCCAGCAGATGACACCCATGGAAAAGCTCATGGCCCAAGCTATGGCCAAGTCCGCACAACCCGGCTCAGGCGACTTCCCGGCTTCGTGTGACTCACCCATGGCCAACGATCAGATGATGCAGGCGCTGCAACAGGTCGCCGGCAATCCGATGGGTGATGTACTGCAACGTATTATCGTGACGCGTCAGGTAGGCGAGACCACGGACACCAGCTACTCATGCATGATCGGCGCTGTGTGGCGCGACCATGTCATCCAGCACGGCATGATTTCCTTCATCAAGTCGCCCAATGGAGTCATTGTTAACTGGCACCCGTTCGGGTATTAAGCCGCCCTGACCCGTGTCTCACTAAGCAACTTGCGCCCCTTCTCGGTCAGCATGTCGTCGGGTAGGTCGCGCAGGTTGCACAGGTAAACAATGTAGCAGCGGCAGAACGGCTCCTCACCAGCGCCGGTCATCTCATCCAGATAGCCGGCGCCCTTGTGCAACAGACCCTTTTCCATGGCCCAACTGCCGCGCATGGCGTAAACCTTCTGGTCGCGCTCCTTGTGGTCAGGCCGGTAGTCATATCCCGCCTGCCGCCAGTGCGAGCGCCACATGCCAGCAATGGCCTTGGTATCCATGGCGATCACCGCATCAATCGACGCCATGAGCTTGTGGCCCTGGTCGATGGCCACGCGGCGCTCCTCATACGTCACCCGGCGCAATGCCTTGGTTACGTCGGACTTCACTTCGCGCTTATCCACCACGCGCGAGCCACCTTCCGGTATCGATGTGGCCCAGCCTGAGAACCGCTGGAGCGTGCGGTCAATCATCTGCTGGCGGTTCAGCTTGATCAGGTTCGCGCTGGCCACAATCCGCTTGGATAGCTCGTCACGAAGCTGCGGCTTGATATGGGCAATGGTGAAGCGTGAGGCGTCTGGATGTCGGTGCTTGATGGCGGTTGGGGTCAATACCCGCTCAAACTGGCTGATCAGCGACTTCTTTAGGCGCTGCTCCACCACCTTCTCTGGCGGTAGTTGCTCCTTGGCAGCTTCCTCCAGGCGCTTCAGCCAGATGCTGAGAATGTGAATATCGGCAAACCCATGTTCCGTGAAATAGCTGATCGCATTCGTCAGCAGTTCATGGAAATTCACCGACGCACCTTCTGGTAGTCAGACAGGGCATAGCTCACACCACGCGGCGGCTGGCTATCCACACGTTTCTTCTGCGCCGTGGATTCCTTCTCATTCGGCGCCTCATTCACCGGTTCATCCCCGCCCATGGTGGGCACGGGCGGCTCATACGATGCCAGCGCCTCCAGATCGAGCGTGAGCGGGGCGGAGAACATCAGATCACGCTCGTTCATCACATCCGCCAGCCACCCAGCCAGCGTGGCCAGATTCTCGGGGTCCAGCACAGGCGCCATCACCTCAAACACCGCAATAGCGGACTTGGCAATGATGTCGTCCACCTTCACCTTTTCGCTATCCGGCTCGGTCAGCAGGTTCGGCCACACCGCAGTGAAGGCGTTCTTCCACTCATAGAACGCGGTTTCGTATTTCACCTTGGCCAGCTCGGGGTACTTGCGCTGGATCGAGGCATAGAACTCAGGGTTCCACGCCCGGTGCATGACGATGTTGTCAAACCAGTCATAGGCTGGCTGCATCTCGATACGCTTGCCGGCAATGTACGTGGCAATCTGCTTGGCGTCCTCGCTACCCTCACCGAATCCCTCGGCCAGCGTCTCATCGTTCAGCATGCTGGCGGGCATGTTGTCCGAGCTGGCGATGTTCTTCAGGATGTTGTTGCGTGCGAACTCGGCGGCATCCCTGAGGTTCTTCAGGTCGATGGACTGAAGGTCTTCATCAATCCCCATCGAGATGACGTTGCCCGTCTTGGCGCCCTTGATGGCCTCACGCTTGAAGCCAAAGAAGCCCCGTGTTCGCTGATCCACAATCGAGCCGGGCTGCTTCATCTTGGCAACGAGGATGCCGGCCTTTTCCGTCACCGCCTGGTCGGTGATCATGGACTGCACATAGGACTTCAGCGGATAGAGACCGCGCTGATAGACCGAACGCCCCACATAGCCAAAGGCCGAGTTGGAGTAATCGATGTAGACCGGCTGCTCATTGGACATCACCATGGAGCGGCTGGGATGGTATTTCTTGCCCGACACCATGAGGTAGCGCGGGGTCAGGAAGTCGATAGCGTTCGGGTCTTGATTCAGCACGAGACTGCCAGCGGTGTTCAGCGGGTCCACAATGTTGAAGTACAGGTCACGCTTCCACAGCTCATCCAGCGGGATCGGCTTGTCGGAATCGATGTCCGGGCAGACCGTAATCACCGAAGCAATGCCATACACGCGTGACAGCGTGGCGAGGTTTTTGATGAGGATCGTCGCACCCACGCCCCCTAGGCGGTCCCATTCCTTGCGGAAGGCTTTCACCAAGTCCTCTTCGGGACCGCCTGGTATCTCAATCTCGCGCTGTTGGCTCTGGGCAATGCTGATGGGCTTCTCAGCCATCTTCGCACCCAGTGGGTGATACGTGTAGATGGTCTTGGCGATCTGATACGACGGAGCGCTGCCCGGCTCAATCGCATCGCATAGAAGCAGATCAAGCAGGGCAGACGAGAGACTATTACCCACCCCAAGCAGGGCCGGTCCGCTCTGATTGGTGTCGGTTGATGCCATGAATCAATATCCTTCAGTGTCGCCCAAGCTGATGGCAACGCCGTATGTGAATGTATCGAACAAGTCCATCGGCAATCCCTTCACGCCCATGCGATATCCGCATACTTGGGAGAGGAAGTGGTTGCGCACCTGAGCCTTGTAGTTGATCGTCTTGTCGTAGGCGTACTTGCTGAGCTTCACCATGCCCCTGTGGACATAGCCTGAGACCGACAACGCACGCCCTTCCTTGCCCATGGCGACCAATGCGCCATCAATGGGATAGGCTGGCCAGCCTCGGCGTGTCGCTTGCTGCAACAGAACGATGCCGCTGGCCTTGTCCTCGATCCATGCACCCAAGTTGCCCTGACGTGCGCCGGTCATCACAGCTAGATCGTCCAGCCTCTTGAAGACACTGGGCAACCAGTCCTCAAGCAGCGCGCCCTCAATCTGCAACACGTCCCAATCCAGCACCACCAGAGGGATGCCGTAATAGAGGTTGCGCGCGTAGAACGTGACTGCCGTACCGTCGTGCTCCACGCCATCCTTGAGCGCCGTATCGATGACCGCGAACACTTGGTCACACTTGACAGGCATATCCACCGCCTGCCCATCCACCAGCATCGAACCTTCAGCAAAGAAGGCCGTGCCGTTCCAATCCACAAACTCGGCTAGATACTCCTGCCTGAACACATTGGGCAGGTTGCGTTGCCGGATGCGCTCAAACTCGTCTTCAGGCAAGTACGGATTGGTATTGGATGGTGCGTGGTACTCCTTCCAATCCGACTCGGGGTCGCTGCATATCTGGTAGAACCAATTATCCGGGTTGGAGCCGTTCGGCGTAGACAAGGCCCAAGCCCAGCCCCTGAAATCGAACAGGGTTGGTGCAATCGCCTTGGCCCAGATGTCAGGCATGTCATCGCCAGCAAACGCCGCCTCATCGATCAGCACGCCGTGATACTTGCGCGAACGTCCCGCTTTCGGGTTGTTCAGCGTCCAGAAGTCAATGCGCCCACCGGAGATGGTGCGAATCAATCCCTCGGTTTTATTGGAATGTGCCGTGATCGGTGCAAGGGCTGTCTCCAGCTCCCTGTACGTTTCAGACATGATCTTGTAGTCAGGGGCGAATATACCCATGAACTGACCATGTGCCGCCTTCGTGCCCGCAATGGCAATCGCCATCTGCGTCTTACCCCAGCGACGGCCACACCGTATCGCGTTGAAACGTGTGCGCTCATTCCAAGCGACAATCTGCCCCGAATGCAGACTGGGCAGGTTAATTGCTAATTCTTCAGCCAGAAGATCATCGATGTCGCATCAGGCGGGTAATGCTCAACCGTCTGGGCCTTGATGATCTGGCCTTGGAACTGGAATACCTTCTCCGACTTGTGCGAATAGCCAGTGGCTCGGCGGAAGAGGGATTGCTCAACCTGAGCGTCAACCTCCTCCTTTGTGCGCTTTAGGGACTCGCAAAACTCAGGATGGACAAGCTTCCAGCGGTGTAACGTGGCCTCATTGACATCAAAGAAGTCCGCGATTTCCCTATCACCAGCATGCAACCTGCAAAGCTTCTCAGCCTGCTCTACATACTCGGGCTTGTACTTCGTTGGTCGGGCCATGCGTCACAGGTTCAACTTCACAAATGCGCTTTGACTTCAGACACAAGCGCACGCACCTCGGTAGCCCACAAGCCTTCGAGGCTGGCCAGCTTGGCTTCCAGCTTGGCGAGCACGCTCAGTGCGGGATGCGGGGCTGCTTCCGTCTTGGTGACAGCCGCAGCCAGCGAGGGCGGAAGCTCGTTCGTTGCTTCGGGTTTCGCTACAGGGTCAGCCATGGTCATTCCTCAGAGGTTCTGTATTGCAACAGAGGTGGATCGATACCTTGTCTCGCCACTTGTGTCAGTAACACCAGCGGTGAGGGTGTAAATGGTGCCAAGCAGGCCACTGCCTAGCGTGAACTGAGCCGTACACCCCACACGCGCACCCGCATCCGACACCACAGGCGTACCGACCGTGATAGTCGTGGGCGTAGCTACCACGGACACGATCGTTTGAATCGTCTCGCCAGCCGGAATCAGATCAGAAAAATCAATCCCCGACTGAATGTTGATATCGCCTGGGTCCATCGGTGACAGGTTGCTCATCTATGTCTTCCTGTCAGGCGGCGCGGACAATGCGAATCTCAGCGGGTAGCCGAGCGATACGTGTTTCTGCGGGTAGTAGTGCCAGCCTTCCCGGTTCAATGGGCGGCAACACACCACCACTCGGCGTGAGGTGCCCAAACTGGAACGATGCCGCCAATCCGCTGCTGACCAGTCCGCCAGACATACCCAGCGATACGGCTGGCTGCATGCTGCCGTTCGTGGCTGATGCCGTCAGACCCTGCGCCGATGTGGCCACAGATCCAGACAGCGAGCCGTGCCCTGTCGTTGCGCCAAGTCCTGCCAGCGCTACCACGATGCCACCCGATGCAGCGGTGACCGTGCCCGCGCTTGTCGTTGCGGACTGGCCTGCGACTGATACCTGCGAGGCTGTCGATACCTGCCCAACACTGGCGCTTGTCGCCAGTCCCGTCAGGGCAATCGTTGTGCCAGCGCCTACCGCTGTCAGCGTGCCTTGCGTGGCTGTACGTGATGACAATGACGCCCGGCGTACCGGATGCGCCCTTGGCACCGCCGCCGCCGTAGTTACCTGCGCTCATACGACAGGCACAAGGACAAGCGTACGGCGACCCGACAAGGCCGTATCACTGCTGTTAATCGTGATCGAACCCGACGCACTCACAGCAGCATGGCCATTCACTAACGCCAAGCCGACAGCGGCGGGGTTGCTGTTGTAGTCAGCCGTTGCGCCGCCGAGAACTGCCGATGAATTGGCCGCGTTGTTGTAGACGTAGGACGCGCCCACGGCGAACACGAAGCCTGCTGACGGTATGGTGTAGCTCAGCGAGATAGCTGAGGCGAAGGACTGCGGCGTTGTCTCCTGGAATGTGTTCACGCCTGCTGCGTAAAGACCCGTGGTAGCACCGCGAATGACGTACACCGTCCAGTAGGCCAGTGTTGCGTGGGCCATCGTAAGCGAAAGTGAGAACGCCGATGAGCCAGACGGTAGCGCCGACGAGACGAATACCGCTTCCGTCACGTCGCCGGTTGAATTGTTGAGGAACGCTCCGTTCGTGTACGTACCGCTGCAATTATCAGTCAGCGTAGGCGATTGGTTCGCCAGCGTGTACGTGCCGCCCGTGTATGCAAACGACAAGACGATGATGTCGCCCGCAAGCACAGGCGTCGGCGTGGTTATCGTGTGAGTGAACTGGTTCCCGTCGTAGCCGTTGGTTGAGCTGACCAGTGTCGGGCCGCTGGCATACGATCCGCCGCCACCCGAGCCCGCTGTGCCCCACTCCGTGCCGCTGGCATCCGCTGCCACCGTGCCATTGTCTGCTGTGCCGCCCGTGCTGGTCGATGTGCTTCCGCCTGCACCGTTCAAGCCTGCTGCACCGCCGCCGCCTGTTCCTGTCGTCGTGCCACCGGCATACGTGGTGCTGCCGATGTCCGCTGAAGCTGAGCCGCCACCTTTGGCGAGCAGGATCGAGCCGAACGTGGTGTCCCCACCGTTGCCGCCCGATGTTCCGCCCGCGCCAATCGCAATGGCAATCGAACCAGACAGGATCTGATTGACGACCTTGGCGTAGTCGGCACCTGCGCCGCCCACACTTGCCCCGCCTGCTGCACCGCCGCCTATCACCTCGATCTTGTTGGCCGATGGAT
>NCBJ01000017.1 GCA_002255585.1 Parcubacteria group bacterium 21-54-25 | reverse complement strand
TGCGAAGTCAGCAAACTAGGACGGCGCGCCGAAGGCGCGCAAGACAAAGAAAAAGGCAAAAAACGGCGTCGCGTAGCGACGAAAGTCGAAGGCGAAGGCGCGGCAAAGTGGGCGGTTTTGTCTCTTGTTTCGTATCTTTATAATTTCTCAAAATAATTTTCCATATACACTACAAATTAATTTTTCAAAATTATGTCAAACACAAAATATTTTCTTTACGCTCGCAAGAGTACTGAAGAAGATGATAGACAAGTTATGAGTATTGAGTCGCAATTGTTTGAATTGCGAGAATTTGCGCGTAAAGAAAATCTTGAAATTCTTGAGGAGTTTCAAGAGTCGAAAAGCGCAAAGACACCTGGTAGACCGATTTTTGAAAAAATGATTGAGAAAGTGAATGATAGTCATGAGAGTATCGGCATTTTGAGTTGGAATCCAGACAGATTAGCTCGTAATGCGGTGGATGGCGGGAAAATCATTCATCTCATTGATCAAAAGAAAATCGTGTCTTTGCGCTTTCCAACATTTTGGTTTGAACCCACTCCGCAAGGGTTGTTTATGTTGCAAGTGGCGTTCGGTCAATCTAAATATTTTAGTGATAACTTGGTGCAGAATGTTAAAAGAGGAATCCGCCAAAAATTGCGCCGAGGTGAGTGGTTGAATCTCGCACCTTTTGGATATGTGAATAATGCACGCACTCGGAATATTGAACCTCATCCAACAAACTCGCGCATAGTTGTTAAGGCGCTTGAAGAATATGCAAAAGGCACACATACTTATGTATCGCTGGCGCAATTTTGGGCGGATTTAGGAGCGGTAACTAGAAACGGAACGCCACTTCCCAAAATTTCCATCAGAAAGATTCTCACGGGCAGAGCATATCTGGGATTTATTAAACATCATGAAGAATATTTTGAAGGAAATTTTGAGCCAATTGTTTCCGTTAAATTGTTTGAAGCCGTACAAAAAGTTTTGAGAACCAAAGAACGCCCTCGCAAAACACGCAAGGATTATGATTTTCCTTTTCTTGGTATTTTCAAATGTGGAGAGTGCGACGGAATGTTTACCGCTCAATATGCAAAACAAAAACAATATAGATATTACAGATGTACCAAGAAAAAAGGAAAATGCTCGCAAGCGTATTTAAGCGAGAGCGTTCTTGTTTCTCAATTAAAGGAACGGCTTCAATCAATTTCACTTTGCGATAAGTACACAGACCACATGCTTGGTGAAATTGATAAATGGGAAAAGAAAGAAACAGAAGTGTCGCAAAGTGATGTTCAAAATCTTGCAGTTAAAATCAAAGAGAGCGAGGCACGCATGGAAAAACTTGTCGGAGCATATCTCGATAATGACATTCCAAAAGATATTTATCTCAAACAAAAAGATACAGCGATGCGTGCCGCACTCACTTTGAAAGACAAAAAGAAAGATTTAGAACATAACGGAAATAATTGGGGCCTTCGCCTTCGACTTTCGTCGCTACGCGACGCCGTTTTTTGCCTTTTTCTTTGTCTTGCGCGCCTTCGGCGCGCCGTCCTAGTTTGCTGACTTCGCAAGAAGTCCGTATTTGTGCCTGGGGTCGGGCTCGAACCGACGACCCTTCGCTCTTCAGGCGAATGCTCTAGCCAACTGAGCTACCCAGGCAAACGACATAGCACCGTTTCTATATACCATATTTTCCTGCCTTGTGCCCGCAATGCATGGTGCACCTACAGGCCCTTCGTCGTGCTTGCAACGGTATGCAGCACCTGCTGCAGCGTGTCACTGGTGGGCACTCCGAAGAGGTGCGCCAGTGGATTCTGACCAGTTGCCGCACTCTGCGCCATGATGTGCGAGGCCAATGGTGCAACATAGGTCACGTACAGGTACGCCGGTACGCCAAGAACAAGTATCCAAAAGATAACGCGTCCAATGGCGCCCACTACCGCAGCGCGACGCATGGCGCGCAACATGCGATTATTGTCCTTGGCAACACGCAGGTTTTCCGTAAGTAGGGTTTTCAGGTCCTCGTCCATGGGGTTGCCACGTTAGTATATCATTCGCGTGCCGCGCACAGGATGCGCTCCAGTGTTTCAGTAAATTGCGCAAGCTCTGCGACGGAAAGCTGAGCAAAAAGTTCGTCGAATATGGCGGTGCCGCGTGTGAGTATTTTTTCAAGCTTGGCCTTTCCCGCGCGCGAGAGCGAGAGCCGAGCGATACGCCGGTCACGCGGGTCGCGCGTACGTACGACCAACCCGTCACGAACAAGACCGGTAACGAGCGACGTTGCGGATGGTGCGGTGATAGAAAAATACTCAGCGACGTCCCCCATAGTAGGGTGGTGATAATCGGTAATAAATTTCAACGTCTCTATGCGAAGCCATGCCGAAGAACCGAGACGCTGTCCCTGCGCTAATTTTGTGCGTACTGCGCCGCGCAGCGCAAAAAAGCGCGAGGCAGCACGCGCAACCGCTTCTGAGTCGTGTGTGTGTGAATGCATAGAAAATATGTGAGATGAGAACGCACTTATCCACCGGCCATGGCCTCGGCCTTTAGTTCTGGCGACACCTCTTCGGTGTGGTCGCCCCGTCTTAGGAAGACTAAGGCGATGAGCCCGCCGGCAAGCGTTGCAAATGCGGCATAGGCAAATACCGTTCCATAGGCGAGCAGGTCAGCTTTCATAACAATAAGTTGCGCTGCTTCAGAAAGCACGCGGGATGTGGTGCCAAGCACCTGCGAATGCTGAGCAACTAAGAGCACATTTGTATTAGTTGCGTTTGCGAGCAGCGTTCCAAAAAGTGCGATACCAAATGCGCCGCCAATATTTCGAGTAAGGTTCAAAAGACCTGAGGACATACCCACCTGATGAAGAGGTACCGCGGTCGTCGATGCATTTGTGAGTGGTGCCATACCAAGACCCAGCCCCGCTCCAAAGAGCACGAGTGGCAAAATGAAATCTGCTGAGGTCATTGCTGGATCGAGCGTGTGAAGCAAATAAAGACCAAGCGCGGCAAGTGCCATGCCAAATGAGACGGTGTAACGCGGATGGAAGAGATACGATAGCCGCGCACCGAGTGGCGCAAATATAGGAAGGGCGAGCGCCATTGGCACCAGAAGCAGTCCGCTTTGCGTCGCGTCGTAGCCGAGAAACGTCTGCGTGAATATCGGTAAAAGGAACATTGCGCCCATAAGCCCACCAAATGAGACGAACGACACCGCGAGCACTGACGCAATAGTCGGGTTGCGAAACATAGCAAAATCAATAATCGGGTGTGTGTGTCGCGTCTCCCACCAGTACACGAGCACACCAAAGAGTATTGTCGCAACGTAAAGCAATATGCTCGGCGCCGAAAACCAGCCCCAGATCTGCCCCTGATCGAGCACGAGTACCATGCTTGAAATAGCGCCGGCAAGCAACACTGAGCCGAACCAGTCAAACGCGCCGTGTTCCTCTGGGCGATCCGGCGCAATAAACATAAGTGTCATGAGCAGCCCCACGATGCCAATTGGTAAATTTATGTAGAACACTGCCCGCCACGTAAAATTATCGACCAGATACCCTCCTAAGAGAGGGCCAATAACCGCTGACACCGCAAAGGAAGACGACCAGATGCCGAGCGCCTGCGCGCGCGCTTTTGTATCAGTAAAAGATTTGGCAATGAGCGACATAGCTGTCGGATACACCGCTGCACCCACAAAACCTTGAATGAAACGGAATGCGACTAACGACGCGAAGTTCCACGAAAGACCCGCGAGAAGCGAAATAATAATGAACCCAACAAAACTCCATAGATAGATAATGCGATTACCGAAGAGATCGCCAAGCTTGCCAAACACCGGCACGAATACTGCGTTTGAGATGATGTACGCGGTGGCAATCCATGCCGCCGTGGTTACGGTGATACCAAAATCGCTGATGATTTTTGGTACGGCAAGGTTCACCACCGTACGATCGAGTCCAATGAGAAGCGTCCCTACCATGACCGTAACAAGCACGAGCCACGGACCTCCGTAGCGCGCTGGTGAGGCCGTTGGAGAAGCGGCGGTCATACACAATTACGCCCCGCTACGGCGTGTGCACCCACATGCGTGCCGACATGCCGTTCCTAAGTTCGGGATATGCGTTGATATCAAATCGAGCATGTATGTCAAATTGTTGTGTTGGGCGCTGGCTTGAGATATTAAATACAATGCCGGTAGAAACTGCGGTGGGACTCACTTCATCAACCACGCCAGTATATTGCTTGCTCCCGAACGCGTCGACCGTGAACGTAACCGGGTCTCCTACCACGATGGACGAGAGGCCTTTATTTTCATCTATTTTTCCAACAACGCGAAGCGTGGTTGGATCGACCATCGTCACAACAGCTTGTCCGGCAGGCATCGTTGCCCCAATAGTATTGACCACGCTCACGATCATGCCGGCGACTTTTGTCTCTATAATCTCGTTCCCCACCTGCGCAACGGGTGTATACGCTGGTACCGTGTCGCCCACCTGTACATAGAGCGCCTGCAAACGCCCAGATACCGTTGGCGCAAGCGAAATGAGTGGCGCGGTAATCTGCGCCTGATCGATGTACACGATGTTGCGCGTTGTGAAGTAGTACACCGTTGCTCCAGCGATAAGCACCACCACAAGCGCACCCGCGGCAACAAACAGGAGATGGCGTTTATTAAGCGCTGGCTGTTGCGTATTGGTTTCTGATGCTGATGCTGCCATATATAAATCCTATGGTGCGGTACTGCTGCCAAACGAAAGCACTTGGTCGCCGACGGAGAGTCCGGAGAGAATTTGTACCATGCCGTCGGCGCCCTCGATGCCAAGGGTAACCGGTACATGCTCAGTAGTGCCGGCCGCACTGCGTCGAAGCACAAAAGATTGATTGTCGTTTTGGATGACCGCACCTACCGGCACGATAAGCGCGCGTGCCTTGGTCGCGGTGATGATACGTAGCGCCGTCGTGAGCCCTGGCTTCAGGCGCGGATCGTTCTTAGTAAAGGTGACCGTTACTTTATATGAGGGGACTCCCGCAGTTATAGTTGCCGCTGGAGCAATCGCCGTTACCGTTGCGGCAAGTGGCGACATCTGCGGATACGCGATGAGTGTCGCCTGCGCGGCGTCACCAAGCGCAATCTTTGCAAGGTCGGTCTCGGAAACATATGCGTCGGCTTCAAACGCTCCATCAGAAATGAAGGAGACGAGCGGTGCGCCCGCCGCAACCGTTTCACCAACATGGGCATTTTGCTCGGTTACGGTACCAGCGACCGGCGCACGAATAATGGCGTCAGACAGAGCTGCCTGCGCTTGATCTACCGCCGCTCGTGCGACATCGACCTGTGCTTTTTGTGCCGCGACTTCGTCTTGTGTCGCACCCGCTTGCTGAAGCGCGAGCGTGTCCTGGGCAGAGGCGAGCGCAGCCTCTGCCGCCTGCTCGCCTGCGATAGCGCTCGTTACCGAAGCAAGTGCCGTTGCCACTTCCGTACGCGCTGCGGCAACCGCTGTTTGATAGCTCGCAAGCGTTGCGGCTGGAAGCGCGGCTGACGGGGACGTTTCGGCAAGCGCCGTGCTCACCTTCTCGAGGAAGCCGCCAATAGTTGTGAGATTCACCATTGCGGTCGTGCCAAATACGGCTGTGTCGGTGGCGGTCGCAAACGAGGAGCCATAGACACTCTGTTGCCATGCGGAAAACAACGGCACGAGTGCTACACGTTCCTGCTGAATAGTGTTTTGAAGAGCACCGTCTGGCACGGTAAAGGTGAGCGTAGCACCTGCCGTGCGCGGATTGGTGAAAAAGGAATCCACTTTGTTGTGTATAGCGTCATCCGAAGCAATATAGGCGTTTTGCACTGCTTCACGCACCGCCTGTTTTGATTGAGCGAGCGTGGAGGTGGCACCGGACACCCCTGCCGAAGTAATGGCCAATTGCTCGCGGCGAGTGCCGCTCTCAAGCGTCGCAAGTTTTGCCTGCTGCGTCTCAAGCGTACCAACGGCCTCCGCAAACGCAGCTTGTAGATCAGCAGTGTCGAGCGACGCAATAATCGTGCCAGCGGCAACGTGCGCCCCTGCTTGTGCATTGACTGCGATGACACGGCCACCGCGAGCAAACGCGAGATTCAGGGACTCAGCAGCTTTGACTGTTGCGCTTGTGTCTACTTCTTCAATTAACGAAGCATTTTTTGCGGTGGCGTAGAGAGCGTTTGGGTGACTACCTGTTGAAGAAACAATTGTACCGACCGCTGCGGCGGCGAGGAGTGCGATAACGCCGATGGCAAGAAATGGCTTTGCGGCGGCCCAAGTAAGCAGTGAGATAACGGATTTTTTCATATCGACGAGCAGGGTACGCAGGCGGTATTAGTTAGATTATCTAACTATTGTAAGGCGGACTCGTTATTCGGTCAAGCGCGCATACCAACATGTCCCCTTGGCAGGAATCGAACCCACATCAATCCCTTAGGACGGGACTGCTCTATCCATTGAGCTACAAGGGGATTATGTCGTACGGTAGCATGGAATTGAGCGACACAAAACACAAACACCGCCCGGTATTCGAGCGGTGGTTGCTACATTCTCTATCTCACTTGTCTTTCCCAAGAACTTCCCTACCCTACGAAACGCCCAAAAGTGAGGAGAGCTTCTGTTGATCGAAACCAATGACCATTTCGTCGTCGATAAAGATGACCGGTACGCCCATTTGTCCGCTGCGCTCGACCATTTCTCTACGCTTTGCAATGTCAGTCGCGACGTCGTGGTCAGTGAACGCAATGTCATGCGCCTTGAAAAACTCCTTAGAAAGCTGACAAAAATGGCAGGTCGGGGTGCTGTAAATAGTGACTTTTTTATCCATAAGCGATGTGATTAATTACGCTTCGTAGTATAGCACAGACCCCGCCTGTGGATAACTGTGACCAGTAAGGCGGGACGTACCACCCCTAAAACCCCGAGTACTGCGGTATCAGGTTGATGAGGGTGTTGGCACCGGGAATCGTGACCGAGGAGTGACCGTGGCCGCATTCGATGTTGTAGAGTGCTTGGTGATTGAGTGTTATGGGTGTCGTGATGGAGCCGGTTATGGGTATGGAAACTGATGCGCTGGTACCGGTGAGCGTGGTGCCGATGGTGGAAATAGTCGAGCCCTCTTGCTGCTGAATTGTGCAGGCGTCGCTACTAGTAAGGCTCGTGACGCCCGAAAGCGACCAGTTGAAGGTGGCGTTGATGGCGGTGCCCCGCGGCACCATGATGGGTATGGCGGTGAGGGTGCCGCTGGTGATGGTGGGAGGAGGGGGAATGATTACGGTGCAGCTTTGGTTTTGATAAGTGCCGCTGAGGACACCGTTAGTGCACGTGCGTGTTTGTTTTATTGAAGGAGGGGAACAGGTTGCTGGTGCGGTTACGGATGGAACGCTGTACGCAGTAACGAACGAGCCGTTAGAGATGGTGCCGCCCCAGGGGAGGAGGCAAGAAGTAGCGGACACGTTCACTGTTACTGATGTTGGTGCGCTGGTTCCTCCGGGGCCGGTGCAGGTGAGAGTGAACGTTTGGTCGCTTGTGATGTTTGTTATCGTTTGGCTCCCCGCTGTTAGTTCTGGACCGCTCCAGCCACCCGTGGCTGTGCAGGCGGTTGCGTTGGTTGAGCTCCAATAGAGCGTGGCAGAACTCCCTGAGGGAATATTCTTGCTGGACGTAACGGATGGAGGAGAAGAGAGCGAGAGGGTGGCGGTTGGTAAAACACCGCACGAACCGGTTGAGGAGACGCAGTAGGGAGGGCCGCCACCAGCGTTTGGATTACTGCTATTGAAAGAAATCCAGCCGACAACGTCGCCGCCCCACGCCCACCCACTCAACACACCGCCGTTGTCGGTAACGCCATAGGTTGAACCATCTGTTGCGACACCACTAAGACTAATCCATCCATCCCAACCGCCGCTCGCTGAAAGCGCGCGTGCCCAGCCTGTTACCGCACCGGTGGTGGTGTCAACTTTTGCCACACATACCCCGGACGGACACCCCGTGAGGTCAGAAGAGTTAAACGAAATCCAGCCGATGTTGTTTGACCCAGCAGCTTGATCTTGTGGGTTTGCCCAGGCGTAACCGGAAAGCGTGCCGCCGGTATCTGTCACCCCATACGTCGGTATCGCTGTTCCTGGAGTCGGGCAACCAGCGGGAGCGCCGCTGTCAGCTTTGTTATCACCGTCCGCATCACAGTTCAAACTACTAAAACTAATCCAGCCGATGTTGGAGGACCACGCATAACCCTTAAACGCGATGGGGCTAGAGCCTGCTGCCTGCGCCTCCGGCGCGCGGGCGCTTTGAAACGCTACTGAGCCAGCAACAAGCAGCACTGCCAGCACCACAAACACCCTCCAAGATATTCCTTTGCGAAAAAGTCGACGAATGAAAGTTTGTGAGGTGGACATGTTTTTACTGCGACGAAAGCGCGTTGATTTCGGCTTGCGTAAGTGGTTTTGGATTTGAATTTTTCGTAGAAAGCGCGTTGATTTCGCTCTGTGACAACGGCTTAGGATTTGGATTTTTCACGGTCAGCGCGTTGATTTCGGCTTGCGTAAGTGGTGTAACGGTGCGCGTAGCGGTGGGTGTGGGCTGCTGCGCAATGTTGTGCACCGCTTCCCACACAAACCCGATCACGACGACAGCCGCCACGAGCAACACCAAAAACCACACCAAGCGATGCTGGTGTTCTGGTGTGTGCTCCGTGTGTGCGACAGCGTCTGGTGACATGGTATTCGAAACGAGCTAGTAAAAAGCAAGATCGTAATTAATACTTCCGAACGCACACGCGGTCGACCCGTTTGGCACAATTCCATAGGTAGACCCTCCATTTGAGTATGAAACCTCCAGTCCATTTATTTGCACGTATGTACCACCGCGGGTTGACACTAAGAAAAATAATCCAAGATGACCGGTTGTATTCGTCCAGCATCGTCCAACGCTGTGGTACGTGGGATTGGATCCGAACGTACCGGCTCCTCCTCCCAAACCACTCAAACACTTCCCGGCCGTGGTGCACACATCGGTACCGGTGACTGTCCCGCCCGCAAGAACGTTTCCACTAGGGTCAACACTAAATCGATTTGACTGGTACACACCATTTATACCAGATGCGAAGTTGCTGATTTCAAAGGTGCCATTCCAGTTATATATTCCAAGCGACTGCGCCCCGTGACCAGAGTCATCGTTCATATGGAATTCTGGGGCAAATACTCTGGAACCAAAATTAGCGTACCCTCCCTGCACATCGAGCACTGCCGCAGTTGGTGTCGTACCCTGCACGCTAACGTTCCCATTCGTAACCGCCACGTTCCCGTTGACACCGAGGCCCACAGTAAACGCACCAGAAGAGTTTAGGAGTAGGTTGCCTGCTTTTTGCTGCGAGGTATT
>NCBJ01000001.1 GCA_002255585.1 Parcubacteria group bacterium 21-54-25 | reverse complement strand
TCGAGGTGGCGGTGAAGGAGCCGGCCAGCGCGTTGGTGCCAAGGTCAGAGGTGCCGGCCACCGAGAGGGTGCGCCAGGGGGTAGTGGTGCCGATGCCGAGAAATCCTTTTGTGCCGTTCCATGTAATGCCTGATGCCGGGCCAACGGTGACGCCATTACTTGGGTAGTAGGCAAACGCGCCGGCGGTGCCGGTGGCGACTGTGCCGGAACCGCCTCCCCCGCCTGCGCCAACCGCCAAACCATTCCAATACAGGCTCCCATTGTAGTTGTACAGGCGGCTTGCTGTTGCGACGGGCGTGGTGGTGGCTGCAAGATAAATTGGCCCGTTTACCGCAAGTGTGGCGCTCGGACTTGAGGTGCCGATGCCCACGCTACCGTTCGCCAAGACATTGAGCGTGTTACCGCCGAAAGACGCCGCACCGGAAGAGACGGTGAGGTTTTTAAAGGTGCCCGTTGTGCCGGAAATGTTTGAGGCGCCCGTGATACTTGATCCGGTGATGGTGCTCTTGTCAATGGTGCTGCCGTTTACGGTAACGTCGGACAGGTTCTGAACCATGCTCACCTGCTGCACGCTTGCGGTGGTGACTATTTGCTGGTGCTGAATGGGCTGGATCATCTGCTGCACGTCGTTGAGCACGTTCGTGCGCAGTGAGGCGAGCGCAGCGTTCACCTGGTCGGCAGAGAGGCCGTTGACGGTCGTGTTGGTGATGTAGTTTATCGGCTTTTCTATGATGGTCTGTTTCGGATAGGAGGGCTGCGGTGGGAGTGGCGGCGTAAGAAAAGATGTATTTTGCGTGGAAGCGGTTTGTTGGTATGCGACAGGTGAAGCCGTGTTTGTGATCGCTGTTGATGTTGCGGTTGTGCTTGTGGCGGCGGGCGCGTTTGCAGGAAACGCACCCGACACATCAGCAACGGTTTGCACGGGCTGTGCGCTACCGCTAGTTTGTGCGGGGAGGGTGCTCGCGACCTGGGTCGGGAGCGCCCCGATAGCCGCAACAACATTTGCAAGAGATTGTCCGGCGCCTTGCACGAGCGCGAACGGCGCGTTCTCTGTTTGCTGGGAGAGCGCAAAGAGGCCGTTGCCTATCTGTTGCTCCACTGAAAAGCCAGCGGCCGCGACGTGCGGGGCGACGTTCGCAATAGCGTAAATACCGTCCACGTATGCGCGCGGTATGGACGTTACGGCCGCACCCACTGCACGCGCCACGGTGTTACCAAGCGCAAGCACGCCGTTGGTCGCCACCTGTGCAATTAGCGGTGTGCCGTTTACGAACGCGTAGATGCCATTGGTATACGCTTGTATGGAAGACTGTGTTGCGGTGCTCACCGTGTTGCCAAGCGCCATGCCCGCCACCGCGAGCGAGTTCGTTGCCCCCAACGCTGAGTAACGCGCAGACGGCGGCGAGGAAGTGGCAAATGCAAGCGCGGCGGCGGCAGGAGGCGGCGCAAGACGCGCCGATTTACGTGCGCCGGAGTTAGAAAGGCGCGGACCCTGTGCAAACAAGGACGACGAGGAGGTCGGTGCCGCAGCGGCGACGGTACGCAGTGCAAGTGTGTGGAGAGTGGCGATGGTCTGTGTCGCGTCAGTTCCGAAAGCGCGCACCGCACCGTTCGCGAACGCGGTGGTTGAAAGCGCAACAGTTGCGAGCACGACTGCGCACGAGACACCGACCGCTCGCACATTTCGAGCAGCATCGCGTGCGGCTGCGGTTTGTGTTGTAAAAGAAGTTGTACGGTGCGTGCGTGCAAACACTGAGAGATTATCTTTGGTTAGCGAAAGAATCATGGCAAGCTGAATGTACTGTCATTGTAGTACACACACGCACAAATAAAGTGTACGCGCGTACTGAAACTGTGGATAATAAAAATCGCTGTGTCGACCGGAGTGCGGGAACCGTAGAGTCGATCACAAAAGTCGGCTCGCTCCAAAGGATTAGAGACGGTACAGCCATATCTGAACAATTTCTTGAATCCATCACCCTCGTTCCTTAATTAAGGAACGTTGTGTATGGACCACATTACTAAGCTCCGCACGCCGCCTCATCTATAAAATATTTCTTTCTTTATAATCTAGGGAAATTAGAGTTTGGTCGGCTATTTTTACGGCGGTCTTTGTGCAATTACTAACTTGCTTAAACGAGACGAGATACTCTTTTATTTAGCCGTGTATACAGACGTACCGGTAACAAAAGAAAATGGATTTCCACTGTTTTTATACACGAAATTAACAGCAACTATCAGAAAGGCGATGAGCGCAGCAACCATGAGCGCAATGTTGAGAGCGCGCGCAATGCTTCGCTGTGGGAGGAGCTCCATAAGCTCTGCAGCGACCTCCTCCTCATGCTCATTGAGGGCGTTCTCCACAACGCGAGCATGCGGTGCGTGGCCCTCGGAAACTCGAGGGCGAATGTCTACAAATTGTGTGGGACGCGCGGGGGGTGCTGGACGTATGCGCCGAACTGAGACCTCCTCCCCCGCCTCTGACGCCACTTCTTGATCGCGCACCTCTGCCACAGTGGCATCTGCTCGTGAAGAATCGTCTGCGATCGCAGTGGGCAGCTGCTGGTCGCCCTTATCCTCCTCTGGCTGGCTTGTTTTTATTTTTGCGAACCATTCCTGCCACGCCTGCTGCATCGCAGGAAGATGATGCGCGGTTTCGGTGTGCACCGACGCAGCGTGCACCGACGCATTTCTTGTTTCTGACAAAACGTCCGCAACGCGCGGAAGTGGCGTTGCGTCTTCTGCGGTGTACCGCACCGAGCGCACAGCGGCCTCTTTCTCCGTTTGACCGATGCTTCGAGAAGCGCTCTCCGTAGCTCCTCCTTCCTGCCCAAAACGGTGCGCACGAATTGACTGCTCACGCACGTACCAGTTGCGCCCAACGAGTCGGGCGTCCACACGGCCCTCGCGGCAGAGCTGACCAACGTAGTCTTTTGCGTAGCCAGTCACTTTTGCAGCGTATTTTGAGGAGAGGTACTTTTCGCCGTCGAGCGTGAGTGTGTCCATAAAAAGAAGTATATACCACCCGAGAAGCTGCGCACCATTTGCTCTCTCGGCTAGGCCGGTTTAGTCTTGTTTTTACAAGACCTCGCTATCAACAGGTGTGCAAAACTATTGGTGCCGGTACGTATCTTGGGCAGACAAGCACGCCGCTTGCCCGTCCACACGCTATCTCGCCAGGGCTTCGACAAGCAATTCAGTAATGAGCGCCGGGTTGCCTGAACCACGCGCCGCTTTCATACTCTGTCCAACCAAAAAGTGCAGCGCGGACTCCTTCCCTGCTCGGTACTCGTCTGCAACCGTCTGATGCTCGGCAATAACTGCCTGCACGAGTTGTTCTAGTGCGGCACGATCCTGCGTTTGCAAAAGACCATGCGCGCGCGCGAGCGTTTCGGGTTCACCCCCGTGCGCTGCCATGAGTGCGAGGATATCTTTTGCGCCGCGTGAAGACACGGTGTTGCGTGCGGTCATGCGGATAAGCGCCGCAAAGGCGGTTGGTTGAATGTGTGCGTATTCTTCGCCGCCGTTTTTTGCGTACCACCCAGCAAGATCTGACACGATGTAGTGCGCGGCGCGCAAAACAAGCATCGCATCCCCATCGAGTGCGTCGATGACGGCATCAAAAAAAGCACTGCGTGCGGGCGTCTCTATTAAAAAAGCAATGTCTTCTTCTTTGAGTGTGTAGTGCGTAGCGTAGCGGTCTCGGCGTTGCCACGGCAGCTCAGGAAGCGTTTGTGCAATAGCTTGTGGCGTGAGATCCGCTGTTTCCGACAGTATGAGTTTGGGAATATCCGGCTCTGGAAAATAGCGGTAGTCAGCGCTGCCTTCCTTACGACGCTGATGAAATGTTTCTTGCTTGTTCTCTTCCCAGCCGCGCGTTTCTTGTACTACTTGTTCGCCACGATTGAGCAGCGCGATTTGTCGTGCTATTTCAAACGTGATGGCGCGCTCGACCGAGCGGAAGGAGTTTATGTTTTTTACCTCTACTTTCGTACCGAGCGTGCTGCCGTTTGACACGGAGATGTTCGCTTCGATACGCATCTCCCCTTTCTCAAGATTTGCTTTAGAGGCGTCGAGCGTCCGCAACAGAAGCTGCAGTTCGCGCGCGAAACGACCGGCTGTTTCTGCGTCATGTATCTCTGGTTCGGTAACAAGCTCCATGAGTGGGATACCGGCGCGATTGAAATCAACCACGCTCGCGCCGCGTGTGTGCGCTGAGCGCGCGGTGTCTTCCTCAAGATGGATGCGCGTAACGGGCACCCCGGCAAGCATGCCGCCCGAGACAAGCGGGTACGCATACTGACTAATCTGATACCCCTTCGGGATGTCCGGATAAAAATAACTTTTGCGGTCGAACTCGCTGTACGCCGTGGCCAGCGTGCCGGAAAGTGCGCTGCCGACACGCAGCACGTGGCGTACCGCTTCTCTGTTTGGAACCGGGAGCGTGCCCGGGTGCGCCAGGCAAATGGGGCACACGTGTATGTTTGGTTCGGACGCCTCAGGGTCGTTTGCACACGAGCAAAACATTTTGGTGCGCGTATTGAGCTCTGCGTGTACTTCGAGCCCTATGGTTGGTCGGTATTCCATCGTCGCCTCGATACTACCACAGACGCGGCGCCCGCGTCGCCTCTTCGTGTTAGAGCGCCGGCTACTTTTTGGAGAGTATCTGCATCAACCGGTCGGAAAACGCTTTCAAGAGACTCTCGTCTTTGGTGGATACCGTGAGCACCTCCTTGCCCGAGGCTGTTTCTAGCTTTTTTTTAAGTGTCGACAGGACAGACGAGGAGCATACATCTGTTTTTGACACCACTACCAATTCTGTTTTTTCGGTGAGGCCCCGTCCAAACCCGGCAAGCTCTTTTCGCACTTCTTGGTAGGCCGCGACCGGGTCGTCATGCTCTGCCGAGACGAGATGTACAAGCAGCGTGGTTCGTTCTATGTGTTTAAGAAAGCGGGTCCCGAGCCCTTTGCCACCCGACGCGCCTTCGATAAGACCTGGGATGTCCGCAAGTATGTTTCCATACAGGGCGCCAAGGTTCGGCTCGAGCGTTGTAAAAGGATAGGCGCCGATCTTCGATTTTGCCCGCGTAAGCGCATTGAGGAGTGAGGATTTGCCAGCATTGGGTAGGCCGATGAGCCCAGCGTCAGCGATGAGCTTCAGTTCAAAATCAACAGATCCTGCCTCGCCGAACTGTCCTGGTGTTGCCTCAAAAGGGTTCTGGTGTGTGGCACTTTTGAAATGCGCGTTGCCAAAGCCCCCGGCACCGCCGGTAAGGAGCACATACGGCGTGTCTTCATGAATGACTTCCACTTTCCTTCCAAGCGCCGGCACATGGGCGATAGTGCCGACGGGCACGCGGAGCAGCACAGGTGCACCCGCAGCACCGTGACGACGATTACCGTCACCGCTCTGGCCATTCTCTGCGGCAAACTTTTTTGTGTAGCGGTACGTGGCGAGCGCAGCAAGATCACGCACGCCCACAAGCACGACGTCGCCGCCCCGGCCGCCATCGCCGCCGCCCGGGCCGCCGCGGGGCCTTCCTTTTTCGTGCAGCCAACGCACGAGACCATTGCCGCCCTTGCCTGCGGTTGCGTGAATTGTGACCGAATCAATAAATGCCATGTGTGCCCCACACTACCACACCCGCGCCCAAAACCCACCTTTCACTACTTCGTGCACGCAACGCGCGCACTTAGCACCCTCCCCGCCCACCTGGCACAATCTAGGACACGCCGTGTCCTAGATTGTGCCAGGTGGGCGGGTGGGTAATCTAGGACACGGCGTGTCCTAGATGGGCGGAGGGTGCTAAACTGAAAGATGCCTATGGAGTTTTATCACCTTATAAACCGTGGTGTCGAAAAACGTGATGTCTTTCTCGATGATGGAGATTACCTGCGCTTCATTCACGACCTCTATGTATTTAACGATCGCGCGAGCGCACCAAACTACATGGTCAAAGCGCGACGTGCTGAGCACAGACGCGCGCTTTTAGTGCAGATTCACGCGTTTGCACTCATGTCGAACCACTATCATCTACTCGTTACGCCGTTGCAGGACGACTCACTCTCTTTATTTATGCGTAAACTTAATATGGGGTATGCAAAATATATGAATGAAAAGTACGACCGTTCGGGCGTACTGTGGCAAGGTACTTTCAGGAAGATCCGTATTAAACGCGACGCACACTTTCAATACATTCCCTACTACATTCACTTGAACCCGCTTGATTACACGCATCCAAATTGGCGCTCTGGTACGGTCGCCTCCGTGGAAGCAGCACTCGCAGCACTGCGCGCATATCGGTGGAGCAGCTACCGTGACTTTAATGGTATAAAAAACTTTCCTTCCGTGTTGCACACCGACACACTCAAACCAATCCTCGGAAATACGAGTGAACAAAATCGGCAAATTGCAGCCATCCTTTCAGATCCGGCGGTTGCCGCACATAGTGATGCGCTAGAATAGACTTTTTCCACACCGCGTTTAGCAATTCAGAATTTAGGACACGGCGTGTCCTAAAGTTCTATCTATGAAATCAGTTCCCAGCCGTCGGCGAGCAGTGGCTCGGCTTTTTTGTACTTCATTGTGCGTGTTTCGTCGCCCTTACGAATAACGACTTGGTCATTCCTACCTGGCATCGCGTCCTTTACAAGAGGCGCAGCAGGGGCCGCGTCTTGCGCTTCCCCGCTTTCAGACGCAACCACGAGCGCCGCTCGCGTGCGCTCTTCTTCGGCGCGTATCCGATCCTCGTCAGCGAGCACTAGGTGTGGCAGCGCGTTTCTGAGTGCGCCGGCGACACCTTCTTCCATAAGTCGAAACCGAATGAGCCCCTCGCGACGATACTCAATAAGCGGATCGCGTTGCCCATACGCGCGTAGCGACACCGAACGACGCAGGTATTCCATGGTTTCCAGCTGCTCGAGCCAGAACGTATCAATGACTTGTAGTAGGAGTCGCCGGAGCAGGAGCGCAAACACTTCTGCGCCAAATTCGGCGAGCTTCTTTTCAAATACGTCTGTCGCGTCCGGCCCAACCAGTGTGCGAACCAATGCAAAAACTTCTTCCTCAGTACCAAACAGCGCGGCACGACGTCGTTCATAAATAGCGAGGCGCTGTGTGTTGAGCACATCGTCGTAGGAGAGAATTTGCTTACGTGCATCGAAGTTAAACCCCTCGATACGTCCCTGCGCAGTCTCCAGTGAACGCGTTATCATGTTACTTTCAATCGGTTCATCTTCGGAAATACGCAGCGTACCCATGACCCGTTTAATCGTCTCTGCTGCAAACACGCGCATGAGCCGATCTTCGAGCGACACATAAAATTGCGTTTCGCCCGGATCGCCTTGGCGACCCGAACGGCCGCGCAACTGATCATCGATGCGGCGCGCCTCGTGCCGTTCGGTGCCAACGACAGCCAGCCCCCCGAGTGCGAGGATTTCCTCGCGTTCGGTTTGATCTACTGGTGAGCCGCCGAGCTTAATGTCCACGCCACGACCGGCCATGTTCGTTGCAACGGTAACCCGCCCTTTGCGACCAGCCTGGGCGATGATCTCGCCTTCACGCTCATGGTTTTTCGCGTTCAAGACTTCGTGGGGCACGCCCGCCTCGGAAAGGTAGCGGCTTACCACTTCGTTGTCTTCTATTGAAACCGTACCCACGAGGACCGGCTGGCCTTTTTTGTTGCGCGCAGCAATATCGCGAGTCACCGCGCGATACTTCCCTGCTGCTGCTTGGAAGATCTTGTCGTTATGGTCTTTACGCGCGATAGGTCGGTTAGTCGGCACCACTACCACCTCTAGTTTGTACACCGTATAAAACTCTTCCTCCGATGAAAGCGCGGTGCCCGTCATGCCAGAGAGCTTTTCATACATACGAAAATAATTCTGGAACGTTACGCTTGCGTACGTGCGGGTTTCTTTTTGCACGGGCACGCCCTCCTTTGCTTCGATTGCTTGATGCAGTCCTTCTGACCAGCGCCGCCCTGGCTGCAGACGGCCGGTAAACTCGTCCACAATGATAATTTCACCATCTTTCACCACATACTCCTTGTCCTTCGTGAACAGTGCTTGGGCGCGCACAGCGGTTTCTAGGTGGTGTGCATATTTAACGCCGCCTTCGGTGTAGAGGTTCTCCAGCCCCAACGCCTTCTCGGCTTTAGTGATACCCGCATCGGTTATTTGTATTGCCTTACGTTTTTCATCAATCGTATAATCTTCTTCCGGACGCAGTGTGCGCACAAGCACTGAAAACTGTTCATAGAATCCCTCGGCGTCAGCGGCCGGGCCAGAAATAATAAGCGGCGTGCGCGCCTCGTCAATCAAAATAGAATCGATTTCGTCGATAACTGCGTAGTAGTGCGGACGTTGCACCACCTGCGCAGAATCATATGCAGTATTGTCACGCAAATAATCAAAGCCAAGCTCGTTGTTGGTCGCGTATGTCACGTCGGCCTGATACGCTTCCTTTTTTGTAACCGGACGCAGGAAATCATAAAAGACACGGAAAGAGCCCGTCTCGTCGCGCGCGGCGTCTTCGTCCTGCGAAACGTGCGCGGGATCGTAGCGGTACGCACCGCTCGACGTAACGATACCGAGCGAGAGACCAAGGTAATCGTAGATCTGTCCCATCCACGCACCATCACGACGCGCGAGATAATCGTTTACCGTCACGACGTGCACCCCTTTCCCGGCAAGCGCGTGCAGCACAACTGGCAACGTTGCGACCAGCGTCTTACCTTCACCGGTGCGCATTTCGGCAATACGACCTTCAGCAAGAGCCATGCCGCCGAGCAGTTGTACGTCGTAATGGCGCTCCCCAAGCGTGCGGCGTGCGGCCTCCCGCACAATCGCAAACACTTCCGCCACGTCCTCAGTCTTTTCTGGTAGGCCGGCAGTGCGATCCTTGAGCGCACTGAGCCGCGCCGCGAGTGCCTCACGAGACAATGGCTCAATCTGTGGCTCTAGAGCGGCCGCAACAGAGACCACTGGTCCCGCCGCCCGCAAAAAGGCGGCAGATTGATTGCGTGAAAAAAGGCGATTGAGTACCCCAGGCATATAGAGAATGTGCGAATACTATAACGCAAAAACCGCCCGAAGGGGAGGTTTTTGCGTTGACCGCTTTTTTAACGCTTGGCGGTACGGCGTCGGCGCGTCGTCTTCTTTGCTGTCTTACGTGCCGTCTTGCGTGTTGACTTCTTCGCTGCGCGGCGCTTCGTCGTCTTGCGTGTTGACTTCTTCGCTGCGCGGCGCTTCGTCGTCTTGCGCGTCGTCTTCTTAGTTGCCATAGGTGGTGTGAAAAAGAAACGAGTAATACGTGTCGACCCACCCGTGCGCGAACGTGTGATATGCCATGCACGAATGTTCTATACACATTATTGCGCGCGAAAAGATTTTTTGTATACGTTTGCGTGCAATGTGTGGATAACTCTTGCGCGTAAAAAATTTCTGCGTGCATGTGCGCGCAGAAATTTTTTACGCGTGTGTTACGTATTTGCTTCAAACACACCGAGATACACAACCTCTCGTTCAAGCGAAATGCCGAAGCGCTTCTTAACCGCGGCGTGCATGTCGCGTGCAAGTGCCACGATCTCGGCAGCCGTCGCGCCGCCGAGGTTAATCACGGCAAGCGTATGCTTTGGCGATATTCCCGCCCTGCCGCGCACATACCCTTTCTGAAATTCCGTAAACTCAAGCAAAAATCCAGGCGCAATTCGGTAACGGCCGTCCGCCTGCAGCCACGCCCACGGCGCAAGACGTGCCTCCTTTTCAGCGTCGAGCTTCGTCGCCACAGCGCGAATATGTTCATACTCATCTGACGACACATACGGCATGTGGAAGAACGACCCGGCGCTTTGATAAGAGTGTGTACCGGCACCAAGCAGATTGCCCTTGGCTTTGCGCATGGCACGCACGGCCTCCCGTACCTCGGCAAGCGTGCGCGGTACCACTGAATCGTTCGCGCGCGCAAAGCGATAATCCTGATAATTGATTGCTGACATAGGACGCCGCTCCAGCGAGAACGTTGCATCGATGACGATGTAGCGCGCCGCCTGAGCAGCAAACACGCTGTTGTGATAGGTGAAATTGCAGTCTTGGCTAGTGAACGTGCGTAACACTTCGGGCGCAGCGCGATCAAGCGCGCGCACCGCCACCACCGTGTCACTCACCTGCGCGCTGTAGGCACCGATGTTTGCGACGACAGCACCACCCACCGTACCCGGAATGCCCGAAAGGCACTCGAACCCGGAGAGCCCCTCTGCAATCGAGTGCGCGACAAGCGCGTCCCACTCGACACCTGCGCTCGCAGTAAGCTCGACACGCCCAGTATGTGGAGTGCTCGTTACGCCGCCGATAGCCACCTTGAGCACGAGTCCGTCAATGCCCTCGTCAGCAATGACAACATTTGACCCGCCACCGAGCACATAAAGCGGAATCCTCCGCTCACGCGCAACTGCAAGCGTCTCCTGTACATCCTCGACTGAACGCGCCTCAACAAAGAAACGCGCGGCGCCCCCCACGCCAAGCGTAGTGAGGGGCGCAAGCGGCACCTGCTCCTGCACGTCGATCATTATGGAATCTTCCCGTTCTGAATGTCCTTGATAAGATTCTCACCTTCTGCTTTGGCAGCTGGGTGCGCCGCGATAAATGCGTTGATGGTCGATATACCGAGAGCAACCTTACCCGCCTGCACGTACGTAACAGCCAACTGCAAAACGGTCGTTGTCGCATCGGGGTTCGTTGCGACGCGTGTCTGCAATATGTCAGCAATTGATCCATAGTGGTGCATTTGCGCATAGGCGTTTATCAAAATGGGTTTGTCCACGGTAGTCGTGCCAAACGCCTGCTGTAAAAGCGCTTGGGACTGCGCAAATTGTCCCGTGAGCACATCGCCGGCGGCGGCGTAGGCCGCGAGATCGCTAAATTGTGGTGCGAGTTTATACGCTGCCTGGAAATCGTCATTGGCCGCCTTCATATTGCCCGCCTGGAAATTGAAAAGGCCTTCCTCGAGAATAATCGTCTCCTTACCCGGCGAGAGCGCACGAGCAATGGCAATCTGCGTGAGGGCGTCTTTCATGTCACCGAACGAGGCGTACCCGACCGCAAGCTCGAAACGCAGCCGCGCATCTTGCGGAACCGCCTTCACTTCAGCTTGCATTTGCTGCATTGCCAACGTAACGAACGTTTGTTTATCAGCTGTTGATAGTACCGAGCTGTTGACTATGCTTTCGGCGACAGTGAGAATTTGTTCGCGCACTTCCTGCGAAGCAAAAGCGGGGTGCGCGTACTCATATTGTGCTGCGTCAATAAGATTGTTTGATACCTGCTTCACGACGGTGTTTGGCACAGAGCCCTGCGAGAGAGACGAGAGCTCCGCCTCAGCGTTAAACACGTTAATGAGGCCCGTCGCCGCCGCCATGCCCGGCGCGTCCACGCTTGCAATGACGACCGATACCGCAACGGCCGCGAGCACAATGCTTATCGCACCGGCCGTTTGACTTTTCCATTCAGGAAGGCGATCGAACACGGGCACTGGTTTGCCTGCCGCACTCTCTACCAGCGCCAACACAGCGAAGAATAATATGTACGAGGTGATGTTATCGAAGACAAATAAGTTATGGAACGCGTAGCCAACGATGAGCGCGGTAAGTGCAATTTGTTCCGTCCGTGCAAACGGCGCGCGCCAAAGAATCCACAACACCGAAACGAATAGGCCAAGATAGAGTAAAAATGCTGGCAGGCCGCCCTGCACAAGGAAGTCAATAAAAGCATTGTGTGCGCGGTCAAACCACTGCTCCTGTGTGTAGAGCGACGGGTCGTAGTATTTGTTAAAGACGTAATTGAATCCTTCCTGTCCCCACCCAAGAAATACGGTCTTTGGACTTTCGGCAAACCCTTCAAACGCCATGTGCCAAATAGTGAAGCGCGTGTCACCTTGCGCAAGGGAGATGGAGGCGATGCGCCCGAGAACGGGGTTATGGCGAATAGCACCCGTGTCTTTTGCTGCAACGAACGCTCCAAAAACAAGTAGGAGCAGTATTATCGCGCCATACGCAAAACTGCGCGCGCGTTTCCCCATCGTAAACGCCGCAAGAAGTGCCGCCAAAAGAAGCCCGCCCGCAAGACCAAGAATCGTACCGCGGGTCGCTGTCTCAAAGAGAATTAGTGTGAAAAATGCCGCGAATGCCAGCAGTGTATATTTGAGCCACCGCCGTTTTGTGGTAAACGCAAGCCAGCCAGAAACGAACACGTGGAAAAGCATGTACACCGCCAGGTACGTGGCATTGCCAAGTGATGCGTCAAGTCGCACGCCGCCCTGGTGAATGGTGCCCCAGTTCTGACAGATAGCGCCCGCCTTTATAATCCACCCCGATGAGCAGCCAAGCTGCGCTGCGCCGTAAAGCCCAACGAGCGCCGCCACGCCAATTGAGGTGTACCACCATACGCGCCACAATCGCTCTACCTTAAGCACCGTGCTCGCGACCACGAAGAACATGAGAAGGTGGATGAGTGTTATCCATCCTTCCATCCGCTCAAAGTTGCTCCAGAATGCCTTTTGCGGATTTACCGCAAAAAGATCTGCGACAAACATCCACGCGACAAACGCGACTAATATAACTGAGGTCCATGTCCAGTGCGGGCGGTACCGTTTATCCATGACGGCAAGCACCGCCCAGGCCGCAAACGCCACCTCAACGAGAATACGGAAAAAAAACGCCTTCCCGGTGATGAACGGGAAGAACATGTTGTTTGCCACGATAAGCGGCGTAAAGGGAATGAGAAAAAGCGCTCCGAGCGCTACCCACCGTGCCGCTGCCCTCATTATATTCTCATCCGGCTGCATGATAGGAGCACTATACCACGCCCACCACAGACGCAACTCCCCTACCACGCGGCGGTGTTACCACGTAAGCCATTCTTCTTCTGCGACGCCTGACTGCCGAATGATACCCTTCAGTGTCTTTGGGTGGATCGCCGCCTTCCTACCGTGAGTGGGCACACAAACCTGCCGCGCGTCTCTGGCTACCTTGCTGGTGTAATAGAAGTGGCTTCCGCGCGTATAGGAATGAGTAAATCCGTGCTGCCGTAAAAATCGAACGACCTCTGCGGCACTCCAATTATTGAGACCGCGCGGCATGCTTGTTTACGCCGCAAGTGCAGCAATTGACTGAGAGGAGGTGCTGTAAACGCGCCGTCCGATTTTTTTAGACCCATCCTGCCCCGCGCACCAGAGCGCTTCGTATTCTGGATCAACCAGCTGATTCAAAACTGAGATGGAAAGCTTGTTCTTTTGTGCTGATTCCACATACCCCTTAATGGCGTCATCGAGGAGCAGCATGACCTCCTGTGGACTATCGCCCCGTTCAACAATATTGAACTCAAGTGCGGCACCATAAAAAGTACCTCTCTCTTGAAAGATGACATTGCGCACACGGCCGCTCCGAAGTGTGTTCTTGAAAACCATGGTGCACAATATTGTAGCATGTTTCGTGCACGGGCGCCCACCCGGACGTACCGATTCTTGCGCCACCACAGACGCAACTCCCCTGCCGCGGAAATTGGTTCTAAATGGTACGATAGCGGCAATACGCCCGCGTATTTCACCTATGCCACCCTTCAAAGACCGCTTGTATCGTTTTCTGCGCTGGAGCGAAAAATACACCAAAACCGATATGATCTACCTGGCCCGCGGCGGCTTCTGGTCGATTGTCGCACAGGTGGTGGCTATGCTCGCTGTTTTAGGGTTCGCCGTCATCGTTGCGCGCCTCCTGCCCAAAGACGTGTACGGTCAATACAAATACATACTCGCAGCCGTCGCGCTGTTAGGATCATTCACGCTCACGGGCCTTGGCACCGCCGTTTTCCAGTCTGTGGCGAGTGGTTTTGACGGCGCGATACGACAGGGCTTCTGGGCAAACCTGCGCTGGAGCGCGCTCGCGTTTCTGGGTGCGTTTGCGCTTGCGGCGTACTATTTCACCCAGGGTAACCACGCGCTTGCGTTTGGCTTTCTCATCGGCGGCTCACTCTCGCCGATCCTCTCAAGCGCTAACCTCGCTGGCACCTTTCTGCAAGCAAAGAAAGACTTTCGACGTTCGGCAATCTACTTCGGCATCATTGAAACCTTGGTCTCGATTGGCGCTCTGGCAATAGCCGTGCTCCTAACGCACAATCCACTTATTCTCGCTGCGGTCTACTTCCTTGGTAACACGCTCACGACACTCTGGATTTATCGTCACATCGTGCGTCTCTATACACCCGACCCGACCAAAACCGACCCGGGTATGATGCGCTACGCCAAGCACCTCTCGCTCATGGGCATTCTCTCCGGCATCGCCGGGAACATCGACCAAGTATTGCTTTTCCATTTTGTTGGCCCGGCGCAACTCGCCATCTACAACTTCGCCACGGCAATCCCCGACCAAACGAAAGGGCCTCTGAAAGCGCTCAACACAATGACCCAGGCGAAGTTTGTAAATCGCTCCGATAATGAGATCCGTGCGGGTATGCGCAACAAAATGCTCTGGATCTTTCTTTCAAGTCTTGTGTTCATTACGCTGTATATACTTGCTGCTCCCTATATCTACGGCTTCCTATTCCCAAAGTATATGGAGGCAGTGTGGTACTCGCAGATTTACGTTGTATCGCTACTTGCAAATGTTCTTCTGCCAGCGAATTCATTCCTCATGGCAAAGAAAAAAATACAGGCACAATACATAACGTCTGCTGCGGGCAGTGTATTTCAGATAGTCGCACTTGTCATTGGTGTGGTGTATTGGGGTCTGCTTGGTTTGGTTATGGCGCGGGTAGCAACGCGTTTTGTAGGAAATTATATTACGTATGTACTGTATAAAATATCAGCATAAAATGCTGCTATTTAAAATATAAGGTACAGTATATCGAGCTATTGTATGAAAGGTAAAAATATTCTCAAGCCAAGAATGTACGTAGCCTATGCTCGATACGCGTACATACAGCTTCGAAAAATACATAGAGACGCAAAGATGAGTTTCTCGCAAGAAGGGGAGGATCTCCTTATCGCTCTTGCTTTTCGTTTCATGAAGGTGCCGATGCCAACCTATCTCGACATAGGCGCACATCATCCAACACGTCTTAGCAATACTTATTTATTTTATCGACGTGGATCTCATGGAGTGTGTATTGAAGCAAATCCAACACTCGCAAAGAATTTTAAGAAAAAGCGATCGCGCGACACTGTTCTTCCTATCGCAATTGGCACACAAATGGGAGAGACGACTCTACATATTGTTTCAGATTCTTCGTTAAGTACGACGTCAGAAAAACAGGCGCAGTATTTCGATTCAGTCAGTAAACATAAAATCATTCGTAATGTGAAGGTACCGCAAAAAACTATTATGGATATTATTAGAACGTATTTCCCTATCCCTCCTAACCTTGTGTCTCTTGATATAGAGAATATGGATTTTGCTGTCTTAAAAACTTTTGATTTTTCTACGTGTAGGCCTTCCTTATTTTGTATAGAAACATTAACGTACGATGAGCAGGACGGGCAAGAAAAGCTGTATACGATTATAGATTACATGAAGCAAAAAAATTATTTTGTTTTTGCTGATACTTACGTAAATACAATATTTATAGACAAAGAACAGTGGCCCCACCACGTTCCTGGGAAAGTATGAAGAATATATTCCTAAAAATAAGAGCCGCGGCGCATAAAGTAACACACCCGAGAACGACGGAAGACAGTATACGAATACATAAATTGAGACAGGGTGTACGTACTTTGATTTTCCAAGAAGAAAACACCGAGAGAGATTACAATTCTTTAGAGGGAAATATGTGGAGGTTATTTCGCTCTGAATTGCGGCACAACATTCTTTTTCATGATCCGCGCTATTTTCTACAGTGGCCAATAATCAAGAGAACTATGTTTTACCCTGGCCATGAGGCCGAAGTACTTGCATTAAAAAAATCACCTCACTGGAACACGTGGAAACTGGGCATAGAAGAATGCCCGATCGGTTATCCAACACGCTATGCGAATTACCATTCATCGAGTGGTAATTTGATTCATCACGCATATGAGCTGCTCCAGTTAGAGCATGCATTTGGGGTTAGGTTGGAAAATTTAAAGAATATTTTTGAGTTTGGTGGCGGGTATGGAAGTACAGCACGACTTTTTTACCAGATGGGCTTTAGAGGGTCGTACACCATATTTGATTTTCCAGAATTTTCCCTGTTACAAGAATTCTTCTTGAGCTCCTTGCGGGAAAAGGCGAGGGGCGTGAAGTACATTACACACATCAATAATCTACAAAAGGTGTCGTCTAATCCAGATTTGTTTATCGCCGCGTGGTCGTTAAGTGAAGCGCCTTTCCCTGTTCGAGATGAGATACTGTCTCACGTTCCAGAACCTAAATATTATCTCATTGCGTATCAAGGTACGTTTCAAGATATGAATAATATAAATTATTTTAATAAGTTTCAAAACGAGAAAATTGAGTACCGGTGGGTACACTACCCCATGCAACACATCCCGGGTAATTATTTTCTTCTTGGGGAAAGAATTTCTAACAAGTAACATGAGTGCGCCCCGTGATAAAAAATGCGCTATCCTCATATCCTCCTGCGACGCATACCGCGACGCGTGGGGTCCTTTTTTTGAATTGTTCTTCCGCTACTGGCCCGACTGCCCGTTCCCTGTCTTTCTCATTAGTACAGGGAAAATCTTCCCCGATGCGCGCGTTACTACAATTCCTATTTCCCCAGATAGAGGATGGGCGAGCAACATGTTAACTGCGCTCTCAAAATATCCACACCCTTTCCTGTTGTATATGCAGGAAGATTATTTCCTCAAGCGCCCGGTATCTTCTTTGCGTGTGCAGGCGTTAATTGACGTTATGCAAAAAGAACGGGCGGCGTGCCTGATGCTCTACCCGGCCCCCGGACCAAACAGTCGATACAAAAACTATCGCGACATCGGTGCCATTCGTCCCGGCACACCCTATCGCGTTTCCCTACAAGCAGGTATATGGAACACTGAGGTGTTTACGCGTCTTTTGAAAAAAGGCGAGCGTGGCGCGGAAATGGAACACGACGGAAGCGCGCGCTCTTATGATTTCTCCGAGCCGTTCCTGAGTGTATCGCGTGGTGTATTTTTCCCATACGACAAAAGCGCCGTGGTGGATTATTTTTCAACTGGTATCACCAAAGGACGCTGGCATGGTGGCGTGCGGCGCTTTTTCGCTGCACAGGGTGTATCCGCAGATCTGAGCCATCGGCCCGTCGAATCGTCGGCAGCCGCACGGCGACACTTCCTCAAATCACTTCCCTTTCTCTCGCCGCTTGTGCGGTTCGCATTTCGGATCGAGTATAAACTCAAGACGTTGTTCGAATGAGCGCTCCTTTCAATGCCCACCACACACCGAGCGGATTGCCCGTGGCGAGCAAACACTTGGCAATACGCAAATAATAGTGCCGCAGCGTGCCTGGGTGCGCCTGGAGAAGCGTTTTGTGCGCCAGCACAAAACGCTTGTATCCGCACGCAAATGCGCGCGGATATTTTTTAAACGGCTCATCGCTCAAGTGGTAGTCTGTACCGGAATAACGTTGATCAACTGTTTCATTCACGTACAGGAAGCGTGCGCCCTGCTTTGCGATAAGTGCGAAGAATTCTGTCTCAAACCCGCGCGTATCCTCAAAAAAATGGCGCGCAGCGAAAACACTGCGGCGAATGGCGTAGTGCACATCTCCTCGAATGTTGCGTTTAAGAGCTATGTCTTCATAGGTTGGGCGCGCGGTTTTCCATTCCTGTCCTACACGATAGCCACGCGGCTCCATGACGCCGTTCACCTCGCGCAGCGTCATAAAGCCAACGACATTTGCGTCTGTGGTTGTGTCGAGATATACCCCTACTCGCTCGGCTCCACCGGGCACGAACGCGTCATCACTGTCGAGCAGTTGTATCCACTCGCTCGTCGCTATTTCAATACCCCGATTACGTGCGTAGTTAACGCCCCTATTTTCAGAAAGCGGCACAAAGCGAATACGTGCATCTTCGTGCTGTAACGCCGTCACCACCGCATGCGTGTCATCGGTTGAGGCGTCGTCAATGATAATGATTTCGGCATCAACCGCGCGTGGAATGCTTTGCACTGCACGCGGCAGAAGATGTGCGCGATTATATGTCGGAATGATGACGCTGGTTTTCATTATCCGTTGTGTCTAAGACTAACAAGATCCCCGCGCCAAAAAGCGCGGGCCATACTCGATTGAGACCCGGAAGTCCCTGGTACGCTACCATTGATTTGGGACCAAGATGTAACTGCGGCGTCCAGGAACGCACGTCTGCCATTGTCCAGAATCGCAAATGCTCGCCAGGATGCACAACCCACTGAAGTGGGAATCTGCCAAATAGTAGTCGTAATCTGTGGGCATAATAGCCGGTGTTTGGGAAGGAAAAGATAAGTCCTTTCTTTGCTTTCTTAGCAAGTGTATGGATAAGCTTCTCTGGGTTTGGCAAATGCTCAAGAATTTCGAACCCTAAAATGTAATCGACCTCTGGCAATTTCTCCACATCATTTTCTGATGCGATATCTAACTCAAGAGCCTCTATCCCCTTTATCCGTAAAGATATGAGCGCGTGTGCACTGACATCTACGGCTATTGGTTTTATGTTTCGTTTTTCGCGAAGATACTCAAGGACTGCGCCGCCGCCGCTACCCAAATCCAAGACCGTGCTGTTCCTTTCAATAAATTCCGCAGCACGCGAAGCACGATCCTGCTGCCAGAGAGAAAGAGTCTCGCCCTTTTCTGACATACTGGATCGGCCGCGCACCTTCCAATAACGATCGTAATCTATGGAAAAATCTTCCGGAACTTGTAATGATGGATATATAAATAAACGCCCCAGATCACCTTTTAGAACCGCCAAGAATTTTTTCATAGATCGTTAGATAGTTCCTTCAGCATATACTGCCTCAACTCGCTGTGCCACTGTGCGTATATCGTGTTGACAAACCCATTGCATCATTCCGTCCAGCGATATCCCTCCGCGTTTTACTCGCTCCACAGCATCCGCAACTGCGCGCGTATCATGCGGATTCACAAGGAAGCCATTGATTCCATCTATAATGGCTTCCTCCGCTCCGCTGTGAAGCGCGCCTACGACCGGCGTACCACAAGCATTTGCCTCCAGATAGACGAGACCAAACCCTTCAACCTTCAAACCGTGCTCAATAGGGAGCATAACAAACACGTCGGCGCGCTGGTACTCGCGACGCAGAGCGCCGTCGTCCACTGATCCGACAAACGTGACTGCCTCCTTGAGCCCTAGTTGTTCAATCTCTGCACGCACCGCTCCAGCGTATGCGCTTTTTTCCACACGTCCAACGATTCGCCATGCAAATGGTATGTCGCGTTTGTGTAGCTCGGCAAGTGCGTGCACCGTTTCAAGAATTCCTTTGCGTGCTTTCATTGGAGCAACGGTCAGAACAGTAAACACTTTGTTGTGGTGAGAAGCCGAAGTATAGGGCGCGCTCTCGATGCCGTTTGGTATAACCATTATCTTTTCTTCTGAAATCTTGGTGTCGTCCTGGCGTGCGCGGGCTATCAGTAATTCCCGTGTGTAGTGACTTACCGTGATGATGCGGTCTAGACGCACAAATGCGCGGCGAAAGATCGCACGATGTATGCGACGCCCAAATCCGGATATAAGCGCTGGCGGATATGCGTAGGTGCCGTGCGCGGTCATGACGCAGCGAGCGCCGTAAGTGCGCACAAACGGCAAGAGGGCAATGTATGGCTCTATGACAAAATGAATTACCTCGGGACGATATGTTGATATGACTTTCTGTAAGACCGGCACATCGAGAAAAAACGGCGAGCGCCTGGTGCAATATGAAGTCGGCGCGTGCAATCTCGCGCCATGATTCCCCAAGACACTTTCTACGGTAGACACTTCATGACCGTTTACGCGAAGTGCACTACCGAGAGATCGAGCGTATCGATCATATCCGTTGTGTCCATCCATGCTATTCACTACAAAAAGTATTTTCATAGGCGCTGTATGAAAGCGAGAATGCTTGCCGCGCGCTTCTCCCACGTGTACTCGGCAGCGCGTTCGCGCGCGCGGCGGGCGCGCGTGGCGGCTTCCTCTGGGTACGCGAGCGCCTCGGCAAGGGCGCGCGCGAGCGCTTCGGTATCGTCCGGGGTGCAAAAGAACGCCTCGGCATCGGTGAGAATTTCCCGCACGCTCGGCAAGTCGCTTGTTACGATGGGCGTGCCGCTTGCCATATACTCAAAAAGCTTCATCGGCGACATATAGTTTCTATAGTGGTCTTCATTGGGATAATTCATCACGAGTACATCGGCTGCCCGCAGATACAAGGGAACCTGTGCGCGCGAAATATGCCCGACAACAAAAGCGCTCTCGGAAAGACCTGCATTTTTTAAAAGATCGCGTACGGCAAAATGCTCTCTTTCTTCAATGCCCACGAGAAGGAGTGCGGCGGAAGGATGTTCTTTTGCAAATATACCCGCGGCAATAATAATATTGCCTACTCCCTTAGACTTCCCTTTGATGGTGTACTTTCCCACATAGCCAATGATTTGTTTTTCGAGAGGAATGCCAAGCATCGCGCGCGCCTCGTCTCGCGTTTGCGGAATATCAAAAGCGGCAAAGTCCACCGCATCGGGCGCAACGGTTATCTTTGCAGGAGAAATACCCTGCGCGATATAGGCGCGTTCTATGCCGTGGGAGATGGCAACAATCGCCCGAGCGCGATGCGCCACGAAGGCCTGCAAACGGGTTGGCGTGCCGTGCGCTTCAAAGACGAGCGGACGCCCCAAGAAAATATATTGGGCAAGAACAAACTCATCGCGCGAATAAATAATATCTGCCTGCCAAAAAGCGCGGCGCAAGTGTGTATACTCAGAAAACCATAGCTCTGCCGCGCGAAAACCTATCCGCCCCAGGCCGATGAGATTGGGTGTCCGGAGAAAGGTAATGCGAAAGATCGGCTCTACGGCGTAATAGGTGAAGGGATCTTGCGCGATAGTGTTTTTGCGTTTCGGCACCACCAGCTCCACCTTGTGCCCGGCGCGCGCTAAGGCCTCGCACGTTTTCATAATCTGGATGCCGTGCGCGTTTTCTGTTGGCAGGCGGATATGGGCAAGGTAGAGAATTTTCATCGCTCTATAAGCATAGCAAGTGCGCGGGCAAATGTACGAGTCGTGTACTTTTCTCGGACTTTTTTCTGCCCCGCACGCGCAAGACTCTCGCGCAAGGCATCGTCGCGCCACAAGCGCTCAATAGCAGCGGTAAGTGCCTTGGGATCAGAGGGTGGCACTATGAGGATTTCCTTCCCCACGGTGAAATAATCGTGGATCCACGCGCGATCTGTCGCGATGACCGGCCTGCCAGCCGCCATTGCGTCAAGGATTACTGTCTGGCCCGAGCAGTCTGAGCCGACTGGCTCGCGTTCGTCCTTAGAAGCAACGACGACGAGTCGTGCGCGAGCGTAAAGGTCGCGCAGCTGAATGAGCGGCAAGCTGTAGCGCACAGAAACATTTGACGGAAGCCGCGTTTCTTTCGGTAAATTCTTGTGTGCCGTAACAATGAGAAACTGGCGGTCGCTTTTTTTTACTGCCTCGATGAGTGTCGAATAATCGCGTCCTAAGTCACGGCCGACACTTAGGATGAGCGACTCCTCACGACTCTTGTCCATGTTCGCATAGAAATCCGCATCGATACCAAATGGAACAAAAATTAATCGTTTGTGTGAGATGCCTCTGTGCGCGAAGTCCTCGAGCTGCGCGCGCGAGATGCAGACGATACGAAAGAAGCTCCGCCAAAATGTCTTCAAAAGCGCGAGCCGCAGCGGGTGCTTCGCATGCCGGCGCATGAGCGTGGAGGAGTTGATGGCTATGTGAACCCAACGCGTGCGCGTAAGTCGCGAGAGCAGACACCCGAGCACGGGGTCGTCTTGAGCGAACACCACGTCGTAGTGACGCACACGACCAAAAAGTACGACACTACGCATCTGCCACGGCAAGAGCCGGTAGACCCAAGCGGGTAGCATGGAACGCACAGTCTCCTCCACGTCTAGATACTCGGCACCATCGATGTAATTCAGGCCACGGAGCGCAGTGTCGGCATCTTCGCCGCGCGATATCTTCTCAATGATACACCGTCGATTGGCAGCGCCACTGAAGAGAAATAATATCCGTGCATCCTTGTTCATGAAAATAACAACTGTAGCCGACGTTGTGCGTATAGTAGCATGAAGCGAATTCGGGCATTTTCTTTTCCTAAAATCAGCGTATCGTAACCAGTAATGAATGTGGCTAATCCGTACCTCAAAACACCACCCCGGAAAGCCCGGAAATTCTTTCTAGCGTACGCAACCGCGAACGATGCCCCCAACTATCTCGCTGATTTTCTCAATTTTAGAAACATGGCGCGCCTGAACCCCGGCGTCGATCGGGTACTTGTGTATATAGCCATAAGCTGTGTGCGGGGCGTCAACGCAACTGATTTGCGGGCTATCAATGGCCTGCGGAAAATGGCCGCGGACTGCCCCTGGCTCGAAGTTCAAGAGATTATTTGGAAAAGCAATATTGGTCGAGATTTCAGTTCCGTTGAAGCGTGCTTGCAACACATGCAAAAAGAGGCCGCGGCTGAGGATTTCATTATGGTTAGAAATAGGAGTGCGTATGGCCCCTTCTCTCGTTCATGGTATCAGTCGTACGTGGATCAGTATATGAAGTTTCCAAAAACCGGCTTGGTGGGTAGCACCATCAATCTCGTCGGGCATCCAAAACGTCCAGTTCCAGGGCAAACAGCACACGTGCAGACCTATGTGTATCTCACTCAATGGCAGCACCTGGAAGACATGTGTACCGCGTACCCTGGAGCAGGGTGCGCCGATCGATTGGACATTATTAACCAGGGAGAGATCGGGCTAAGTCGCAACATACTGCATAGAGGTCTTGGCATATCTTGTCTGTATTGGTCAGACTTATTTTTGACCGAGGAAAATGATGCCTCCGTAGAAGTGCCGAGAACCGACATCAGGGTGCTCGCTAAAGACGCCCCACTGCCACTGCGGTACCGATTTGGCGCCTACACCTACTACCCGTCCGTGTGGTGGGCTCTCATGGGATGGGTCGTGTGGCTCAAGATCGGACGCACGGTGACACCGTAACCAAAAATCGAGTCGCAGTTGTTCACTGCCGAAGCGCCTCGAGGATCCCAACGACCACACGCCTGGACGTATAGCGCTCCTGCATGAGTGCGTGGCGCCCTGCCCGAAAATCGGGTTTGCGAGAACCAAGAAAAGGGATCATGGACGCATTCTAGCAGATTTAATGAGGCAGTTCTTTGAGGAGGTTCGCGACTATTTTATCGGGTGTGTAGCGCTCAACCATGAGCTCTCGCGCAGCGGTGGCGATGAGTCGCCGCTGCGCGAGATCCGCAGCCAAGCTACGGATCGCCTTGGCAAGCGCGCTCGGATCTCCCGAAGGCACAAGTATGACTTCTTTTTCTGAAAAAATTTCGCGTGCCGCCGGCGTATCGGCGGTTATGACTGCTTTCCCAAGAGCTGCGGCTTCGTATACTTTATTGGGTACTACACGCTGCGCCTTTTCCGTAGTACCAAAAATGCCAAGATTGATATCAAAACATCTCACGCGCTCAATAAGCTCATCACGCGAAATCCGAGGGATAAAAGTAACATTGGGCAATCCGCCAAGTTCTTTTATCAATGCAGCTATTCGGGCGGTGTCCTGTCCACTGCCAATGATCTCAAACCGTAGAGGCGCTCGAGAGAGGGTTGCAGCAGCCCGCACGATGGAGTCAATTCCTTGCAGAGGAATATACGTGCCATAGAAACCAACGGTGATTGTTTTGTGTTTTGCTTGTGGTGCGTGCGCCGTTTCCGCCTCAAACCATGCCTGCGAAGCTCCTACTGGCACAACGAGCGTTTTCTTGGGCGATGCGAGGTGGCGCGCGATAAAATACTGTCGATGCGCTTGTGTGTCTACAAGCACCGTCCCCGCAAGCGCACAGGACGACCAGTCAAAGAGTCGGTCGCGAAGTGCAGGGAGAGAACGCGCCACGTAGCGCGTGCGATCGTGCACATTTGAATTATATAGTGAGACGAACGCGTCAAAAATAATGCGTTTCCCGAAAAGAAGCCGCGCGAGCCACACAACCGTGTGGCCGGGGAAAAGGACAAAGATATACTCAAAATGTTCTTTTTTCCGTACCCTCCCCTGCCGGAAGAGCATCAAATATTTACGCACGCCGCGGTGCGCGCGCGGATCGACGCGGCACATTTCTACGGTGTATCCGTTTGCTTCAAACCCCTCGCACAAAACGCGCGAGCGCGCGTAGTCCGGATCAAAGATGCCGAAAAAGAGCACGCGCTTCATACGCCCGGAGAAAGTGCGGCGGTGATGCGAGAGATGGTCGCCGGGAGCGCGTACTCGGCGCGGATACGCGCGGAGACAGGAGCAATATCTGTGGTGGCTGCGGTACGAAGCGCCGCGGCAATGGCTTCGGGTATGTCATCTTTGACAAAAAGGCCGGCTGGTTCAAGGAGCTCACGAAACGCTTCGTTTGTGGTCACAGCCGGCACGCCCGCCGCAAGCGCTTCCAAGACCGCCTTATCCATGCTGCCGGTCGTACTCAAGTTTACAAACACGTCGGCCTTGGCAAGGAGCGCGGGAATGGAGGCGTGCGAAACAGCACCCAAAAAGGTGACCGTGCGCGCGTAGGGCTTGTGAATGAGGTCCGCACGAACGGCGCGCTCGTACCCCTCGTCCGCACGCGTTGCCGGCACGCCCGCGATGGTAAATGAGAACGCGGTGCCCTCTCGGTGGAGCACGTCAAGCGCTGCGAGCATTTCTGCAAGGCGTTTGCTGGGAGCGAGGCGCCCGATGGTGAGAATGTGCAGGGGAGCGCCGCGCCGCGCCCTGCGCGGCGCGGCAACAAACGCGGCGACATCAATGCCATGCCCGACAATCTGTAGTTTTTTTGTGGGAAGGCGAAAGCTCTCTTTTGACGCGGTAAAAACAACGCGCGCCCAAAAGACCGCGATACGCAGTTTCAGGTTGACGCTTTTGTGCGTGTACCAGAGTGCGGTGCGCTTGCCGAGAAGCCGCCAGAGCCAACCAGCGATGACGAGATATTCCGGGTTCATATGCACGAAGACGGTGTCGTAGCCGTGGCGCAGCCGCCATGCGAGCCGAAGGAAACGAGAAGCGTAGACAAGGCGCCGCGCGAAGCGCGGCGTGCTCCGTTCTTTCCCGAGCGAGTGCACGCGCACATTTGAGAGCAAGTGGTACTCCCCCTTTCTTAAACAAATGACCTCAACCCGCTCTGCGTGCCTTGCAAACTCCTCTATCCACTGCACAAAAAATCCAAGCACGGGATCGTGCTGGTCAACAGCCTGTGTGACGATAAGCAATTTCATACGCGTGCGATAAGCTGTGCAAGGTCGGCGGCGATACGCTCTGGGACGTTACCCATGGTCGACAAGTGCATCTCGGCCGCGCGCCTGGCGTTTCCTCCAATACGCACGCGCTCGGCATTTTCTTCTATCAAGGTTGCGATGGCGTGGGTGAGGCATGCTACGTCGCCCACAGGGCACACGAGTGCAGACTCGCCATTCTTAAAGACTTCGCCAATGATGCCGGTATCCGTGACCACCATCGGCACGCCGACAAGTGCTGCTTCAATGTACGTACGGCCATATCCTTCATACGAACTTGCTTGCACAAACACCTGTGCGCGGGCAAATAAAGCCGCAACGTTTGGCTGCTCGCCCAGAAATATGACACGTTCGCTGATACCGAGTGTGCTCGCGAGCGTCGAGAGGGCTGCACGATCACGCCCCGCACCAACGACATACAGCCCGACTGGATAGTGCGTTTTTGCCAGGGTGGCAACGGCGCGAATGAGGTCCCCGATACACTTTTCCTTCTCAAGCCGACTCACCGCCAGGAGCGAAAACTTGAATGAAAATTTTGGCGGCGGCGCGTTTTCGGGCGCTGGCACCGCTGCGGCTATCGGTATCACGACGGGTTCCGGTATACGGTCCCCGTATCTCTCTACCAGTGACTTTTTGATACGTTCAGAAACAACGCGAACGCCAGTGGCCTGTGGCAGTACTGAATCAGCGATACGCACACGCGCCTTGTTTTTGCGCGACTCCTTTGCGAAGTAGGGCGAGAGGAAATCAGTATGCACCTGTATGTGCAACTTTGCATTCGTGCCAGAAACCGCACGGCGAGCAGCCGCACCGTGCTCAAACGGGTCTTGTGCCGAGACAACCTCGATACCTAGTTCCTTCACAAGTTTGCGCGCGCGCTTTCCAAACGTGTACAAGAAGAGCGTTCGTCCAAGGACTGTTGGTAGTGGTTTGATGCTGTGGAGAAAAAGTGGCCCGTCCGTCTCGTCTTTAGTTTCGCTACCGCGCGAAATAATATGTAGTTCGCCGATAGCGTCCGCGTACGCACGCATGCGCTCACGAGTACGCAGCGGACTTTCCGGATCAAAAATCGTCGGGTCGTTTGAAATAAAGAGGACTTTCATATTTTAGATATTTAGGACACGCCGTGTCCTAAATTGGGTAAATTGGATCGTATGAGCGCTGCCGTATTTTCAATCATAGCAGCTGGCGTAAGGCGCGCGGCGGCTTTCTGGGCAGCCGCCGCGCGGGTGCGCGCGGCGGCTGGGTCGTGGTCGACCTGTTGCAGAGCGGCGTGGAGCGCGTCGTCGTCTCCGGGTGGGACAAGAAGCCCTGTGACACCGTCTTTAATAAGTTCCGGATTACCCCCAACCGCAGTGGCAATAATCGGCGTGCCCAACATCATGGCCTCAATGAGTGCGTGCGAAAGGCCCTCATACGTGGAGTTCAGAACAAAAACATCCGCCGCGCGCACCCACCCACGTGCTTCTCCAGGAGAAACGTCCGAGGCAATGTGTAGGTGCCATGACGGCTCACGAGCCACCACACGCCCAAGCGCCTCAAACCCTTTCCAGGGCACCCGGCGTCCGCTTGAAACAACAAGAAGCCCCTTCGGGCGCTTGGGGGTAGGCAGTGATTCCGTCAACTCGACGCCGTTGTACACAACGTGAATCTTCTCTTCTGGAATTCCCCAATTCTTCACAATGCCTTTAAGGTATGCACTCGGCACAATGACCGCGCGCGCGCGGTGTGCGACGCCAGTCTGCACCTTGCGTAAAAAACGCACTGCTATCGGTACTTTTTTTGTCTTCACGAACGTATCTAAACCCGCAGTGACCCCGAAACGCTGCCGCCCCTGCTCCCACGCGTAGTCACCTACCACCTTCACCACAAGCGGCTTTTTGAGCGACCACGCGGCAAGACACGCGGGAAGCCCTGTAGAGACAGGATCAAGCACAAGCACGGCGTCAGCACCCCTGAGCGCGCGGCGTACTCGCCCGAAGTACGCAACGTGGCGCACAAGCTTTGGCAGGTGCCGCACGTCGCTAAACTTCACAAGTGCCGCCTCGATGCCCCGCTCCGGTAACCCCTCCGCCAAAACTTTTGCATAGGTAGCCGGTCCGCCCGGCTCGGGCGGATACAGTGGTGTCGCTATGACGAGCCTCATACTTAAAATGGTATCTTTTTTGTACCTTCTGCGCCACCAGGGGTGGTTATGTGCATTATGCTAGACTTCCGCTATGCGCATAGTGCTTGCCACCCCGCTCTACCCACCTGAAATCGCCGGTGCGGCCGCCTACACCAAAGAACTCGCGCGGCGCCTTTCAATGCACCACGAGGTCACGGTGGTAGCGTACACGCACTTGCCTGAAGAACTTGCAGGTGTGAAGGTTATTGCCGTAGACAAGCACCAGCCGCGCTTTGCGCGCCTACGTACGTTTCGCGATGTGTTGAGAAAGACTGCTCGAGATACAGACGTGATCATCGCGGTAAACGGCGCATCTGTTGAGCTACCTCTTCTGCTTAGGAATCCCGTCCCATTCATTCTTTGTATCGCGGATAAAACAGCCCACAAGCGCAGCCGACTGCTCGAAAATATCACATCTATTCGCGCGCGCGCAGTCATAAAAGATATCCCGGGTTCGAAACCGGAAATTCTTCCTTTTGAACCGGAACCGACTCATGCACTTGCGGCGTGGGACGGCGCATGGCAGAAACACATACACACACTTGAGCAGATACTAAACCATGGCAACTGACGCAAAAAAGGAGTGGGATGCATACCGCACTAACGAGCTTACGCGCGTCCGCACACGCCTCACCAAACTCGGTTATAGTCTGTCACCAAATCAAGTGCATGTATCAGGAGAACGTTTTCTTATGAGCGGCAAAAAGCTGGTGTTAGTCGGCACCCGCCTCAGCGACACCAAACGCGTCATCATAAAGGCGAGTAGTGATGCAAACGGGGCGAAAGAAATAGAAAGCGAACACCAGCTACGAGTAACGCTTCCCCATCTCCCGTTTGCCTACCAATCATTTCCTGCACCAGAAGAATTGTTATTCGAGAAGCACGACGGCTTGACTGTCGCCATCACTGGGTTTATTCCCGAAGAAAAACGTTTCTTGGAATATCCTCTTCGCAAACAGTTCGTGCTCGCGCTCAAAGAGCTTAAGGCCCAGGAGGCAACTCATACAGTTGCGTATGGGCACGATCGTATTATCCGCCATATTTTCGAGAAAGCAGATGCAAAGAGCTACCTCGCCGATTTCTCCTCGTTCGCGCACGACATCGACACGAACACACCTAAAAATGCCTCTCTTCAGGAGACGATCAAAAACGCGGCAACGTTTCTTATTAATCACGTCAAAACCATCGAACAGTACTGCGGTTTTCTAACCCATACAGACTTTGTCCCACACAACCTACGCGTTACGCAAGAGCAAGTCTATCTACTCGACCACACTTCGTTCCGTTTCGGTAACAAATATGAAAGCTGGGCACGGTTCCTAAACTATATGTTGCTCTATAATCAACCACTTGAGCAGACACTCGTCGAATACGTGCGCGAGAATCGAACACCCGAGGAGTATCTATCATTGCGCCTAATGCGCGCATTCAAGCTCGGCCAGCTGCTCGCGTATTATGCCCGCTCACTCACTCGCACCACCGGCGATCTGCACACGCTCACCCAAGCACGGCTCGATTTTTGGGCAGAAGTGTTAGATGCTATTCTCGTAGACGAACCAGTCTCGCCAGAAACGATTGAGAATTACAAAACCCGGCGCGATGCTCTCCGTTCCGAAGAAGAGAAGGCGCGGCAACGCGAATTCGCTCAGGTTTAACCGACAACTGATCGAACCTGGTCAGCCATGGCGGCCGAGTTTGCTGCGATAATGCGCTGCGGTACTCCCAGTAGTTCTGCCGGCTCTCCTTCCTTGTTTATGATAATACCCCCAGCTTCGCGCAAAATGCCTACCGCAGCTGCAATGTCGAGCAGGGTACCCGTACCATAAATGTCTATCTCGACACGACCTGCCGCTACAAAGCACATGTCGAGTGCGCTCCCTGCAAGATTGCTCGTTTTCTTTGCGTGCTCAAGAAGCTGTCGATAGGCGTTCCCGCCCCATTCGCGTAATTCGGGCTTGCGTCCGGCATGTAAAAGAACAAATGCGTTCTTGAGTTCTGCCTCCGTGGAAACGTGAATCTGTGTTCCGTTCAAGAACGCACCACTGCCCCGCTTGAAGCTAAACAGCTCTTGCGTAACTGGGTTGTAAACGGCACCCGCTTCTGGCACCCCACTCACAAGAAGCGCAAGACAAATTGAATAATGTGGAATTCCGCGCGAGAAATTCGATGACCCGTCGATAGGGTCAATGGTCCAGAGCCGCGGAGCACTCGTAACTGCGTCGGCTCCTTCTTCAGAGTAAATCTTGTCGTCAGGGAATACCGAACGAATCTTCTCTACCAAAAAATCGTTCACCACAAGATCGACCGAAGTCACGATATCGCGCGGATTGTCGCCCTTGCTCAAAGTCTCAAAGTGCTCTTTGCGCAGACGCACAACCAACTCTCCTGCCTTGCGTACAGCAGTGGTGATGAGGTCATGAGTATCCATGTCCGGAGTATATCACCAGCTTTTAATAAAAAAGAAGGCCCCGAGACTGGGCCTTCTGCTTTTTTACGCGACATCGAGCTTATGTAGCACTCCCCGAGCAATGAGTACGATGTTGAGAGTGCCGTACAAGCGCTGCACCACATCACACAACCGACGTAGATGAGCGGCGTGTTTCGCCTTACGCTCGTCTGACATCCAGCTGTTATCAAGAAAGTTGAAAGTTTTATCATACAACTTCCCAAGCTTCGTCTCGTCGCTCCGCGACCATAGGTTTTCCATTTCATCATCCGAGCTCCTAAAGGTCATCTCATCAACGAGCGCACTGACTCCGTCTTCAACAGAGTCCGGAACCTCGTCGTCTGTGTCTTCACGGAAGTCATGAAATAGGAGTGCCTGTGATAGGCGGATCCGGCAACTTTCTGGGAGAAGCTCCTCCGTGAGCACGGTCATTGCACACCACACTGGGTGAACACCGTATGGGGTCTTCCCGTCCCACTTGCGCACTGCATTTTTCGGCTCTTTTGGATGAAGAGCGTGTCCCATGATGCTACGGACCGTCAAATCCGCTAAAAGTTTTGCGTCCAACGCACACCTTCCTTATCCGCCTACGGACGTCTAGTTGACAGGATTGTCTGATATGTAGATTACGTTGATAATCTACATATGTCAAGCGCATTATACGTTACGGAATACCTGCCCTTCCATATCTTTGGCTATCACGTCCCAATCATAATGCTCGTGTGCAAACTTTGAGGCGTTCTTTGTCACTTTCTGGGCGATATCAGAGTGCGCGAGAATATCTTTGACCGCTTCGGCAATCTGCTCTGGCCGATCCACATCGACTGCCCAGCCGGTTGTTGGCTTGTCAGGGTTCCGTTTCGCATCGAAAAGGAAGTCTGCGATACCACCCTCCTGCGTCGCGATCATAGGGAGACCGGATACCATGGTCGAAAGGAAAGAGATGCCTTGTCCTTCTGACCGACTCGGGAGGACAAATATATCGGATATCTTCCGATATTTCGCGGTCATCGTCCGGTCGACTTGACCGGTAAAGATGACTCTGTCGGCAACGCCAAGTTCTTGAGCGAGCGATTCGAGCGATTCGCGCTCCTCGCCATCTCCCACACAGAGGTACCGGATGTTCTCTGGCAGGAGCGGGAGAGCACGGATGATGATATCGATGGCCTTCTGATGCACGAGCCGGGAGACGCTGACGAGGAACACCTCGCCTTTCTGTTTGCCGATCTCTTTCTTGAGTGCATCAAGTTCTTCTTGCGGATAGGGCTGTGCCGATGGGATGGACGCACCGTTTGGTATCGTAATCACTTCCCCGCGATACCCACGTCTGGCAGGCCACGTTGCAAGATACGCCGATATCGCCTGCACAATTTTTGCCGTGCGAAAACCACGATCGATGAGCGGTAGGAACGGCCAAATGCGAGCTCGCCCGAACACTTTTTCATACGGGTCGCCGTCCTGAAGCGTGAGAATGTGTGGTGCGTTTACTCCAACACACTTGGCGAGCATTGCCGGCAGGAGCATATAGGTCATCATGACCCACAGCGCGTCAAAGTGATGTTGTTTATGTAACGAGCTCGCTTTGAGCGCAGCCGCAAGCGGAAACAGCACCTTGGAAAGATACGCACCTCCGGAGCCAACGCGATGCACATGCACATGATCAATGACCTCTTCTCGTGCCGTCGTCTTGTCAAACAAAAGTGTGACGAGATGAAATTCTATGTCTTTGGGCGCAATACGGTCGGTAATTTCCTTTATGGCTACCTCTGCACCGCTCACGTGGCTCGGGTAGTATGCGAGCGAAAAAATGAGAATCTTTTTGGGCTTGTTCACGGCATAAAGTGTAACATTCTCAGCACATAATGCCAAAATTTGACTTATCAATCAACTAATATCATCATTACTGGCTTTCAATCAAAGGAGGTTAAAGCCATGGCAGATGTACACTACGTATACGTATTTGGGCGCAGACAGACACAGTGTAGCGACGGGTCCGGCGAAACTGACCCGCTTGTGTTCACGATCTCGGTCACCAAGAAACCAACCTCTTGGCAAGCGGCGTACGCTCTGCTTGGATTCTTCCGTGAGGACTTTATCCGAGCGTGCATAGCGGCAAACACGTCTAGTTGGCTCTACTTGCTCCTTCCCCCCAACCACTTCGGACCCCTAGTGGACGAGGAGGTGTGGATTCCTACAGGCTACCTCGATGAACCAACGATTGAGATCGACAACGAGGAGTTGCTCCTTGATGGCTCCGCGCCCAATCCTTGGCTCTCACTCATTTCGACTCGAGCTTAGCTTAGGAGAAATACAACCGATGGCGGCACGATACGTGCCGCCATCTATATTTATTTATGTAAACTCCTATTATCGTGACCGCGTTATACTTTTAATATAGTCTGTCAGGTAATGCTGCTGTTGCCAGCCGAGCGTTTCGAGCTTGCTAGTGTCCACGGGAGTCGATGGCCGGCTGGTTTTCCTTGCTGGTAGCTCCTCAATTTCTGTATCGAACATTTCCGCGACAGCGCGCGTGGTGTACGTCTCGTGTGCAGCAATGCCAAACTCGTCATTATTACCCTGCTCTCCGATATGAATGAGCCCGTTGACTGTATCTAACACGTGCGTGTATGTGCGTTTTTGGGTTCCCGGAAGTCGCATGGTCAGCGGCTGCCCCGCTAAGTACTGTTGTTTAAATATCTCTACTACCGTTCCGTACTTGCCAGAAAGCTCGCGGGGACCGTATACGTTATAAAAATACGCTATCGCCCACGGCAACTGGTACCACCGTCCGTAGTCTCGAACCAAATCTGTATTAACTGCTTTCGCGTACGTATATGGGGAAAGATGTCGACCTTCGATATGGTCTGCGCGAACATCTGCAAACTTTGTTGATGAACCGGCATAGACGAGTTTGTATTTGCGCTTACGCCAATGCTCAAGAACACCAAACGTGCCGAGAGTGTTTAGATCGAAGACAACGTTGGGCTCCTCAATCGCCACCGCCGTGCGCGAGTACTCGCCCAGGTGATAGACGATGTCGGGCGTCTCGGGCACGTGTTTCTCTATGTCTTTGGTATGACCTTTGCGGTATTCAACGCCCTTCACGTGGTTGTCTGTGCTCCCGGTGAAGTAATTATCGAGAGAGACAACCGTGTGGCCGTCTTTGACCAACCGTTCACACAGGTGTGAGCCGATAAATCCCGCCCCACCCGTAACTACTATTATTTTTTTTGGTTTTGACATAAATAATTACCTGTATATACACAAAATTCCCGTTCTCAAAGGAGGACCAGAACCGTGCCAGAAGCGAGCAAAACGCCGACGAGCGTAATCGTAAGCGGGGAGGAAAAGAACGACTGAAAAGGAAATAGCACCGTGCCGGGTGAGGTAGCCGTAGAAGTAGCGGCAATCAACCTAGATGCAGTCGCCGACGCGTGCTCTGCGTAAAGCGCCCCCGCCACCTCGGTTTTAGCCGAGGCGGCGGGGGCTGCTACTGCTGTATTTTCATCATACGCCGAAATATGGTTAGCGCTGTTATGAACTACAGGTGCCCCGACCTGTATAGGGTTAAAACCCTCTGTGGGCACCGCAGGTTGCACACGTGGTGTCGTGGGAAGCGCTGCGGCCACATCTTTTACTACGCGGTACCCTGCTGCTATCTTTCCGTTTGGATACAAAAGCGCGCTGTCGTGTGTGAACGGAAGGTTGGTAATATCTTTTGGAAACAAAACGGTGACGTGCGGAAGTACTTTCGTTCCTTCGGGGAGTGCGTACGTCGTCGTGCCCGCGCGCAGTCTCCAGAAAGAGAGGTCGAGCCGGCTTGCCGAGTCATTTGCAATGGTGATGCCTTGGGGCGACACCGTGATCACCCGCACGGCAGCGTCTTTCACCGTCACGGTGAGGTCGTCTGCTCCGCTGCCAAGACCCTGTATGGCTGCCGCTGTCACCAGGTAGGTACCCGGTGCGCGGTAGCTCTTAAATACATTCGTACTGTCCGCGGAAGACCCGTCGCCAAACGCCCAGTGCACCGTCGCCGCCGCGTAGCGGTGTCCCTGCCCGTCTGAAACGAGCGCCTGGAATTTGGTATCTGCTCCCGCGACAACGGTCCGATCCGGTCCGATACTGAGAAAAACCGGCGGTACCGGTTCATAGGTTGGCGGGCCACCGCCCCCTCCTGATCCTGCGGAAGTGGCGGGGGCGGTCGTGGTTGCAACGGCAGCGGCGGTTGAGTCGGTGGCAGTAGTAGTGCTGGTGCTCGTGGATGCACCTTTTGATCCCGTTGCTTGGTCGGTCGCCTTGTCGCAAGAGGCAGTCGTACCCGTTGCAGCGTTTGCCGCACGCGGTGTTGCTGTCGCAGTAATCCAACCAGATCCGGTACGCTGCGCGGTTTGTTTGGTCGCATTATCGCCACCCACGGCGCACCAACCATCACCCCCCACGACCACGTCGACCGTCGTCGAAGCGGCGTCGGTGAGCGTGAGTGTCTCACCACTATTACTCAAGCTCCCGGTATATATGAGGTCAGCAGGAACACTTGGCACTGTCGTATCGCGCGTGCGCTCCAACAAGAAATAGCCCTGTGCATCGATGTGCGCACCGTCTGGAAACGTGATAGACGGTGAGCCGTCCGCAGCGTTGAGTATCCATCCGGACAGATCGACTGGTTGATTATCATCGTTTGAAAGCTCCATCCACTCGGCGCTTGCGCTTTCGTCAGTACCCATCCACGCAATTTCGTTGATGCGTACCGACGCCTGCGCCGCCATGGGCACTGCTGCTGCTAAAAACCCGATGAAAAGATATTTACGCATGGCCATTAAGTACGTTCTTCAACGTTTCTTCAGGCACTTCAAATGGAAGAGCTGCTTCTCTGTTTTCTTTTTGTTGTGGGGGTGATTCACGTGGGCGCGCAGGGCCTGGCACCGGCGCATTGTGGGGCGGTTTGTATGAGGATGTCGTTCCCCCGGCACGCTGTAGCACGTCAGAAAGCGCGCTCTTGAGCGCGTGCTTCTGTGTTGTTTCTTTGCGCAGTTTGGTGGCGGAAGTAGTGGTGGTAATCGAACGTAGTACGGCCTTGAGCTCGTCAGCCGTCTTTTGTGGTGTTGGGGGGACCGCAACAGGGCGTGGTGGGCGGTGGGTAGTTCCTTCGATCGGCGGAGACTGTTCCGTATCTCGCGGAGATATCCGGGGAGCCTTTTTCCCGTTGCGCGCGGGTGGGGCGGCACTAGCGCCCCTCGTTTCCGTGCTGGTAGTGGTAGCAAGCTCTGCTGTAACGGCTGCTTCTATCTGGTCGCGAGGGTGCCCAAATTGCGCACGCGACGCCTCGATGACCTCAGTCTTAAACGTGTGTGGAGGCGGTTCAATGGGTGCAATAGTGACGGCAGAGAACGGCCGCGAACCGACGCCGTCAATCATGAGGGTAAGATAGATCTGCGCAAACCCAAGGTTCACCAGATCTTCTTTGGTAAATTCTGGCATGAACACCGTCTCGAGTATCTCCGCGTCAAACGGTCCGACGCGAAACGCTACCGTTGTCCCGACGTTGCCAAAGACCGCTGCGCGCACCTCTTCCTCCATCTGCTCTACGTACTGGTGTGCAATGACGAGGTTTAGTTTGTATTTGCGCGCCTCGGAAAGTATCTCGGCAAATGTTTCGTTTGCGAAGTTCTGGAATTCGTCGACGTAGAAATAGAAGTGTGGCAGCTTGGCCATCTCTGGTGCTGCTGCGTCAGCGCGGCTCATAGCCGCCAAAAAGATACGCGTCGTAAGCATGGAGCCCAAGAGCTGCATGTTGGTGTCACCCACGAGTCCTTTGGAGAGATTGATGATAAGAATCTTTCTTTGGTCCATCATCTCGCGAATATCGAACGAGGACTTCGGTTGCCCGATAATGTTTCGAATGAGCGGATTGCTCGTGAATTGGCCGATTTTGTTTTGAATAGCCGGTGTCGCCTCCTGCGTATAGCGGTCAGTGTAGCCAGCAAACTCTTTTGTCCAGAAGTCTTTGACGAGTGGATCTTTCACGTTGTCCACGACGAGTTTGCGATATGCCTTGTCGGTATACATGCGGTTGACGCCAAGCAACGTCGCGTCCGGGTACTCGAGAAGCGCCAGAAGTGTGTTTGAGAGAATGTACTCCATGCGCGCGCTCCACGCATCCTGCCAGATTTTCTTGAACGTCGCCATGAGACCGCTTACCACGAGGTGGCGTTTGTCGTATCCCACGTCTTCCATGATGTTGAACGCAATCGGCTGATTCATATCAAACGGCGCAAAGTACACTACGTCGGGTATTCGTTCCTCTGGAATGTAGTCAAGCAACTTATCGGCAGTGCCGCCGTGCGGGTCGATAAAAGCGAGTCCCTCGCCATTTCGAATATCCTGTATCGCCATGTTCTCGAGCAGGGTTGATTTGCCCATGCCTGTTTTGCCGATAACGTACATGTGTTTGGAACGATCCTTCTGTTTGATACCAAACGGCGTGCGTTGTCCGCGCGCATCAGTTGCGGCAAAGTACGTGACACGTTCAGGGTTCTCCATTACGGTCGATTATACCGCACTAAGAGGCGGAGTATTGACTCTGTTTAGGAACGCTCCATTGCGCCAAGAAAATGTATAGGTTACGCGATAGGTGATGGGTCGTGGGGCGTGGGCTCCTGGTCAGCACCATCGTCGTGCATAGGTGCAGCGTGGTCATGTGGCTTGCGCGCTCGATACCGGCGCATACGAAACGAGAGGCCTATACCAAATACAAAAAGACCGAGAATAGGGAGAATATAGCTGTACCACGAAAACGGCAAGCCCAAAAATGGCGTGATGATGATGAGGAAACCGAAAAGAATAAGCGTGCTTTCAGAAGACATGATGATACTGGTTATATAATGTGATGGCTCCAGTGTACCAGGGAGCTACAAATAACAAAAGCCAGCCTCGTGCGAGGCCGACTAATGAACGGCGGCCGAAACGAAACGAGTTGCGTGACGACTCCCGACTACGTGTCGATTGGCGGGCCGACACATCCGTCGTCCCGTGAAGTGGAAAACTCGATAAATTGTCCGCTGGTGCGATTACGTGTTGAGCCCGCTAGTGCGATGCCACAATGACGACAAACTCGCCGCGGACCTCGTCTGGGTGGTTGGTGAAATAGGCCGCGACCTCAGTGGCGGTACCGGTAGTAACCGATTCGTGCATTTTTGTGAGCTCGCGCGCAACAACCACGCGCCGCTCGTCTGGCAGCGCGCTCGCAAGCGAAGCGAGTGCCTTCTCTATGCGATGCGGTGACTCATAAAAAACGTAGGTACGCGCGGCCGCCGCAATCTCCGCAAAGAGCGTTTGGCGGCCTTTCTTGTGCGGTAGGAAACCAAGAAAGGTGAACTCCGCGACCGGCACCCCGGCGATGGAGAGCGCAGCAACAAGTGCCGAAGCGCCCGGAATGACCTCAATGCGCACGTCAGACAACTCGCGGCGCACGAGTGCCACAAGCTCCGCACCAGGATCCGAAATGCCAGGCGTACCGGCGTCCGTCACGAGTGCAATGTGCTTCCCTGTTTTCAAAAGGGCAAGGACGCGCGCGCCACCGGCGCGCGCCTTTCTTGCGTGGAAAATCACGAGCGGCTTTTTTATCTCATACCGCGCGAGGAGCTTTGCGGTGACGCGCGTATCTTCGCAGGCAATAACGTCCACGCTTTTGAGTGTCTCAAGTGCCCGGAGCGTGAGGTCGCCCAAGTTCCCTATTGGCGTTGCCACGACTGAAAGCGTCCCCATATCGCTACTGTACTACCAAGTATGCACCGTGAAAAGGAGCCGCAATGTCTTTTTGTACCTCAGGCTACGAGCTGATTTGCCACTTTGTAAATATCGCCCGCGCCCATAGTCATCACGGTGTCGCCTTTCTTTGCATGCACGTTCAGGTATGCGGTGATGTCGTCAAATGTTTCGAGTGTGTGTGCGTGCACGCCAGTCGCAGCGATGCGCTCGGCAAGTATGCGATTGGAAATGGTGCCGTCATCATGTTCTCGCGCCGCGTAAATAGGTGCGATGATGACGTCATTAGCACCGGCAAACGCCGTAGCGAAATCTTCGAGTAGATCGCGCGTGCGACTGTAAAGATGCGGATGGAATGCAATGAACATCTTCCCTGCTGTTTTTGCGCGAAGCGCGTGAATGGTTTCGCGCACGGCAGTCGGATGATGCGCATAGTCGTCGTACACATCCGCGCCATTCTCGGTTGTGCCTTTGTATTCAAACCGACGCCAGGTGCCGTGGAAATCCGCCAGTGCGGTAGCGATGGATTCTGCGGTGCTATCTGCCGAAACGCGGCGGGCGGCCGCGGCTGCGGCGCGTGCATTGTTTTGGTTAAACTCCCCAGGCAGCGTAAGCTCATATGCACCCGTGGGAAGGTTAGACCTTCCCGCTTCCATATAGTCGATGACGTGTGCCACCGCTGACGAGAGAAGCGCTGCAATGGTTGGGTTATGCGGGTCAGTTACGATGGCACCGTGCGCCGGCACTTTTGCAATCGCCCTGCGAAAGGTCTCCTGCAGTGCTTCGAGAGACGGAAAGTAATCCGTGTGATCCCATTCCAAGTTATTGATGACAAGCACCTCGGGCGAGAGCTCAAGCAGGTGGTCGTGATACTCACACGCCTCGACCACGAACCAGTCCGAACTTCCTGCAACATAGTTGCTCTCGAAATCTTTCACGATACTCCCCACTACCACAGTAGGGTCTACCCCTGCATCGACAAGAATCTTCGCAAGCATGCCCGTCGTAGTCGTCTTGCCGTGCGTGCCAGCAATTGCGATCGTGCGCTTCCCCGCAGAAACCATGCCAAGCATTTGGAATAACGAAAACTCCGGCACGCCACGCTCTCTCGCTCGTATGCGCTGTGGGAACCCTTCGGAACCATCAGCCACCGCGTCGCTGTACACAAGCACGTCAATATCCTCTGGTACGTTCTCCGCGGACTGTATAAACGATACTGCAACCCCTTTTTTGGCAAGTAAATCAGTAGTTGGTGAAGCGGTCTGGTCTGAGCCAGACACGACAATGCCTTCGTGCGCAAAAAGCTGCGCCAATGCGCTCATGCCAATGCCACCGACCCCAACGAAATGAGCTTTTTTTATACCCTGCAACGTCATGGAGCTACTGTACCACTTCGATCGCCGCGATGCTTTCTGGGAACAACTCTTTGATACGCGCGCGAAATGGCGCAGAGTCTTTTGAGATTACAAATTGTAACCTCCCGTCCCCTACCTCGCGCGGCCAGAGTTGCTTCTCAACGCGCGCAGCCACCGCGTCTGCCGGATCAAAAATCTGCACCGACTCACCAAGTACGCGCTCAAAAACCGGCAATACGAGCGGATAGTGCGTGCATCCGAGCACAAGCGTGTCGAAAGCATCGAACGGCACGTCCGAAAACGCTTCACGAATGATACGCTCGTACTCCACATCTCCCGCACCAAACTCTATCGCACCAGCAAGCGCGGGGATGGCCACCGCCGTCAGCTCCCTTCCCACCATACGAAAACCATTCTGGTAAATGCCGGAGCGCACGGTCGCGGGCGTCGCGCATAAGAGCACGCGTTTATCGCTCGCTCGAAAATGACTCACCGTCGGCCCCACCATTTCTATGAGCCGGTCGCTGGCCAAATTGAGTGCGTCGAAGAGCGAAACTGCGAGTGATGCCGAGACGCTGTTACACGCCGAAACAATGCTCTCTGCTCCGTTCGATTGGAGAAATTGCATGGCGTGTACCGTGAGCGCCGAGAGCTCCTCTTGCGTTTTCTCGCCATACGGCGCGTTTTTGATGTCGCCAAAGTACAGCACGTTGGCTGATGGCATACGCGTACGAATTGCACGCAGCACCGAAAGCCCTCCCGAGCCAGAGTCAAAAATGCCTATCATTGTATTTGTGTGACGAAAAACTCGAGGTCACTTCGCGTATAGTCAGAAAGATCATACGAAAAAACATTGCCTAAAGAAATCCAGCCAAATCCAGCACCCTCGTTTAGAACGAGCGCCGAGACGGACACGCTCTTCGTTGTATAAAATACGTGTCTATCGGTTTTGGGTTCCTCATTCAAATACGAACGAAGGTGCACGACTTTCTCAGTATCCACTTCGACACCGAGCTCCTCACGAAGTTCACGCAAAAAACAATCCTCAGGCGTCTCCTTGTCTTCACACAACCCCCCAAAGAACGCCCACTTCCCAGGCGCGAAAGTTGTGTGTGTGTCTCGAAGGTGAAGCAAAACCGTCTTTGCATCCGCATCATAGAAAAAGCCCCCTGCATACTGTGACCGTACGTTATTCACCATATCCTTTCGCGAGCGCCGTGAATTGGTCACCGCGGTCGAATTCATTTTTGAACATGCCAAACGAAGCGAATGCGGGCGAAAGGAGAATAGCGTCGCCGGGTGCGGCGTGGGCGCGCGCGTCGGCAAGCGCGTTTTCAAGTGAGTCGTGCATCGGCGCGTCGGGCAGTTCGCTGTGCACACGGTCGGTACCTGTGCCCGCAAGCAACACGACTTTTTTCACTTCCGGAAGCTTGGCGAGGAGCTTGCTCATGTCAAGTCCTTTATCGGCCCCACCCATGATAAGCACGGTATGATCGGCACCAAGCGCCGCGAGTGCCGCGAGCGTGGCTTCGGGCGTGGTGGCGGTGGTGTCGTTGTAGTAGCGAATGTCACCTTTCTCCGCGACAAGTTCCAGCCGGCCTGGCACTCCCGCAAACGCAGCGAGCGGGCGACGACTTGTTTCGTCACCAATACCCATCGCGCGAGCCGCAACAAGCGCAATACCGGCATTGTAGCGATTGTGTGCGCCTGGAACCGTGAGTGTCCAGTCTGTCGGTAGTTTTTTGTCGTCGGCAATCATCATGTGCGAGATGATGTGTTCACCATACGCTTCGATGAGCGTGGGCGCGCACTGACTCCCGGTCACCAGGGTGTCGTCCGGGTCTTGGTACAAAAAGATGTTGGATTTGTCGGCAAGGTATTGGCCGGGGTCATCTTTATAATAATTGAGGTGATCGGGATAGAACGTCGTAAAGACCGCAATGTGCGGCGAGAGCGCTGCTTCACCCAGCCCCTGGCACTGCCAGGAATCGAGCTCGAGCACGGCAACGTGCTCTGGGGTGGTCTCTGGCAGAAGTGCGAGCGTGGAAATACCGCGCACGTTGCCGCCTAAGAGCACTTTCTTTCCTGCCGCCTTGAGTATCGCTTCGAGCATGTGCGTAACCGTCGACTTGCCGCGCGTGCCGGTCACGCCGATAACCGGTATGCCAGCGAGCTCCATGAAAAGATCCGCGCTCATGCGCACAGGAATACCGTTTTTCTTCGCTTCAGCAATTTCCGGAGAGTTGAGTGCTACGCCAGCACCTTTCAAGACCATGTCGCACGTTCGAAAATCGTGCAGATCGTATGAGCCGAACTTGAAAGAAATATTTGGATACTTCTGGAGAGCATCTACAGAGGGCTGCATCACCGCCTGCGGGGCATCGTCCACCACAAGCACCGTAGCACCACATTGGGCCAGGTACGCCGCATCTTTCACTCCTCGCCCAAGGAGCCCGACACGCATGAGGGTTATGTTCTTACCACGGAAAAATGAAGAGGCGTCCATGTGCGTAGAGGATACCAGAAAAGCGGGTGCTGCGATAAAAGAAAAAGAGGCGGAGAAAGGGCTGCTATGCGCGCCCGGGTATCGCTCGCATTACGTCAGCCGCGCGAAAGACTATTGGCACGAGGACACCTTGGTTGTATCAACGTGCATAAGCGGCAGCGAAGTGGCTGGAACGACCACAATCTCGTATGGGCTTGTCTGCGCCTGTGTGACCGTGCAGTGGGGGCCTGGCGTAGAGATGGTAACGTCAATCGTTCGTTTCTGTGTGGAATCGGTTATCTTCGAGACTTCTATGCGATACCCCCCGGTCGGCTCCGCTCCAGCAAAAACAGCGAGCGCTTGTTCTTTCGAAAAATCAATCGTAGGGAGCGGGGAGCCGCTGGTGCCATCAAAGAGCGTCTTGAATTGCTGCCAGTCACTCTCGTTCTTGATAACGTAATTACTGCGCGTTAGAACAGACGCGTTCGTTCCTTGCGCAATTACTGAAACCGGCAATGACGTATTCGTTGTCTTTAATCCGAAGAAAAATATACTGCCGCCTACGACAAACGCAAGCAGTGCAAGGCCCCCAAGTATCGCGATATCTTTATTCATATAAGAAGTATAGCAAGTGTTTGCGTGCTCTCAGATAGGCGTGCGTGGATAACAAAAAGGCCCGCAAGTGCGGGCCTGAAAGAAAGACTGCTACGCTGGACGACGCGGAGCCCAGTGCGTGAACCCCGCCCTAAGCCGAAGCAACAAAGCCCGTAGGTTCCCAAAAGGGACACCGAGTAGACTGCCATCATACTCGATGACGTACGCAATCTTCTCGTACGCCAGCGCCCGAGACTCTGGGTCCTGAATGCGCGGTGCATGAAAAATGGCGCCGTCGAGGTTACGCCGTGCCGCGACTCCGTTGCCTTCCACGAGGTACACGGCCGCACGTGTGATGTAACACCGTGCGGTCACAAGGTGGTTCGTCTCTTCCGCACGATCCGAAAGAGCAATCCCTTTTGTGCAGAGCCCGCGCGCGCGGTGAAGGAGCTGTTTCCCCTCGCCCTCGGTGAGTGCGGCGACATCCTGAACGGCGATCCAGAACAGTACTTCTGCGACTACGGCAACCTCGGCCGCTGAATCGAAGGTGGCGTGGCTCAACAAGAACCGCGCGTGCGCGTCGAGTGCGCCGCGCAGATTGACAAGCTCCTGTGCGCACTCTCGTGTGTCTCGACACTCGTACAGCGCGCGTGCCAATAGAACGGGGCCGGTGAACGACCCTTGCTGTTGCTGTTCCCGCTTCATGTGCAGTCTCCCTTTTTATGCCGCGTGCGCGGCGTTTCTGATCCGAGAAAACTATAACACAGAAAGTGTGCGAGTGCCAGGACTCGAACCTGGGGCCTCTCCCTTATCAGGGGAGTGCTCTAACCACCTGAGCTACACTCGCGCGTACGTTTTGCGATACTAACAGATATTCCTTTACGCTGCCAGCGCATTTGTGACCATACAGATACCAGCCAGAAATCCGCGCTCACACAGACGCAGCAAGAAACCCGCGCAGCAGAGCTGCGCGGGTTTCTTGTCATGTGTTCTCTTGCGTTCCGCCTATTCATCCCTTGAGCGCTCAATTGAGGCGCTCAACGGGATACCGGTAACGGGGTTCCGGCGTCCGAGCACTGTGTAGGGACAAGTGCTATCTCCCCATTAGACTAGGTCTAATGATCGACAAGATGCTCTTTCGGAGACATCAATTCCATTCGGATATGATCCACGACCAGCTTCCGCTAGCCGTGCCTTGTTACGACTTACTCCCTGTCACTGAATTTACCGTAGTCCTGCGCAAGGCAGGATTTCGGGTACCCCCAGCTCCCTTGAGTTGACGGGCGGTGAGTACAAGACTCGAGAACGTATTCACCGTGGTATAGCTGACCCACGATTACTAGCGATTCCGGCTTCATGAGGTCGGTTGCAGACCTCAATCCGTACTGAGGTTGGTTTTTGAGATTTGCTCCACCTTACGGTCTTGCATCTTTCTGTACCAACCATTGTATCACGTGTGCAGCCCAAGGCATCAAGGGACATGCTGATCTGGCGTCATCCCCACCTTCCTCTCCCGTGAGGGAGCAGTCTCGCCTGACATATATAACAGGCAACGGGGGTTGCGTTCGTTATCCCACTGAAGGGAACAGTTCAAACCACGAACTGACGACGACCATGCATCACCTGCCCAGCACCCTCGAAGGCTCCTTCCTTTTCGGGAAGGATGCAGCTGGGTTTCTAGCCTTGGTAAGGTTCTTCGTTTATCGTCGAATTAAGCCACATGATCCACCGCTTGTGCGAGTCCCCGTCTATTCCTTTGAGTTTTAAGCTTGCGCTCGTACTACCCAGGCGGCTCGCTTACCGCGTTAGCTTAGCCTCACAGAGGGTCGATACTCCGTAAAGCGAGCGAGCAGCGTTTAGGGCCAGGAATACGAGGGTATCTAATCCTCTTCTCTCCCCTGGCTTTCGTGTGTGAGCGTCAGGAATATGCCAGTACAGTGCCTTCGCCTTTGGTGTTCCCCATGATATCAACGGATTTCACCCCTACACCATGAGTTCCCTGTACCTCTCATACCCTCTAGTCATACCGTTTCTCCCGCAGGCCGGAAGTTGAGCTCCCGGATTTAACGAAAGACTAATATGACCGCCTCGACACCCTTTACGCCCAGTGATTCCGGGTAACGCTTGAGGCCTCTGTATTACCGCTCCTGCTGGCACAGAGTTAGGAGCCCCTTATTCATGTGGTACCGTCAATAAACTTCGTCCCACATAAAAGCTGTTTACGTCCCGAAGAACTTCATCCAGCACGCGACGTCGCTCCGTCAGGCTTTCGCCCATTGCGGAAGATTCTCGACTGCGGCCTCCCGTAGGAGTATGGGCCGTCTCTCAGTCCCATCGGTGGGGGTCAGCCTCTCAGCTCCCCTAAGCGTCGTAGCCTTGGTAGGCCGTTACCCTACCAACTAGCTGATACTACGCAAGCCGCTCCCATGGCGAAAAACTTTACTCTCGCGAGACTATCGGGAATTACCCAACCTTTCGGCTGGCTATGCCCGACCATGGGGTGCGTACTTACGTGTTACTACCTCGTCTGCCGGTTGCCCGAAGGCCCCCTTGACTTGCATGCCTTATCCACGTCGCCAGCGTTCACCCTGAGCTAGGATCAAACTCTCATTAAGAATAGGCGGAACGCAATAGAACACATTAGAACTTTTACGTTCTATCTACTGCTATGGAGGGTTCCGAGATGCGACTCGAGTGCATCTTTTTTATCGAAACCCAGTCTTTCAAAGAAACTAAAACCGCCCCAAGAGCGGTTCCGCTATGGTACCTTTTCACCGTGTTCCCGTCAATACGCCGCGCGCCGCGTTTTGAGTCGTTCCGCTCACCACCCCGCCCCTAAAACCCCGAGTACTGCGGTATCAGGTTGATGAGGGTGTTGGCACCGGAGACTGAGGTGCTGCTACCGCCACTGACGCTGCATTCGATGTTGTAGAGTGCTTGGTGATTGAGTGTTATGGGTGTCGTGATGGAGCCGGTTAGTGTGGGGAGGGTGAAGCCGCCGGAACCACCGCTGAAGCCAGCGGGGTCAACGACCGTATTCGTCGAGCCCTCTTGCTGCCAAATCTGGCAGACATTGCTGCCGATACTTGTGACACCGGCACCCGAAAGCGACCAGTTGAAGGTGGCGTTGATGGCGATGCCCCGCGGCACCATGATGGGTATGGCGGTGAGGGTGCCGCTGGTGATGGTGGGGGCTTCAGAACATGACGAGGTACTTCCACCGCCCACTCCTTGGCAGGACCATGTCCAACCGCTGCCACTGGCAGTATCATTTATGCTCGTACCCGCAATACAACTGTAGTGTGTTACGCCACAAATGCCCGCGGTCGGCTTTGGTTGAAAACATGATGCGGTGCTTCCACCACCCGTTCCCGGACAGGACCATGTCCACGCACTAACGCCACTACCGTGATTTGTGCTGGAGCTAGGAGTGGTGCATTGGTAATGCGTCGTGGCACAGACGCCAGCGACAACGGGCACAGCCGCGGACACCGTGACTGGTGTCCATGCACCGCAGTTGTTGTTTTCGTTTGATTCGGGGATGAGATCGGTGCTGTCAGCACAGGCGCGCACATATATAGCTCCTGCCGAGGAGAAGGTATGGGAGAGTGTTGCGGGTTGTGACTGTCCGGCAGCAAGAGTGGGCGATGGAGCTGTTCCTATGCCTGTGACCCCTACTAATGATGGGGTTATTTGCGTTGCTGATTGGAAGAGGTCAGTGAACGGCGCGCCGGTTGATGCGGCGCCTTGGTTGGTGATAGTTGCCTGAAGCGTAATGGGTGTGCCAACTGTTGCGTTTGTGGGTGTAATGCCACCAGCGGTTAGATCAGGAAGTGAAAGAGCCGGAACAGTAACGGGAGCTGTGGCGGGACCGCCGGGGCTCGTGCAGGTGAGTGTGTAGGTGCCGGACGTTGTCGGTGTGTAACTCCCGCTTACAAAAGGCAGATTGGGAGAGCTTGAGTATGCTGTCGCGCCGCTTGGGTCAACTATCGTCACAGACGTGATATTTGAACCGTTGCCATTACATGACCAGTTTATTTTCCCACTTGGCGGCGGCGAAGGGGCAAAATTTATACTGGGGGTTGGGGGAGAGGCAGAGGGGATGATGGGTAGGTCTTGGAGATAAAATTGTATTGGACTCCCAAGAGGTTCCTCACTTCCTGGAACGAATGCGTTGGTGGCGTCTACTGCCGGAGGACCAATTGAAATTGATGGGGTAAGATAATTTTGTGACCAAGAAGGGGCCGTTCCATTTACGGGGTACGCCTCGATGCGGTACCCGTTACTTGAGGAAGTAAATAAACCTGTCGTTACGAAGAAGTTATACGAAACGTATATATTGCTTCCGTTCGTGCTTATCCCGGAAATAGAGCCGTATGCACCACCCGAATTTCTAGTTGCTATAGTTGTGCCTGTGTTCTTGTCTAAGATAGAAAGAACCCAAAATGGACCTGTGCCCGATCCCCCTGGTGGGGCGTACAACCAGCCGATGTATAGGAGATTACCAAAGGCCAATATTGCTGTTGGTTCAGAGTAAGACGACCCAGGTGGTGCTGATATTGATTGGGTAAGTATCTGGCTAGAAAAATCCTTCTTCCATCCCTGGACAAGGGTGGTTGTGAAGCTGCCATTCTCGCTGGCGAGATAAATATTATTCCCATCAAGAGATATATACACTGGTATCGCCCCTGTTGTACCGCCTGATGTAGGTAGAACATGCGCCGTGTAGAGGAAATTTACCTTATTTATTTTAAGAACTACCACGCTTGCTGGACCGAACGACCCTATAGCATTCTGTCCTCCTCCTACGTATAAATTATTTGTTCCAACAGCAACGCTATAAGCCGCTGCGTTGTAGAAGTGACTCCCGTACGGTGGACCATAATCTACGGCGGCCAGTAGTTGTCCTGTGGATTTACTGCGTTTTTCCACTCGCAGCATTTCATATCCGGCACCGTCTGTGCGAGGATACACATAACGCATTCCAACAACATATACAAAATTATTTCCGACGGCGATGTCAGTGAGGATATTGCATTCATTATTACTCGTTCCTCCTCCCCAACAAGGAAGAGCAGAGGGGAGGGATTCATTGATACTCCAGTCAAGTACTCCTGTTTTATTTCGCTTTTCAATATACCAGGTGCCGCCAAAAGGACCGCTTATGAAATTTGTCGCGCCAGAGTATAAATAATTCCCATTAGCTACTGTATGGCCACCACCATGAACAGCTGGGTTTGTTGCTGTCCAAGTTGGTGCCCCGAGCGAGCCGGGCACCGCAGCGTGGGAGACTGCGGGAGAAATGAGGGCGTACCCAACAAAAAGGGCGGCGAGCGATAGTACCGCCGCGCGCGCTGTGTACGAAAACAGATGTTGTGCGAGAGAGTGTTTCATAATTTATGGAGACAAAACGGTCAGTGCGCTTGCGGTAAGGCGGCTGGTGCTGTAAATACTTTCGGTCGCGGAAACACACACAAGAGTGCCCACGGCGAAGGTGCCGGTGACTGTTGCTGAGGCGGGTACGGTGACGGTGTATGGTTTTTCTACGTACGGTACGGTGTAGGCATACGAAGAGGTGGCGACATTTGTTTTGAGGGTTGTGGCAAGTTTTGCTTGATCAACCACTTTTGCCCGCACGGAAAGTACGGTGCCCGCGCTGGTGTGATTGACGGCCGTCACGGTGCCAAAGAGCTCGTGCGTGTTGCCGAGCGCTGATTGCGTTTCCGCGGTAATTGCCTGCTGTATGGGATTTATGTAGGTTACCGTGCGCGCGGTGAGCGGTGTGCTCGTTGCGTACGCGCTACCGGTGAGATCGATACCGACAATGTCTCCCGAGTGAATGCCGCTTAGTGCTTTCGCATTGAATTTTGTGGCCGTGCTAAAAGCGATGGCGAGCGTTACTTTTTTCCGTGGCAGAGAGAAGGGGCCCAGCGGCGAGGGGCCACCAGCGCCGCCGAGGCGACGTGCCACCAGCAAGCGGTCGTATGCACTTCGGAGCGAAGGGTCTTGTAGGTCAATGAGGGTGGTGGCGAGGGTAATGGTGCCGGAATCTGGCGTGGTCGTGCTAATGCGCGTAACCGTGCCGCTCACGGTCGTCGTGTCTTTAATGAGTGCTGCGCGCCACGCGGCAAAACCGTCGGACGGGCCGCGCGTAGTTAATTGCGTCACGCCAAGGGCAATAGCAACAATTATGGCAACGACGATAAGCGCCCCCCACACAAGCACTTCTTTTTTATGCTGCGTATACAATTCGCGAAACGAGCTCATAGCGTATGGTGCATTTATAGATACAGCGTACCACGCCAACGACAGCAAAAAATAGTACTTGTGTATAAACGGTGGTGCGAATAACACACAACCGCTTTAGTGTCATCGTTGTGCTTGCGTGAGGAGCCACGTATAGTGGGAACAGCCGTCACCTTGCTTACTCTATGCAGCTATGAGCACTTCAAAACGTGTCGTTGTGTCCGTTGGTGGATCACTTATCGTACCCGATGGGATTGCGGTTGGTTTTCTTGTTGCATTGCGCGCGTGTGTCCTGCGCGGTATTGAGCAGGGTCTCTCTTTTTTCATTATTGCCGGCGGGGGTAAAACCGCACGCCGCTATCAGGAAGCCGCGCGCGAAGTGCACGGAGATTTGCCGCGAAATGACCTCGACTGGCTTGGTATCCACGCGACACGCCTGAATGCGCACCTCCTGCGTACGATTTTTCGCGAGCAATCGTACTCGCGCATCATGAAAGATCCCACGGTGCGCATTGAAGCAACCGAACCGATTATCATAGGTGCGGGCACTGAGCCCGGCTGGTCTACGGATTATTGTGCGGTAACGGCAGCGAAAACGCTCGGCGCGAAACGGCTCGTGAACCTTTCAAACATTGACTACGTGTACGAACACGACCCGAAAATTAACCCAGATGCGCAGCCAATTGAGCGGATGACATGGAATCGGTTTCGCTCCCTCATCCCCACAACATGGGACCCGGGCCTTTCTGCGCCCTTTGATCCCATCGCCGCAAAAGAAGCTGAGATGCTCGGGCTAGAGGTTGCGGTGATCAATGGCGCGCATCTTGATCGGTTTGAGCACTATCTGGCTGGCACACCTTTTATTGGAACGACAATTTCCTAATGTGGAAAATTAAACACTACTGCCCACTACTGCCCACTACTCCCGATGTAGATAGGGTGCCAGGCACGCGTCGACCTGCGTACGCAAATCGTCCCGTGATCCGTCATTTTCGATATGGCAGTCCGCGCGTGCCATGACGCCCGTAAGGTTTTGTTGGTTCGGGTCAGTATTTGAAAGCTCTGCGTCTTCTTGCCGACAAAACTCCGCAAATGAAACGTGGTCAGTGGACAATCCGCGACCCACAATGCGTCGATAGCGCACGCGGCGATCTGCATCAATCGCAAGAAGTGGTACGCCCCGCTGCTGTAGGAAAGACGCTTCACCAAGCGTGCGTACGGATTCAATCACTGCGTTGCTTCCAAGCGCGGCCGCTTCAGCAAACAACTGTTCGATGAGATACGCGGGCGAGTGGTTGGCACGCAACTCATCGGCAACGCGCTTCATGTTGTCACGCGTTGGAGACAGCGCGCGCTCCTGTAGTCGCCGCTCTAAAAATGAGCGCGCGGAAAAGTGGGTAAATCCGTTTGTGGCAGTGAGATATGCGACCACGGCCCCCTTCCCCGCCCCGATTGTTCCGGTAATACCCAACACCATGATACGTCGTTATTTCTTTCGCCTCTCTGTAAAATAACGCGCCACCGGCACCAGAAGCGGCGCGGCCAAGAGTATGGACGAGTAGGTACCGGCGATGACCCCAACCAAAAGCACGAGCGCAAAGTTAAACGTAACCGGACTTCCAAGCACCACAAGCGCAAGGAGCACCAGCATCACGGTGAGGGATGTGTTAATAGATCGTCCCATGGTTTCGTTGATAGATTGTCCTACGAGTGCTGCAAATTCCTCGTGTGTAGCGGTGCGCTCATCGCGCGCCAAGTGCTCACGTACGCGATCAAAAATCACAATGGTGTCGTTGACCGAGTAGCCGAGTATCGTGAGCAGTGCGACCGCAAACAAAGAGTCGACGCGCGCACCGGTGAAGTGTGCAAGGATGGCATAAAAACCAGCGGGGATGAGGATGTCATGGAACAAAATGACGACGACAATCGTGCCGTACACCCATGACGAGACGGGGCGCGATACGCGCCGAAACGCCCACGCAATATAGAACACAATAGTAAGTACAACGACGGCAAGCGCGACCAGCGCCTTGCGCGCGAGTTCCGAACCAAGCGTCGGTCCGACAGAAGTGAATGAGAGCTCTGTCGATGTTGCGTTTGCTGAAGAAAGCGCAGCAAGCACCGCCGTATGCTCTTGGGGAGTGAGCGTGCGGGTGCGTACGATTACGTCGTGCGCACCAGAGTCCTGTAATGAAATCTCACCGAGCGGAATTGCCGATACGCGCTTTTGGAGTGTGTTTATATCAGGTCGCGGCCCAGCGTAAGAGACTTCAACGAGCGAACCGCCGGTAAAATCGATGCCAAGCGGCAGGCCGAACCACGCGATCGCGCTAATCGCTACGGCGACAATTAGGCCGGTTATGGAAAAAAAGAGAGCACGATGGTTGACGATAAACATAGTTCAATTTTTTTCTGACAACGGAACCCGCGAACGGAAACCGCAACTGGTAAGGAAACGCCATGCGCCCGCATTCCCTTCGGGAAGTATTGCGAGCAAAAGCACGCGCGACACAAACACCGCAGAAATCAGTGACGCAAGTACGCCAAGCGCAAACGTAAACGCAAAGCCCTGCACAATCGAGGTACCGAGCCAGAAGAGCACGACCGATGAGATGAGCATGGTCACGTGCCCGTCGCGAATTGCCGGCCATGCACGCGCGAAGCCGATGTGCGTTGCTTCACGAGCACCTTTTCCCGCGCGCAACTCTTCCTTGATACGTTCGAAAATGAGTACGTTCGCATCAACCGCCATACCGACCGAAAGGATGAGTCCTGCAATGCCAGACACGGTGAGCGTAATAGGGATAATTTTCATGATGGAAAGCACCAGCGCGAGGTAGCCTGATAACGCGACGTCGGCAATGAGCCCTGGCAAGCGATACCACAAAAGCATGAATAGCACGACAAACGCGAAGCCGACCAAACCGGCGTTCAAACCGTCGTGAATAGCCGCAGCGCCCAACGTTGGCCCCACCGAGCTGCTGCTCTCAAGAGAGATCGGCACCGGCAGCGCGCCGAAATTGAGGTTTTGTGCCAAATCGCGCGCTTGAGCAGCGGTAAAGTGACCAGAAATGACTGCGGTACCGCCCGGAATCGCCTGCTGAATAATAGGTGTTGAAATGGGTTGCCCATCAAGAAAAATGGCGAGCATCTGGCCGATGTGCTGACTGGTGACTTGTTCGAAAAGCTTCGCGCCGGCGCTGTCAAAGTGAATTAGCACCTGCGGCTCACCGAGTGCATTTGCTTGTGTGGCACCGAACTGCAGCGACGCGCCGGACAGGTAACGGCCGGTAATCCCAGTGGGCAGAAATGCTGTTTGAGTCGTGGTACCAACGGTCGTCGTCGTCGCGAGACGAAAATCGAGTGTCGGCGTCTTTCCAAGCGCAGCCACGGCGGCCTGGATATTTGTAACACCGGGCAAATCTACGATGAGGCGATACTCTTGTGTCGGAGCGAGCGGACTCGAATGTTCAGTCTGCACTAGGGGCTCTGCCACACCAAAAAGATTCACTCGTCGTTCAATAACGCCCTGGAGTGCTGCAAGCGCGCCCGCGCGCTCTGCTGGCGGCGTCTCGCTCATGTCTGCTTTGTAGACGAGTTCCGTGCCGCCAGCAAGATCAAGCCCTAGCTTAAATGCGTAGGTGGAATCTGGGTTGCTGGTAGACCACACAAACCAACCTAGCGCAAGTGCTGCCAGTACAATCATCACCGCCGCCATCCGATAGCGTTTCATGCTCGCTAGTATAGGCAAAGGTGCACCGCTATGCAAATCGCCGACTGGTAATGGCTACCACGTTCGAAAGAAGCCCTGCGACGGTGAGGGGGCCTATGCCGCCGGGCATGGGCGTAAAAACAGACGCCTTGTCTTCGCAGGCTGGGTCGATATCCCCAACGAGTACCCCGCCCAGCTCAGAAGTACCAGCATCAATAAGCACCGCTCCCGGGCGCACCTGCTCGGGGGTAATGAGGCGCGGTACGCCAGCACCAGACACAACCAGGTCCGCCTCGGCAAGCGCCTCGGCAAGCGTTCCGGAATCGCGCGTGACAACGGTTACTCGTGCCCCTTGTTGTGCAAGCCACTTTGCAACCGGCTTGCCGACAAGACGACCGTTCCCGACTACCAATGCAGCACGTCCAGCAACGGATACGCGCGCCTCAGCGAGCACGCACTGCACGGCATATACCACCGGCGGCAAGAGTGCGCCTGGCGCGCCAGCAGCAAACTGCGCATAGGCCTGCGGCGAGAGTATGTCTGCATCCTTGCCCGTTGGTAGCATCTCTAACACCGCGTCGGTATCAATGTGTGGTGGCAACGGTAGCTGCACCACGAGCGCGTCTGAGGCGTCGGCAGAGAGCGCTGCAACAAGTGCGTGCGCCGTGCTTTCTTCGGGAAGCTGCGTGAGAGAAAATGCAATGCCCGCCTCTTTCGCGCGCCGTTCTTTTATACGTATGTACGACGCAATGGCCGGCTGCACCCCCACGCAAACCACACGCAAATGCGGTGCGCGCGGAAGCGTCTGAATATCCTCTCGCAACGCAGCGATACGGTGTGCGGCGATGTGTGTTCCTGATATGCGTTGCGTAGACATCATACTCGCCATTATCGCTTACGTGCCCGTGAACGTCGCAAGCGCGCGCAGTGTTTGCAATGTAATCGCCAAATCAAGCGTGAGCGAGCGGTGCTTGAGATAGTACAGATCGTACGAAATCTTGCGGCGCGTGCGTTCAATATCGGCACCGCCGCGCGGCGCATCGTAGTCGCGAATCTGCGCCCATCCAGAAAGGCCGGGGGTGATGAGGTGGCGTACGTGATAGTACGGTACCTGCTGCTCATACACGCGCGCAATCTGCGGTAGTTCCGGGCGTGGACCAATAAAAGAGAGCGTTCCCGCAAGCACATTCACCAGCTGCGGCAGCTCATCGATGCGCGTTTTTCGCAGCAACCTCCCAAACCGAGTAACCCGATTTTGTTTTTGAAGCTCGGGGTCCCCGTGATCGTTAAAAAGCATCGTACGCAATTTTATGATACGGAAAAGCGCACCGCCACGACCAATACGTTCATGAAAAATGAACGGCCGCCCGCCCGTAGCGAGCAAGACCAGTACGGACGGGACCACGACAACCATTCCCATGAGGATGCCAATTGTCGCAAAACCCAAGTCAAGCGCGCGTTTGACGATATCGTAAATGAAGTGCTCACGCGGCAAGCAGTCGAGCAGCCACGCGTAATCTATCTGCCCAAGCGGCACGCGTTCAAACGCCTCCTCGTAGAACGCGGAAAAGTCTACGAAGATAATCCCGTGAAGCATGAGCCCGTACAGCGCGGGTAGGTCGCGCGCAACAAATGCGTTGCGCGCATCAAGAATGACTACCTGCGCTCCCTTGCTTACCGCTAACTTAACTCGCGCCGAGAGCGGCTCGGACGTCTCCGCCGCAATGTCAATGCGCGCGACAAGACGCACCACAGAGCGATCGTTATGAGTGAGTTCTTCCGCGACCTCATCAACGGCCGCGCCGTGTCCGACAAGCACCGCCGCAAGCCGTTCGCGTGGCGCCACATGCGACATAGAGTAGAAGCGCCACAGTGTGATGGCTGCCACCGAGATAATTAGATAGATGACAAGGATTGTCTTTGGTGCGATAGAAAGCGGTAGGACGAAGAAGAATACGGCGGCGAGTAGTGTGTTGGCAACTTGTGCACCAATGATGCGCTCCCCCATCGCACGTCGTGCTGGCCGCGTCGGCTTCTCATACAAACCGGCAATATAAAACACTACGAGAGAAAAGAGGAAAACGGGAATAAATGGAGTGAGGTTCTCCAAAAAGTAACTGGGTGCCGGGAATGCGAAGTTACGTAACCCAAGAGCTACCCACAAAGAAACCGCGAGGAGTAAAAAATCTCCGATGAGTAATAATGCTGTTTCGCGGCGGGAAAATGCCATGTTGTATATCGATAGTATACCTTTCCAATCTGCTGTACAGTTACTCATATTATGACGCCGCTCATCCGAAAAGATACTAAGGTGCTGTTAGTAATCACGAAATCAAACTGGGGTGGCGCACAAGCGTATGTCCACACGCTTGCAACCGAACTTGCACGGGAAGGCGCGGAAGTGGTCGTGGCGCTCGGCGGCACCGGCGCGGCGGGCGCCGCGCCGGGCGCGTTAGCCACCCGGCTCAAGAACGCGGGTATCCGCACTATCGTTGTTACTGCGTTTATGCGTGACCTATCGCTGCTGCATGAGTGGCGAGCATTTATCGAACTGCTTGGCATCATCCGCCGTGAGCGACCGCAGGTAGTGCACGTCAACAGCTCAAAAGCCGGTGGTATCGGCACACTGGCAGCACGACTGGCGCGCATACCACGTATTATTTTCACCTCGCACGGGCTGGCGTATGACGAGGCGCGCGCGCCGCTCGCGCGTGCGCTTATCGCATGTGCAACGTGGATTACTTTTTGTCTTGCGCATCGCGTCATTGTCCTTTCCAAGGACAATGAGCGGCGTGGCAAGCGCCTCCCGTTTTGTGGAAAGAAAGTAACGCTCATCTACAACGGCATCGAGCCGGTAGCATATTGCTCGCGCGAAGAAGCGCGGCGCGCGCTTACACTACCGCAAGAAGGGTTGTGCGTGGGCACTATTGCTGAACTCGTTCCAAACAAAGCCCTTCCCTCACTTATCGAAGCGGCGGCGCTTCTTGTGGAGCGCCGCCGTGTGTTCACACTTTACATAATCGGCGATGGTGACGAACGTCGCGCGCTCGAGGTGCTCATACGCGCGCGACACCTTGAATACACGGTACGGCTTACTGGTTTTATGCCAGACGCGGCACAGTATCTCAAAGCATTTGATATTTTTACGCTCGTGTCAGTAAAAGAAGGCCTCCCGACTGTTCTTCTTGAGGCAGGTGGCGCTGGGTTGGCTGTGGTAGGCAGCCGTATCCCCGGTATTGTCGACATCATCAAAGAAGAGAGGAGCGGTCTTTTAGTCGAACCGCAGCAAAGTGTCGCTCTTGCTGACGCACTTGACCGCCTCATGCACGATGCATCCCTCCGCGCGACGCTCGGCAAGGAGCTGCAACGGAGTGTGTCCCGGACTTTTTCTCGTAAGAAAATGCTACGCGAAACATTCGCGTGCTACGATCCACCGTCGTATTCCTGATGCGCCGCCGCACGGGGCACCGAACGCCCGTGCCGTGCGAGCGCAGTGACGATACCGAGTGCCGAGAATTCCATCACGAGATTCGAGCCGCCATAACTCATAAACGGGATCGTGGTGCCGGTAATAGGAAGCAGTCCGACGTTAATTCCTGCGTGTAGCGCAATGTGCGCCATGAACAATATGGCAACACCCAGTGTGAAAAACGCATCGAAGTTTGTTCCTGCGTTGCGGGCAATAATAAACAGACGCGAAAGCAGGAGTGCGTAGAGGGCGAGTAAGAGTATGATACCAACGAAGCCCCACTCTTCTGCGTACGCAGCGAAGATGAAGTCGGTTTGATACTCAGGAAGAAACCGCAAGGTGCTCTGCGTACCATACCCAATGCCTTTACCAAACAGTTCACCCGACCCAACCGCAATCATCGCTTGGTAGGCATTGTAACCAGCGCCCTGCACGTTTGCGGCGGGATTGATGAATGCAACGATACGATCGCGCTGGTACGGTTTAAGACCAAAAAACCAGAGGAAGATTGCCGTAGCAACCAGTAACGCGCCAATTATGGCGAGATGTTTTTTAGAGATACCTGAAACAAGCATGAGTCCAAGCCAAATAGACCCTAAAATAACCGCCATACCAAGGTCCGGTTCCACGAGCACGAGCAACACAAACAGGCCCGCGTAAGCACCTGAAGCAAGTACGTGTCGCCAGTCGGCAATTTCTATGTGCCGACGAGAGAGATATTTCGCTAACAAGGCGATGAGGGTGAGTTTGGCAAGATCTGCTGGTTGAAATGATATGCCGCCGACAACAAACCAACTCTTTGCGCCCATGATGGGGTGTGCGGCGACAAGTAGCAAAAGTAGTAGTACGGTGACGAACCCATAGAGCGTCATCACAACCGGCGTTCTTCGGATAAAACGCACGTCGGCGACAGCGAAAAAACAATATCCCGCGAAAGCGATAATAGCCCACACCACTTGTTTTGGTGCAAACGAAGCGCCCGCACCGAAAGTGTGCATGGTAAGAAGACCGAGCATCGTAATCGTCAACGCTGGCGCAACGAGTGCCCAGTCAATAGCGCGAAGAATTGCGCGCGGAGTAAACGAAGACGCGACCGCCATGTTACGGATGCGCGAGCGGCACAATCGGAAATATTTCCTCGCGTACAGGCGTACCTGCAAACGGTACACTCCAGGTGAACGTGAGCGGGGCGGTCCCCTGCGCAGGAATGCTCGGCACCACGGTCTGTGATGCCGCGATAACGTTGTTTGATGAGCTGGACGCACCAAGCACCACTACCACCACGCGCACGTTATAGAACGGCAGTGCAGTAGGGTTCGTAATCGTAGCCGTCACATTTGGCGTACTCGTACTCGCCGCCACTTGAATGTTTGACACGGGAAGCGTTTGAGGAGACGTCGTACTTAAAAACCATTTGAGTGACGCCTGATCGAACGTGATGAAAGCGTTTGCGGCCTGCCCTGCGCCATTGTAGAAATTAGGCATGAACACCGGCACCGTGCTGTGGGGCGGCAAATCAACCGTGCCACTTTTCTGTGCAAGCAACGCCCCGTCGGTGCCATACAGTTGTACGGAGTATGTCGCACCCGCTGCCGCAGCGGCGGGATTTGGATTATCAATATACGCGATGATATCAGTACGGTTCCCTCCGTTTGCCAGCGGTCGTACAAATTGCGCGGTTGGCGGTTGCACGTGCGTGCTGCATAAATACTGGCACGGCCCGCCGCAGTCAATACCCGCCTCCCCTTGATTCTGAATGCCATCGGTGCACGATGGCGCACGATAGAAAGCGGTATGGTACGTGAAAAATAACAGCGAAAGACCAATAGCTGCGAGTATGAGCAACACTATTGCGCGGCGGCGGTCTGCCCACGATAATCCCCTCATTGCCATGCGCCTAGTATACCAAAACACCGCTCATTTTGAGCGGTGTTTTGGTAGGAGTAGATAAGAAATGCGCCCACAGTGTTGGCGACTACTACCGAGCGAGCGAGAACACGCAAACTGGGTGAAGTTTGCGTGTGTGAAGCGAGCGATGGGAGAAAGAAAAACGCGCCCATGGTTTGGGCGTGTTTTTCTTACCTACTCTCCCCCTTGCGCAATGCTGGGGCGTGAGCGTAAACAGAAATGCGCCCACAGTGTTGGCGACTACCTACTCTCCCCCTTGCGGAGTACCATCGGTTCAAGAGGGCTTGACTGCCGTATTCGGAATGGGAACGGGTATATCCCCTCCGATTAATCACCAACACTGTGGGCGCATTTCTCCGTCAGCGCGCACAAGCGCGCGGCGGTTTCTGACCACCCACTGTATACGTATAGGTACTAAAAGCACACAACGAGAAATCGTATTGTGTCATACAGATTTCCACGCAAGAGACTGGACGTATTAGTACTTCTCGGCTGAACACATTGCTGTGCGTACACCTAAAGCCTATCAACCTGGTCATCTTCCAGGAGTCTCATAACGATTCCTTATCTTGGGGCAAGCTTCCCGCTTAGATGCTTTCAGCGGTTATCAAAACCCGACATAGCTACCCTGCGATGCCGCTGGCGCGACAGCAGGTAGACCAGAGGTCAGTTCATCCCGGTCCTCTCGTACTAGGGACGAGCCCCCTCAAGAATCAACGCCTGTAGTAGATAGGAGACCAACCTGTCTCACGCATCTAGTTTGTCCTTCGCTTTCGCGCAGAACGTTACCTCCATTACTGAAGGGATCGGACTGTAACACCACCCGGCATCTTTCGATGGGTAGGGTGATCGACATTCAGTCTCTAGGGGCATGCGTTACCGCACTTCCCTCGGTATTGTCCTTCACGTACACAACGTTCAGGATTTCACCGATATCAGTCGATTTGCTCGCACTGCATTCCTGCAATGCGCCGCCGTGAGTATGTCTTTTTTTGTGCGTCTCCACACACATGCAAACCTGCTCAAGTTACTCATCGCATACGCAATGAGATCTTGTGCAGATTCTATATAACAGTTTCCTCGGGGTTCAAACGGGTCGAACAACCGAATCGCGTGATTCAGGTGCTCGACGGTTTGAACCCAGCTCGCGTACCTTTTTAATTGGCGAACAGCCAAACGCTTGGGACCTGCTTCAGCCCCGCGCTAAGGTGAGCCGACATCGAGGTGCCGAACACCGCCGTCGCTATGGACGCTTGGGCGGTACTAGCCTGTTATCCCCAGGGTAACTTTTATCCGTTAATCTCTGGCCGCTTCTAAGGCGAACCATCGGTTCACTATGCTCTGCTTTCGCATCTGCTTGGGATGTACCCCTCGCAGTTAAGCCGGCTTGTGCCATTACACTATCGGCACGGTTTCCATTCGCGCCTAGCCGACCTTAATAGGCTCCTCCGTTACTTTTTAGGCTTGTGTTCCCCATTTAGGACACGCCGTGTCCTAAATGGGCGTGCGCAATCACGGGAGGAAATTGCGCCTGCATGTCGCCATGCAGATCGGACTATATCTTCATCCGCTATGCGCGGAGTCTGGCGTGTAGTCTCTGAGGGTTCTCTTGCGAGTCTTCCCTGCTGATTGTCCGCACTTCAAAGATTTTCACTATTTAGGACACGGCGTGTCCTAAATGAGTACTTGAAGATTCTCGGATGTTCCAGCATTTAGCCAGATTGCTTATGTGAATTACTTCACATAGTCCCCCTTTTTTATATTTTCCTGTTTTTGGATTTAGTCGGATGGGCGCTGCTTTCGAGGATAGCGCCCCACTAAAACTGCCTGCCACGCACGGTCCCGACGGGGTTCCACCCGACGGTTAGGAACTACACAATACGAGAGTGGTATTTCACTGGCGACTCCACGTACCCCAAAAGGCACGCTTCAAAGTCTCCCACCTATGCTACGCACGTATCACGTAGCCCCAATACGAAGCTGCAGTAAAGCTCCTGGGGTCTTTTCGTCTAACTACAGGTAACCGGCATCTTCACCGGTATTGCATTTTCACCGAGCGAGTCCTCGAGACAGTTTCCCAGTCGTTACGCCATTCGTGCACGTCGGAATTTACCCGACAAGGAATTTCGCTCTAGGTTCCTTTAAACCTTTGGACTATATCTTCACCCCGCATCGTGTACGGGGGCATGGCGTGTAGTCTCTGAGGATTTCAAGAATTGTGATGGGTTCTTGCGATTCATGCGCTCTATTAATGTACGCAATCTTCCTTCTGAAGCCCTTCTCTATCCGTAAATTCCACAATCTATCCTTCAATTCTCGATCTTTCCTGCTGATCGTTCATGTCTAAGGAATAATTATGCCCTAGACACTCCCTTCCCAGCATATGGCCATGGGTGGATTAATCTGCACATTGCTGTGCAGTAAGGCAGCTGACGTTACTGTCTACCCTACAATCGTCCCAATCCTCAGACACGCTTATCATTTCTGAAAAGTGTGTCTGACCTTAGGACGATTATAGTTATCGCCGACATTCACCGGGGCTTATACAGTCCAGCTACACACCGAAGTATGTAACCACCCGTACTTGACCTTCCGGCATTGGTCAGGCGTCACCCCCTATACTTCCTCTTACGAGTTCGCAGGGAGCTGTGTTTTTGGTAAACAGTCGCTAGGAAATCTTTCGCTGCGGCCCATCTTGCGATGGGCAGGCCTTATCCCGAAGTTACGGCCGCTTGTTTGCCGAGTTCCTTGAGGACCTCTCACTCGTTCATCTTAGTCTTCTCGACCAGACCACCTGTGTCGGTTTTCGGTACGGTCGCACGCACACTGAAGCTTAGAGGTTTTTCTTGGAACCGCGCTCCTGACGCTTCCTCCCTCCGAAGAAGAAAGTCGCGGCATCGCTTGGGGTATGCGCGCTCCGGATTTACCTAGAGCGCCCCCTTACGAAACCAACCAGAATCCAATAACTGGCCGTCAGTACTGCAGTCCGTCACCCCACTCGCATGTGCGGCGGTCACGGAATATTGACCGTGTGTCCATCGGGTGCGGCTTTCGCCATCCCCTTAGGTCCGACTAACCCCGGGATGATTGTCATGGCCCGGGAAACCTTAGTCTTTCGATGTGCAGGGTTCTCACCTGCATTGTGGTTACTTGTGCCTGCATTCTCACTTCTGTACGCTCCAGGACGGGTCACCCCTTTCCCTTCATAGCGGAACAGAACGCTCTCCTACCGCTTGCACACTTCACAGGAGAGGCGAATCATTATGATTAGATTCGTCTCAATAATTCTTGACCACTTTCGTAAAGAAAGTGGTCGGGGTGGTGAGGGCTATACCTCTGGCCTCCTCGCAGCGGATTTTGTCCGCGCGTAGAAGAACGCCACCCCGAAGAACATTTAGGAAGTTTCCTCCCCTGTGAAGTGTGCAAACCCGCAGTTTCGGCACGACGCTTAACCCCGATTATTTACGGCGCAAGAACCCTCGATGAGTGAGCTGTTACGCTTTCTTTAAATGGTGGCTGCTTCTAAGCCAACATCCTCATTGTCTCAGGATTCTTACTTCCTCACCTTGTACTGAGCGTCGATTTTGGGGCCTTAACTGGCGATCTGGGCTCTTCCCCTTTCGAACGACGGAGCTTCGCCCCCGCCTTCTAACTGCCGCGCTGTAACTTCTGGTATTCGGAGGTTGATAGGAATGACGAGATTTCTCCCTGTTCATCCCTTCCAGTGCTCTACCCCCAGAAGGATCACGCGACGCCAACCCAAAAGCTGTTTCGGAGAGAACCAGCTATTACCAGATTCGATTAGCTTTTCACTCCTTACCACAAGTCATCCCAAGGCGTTGTACGACCAACGGGTTCGGGCCTCCATGTGTCTTTCGACACACTTCACCCTGCTCATGGCAAGCTCATCTGGCTTCGGGTCGTATGTCTGCTACCGACGCGCTATTCACACTCGGTTTCCCTGAAGCTCCACCCCATTACGGGCTTAGCTATGCAACAGACACACACTCGCAGGCTCATTCTTCAATAGGCACGCCGTCACCCTGACTCAAAAGAATCATGGGCTCCGACCCTTTGTAGGTACACGGTTTCAGTTCTATTTCACTCCCCTCATCGGGGTTCTTTTCACCTTTCCCTCACGGTACTAGTTCACTATCGGTCTTGCGTAGTATGTAGCCTTACCAGTTAGTTCTGGTAGATTCATTCGAGCTATTCGTGTCTCGAACTACTCAAGAACAGGAACGAAAGAGTCATACCCATTTCAAATACGGGGCTATTACCGTCTTGGGCACTGCTTTCCAGCAGTTTCTTCTATAAGTATGATTGATAACTCTTCCAGTACAAGTACTGCGTTCCTGCCTTACAACCCCCACATGCGAACATGTGGGTTTGGGCTTATCCCGTTTCGCTCGCCGCTACTTAGGGAATCGCGGGAACCGTTTTTTATCAGCCAGACTAGTCGGGCCGATAAAAAACGGTTCACTATTGCTTTCTTTTCCTCTGGGTACTGAGATGTTTCACTTCCCCAGGTGCGCTCCATACGACGTTACTCGTATGGTTCCCGCGCATGGCGGGAGGGTTTCCCCATTCGGACATCTCCGGATCGAAGGTTAAAAGCCACCTCCCCGAAGCGTATCGCCGGCTAATCACGTCCTTCATCGCCTACGCAAGCCAAGGCATCCACCGTGCACCCTTACTGTCTCCTGCGTGGAGACCTATACACCACAAAACGATTTTCTCGTTGAATGCCAAGCATTATTTGCATACTGCTTGGCAGTTTGCACTTTGATTACCTATACGTATTCAGTTGTCAAAGGTCTCGTGTTCCCCGTGCAAAAAAGAAAAAACCGCCAAGGAGCGGTTGCATTTGCATGCTGAGGCCTGCGGCCTATCCGCTCTCTTTATGTGGGTCTTTCTATTGCCGTAAACACGTCCCCACAGGATACGCGCACCGCCGCGCTCTGTCAACACGCGCGACACGTACACACGGCCAGTGCGCGGTCTAATTTTCTGCGGCAGCACGATATACACCGTCTCGCTCAATGAGTGGGGTCGAGAGTGGCCCGCTATGGTTTGTCCTTCAACAGAAACAGTACGCGCGCAAGATGTAGCGTGTCGTACGAGATACTCTTGTGTAATTTTGAGAAAACGGGCGCGAGCCGTTCCGTTCCTAAGAGCGTAAACGCAGTGTGTGCCGTCTCAATGTCTTCCTCGCGTCCACGCAGCAAGTGTGCGACATCGGCATACGAGAGTGCGCCTGCGTCATGAAGGTGCTCGATGTGCGTAATAATGGTGCTTTGTTTTCGTGCGCGCAGCGCGGCAATTTCTTCGATGCTGTGGCCTGTGCGTAAAAGCGCGAGGGTGGCTTGAATTGGGTCTTCGCGCGGACCGGTGGCCGCGTGTTGTTCTTCCTTGCTCAGCACCTCGATGCTGCCACCCATCGCCTTCAGAAAGCGCGCATGCATTGTCGCGAGTTCTTTTTCTGAAAGGTCGATAAATGTCGCTTGGGCAGCCGCAGACTGCTCGCGAAATACCGAATCCTTTTCAAGGATACCGGGGTGCACCTCAAGCGCGCGGCGATTAAGCCCGGCTAAGGTGAGGCCTGCAAGCGATCGCACGCGCGATAGTGCTACGTAACCCTGACCATATTCAAATGCATGCGCAAGGTCGACGTGTGCCGCGTCAAGCGACATGCCCTGACTCTTATGGACCGTAATAGCCCACGCAAGCCGTAGCGGCACTTGGGTAATTTTGGCGCGTATTTTACCGCCCTCTTCGACGACCCATTCCATCGGCGCTACGGTAATCGTGCGGCCGTTACGCATTTCAACCGCTGGCTGACCGTGGTCGAACCCAACTACCATACCGAGCGTGCCGTTGGCAAACCCTTCGGCTGGATTATTTTTCGTAAACATGACGCGTGCGCGTTCCTTGAGCGCAAGCGTCTCGGGCGAAAGACATCCGCGTACGAGTGCATCGGTAAGTACGTCAGGTCCAGAACGCTCCATAGCAAAGTGTCGTGCAGTGCCGGGCAGTTTTGCGAGTGCGGCGTCGTTCACGCGATCGACGTTCGCATTGTGCGGGAAGAGTGCCGGCACCTCGTCTGCGGGTTCGACACGACGATCGGTAAGCAGCGCTTCGTGCTCGGCCGTCACGGTACCGCTCCGTATTGCCGACAGCACGTCAAGAAACGCGGCGTCTTCCTGACGGTACTGCTCGGTGAGATAACACACGAGCGGGTTTAATCGATGCCAGACCTCACCGGAAAACGCGAATACGCTCTCAGGGTCACCGCGCATGAGCAAATCGCCCTGTACACGCGTATTGCTGCTAGCGGACCGTGTAATTGGTGGCAGCTGAAAGAAGTCGCCCACCAGCACGACCTGCATGCCGCCAAACGATCGGCTGTCGCGGCGTACTTCCCGACACACCGCATCGACCATCGCGAGAGTATCGGCTGAGAGCATAGAAATTTCGTCGATGATGAGCACGTGCGTCTTTCGCACACGACGCACTACGTGCTCTTTTTGTGCGATGCGGTCAAGATCTTCTGCGGAAAGATCACGCTGTACGCCAATACCGCTCCAAGAATGGACGGTTAGGCCGTGTATGTGTGTGGCGGCGATGCCGGTTGATGCGGTGATTGCTGGCTCCACGCCGTGCTCTCTGAGCCACGCCACGAACAAGTTGACGGTGTGCGTCTTCCCACTCCCCGGCTCGCCGGTGAGAAACACATTCGCGCCCGTCTTCAAAATGTCGAGAGCATTTTGTTGGGTCATAGCATCGTGCAAGCGGCCGACGCAAGCGTCGGGAAAAAATAAATATGTTTTTGCCGGGCGGCCAGGAGCGCGAACTTTTTGCAGTTCCCGCGCGCAGAGCGCGGTATGTACCTGTCGGTAGCATGATTCATGGTTTTAGATAGTCGCGCCATTTCTCGTAGAGCGCTTTAGTGGCGCGAATGTCGCCGACATTATATGTCGCAATGTCCACGAAACGCTTCTCCTGGAAAAGGGTCGCGACGTCATCGCCGGTCACACCGCCCGCCTTAGGACTCTCTATGCCAAACGCCCGACAGTATAGGTGCAACGTACCCTTGTTCCGCCAAACCGCTCCTTCGAATGTAAGTTGATCTAACAGGTCAATATGTCGTGCGTTCGTATTTTGTTGGTACAAGTAGCGTCCCTTAAGGAGATTTTTGGTAGGTCGAATACCGTGCACGGCTGACCGGATCATGAGAAACGGCACGTCAAAACTGCGGCCGTTAAACGTTACGAACTCATCGCAATGGCTCGCCACCTCCCAAAACTGCGCGAGCATGTCCTTCTCGGTCATTTGTTTAAATGTGATTCCATCTTGTTCGAAATCTTTCTTGTTTTCTCCGGGCGCTTGGTAATACACCGCACCGCGATCACGCTCGCCCTCGAGCATACCAATGGCAACAATCTCTCCCGTGAGCGGTGAAAAGCCGAGGCCGTTTTTTATATCCTCGAGTGCCACGGCATACGCCGCGTCGTCTTTGGCGTGCTCTTTGCGAATCCAGCGCGTGAGCCCTTCCTGCGTAGTCTCATCGAGTGCGGTGAAGTCTTCACCAATAGTTTCAATATCAAAAATAATCGCTGCCATGCACACGTACAGTACCACGCCAAGCGCACGCCGCTAGGACGCGGGGAATTGCACCCTTGCTCCGGTGCTGGTAATAGTCACGCGGTCGAGTATCGATTGCAGGCCGGCAAACACGGCTTGCCGATTGGCGTCAGTGAACTTCTGTATCGCTCCGGGAGGATAGTTTGCGAACTGCGTCTCACCGACGCGCGTCTCAAACTCATAGCAGGTGCCATTGAAAAAGAGTCGGTAGAGTGCGCCATTTGCATAGTGTCCCGCGGCTGCGTCACCAAGCGGCGAAAACACGCTCGTGGCGTAGCCAGTGTGCGGCGTCGTAGTGGCAGAGAGGCGCGAGCGGTTCGCGGGCGGCGTCGTGAGACACGACTCGCTGGTGGTAAGGTCGCTGCGGCGTTCAATACGCAAGCCCGCGCTCTCAAAATTTGTGCCCTTATATGCGCTGCCATTGTAGTAGAGGCAGTAGTTGAACGGCTCGTTGCAGGGCGGAATGTACGCTTTTGCGAGAATCTGCTCTTGGGTAGTAGCCAGGCCGTAGTTTGTAGGAAATGGAAAAGTAATCTGCGGCGTCGAGAGTGTCGCGGTCGAAGTCGCGGTCAGCAAAGAAGGCGTAGGTGAAATGGCGCTCGTACGCGTTATGGTCACCTCGACAAACACTGCGCCGATGATGGCGAAGAAAGTAATGACGAGTATAGCTGTGCGAGTACGCATCACCCTAATCATACCGCATCGCACGCGCCTCCATCAAAAATGCACGTCTATTTCGCTACGGCCACGGCTTCGTCGAATTTCACGGAGAGGAGTTTGGAAACGCCGTCGCCACCCATCGTGACCCCGTAAAGAATGTTCGCGCGACTCATCGTCTCGCGATTATGCGTAATGACGATCAGTTGCGAGCGCTTGGCAAGCGTCTCAATCATGTCGCCATAGCGACGACTGTTCGCTTCATCAAGCGCTGCGTCGGTCTCGTCAAGTATCAAAAATGGCGGCGGATTCACCTGACTCATGGCAAAAATAAGCGCGATAGAAGTAAGCGCCCGCTCACCGCCGGAAAGTTGCATGAGTGCCTGCACGCGCTTCTTTGGCAAATGTACCGACACCTCAATGCCTGGTCGATCCACGGCACGCACGTGCGCATCCTCATTTGAATCTTCTGCGTCCTCGTCACTTCTAACCGCCGCTGGTTCTTCAAGAATGAGTCGTGCATCGCCGCCACCAAACATAAGTGAAAAGAACTCTCCAAAAAATTGATTCACACTCGCAAGCCCCTCAGCAAAATGTTTTGCGAGTTCGGCGTCCAAGTCGGCAATGAGCGCCTTCAAGCCGCTCGCCGATTGCGCGAGGTCAGCGAGCTCGCGCGCGAGAAACTGTTCACGCTCGGACACTTCTTCAAACTCTCGACGGATATCTTCGCCGGTTCCGCCGGATTCTTCGAGACGAATTTTAAGGCGCTCGAGCGTGCGGCGGCGAGTTTCTTGTACGGTGCGTGGTTCATCCGGCATATCCATACGCGGCGCATATGAAAGCACTGCGGGACCCGCAAGTGCGGCTACATCCTGTTTGCCGAGTTCACATTCTTCGGCAAGGTGCGTGATTTCGGCACGACGTACAGAGAGGCGCGCTACTTCCGCTTCAGCATGTGCCTGTGTTTGTGCAAGGTCAATGAGGCGTCGCTGTCCTTCACGACCGGCTTCGTCGTGCGCGATGGATTCCTCGCGTGCACGTGCAAGCGCCATGCGTGCATGCTCCACTTCTTCGGCAAGTGCCGCATCTTTTGCGGTGTGCATTTCTCGCTCTTCCTCAAGCGCATGCAGTGCACGCTCCTCATCAGCCAAATAGTCGTCCTTGGATACGGCAAAACGCTCGAAAAACGCGCGCCCTGCCACACGAATAGCCGAGAGGGCTGCGGCAAGCGCTTCCGGTTCGCCCGAAACATCTTCGGCTTGGCGCTCAATCTCATCGTGAAGCGCCGCAATGTCGGCGCGCGGCACTTTTGCATATGGGTCTTGCGTTACGGCATGTGCGCGCTTCTTCGTCTCTGCGAGCGCACCCTCAATCCGCCCGATCTCGCGAGAAAGTGCTGCGCGTGTACTGGTTGCTGTTTCAAGTGCCGCTTCGGCTGCGCGCACGGTGCGCAGGTGCGCCATGCCTTGCGCATCGCCCGCAGCGTGTTTTTCAAGCGCGGACAATTCCGCAGAAGCAACGGCAAGCTGTTCGGTTGCAGACGCTTCCGCAGCTGCAACGCGAAATTTTTCTTTTTCTATGTAAATGTCTTCAATGGAAAAATATTCGCACGCTGCCTGAGCGAGCGCACTCCTCAACTGCGCGGCGTGCTCAAGCTTCTCCACCTGTTTGCCGAGGAAACGTAGGTGCGGTGCGAGTTCACGGCGTAATGCCTCAACGTGAGAAATATTTTCTTCGGTCTTTTCTAGCTTGCGTATCGCGTCCTGTTTTTTAAACTCATAGACCTTCAAACCGAGTGCGTCCTCAAGCGTCGAGCGGCGATCGCGCGGCGAGGCGAGCAAAATACGGTCTGCCTCGCCCTGTGAAATAATGTGGTGCCCGCTCTCACCGATATTGGCGCGCGCCAAAAGCTCCTGAACATCACGTAGGCGCGTCTTGGAACCATTTATAAAATACTCACTCGTACCGTCGCGAAAGACCGCGCGTTCGATGGACACCTCATCAAAATCGAGCGCAAAGAGTCGGCGTGAATTATCAAAAACGATAGCCACTGCGGCGCGATTAGTGCGTGCTGCAGAGTGCGATCCGCTAAAGATGAGATCCTCGCTCCGCTTGCCACGCATGCTCTTCATGGATTGCTCACCGAGCGCAAAACGAAACGCTTCAGCCACGTTTGATTTTCCCGATCCGTTTGGTCCCACGATTGCCGTCACGGAAGAAGAAAAATCAAGCACGGTCTTTCGTGCAAATGATTTAAATCCCGCAATCTCAAGTCGCTTAAGCATGCTAAAAGTATACCGTATTACCCAAGAGCGGCTAAAGATGGCGCGCGGGCGACACAACGTTGCCGCTACCAGCCGGTTTTCTGTAACGCAACGCGTGCGGCGTCTTGTTCTGCTTCCTGTTTTGACTTGCCGAAGCCTAGTGCAATCTGCTCTGCTTTAAGAAACACCCCGATGGTGAAATGTTTGTCGTGATCAGGACCTTCTTCACCAAGTGTTTCGTAGCGCGGCGTCACGCCGTGCTGCTCTTGCGCCACTTCCTGAAAGCGACTCTTCGCATCTTGCCAGAGGCGCCCGGCGACCACCGCATCTATTTTTGGGTGAATGGTAGCAGCGATAAAATGCGCCGCAGCAGCATATCCTCGATCGAGGTAGACGGCTCCCACGATCGCCTCAAAAGCATTGGCAAGAATAATTTGCCGCGCGCGACCGGTGTCTTTCGCCTCCCCCTTTGACAAGAGCAGCATGTCATTTACTCCCAGTGCTTCGGCAGACGACGCAAGCGACTGTGTGTTAACGAGCGCAGCGCGATAGGCGGTTAGTTCGCCCTCCGGCTTCTCCGGAAATTTCATAAAAAGAAAGTGTGTGACGACAAGTTCAAGCACCGCATCGCCTAAAAACTCAAGGCGTTCGTTGTGACTGTGTACGACGCTCCGGTTTTCGTTCAGGTATGAACGATGCGTAAGCGCCTCAACGAACAGGTCGATATGATCAAATGATAGACCGAGCTGTTTTGCGTATGAAGTGAAGTCAGGCATTATCGCGTTGCGGCGCGTGCGTGGTCGAGAATCTTCTGCACACCCGCCGTAACGATGGGGAGCATATCATCATAGAAGTTGAGGTCAAGAATATCGGCGAGCTTAAACCATTTCGCGTCATCGAGACCGCCGGTTTTTTTCAGCGTTAATGGCTCAAAACTTGCGCTAACGAGAAAAAAGTACACGTGCTTACGTGTCTTCCCTTTCTCTGGGTGTGATGCAATGTATTCGTTTTCTCCAATAAGTCCCTCAACCGAACCAGAAAGCCCAAGTTCTTCAGTGATGACCCGCGCAACGCCCAACTCTGGTGAGGAGTCATGTTCGATATGTCCTTTGGAGAGAGTCCAGTGTCCGAACACATCATGCACAAGCGCGAGATAGTATTGCCCCTCGTGCTGTGTGTACACGATAGCACCGCCCAGCGTCTCAAGCGGCATTTCAGCAGGCGGTGTGCGTTTTTTCCCGATTTCATCTTTCCCGGGCTCGCCGATTTCTTTATACACTGCGCCGAGAACACCGTTCACGAAACGGCCCGACGAATCACCGCCAAACGCTTTAGCAAGTTCGATGGCTTCGTTAATAGCAACTTTTGCTGGCACCTGTGCGCGGTCTGCAAAGAGAAGCTCGTAAAGACCGAGGCGTAGTACGTTGCGGTCAATTGGCGCGATTTTTTCAAGCGGCCACTCTGGTGCCGCTTTGGCAATAATGAGGTCGAGATCCCCGTGCTTAGCAAGCACTCCCGTGAGGAGCTTCTCCATAAACGGGTTATCAGTGTCGTCTCCACCAAATTCTTCTCGGTTTCGAGCGAGGATATCGCGCGCACTATCAAGGGATGCGTGTGTCGTATCCCATTCAAAAAGCGTTTGTAATATAATCGAGCGCGCAAGGTGACGGTTTGCCATGATTTAAATGTAAAGAGCGGTGCACTTTCTAGGGTACGCAAAAAACAACCGCAGCGCAAGAGCACTACGATTGTTTTTGTGCACAGTATGAAAATCTACGCGCCACGGCGTGACGTTGGAAGACTGTCGCCGTGTTCGTGCGTACCGAGTACCTTTGGCTTTTGCGACGAATCCTTATCTGCAACCGGCTCAACGTGTGTGTGCGCCGGATGATCGTGTTTTTCGGCTTTCGTACGCTCTTTCTTTTTCTTTGGGGTGGCAATTACCCTGCCGCGATAGCTACCGGTCGTCTCATCGAGACGGTGCGCGCGTCGAAGTGCGCCGCTCTCCTTGTCTACCACGACCGAGATACCGGCAAGCGCGTGGTGTGCCCGGCGGTTATTAGTGTGCGAACGGGTGTGACGCATGCGTATTGACATGTTGCGTACCTTAGCACGGACAAATAAAAAAAGAAAGCGCCGACTTGGTAGGCGACGCTCAGTGCTGCTTTGTGTTTGTATATGTAGAGTGAATATGCATTGGCCGACTCCTTGTACTAAACACAGGGGAGCGGCTGTTTCTCTTCTTCCGCCTGCGGCTTTTTGCGTGCGGACGTTTTCAGTTTCTTTAGTATTTCTTCTAGAACTCGCAGACTCCTCTTGGTGGGGAATTCGCGAATTACTGCGTCCCGATCCGCCACGTAATGTTCGCATCTCCCCAGCACCGACGATCCGGGTACCGGGCACATCCCTGCCCTACCTTCTCCGTTGGCACAGAACGGACACAGACACGCTTCATGAGGGGTTCTTCCGTCCTTTATAGAGACTACGAGCAGCGCAGTACCCCTGTCTGCCATAGCGCAACGAATCATTTGTTGCATCAAAGCCTCGTCCTGCGTGAGCTTGTGCATGGTCGCGCCTCCTTGTTTGCTGTGTGGCAAACACTGGATGGGCTATGGGCCGGGGGTTCCCTACTCTTATACTCTATTTCCAGTCAACACCCGAGGCGGTAGGACGTCAACAGAGTTAAACACAGGATGCTTATCTGCTGCCAGCAGACACGCGCACAACTATTTCGTACAAAACTCGCATAAAAAAGGTCGCCCGTACACGGGCGACCGGAGTGGTGGTCATTTTGTTGTTGCCTTAGTTGCCTTAACAGCACGCAAGATCCGCTCTGCGATACGAGTCCTCGGGGCTCGATCATCCAAGCGATACTGATTACAAAAGTAGTGCCCGCTTCGGTGCCGCCGGTATGGACAGAGGTCATTTCGACCTCGATGATCGGCATGCACGCAACAAAGGCATAGACCCTCCGGAACCTCTCTGAGGATTTCAGACGCAGTGCCCGAGTCATACATACTTTCTTGCAGAATTTCTGCCTCTTCTTCTTCTGTCAATGGCAGTTCCGCTTGTGCGTCTCGTAGTGTCACTTGTTTATCTCCCGTTCTTGGTTTATGTGCTTTCCCGTCTTTATTTGTAACGAAATATTGGTGTTGTGTCAATGGGGAATGTGCACAACACACCCCGCGTGCTTGTGCACGCGGGGTGTGTTCGCTCAAATGAGTGAGTGGAGAAAACTAGAAAGAAGCTCTAGTTTTTGATCTGCTCGCGCACATGCTCGATATAGCGAGCAGCTGCTTGCTGACCACCAAGTCCAAACGCCAGGCCAAGCGCAAGCGAAATAGCGATAACGATGCCGAGGAAGAGCGTCTGAACAATTTGCGATGCTATCTCCAATTGATAGAGCGCCGCGAGCACTGCGAACACCCAGATGGACCACTTAGCAACCGTGCCCAGGAAGTTCGCTGAAGTAAGACGAGCCGCCTTTGCAGAACCAGTAACCACGCGATGCATTGTTTCCGCAAGGATACCCGCAGCGAGCAGAATGAGCACCGCAGCGATAACGCGTGGCAGGTAGCCTAGTACCACGGTATCCAGGAAGTTGTTCACCTGGTCAAGGTGCAGCACATTCAGTGACGCGACCAAGAAAATGACGATGATGAACCATTTCACGAGGGCGCCGACGAACTTCCCTGAGGACAGGGTAAATCCAGCACGCTCAACAATCCGTTCGGTTCCAGCAGCACGCAGTGCCTGGTCAATGCGAAGCGCATTGAATATTTGCACAACAATGCGATCAACAACGACGGCAATCAGCCAGCCGATGATGAAAATGATAATGGCGATAACGAGATTCGGTAGATATTGTGCCGTCCCCAAATACATGTTTTGGAAAGACTGTGTCAACACATCTGCCCAGGTCGATAGAAGCATAGTTTTCTGTGTTAAGACTAATTATTTCGGGTAAAGCAGCTGGCGCGAGCCAAGCTTTATTTAAGTGTAGCAGAAAACAAGCATTTTATTACCCCCCCTGTGGATAGCCGGTAATAATGACAAGACAGTTATAATCCTATCTTGTCAAGTATTACGCGGTGCTTGTAGTCAAAAATATCTCGTAAAAGGCGGTCGTACACCCCAAAACGATAGCGGAAGTCTTCTGTGGAAAAGATCGTGTAGCGTATTTCCCGTCCGATATCGGCTTCTATGGCGTGTACGGCACCTGCGAGTATCCGCTCATCAAGCCGGTCGCCCACAACCAGCAGGTCTATCTTTGGCTCAACGGCTCCAGAAAAGAGGCCCGTGAGCACAACGAGACGCAACGTGCCGGCTTTGCGCAGGGCGGCAAGCACTTCTTGCGGACCCACGACCGTTGTCTCACGCAAAAATGCGGCAAGTGGTTCAAGATGTGGGAAACGGTTGTTGGTACTATATTTTACCCCCCGACCTTCCCCGCGGCGACGAATGACACCCGCTGCCATGAGCGCAGCAAGTTCTTTGCGTGCGACAGCTGAACTTATTTTCGCGCGGAATGCGACATCACTCCCTGAGTAATTGGCGGTGTCGTTGAATATAAAAAGCCGGAGCAGTTTTAAACGTGCGGGGGAGCAGAAAAGTCGAGCCAAAGCATCCATGACAGCGGCATTGTACCCCTGCACAGGAATACCCCGCAAGACTTGACAAAATACTGCCCGTTCCCACGATAAGACGATGAGTAAGGTTTAACCTTACTCATCGCTCGACAAACTGAAAAAGCCGGCTCGGCCGGCTTTTTCAGTTTGCATCGTGCTTGCAAGAGGTTATTTAAACGTAACCTTGCCGCCTGCTGCTTCAATTTTACTCTTGAGCACCTCGGCGTCTTCTTTCTTAACGTTCTCCTTGAGCACGGACGGTACGCCGTCCACGAGGTCTTTTGCTTCTTTAAGCCCCAAGACAAGCACCTCTTTCACGGCCTTGATGACCGCAATTTTGTTGGCGCCGACTTCGGAAAGTTCTACCGTAACCATACTCTTTTCCTCTTCGCCTGCAGCAGCCGTGGCGCCCGGTGCGGCGACCGCAACCGCAGACGCCGACACACCAAACTTCTTCTCAAATACCTTCACAAGCTCCGAGAGTTCGAGAACCGTCATGGTCTCGATTGTTTCTACGAGCTTTTTGAACTGCTCCGGCACCTCAACTTCTGCCTCCTCGGCAGCAGCAGATACTTCCGGAGCGGCTGCGGCCTCAGTTGCCTTCTCCTCCTCCTTTTTTACTTCGTCAGACATAGTACTTTTTTTAATGAGTTAATTTACGCCGCAGCTTTTGACTGGCGGATGTGGTCAAGCGCGATCACGAGACCCTGGATTGGCGAATTGATTACGTTCACGAACATGCCACGCAAGACCGGTAGCGGTGGAATCGTTGCAATCGATTGCATCTTTGCCGCGTCGACGTAAGCATTCTCGAACACGCCACCAACGATGGTGAGTGTGTCTTTGTATTTCTTCCCCTGCTCGTACATTGAGCGGGCCGGAAGCGTCGCATCGCTTGCGCTCCACACGATAGCGATTTCACCCGGGAGCTCGGGAAGTTCGCCCGTGTAACCGCGCGCATCGAGCACGTGACGAATGAGTGACTTCTTGGCCACGTAGTAACCAACGCCCTCGTCGCGAAGCTCCTTACGCATTGTGGTCGTGTCTGCAACAGAAATCCCAGAGAAACTCACGAATACGACGGACGCCGCATCTTCCACTGCGCGCGCAATAGTCGCGACGACGCCCTGCTTCTTTGTTTTGCTGATAGCCATTGTGTTGTTTTGAGTACGAGACTGAAATGAAAATAGCCCCTTTCGGGACCGTTTTCACATGGAGACTTCGACCTATCCGCGCAGTGCGCAGATATTTCGTCCCTCGGCAGGGCTTATGGATGCCTGCTGTCTTCGGTCCGCACGTTTGATACGATACAGGAAGACTTCTTTAAAATCAAGAACGTATGTTTTCTGCGCGCAGTCTGCTACGAGATGAGGCGCAGTTCCCTATCGTTCGTATTTTAGATTGGAACGTTAGAATGGTTGGCTACATTACAGAGGGATGGGTGGGGTCAAATAATTATACACAAAGACAACGACGACGGAGACTCCAATTCCGACCATAATCCACGGAAGAATTCTTTCTGACACGGGGCGTTTCGCACGAGACGAATCAATCAAAAACCAGGCCGATTTCACAAAGGTATACAAAAAAGCAACGGTGAGAAGGTCCAGGGTTTTTGCAATAGAGTTCGTTTGTTCAAACAACGAAACCCACGCGCCAATAACAATGCTTCCGCCCGCAAGCAGGATATTTCCTATCGCACGCGATTTACTGGCACGTTTGCTGGAGAGAGCTTTCACCGATGTGTACGTATTTCCGACCGCAACGACCATGGTCACAACCACAACACCTGTCACAATAGACAAAAAGAGCCCCAGCATCACCATGGCAGCAACGAACCCCCCTTCCGGGGTAGTGGTAGAAGAGAAAGATTTAAATGTCGCAATAACAAGCAAAATCGCTGCAACAAAAGCTATAGCAAGGATTCCTACGATTTTCTTATCTGAAACGTGGGTATCCTTTGTGCTGGCCTCCGCGTTTTTTGAAGGAATCTCTTTTTGCAATGTCGAGGGCGAGGGTTGAGCGTGCGGCGAACTTGCCCGCGGCTCCTGCGGCGGTTGCGAGGGCGGCGCGGCAGAGTAGGGAGAGGGCGCGGGTGCGGGTGGTGTCGCACCAACCGCGGCAAAAGCCGCTTCTACGTCTTCTTTATCCCAGCCAGCGGCAATGAGCTCGCTTATGGTCTCCTCGCGAGACGTGTTCTTTGCGAGCTGCTGCCGGACGTAGTCAACGAGCTGTTGATCAATCACGATAGGTACATGGTACCGCGGGCGACGCAGAGCGTCGCCCGTTATCCCCAGCGATACCTGTAGCGTGCTAGTGCCCTCCTCTCGACACTGCGGGTGCAACTGCGGCGGACGCATTGGTTTGGTTCCCCTGAGTCGCCACCCATATGACATGCAGCAAAGAAAGCGCAGCACCAATCATGACAATAAATATGCCGAGAAATTTCGCAAACTCAAGCACGTACGGCATCTTCGCTGCCGATGGTTCTGGTTTGTCTTGCATACGCTAGGAAGATTGCTGCTTCTCAAGCTTGGCTATTTCCACATCGATTGCTTGCTGCTGCCCGGTGCCCGCCTGCGAACGCACCAGTTTCCAATCTGTGATTGCACCGGTTATGTTGCCCGTGCTGGCGCGCCAGTTTGCCTCGGCAATAAGCACGTTCGGCGCGTTATTCGTTGCGGTCTTTGCCGAGGCAAAAATGCTTGCGGTTGCTGGCGCCGTGGCCTCGTGCGCCGCGAGGAAGCGCAGATACGCGAGCCAAAATTGCTCGACACGCGGTTGCAGGGTGATTGATTTCCCATACGCGGCATAGGCGGTGTGGTACGCACCAAGCTGCACCATGAGATCGCCAATGCTACTGAAAGGCAGGCCTGCGGTTGGGTCACTTTGTGCCGCGCGCACGTAAAAACGATACGCCTGCAAGCCGTTTCCCATGAACCCATAGTTCTGCGCTATTTGCGCGTAGATGTTGAAGTTCGTATAGCGGCCCGTGCCCACGTCTGCCAACAGCGTGTTGATTCGCGCTTGGAGTTTCGCTTTGGTCGTCGTACTTTCGGTACCAGGGAGCGCCCACGACGTGATGGCGTCACGCGCATCTATCGGTATTGGATTTGCTGCCAGATGCGCGGTGCCTGCCACGGGCAAAACCGTCACCGTGCCCAGGCCGCGAGTAGCACTGGTGCTGGTCGCTGTTGCTGGTGTCGTGGAGGCGATTGGTAGTGTCGAGGTGGCGAGCGCGCTGGTGGTACTTGGCGGGGAATACGACGCAACACGCGCGGAGAGCAGCCACACGAGCAGGATAATAAACACCACTATGGCACCCGCACCAATGACAATGTCTCTATTTGGTCTCATAGGTACGAGCATACCACAACACACACAGCGGCGAAAAGCCGCTGTGTGCAGTATGCCCAGACGTAACGGAGAGGGTTAGTTATCGCTTCCTGACTGGTGGTCTGAGCTTTGTTGTGTGCTGTTATCGGTTGAGGGTGCCGTGCTTTGGGTCGTGGTGCCTGTGTACGGAATCATCGTGTGGTTTGACTCGCCGCCACCCTGCCCATTGCCATGATCGCTGTTTTGGCTACCTTGGCTGTTCTCTCCTTCACTACTGCAGGCGCCAATGCTATCACCGTGTTCTATGTGGGCGAACGTTGCTGGTTGGGCAACAACGATGGTTTGGCTGTTTCCAGAAAGGCCTGCATGGTGACACATCGTTACCATGGGCTCTCCGCTACCACTCGCTGTGGTGCTGGCTGACCCCTCTGCTTCAAACTCGTGCAGCAGCGCTCGGGGAGACGTGCTCGTTGCATTTGCCAAGTAAGCGTTTAATACAGCGCGTGTCTGAGGACCAACGTCTCCCACGCTTTCTATGCCGTGATCCTTTTGGAAGCGCTTTACCGCCGCTTCGGTCAAGGGACCATAGTAGCCGGTAACGAGACCTTGCGGATACACGGAAGGATTACCGGCAAGAAGTTGCTGAAGCAGCGTTACGTTTGGACCGGTGGAGCCCACGTGGAGCTGTTGTTGAATCGCAATCGTCGTGCTTGCTACCTGCTGGCGCACCTGGACCAACTTAGCAGTGAGCGCCTGCACCTCGACGAGGAGGCTCTGGAGCTCTGCCTGAAGTGAGGCGATGGTTGGCGAGGTTGACGTTGTCGTCACGCTGGTCGAAGTTGCGGTGCTGCCAGTAGTGGTTTGAGTCGAAGTCGCAGTGGTGCTCGTTGCAGTGGTACCACTGGTAGACGAAGTGGTGGTGGCGGTCGAGGTGGCGGTGGACGTCGCCGTGGTGGTAGCATCTGCAAAAGCGAGCGGCGCTGCAAACGGTGCCACGGCCATAGTAAAGCCAATGGCAACGCTAAGAAATGTCTTGCTGTTCATGACGTAAGTGTAATTTTGGGGTAAATAATAATCAATAGCGGGTGCGGGCGTGGTGCCCTGCCCTCAAAGCATACCAGACGCGCGGGGCACTTCTTTCTTACCGCGGTGGATAGCCAACGCCCCTGCCGTGAGTAAGGTTAAACCTCACTCAACAAACTCCAGACCAAGTGCTGAGCGAAGCCATGAAGACGGTGAGTAAGGTTTAACCTTACTCACGGCTTATCACCACGGTTCAAGCATTATGTCTTTGAACGCTTCCCCTCTTGAGGCAAGGTGGAAATCGAGCATATCCTTTGCTTCTTGTTTGTAAACATCCCCGGTACCGAGAATACTCGCAATAAGCATGTCTGGGTCGGCAAGAACCGGCGATTCCTTGCCTGCGATACTGTCACGAAAACTTGAATACGGGTACTGTTTTGCCCATTCCCATGCGTCATCAAAATTCAGCGCAGCTGCAGTAAGTCCGCCTGGGTACAGGTCAAGAACATTCTTAACGAGAACATAAAACACAAGATACTGGTGGTGTTTATCCTCGGTAACCGATCGCGCATGATACGAACTTTGGAAGATGCTCCCCTTTTCCCTATATTTCAGATTGAAACTCATCGCGAGGCTCCCGCAAAGACGTTGCATGAACTTCGCTACGCCCCCTTCTCGAATCTCTTGAGCGAGCAAATGGAAATGGTTGTCCAAAAGCGTCCAGGCAAGTATCCGGGCGAGAGGATCGCGCTCTGGCCATACTGACGGGCGTTCAAACATGCCGATATCAGCAATCTCACGCCGCCAGTTACGGCTTGTGTACGTATCATTCAAATAAAAAAGTGACCGCATAAAATTTCTTTTGTCCGCCGTATCGCGCACGATATCTGTCCCCCGCACACCCCTGTTTGTTATGTGCACAATGGATCCAACACCGTATGGTTCTACTCGCATTGCGTACATTCTAGCATGCCGTGAGTAAGGTTAAACCTTACTCACTTGGTCCGTAGGGCAAAGATAAGAGGTGCATAAACTGAGCGTTGAGTAAGGTTTAACCTTACTCAACGCTGGAAAACAAAAAACCACCCAAAAGAGGGTGGTTTTTTGTTTTGCTAGGCCAATTTCCTAGCTGGACACCTTGAGTAAGGTTAAACCTTACTCAAAGGGAGAGCTTCGTTAGAGATTACCAGTTGAAGCTGTAGGTGCCGCTCACCAGGTCGCGAAGCAAGAAGCCGTTCGTCCACTGAGCTGCAGTGGGCGAATCGTTGTTTGCTGTGCGATCTGACCAGACATAGTTGCCTGAGACTGACGCTGCTGCGGTGTTCGCTACAAGCGTCGTGTCTGCCGGAGCGAGGTTTACCGAGAGACTTCTTGAGCCAGTCGTGACCCCGATATTCGTTGGGGACGCCGCCTTCAAGATGAAGGTCTTCGTGCTCCCTGCGCCAACCTGGATAATCTGGTCAGGCACGATCGAGACGAGCCCGCTTGCATTCGCATTTGCGCCAGCGGCGTTCAACGGAATAGAAGCGTTCGACTGGTCGTAGAGCTGGAAGTTCTTTACGGTGAGCGAGGACGTGCTGACGTTGAACGAGATCTTGTTCAAGTCAATTGCACCCTTGGGGTCAGCCGCGACACTGAACTGGTAGAGCACGGTGCCCCCGTTCGGTGGATTCTGCGAACTGTAGCTCTGGCCGGCAAAGGTCGGTGCAGATGCGCGCAGCACACCAAAGCCGTAGCTTGAAGTGTTTGACTTCAAGTTTACGCCGCCGTTAACCGAGTACACCAGGTTGCCTGCGCCGTCCGTGACCTGCACATTCGTGCCGTCCGTACCAACGAGCGTGAGCGCGATCTTCGTTCCGGAGATCGTCGCGGAACCCGTGGTAATGATCGGCGTCGCGGCAAAGACCTGAATGTCAGCCGAGCTGTTCGCCGGAATCGTGAAGTTGAGTCCGGTGAGGCGGGCTGTCGAGGTCGCGCCGTTGGTCACGAGCGGAACGTACGAGGTCACGCCATTTGAGCCAGGGTACGAGACTGCAATGCCGCTCACTGCCGTGGACGATGCCGCTGGCATTGAGAACTCAAGCTGGCTCACCGTGTACGACGAGGTGTTCGCCGAGAAGGTGTAGTCAGCAATCTCGTTACCCGACGTGCCAGCGACAATGTTCGTAGCAATCGGGTTTGACGCACCAAGCGAGACCGTGAGCAAACCGCTGCCCGTCGTGATGGTCTGCAGTGGTACGTTAGACGATCCGATGGTTGCGGTCGTGCCCGTGGTGAGGCCTGTCGCGTTTGTCGCCGCGTAGCCAACCTGTGGGGTGATGGTCTTGCCGTTTGCCGTGTTCGACGGTACATCTGCGTAGACGTCAATCGTCACCGATGAAGAGACCGGGATCGTGAGATTCGTCGAGAACGTGTTCGACGGCGAGTTGCTCGGAGCGCCTGGCGAAGTAACAACCGTGCCAAGCTGCTGACCGGTCGCGTCGTTCACCAACTTCAGGTTCTGAAGCGGTGTGCCGTCATTACCTGTCAGAGTGATGCCAATCGAGTTAACGTTGAGACCCTCTGTCGAGCCGGCCTGAAGCACAAACTGACCAATCTTGAAGTTGTTTGTGCCCGGAGTAACGGCCTGGTTAGCGTATCCCGTGGCCATGTTCGCTGTAAGCGACGACGTGGTCACCGTCAACGTGTTGCCCGTAATGTTACTTGACGGAATGTTTGCCGACGTGAGGGAGTACTGACCCTGTCCGTTGCTGGTGCCTGCTACCAAGGTAACCGATACGGTAGAGGCGTTAGGAAGGTTCACTGAGCTTGTGTTCTTTGCATCAGCGTAGACCGAGACAAGCGTGGTCTGGTTAGCCGGAAGGGTGAGCGAGGAGCCGATCGTGAAGTCGGTGCTCCCATTGCTACAATCGACAATGTCTTTTGTCGATCCTACCTGCACACCATTAACCATGATCTTGCCGTTCTTCAAACCGCCATAAGTCGCGGTGCTCGAAGCCGTGGTGTTCGAACAGACGTAGAGATCGCGCACATACGTCGGCTCACCCGAGGCGAGCATACCGAAGGTCGCGAGGCTTACGCTGGTCGCGCCTACCGGAATGTTGTTGCTTGCCGAGGTCGGGTCTTTCGTTACCGAGACACCCGTAGAGCCGGTTGACTGAATGCTGATTACGCCCGTGCTAACTGACGAGAAGTTCTGGGTGTTAATCGTCGGGGTAACCGGCTGATTAAGCTCGCTGTCGATGAACGTTGCGTCAGATGAGCGCTGCACTGAGAACTGAACGGTGCGGCTCGAAGCTGCGCCGCCGATGTCGGCCAAGACCTTAATCACATGGCTTTGCTCAGAGAGCAAGTACGGACTGGCCGAGAGGTCGAAGGTCACCGTGCGGTTCGTGCTCATTTGCGGAACCGTTGAGCCGACCTGCGTGCCGTCAACGTAGAGACGCAAGTTCGTGATCGCTGACGCATCAGCCGAACCGAGGTTCGTGAAGGTCATTGACGAGAGCTTCACCGGGTTGGTGGACACGGAAACCGTGTTCTGCCAGACCGGGTAGTCGCTCTGCGGACTAATGCTCGTTGCGGCGCTCGGGATAGTGTTCGTGTTGAAGTCAACCGACGCGATGTTCGCAGTCGAGATGGCCTGGAGGCCGCCGTTGATTGGGAACGAGACGCTTGAGTCAAGCGTGCCTGTCGAACCAACCGAAGTGAGCGCGACGCCAATTTGCTGACCGGAGATACTCTTCTCGATGTCCGAGCGGACAGCCACCGTGTAGGTGCCGCCTGCCGGAACCGTGAAGATACCGCCTGCGTTAGCATACGAGAACGTCGAGTTGCTCACGCCCGCCGAGTCAGTGATGCGTGTTGCTCCGTTGTAGAGGTACACATTCACTAGTGTCGAGTCGTTTGAGACGCCGATGCGCTGGAACGAAAGATTCGTTACCGTGATCGGGGCCGAGGTCGGGTTCGTGAAGAGGAACTCTCCGAGATCACCGATGCCCTGACCTGCGACAAGCACGGTGCCGTTTGGCGAGGTCGGCGCGAGCGAGACCTGGAGGCCGTTGCCGGTCGGCGTGGTGCCGCCTGTCGTGCCGCCTGTGGTGGTCGTGGTCGTGCCGCCTGTGGTGGTCGTGGTGGTCGTCTGTCCTGCCGTCAGCTCTGCGTACTTAGCGCGAGAGATCGGACCGAAGTAGCCGACTGCCGGAGCGACACCGTTGGCTGCCTGCCATGCGGCGACCGCCTTTTGGGTGATCGGGCCGAAGTAGCCAGTTGCGCCACCTGAATAGGTGAAGTAACCGCCCTTCGTCAGGTAGTTCTGGAGGCAGGTAACATCTGCGCCCTTGCTCTTCAGCGTGAGACTCATCGTGAAGGTGCAAGCGCCGCCTGCAGAACTGGTGGTGGTTGTTGTTGAACCGCCTTGCACAGTATTGAGCTGTGTTTGGAGCGATTGGATCTGCGCCAAGAGTGATGCGATCTGAGCCTGGAGCTGCGAGGTTGTCTGCGCGTGTGCGGTAGGCACAGCGACAAACACCATCGAAGCTGCCATGGCAAGACCGGCAACCACTGCGGCGATTTTCGCAAACGCATTGTTGGTTACTGAATGTTGCATGTTTGATTGTTAAGTTTTCTAGACTGCGCATTCGTCCACCGAATAAGTAATGGTGGCGGACGAGTGTGCAGTTGGTTCACCTGGTAATTTGATCGTGTGAGCGATCGGTTTCATGTGTTGTTTCCAATCACTATCCCACAGAGGGCGGTATCGACCTGCCTCCCATGGGCTAGCTGGCAAGAGAAAGGTGTCGTGCGTTTCGTGCATCCGTCATAGTCGAGTGTGCATCCGTACCGAATCCTGTTAGTGAAAGCGCGCGTGGCAACAGGGAAACCCGCGACGGTGTACATCGCGCCTGCGCGCCTGCAACTGGTCAAGTTGCTCTATTCAATTATCAAAGACCTTGCCCCCTGCGGAAAGAAACGCCCCATACCCCGCTTAGGACTGTGCTTTAGTATAGCGGAGTACTGGTTTATTTCGAAGTTGCACAAGCGGCGTACTGTGTGGATAACGGGTTATGCAGGGGAACGCCAAAATGGCCGCGAGCGGCCCCGGTGTTCCTCTATACCTATAGACGTCACCACGGTGGCTATATTACAGAAGGTGGAACATGCGGTCAAATAAGACAAAATGGATTTTTGTGTTGTGTTATAGATTGATATTATATATAGGTACTATTTGTTTGTGTTGGGTTAAGGTTAGATGGAGGAGGTGATGGTATAGGAGGTCCACCGACGCTCTCCTTGTTTGGTGAGCACGCCTTCTAAAACAAGCGCCGCGAGCTCGCGTTGAATGGTTTTTTCGCTTACGTTCCTTATAACAGTGGATATATCTTTTATGTATGCGCTGCCTTTGGTGCGGATGATAGAAACGATCGCGTCACGTCGAGAGTTCTTTGCGTCATTGTCCTTTATATGTGTGTGTCCTTTATGAACAGCAGCGGGAGCTTTCGAAACACGCTGCTCGGACGCACCAGATGTCTTTGATGACGTGCGCAGCATCTGGGCGCTTGGCGCCGCTTTTGAAAGTTCGGAGAGTGACGGCACATCATCAAGAAAAAGACGCGGCTCTTCGTATGCGGCAACTTCCTGCAGAAGCAGATGCGCTTCCCGAGAAATGAGCTCTGAGTTCATCGCGGAAAGCATGCTGCTCGTGCGTGCAATCGAGAGCACGCTCGAAAGCGCGAGGAGTTCACGCGAGAGCGCATCGCGCGCGGCGGCAGGCGAAAGTATGGCGGCATCTACAAGCCCTATAGCAATTGTGTCTATGCGGTCACGTAGCGAGGGGGCGTTATGGAAGGCTGGTGTGATGAGGTGAATTGCTTTTGCGAGGCGTTCAGCTTTTTTATATATGAATACACGTTTTATGTCTCTATCAAATATATTCGAGAATATGCTTTTTTCTAAGACGAAATCGCCATTATCGCTAATAGTGATTTTCAAGGACGTTCCAGCATGGTCGTGTGATTGTCCTTTAGATAGCATACGTGTCTTAGAGACTTCGATACTGTCTATTGTATGTCCTTGAGCTGTCTTGTGCAAGGCATTCCTCTGGATGCGATGGCGCGCGGATAGGCGGGCGTAGAAATGCGTACAGGTATCAAAAGCGGTGCTACAATATGGACATAATGGCTCGAAAGAAAAGATTGTCGAAGATGCGTGCGGTAAAAGCGTACGAGGACGTGATTCGGTGGGCGTCTGCGATTGTGCTCATCGCTGCCGGTGCCCTGCTTGTGCTTGGTGCGTTTGGTGCCGCCGGTCCGTTTGGCAGGGCAGCGTTCACGCTCTCATACGCAGCAGTAGGGGTCGGGGCGTTCTTATTGCCGATTGGCATCATTACGCTTGGCCTCTATGTTGGTATCCGAAGACCGACGATTGCGCCAATTTCTGCGGGCGGAGTCACCCTGCTTCTTGCGGCGGTGCTTTCTTTTGCCGGCCTGTTCCCTGCCGCCACCTGGGGCGGTACCACCGGAGCGTACGTAGGGCACGTGCTGGAAGGATTTTTTGGTTTTTGGGGAGCACTCGTGCTACTGCTCGCTCTTGCACTCATCGCTCTCGTCGTACTGACTGATATTGAAATTGTCCTTGATGCGATGGGTAATTTTTTCGTCCGTACCATAGGGTCCCTCCGAAACATACGACCTTCAATCTGGCGCCACGCAGAAGAAGACCGTTCGGACGAGCCCGAGGAGGAGGAATTGGAGGAGGATGAGGTGGAAGACGAAGAGGAAGAAGATGATGCGGAAGAGGACGAGGAAGCGGAGAGAGTCCACCCCGAACGCGAACCGACGGTCACAATCTTCAACAAGATGCATGGCAGCGAGGTAGTGGCACCGACAGGACTCATCACAAACTTTGACGAAGAATATGCGGCGCCCCCCGTTTCGCTACTCGGCGAAGACAAGGGCAAGCCGGGTGTTGGCGACATTAAGGCGAACGCGAACATCATCAAGCGCACATTTCAGAACTTTGGCATTTCAGTCGAAATGGACGAGGTGTCGGTCGGCCCGACCGTCACTCGCTACGCCTTCAAACCGGCGGAGGGGGTGCGGCTTTCTAAAATTATATCGCTCCAGAACAACCTGGAACTCGCCCTTGCCGCCCATCCCGTGCGCATCGAGGCACCTATCCCCGGGAAATCACTCGTGGGTATCGAGGTGCCAAACGCAGCGAAGGCAACCGTGGGCCTGGGCGGGCTCCTAACCGCGGCTGAGTGGAGCGCGAACAAAAAACCGCTGCTGGCGGCGCTCGGCCGCGACATTACCGGTACGCCACACTACGTGAACATTGCCAAAACACCGCACGCGCTCGTGGCCGGAGCGACCGGCTCAGGAAAATCGGTCGCGATACACTCACTCGTCACTTCCCTCCTCTATAGGAACGGGCCAAACCAGCTCCGCTTCATCATGATTGATCCCAAGCGCGTCGAGCTCACTCTCTACAATGGGATTCCGCACCTGCTAACACCGGTCATTACCGACCCGAAGAAAACTATTCTTGCGCTTAAGTGGGCCGCCAAGGAAATGGATCGGCGATACAACATTCTCGAAGCCGAACAGGTGCGCGACATTGACTCGTATCACCACACGGTGACAGAACCGGCGCGCAAGACAAATGAAGAGGATGCGCCGGAAGCTATGCCCTATATAGTCGTTGTCATCGACGAGCTCGCAGATATTATGCAAAGCTATCCGCGCGAATTGGAGGCGGCTATCGTGCGGCTTGCCCAGATGAGTCGCGCGGTTGGTATTCACCTCATTCTCTCGACGCAGCGACCTTCCGTAAACGTCATCACCGGACTTATTAAAGCGAACGTGCCCACCCGGCTCGCACTGCAAGTCGCTTCGCAAATTGACTCGCGCACCATCCTCGACGGCGCTGGCGCGGAGACGCTTCTTGGTGCTGGCGATATGCTCTACCTTTCGAGCGATATGCAAAAACCAGTGCGTATCCAGACAGCCTATATCAGCGAGAGCGAGGTGAAAAAGGTCGTACAGCACATTAAACGACACAACGCTGGCGATCTTTCTTCACTCAACCTTGGCGCGGGGAATGGTGCTCAAAACACAGAACCAAACGATGCGATACTTCTCTCCGGTGAAGATGACGACGTGGACGATGATCTCTATAGCGAAGCGCGCCAGGCGGTAGAGGAGGCCGGGCGCGCGTCAACATCGTACCTACAGCGGAAGCTTCGCATCGGCTACTCGCGCGCAGCGCGGCTGATGGACCTTCTTGAGGAAAGGGGCGTCATCGGTCCGGCTGACGGTTCGCGACCACGTGAGGTGCTTTCATCCGCGACCGACGAGGACGAGGATGGGGCGGCTGGCGTGGACGAACCGGACGAGGAGGAGGAGAGCGCATAGGTAGTATGCCGTTTTTCCGCGCTGCACTCATTGCCCTGCTCACGCTCGCGGGCAGCTATACATTGTTTGAGACCCACGCGGTTCTTGTTGGTCCCGAGCTCGTTATAGACTCCCCGCAAAACGGCACTACGACCGCAGATGGTTTTGTCGCCGTGACTGGTCACGTCGCGCGGGTAGTCGCCTTTTCGATTGATGGTAAAACTATCCTGCCAGACAAAAACGGTTCATTTTCAGAAACACTCGTCCTCCCCCGTGGAGGGTCTATACTAACGTTACGGGCGGCGGACCGGTTCGGCCATACCGTGACCAAGTCTCGGACAATTTTTGCTCGCTAATTTACGTACCCTACCTATATGCCTATTAAAAAATCAGTAAAAAATAAAGAACTGAAGACGACGGGCGCCGCGGCAACCACCCGTGACGATAAACAAAAATCTATCGACTTGGCGCTCAAAGAGATTCGCACGAAGTTTGGCGATGAAGCTATCATGACGTTCGGTACCCGGAAACCCGAGGCGATTCCCTCAATCCCGACCGGATCCATTGGTCTGGACTATGCGCTTGGTATCGGCGGTCTGCCGCGCGGACGTATCATTGAGATTTTTGGTCCTGAGTCAAGCGGCAAGACCACGCTCGCACTTCACGCGCTTGCCGAGGCGCAAAAGAAAGGTGGTGTGTGTGCCTTTGTTGACGCCGAGCATGCGCTTGATCCAGAGTACGCTCGACGACTCGGCGTACGGTTGGAAGAGCTCCTTATCTCCCAACCCGACACTGGCGAGCAGGCGCTTGAAATTGTTGAGTCGCTCGTCAGGAGCGGCAATGTAGATGTTATTATCGTGGACTCCGTTGCTGCCCTCACCCCAAAAGATGAGATCGAGGGCGATATGGGCGCAACCCATGTCGGCAAACAGGCGCGATTGATGAGCCAGGCACTCCGCAAGCTCACTGCCATCACCGCCAAAAGCAAAACAATTGTTATTTTCATCAACCAGATCCGTATGCAGATTGGCGTCATGTTCGGCAATCCGGAGACAACACCGGGCGGTAAGGCGCTCAAATTCTACACGAGCGTACGGCTCGACATTCGCCGTATCGCACAAATCAAAAAAGGTGACGAGGTCGTGGGTGGTCGTGTTCGTGTGAAAGTGGTGAAGAACAAAGTCGCCGCGCCCTTCAAAACAACTGAGTTCGACCTGCTCTATAACGAGGGCATCAGCCGTGAGGGCGAGCTTCTTGCGCTTGGCGAAAAATACGAGCTCGTACAAAAATCTGGCGCAAGTTATAAGTTTGGAGACACCGCCCTTGGCCGTGGGTACGATGCGTCGCGCACGTTTCTACGCGAAAACCCAAAAATCGCAGGTGAACTACTCAAGCAAATTCGTGAGAAGCTCGCTGCGAGCTAAAATCTAAATAATGATGGGCGGCGGCCGTGCGGCCTGCATGAGCAGGCGCTATGCCCCGGTCGGTCGCAGCTCTGGCATGACGAGGCGCGCCATGGCACGTGCGAGAACAAGCGCTGAACCGACCGCCATGATCGTGAGTGCTTGTACGATACGCCGCGTATGTTCGAACGCTAACAACCAAAATTGATCGAACGCGTAGAGATGGCTGATGTTGGGCATATTCGCAAACACATGCGCTAGTGCGACCTCGTGCGCAATGCCCACAAATGATACTGCAAACAGAGCGGTGGCAAGAGCCTCCCCGCTTACGAGCGATTGAAATGCGTGGATTATTTGTATACGGCGCATAATCCGTTTCTTCACAAGAGAGTCAGTGGGTGCGGTCATGATCAATGGATTGCTTGAATAATTTTTTTGCGCGATGGACGCGCGTTTTTATGGCGGACACGGTCGTCCCTTCTGCGCGCGCGACCTGCTCCTGCGTCTTTCCTTCAAGAAATTGCAGGCGCAGCACACGGGCGGCCGTTTCCGGAAGACGGGACAGCGCTACCAACACCTCGTCACGGATGGTAAGTCGTTCTATGAAGTGCTCGGTATCGGGGAGCGCTTCATAGTGTTCAGGATCGAGGTTCACCGTCTCATTATGTCGGCGTTTCAATTTCCCGTAACGAGTAAGCGCCACGCGGGTGAGGATGGTATAGGCCCACGAACTAAACGACGCGCCCTCCTGCGAGCGATAACGGTCAGCGTATAGGTAGATGCGCGTAAACGCATCCTGCACCACCTCCTCGGCGTCTTCACGATTCCTCACGATAGAACGCGCTTTCCGTAGAAAGGGCTTTTCATAGCGATCAACCAAAACCGCAAACACTTTCGAATCATATTGCGCTTGTTGCAAGACCTCTTCATCCGAAAGCGCCCCCATGTTGGGCACCTCGCTTGAAATACTCATTATGCCCTGTATCATACAATAATCTGCCACGTCGGGCATTTTTTATAACCACCGACCAGCGCAAGAGGTTACATGGCAATACTTTCCTACAGCGACATTACCCCAAAAAAAGTCATAGCATTCAATGGCGAGCCGTACGAAGTACTCTCCTCGCACGTTTTTCGTATGCAGATGCGAAAGCCGGTGAACCAGACAAAGCTCCGCCATCTCGTTTCTGGCAAGGTCATCGAGAACTCGTTTCATCAGAATGAAAACGCCACCGAAGCAGAAATCGAGACCATAGAAGCACGCTACCTCTACACCAACCGCGGCGAGTCGTGGTTTGCAGAGGAAGGCAATCCGAAGAACCGATTCTCCTTCCCCGAAGGGGCAGTGCACGAACAAACACAATGGCTCGTGCAGGACGCGCTATGCACTGCACTGCTCTACAATCAGACGCCCATGACCATTCGTATTCCGGTCAAGGTCGATCTTGCGGTGACAGACGCACCGCCTGCAGTAAAAGGCGACACTGCTACCGGCGGGACCAAACAGGTGACGCTCGCGTCCGGTGCCGTAGTGAGTACGCCGCTTTTCATCAACACGGGCGACATGCTGCGCATAAACACCGACACTGGCGCCTATGTCGAACGAGTTGCAAAGGCGTAGAGATGTGCTATTTTAGTAGCAGACGTCTCCCTGGGTTCATCGTGTCCAACCCCCCCAACAGTCAGACACGATGGACTTTATTGCGCCAGCGCTTCCCCAGTGCTGGCCGCCTTTTTATATATTCATGTGGGCGTATGAAGAAACCCCCTGGTTTAGGGGGTTTCTTCATACGCCCACACCACCTTACGCGGCTATGTACGGAAGCAGGCCCATGTAGCGAGCACGCTTGATGGCCTGTGCAATCTCGCGCTGCCTTTTTGCCGCGATGCCGGTGCGTCGACGCGAAAGCATTTTTGCGTGCGGGTCAGTAAACAACTTCAGATATGCGACGTCTTTGTAGTCGATAAATCTCTTGTGTTCTATTTCCTCTCGCTCTGCTTGATGTGCCATGTTGTGTATGCTATGAAATCTTAAAAAGGAATGTCCTCTGGGTTGATGTCTTCGTCAGGATACTGTATTGATTCGGCGGATTCCGCGTCTTTTGTGGGTGCGCTCGCCGTCCCGGACTCCCCAGCCGCGCTACCACGGCCCGTGCCACCGTCTGCGCCAAACTGGAAGGTGTCGGCAACAATTTCTGTACGGTAATTTTTCCGACCATCAGACTCCCACGAACGTGTTTGCAAACGGCCCTCGATGTAAATCGGACGGCCCTTTTTCATGTATTGACCGATGAGTTCGGCAAGACGACCGAATGCAACGACATTATGGAACTCTGTTGCCTCTTGTTTCTGGCCTTCCTTATTTTTGTACGTACGATTGGTCGCCACGCCAAAGGTGACAACCTGCTGGCCAGACGGCAGTGCGCGCACCTCCGGATCGCGAGTAAGGTTTCCGTAAATGAGTGCTTTGTTGAGGTACATAATAGTTGTGGTGATTATGCGGCGACTTCCTCAAGTGCTGCGTCTAGCTGTTCTTCTGACACCGCTTCCTCTGGCCCACTAGACGTATCAGCCACGCGCATACGCATTTCCCGTTGCTCGGCCGCGTGGAGTGCCGCGTCTTTTGTGGTGAGAATGTCTATAAAACGAAATACGTGATCTTCGCCGCGCACCGTTTCGAGAACCTTGTCGTGTGCTTCTCCGGTCGCTTCGTAGGCAATCCAGGAGAAAAACGTCGTAGAGAAGTCGTGACGCCCGGTGTGCTCCATACGAGAAATCGTGTAGGCGAGCGGCATTTTCTCTGGATCGCCTGTGGCAACGACTGTGCCCGCCTCGGCCGCTACGGCTTTTAATTTCTGAAAAATCTTTTTAACGTCCTCTTGGGAGAGTTCTGGGTCGATGTGGAAACCAAGCTCATACACGCGCGGTTCCGCACGGGTTTCATCAACTGCCGTATCGGACGATTCGTCACGTTCTTCTTTTTGTTTTCGAGCCATGATGCGCGCATCCTAGCACGCGATTAGCCGGGAGGCAACTTGCCAAAGAACGTCTCTGACATTACACCCCAGACGCAAAAAATCAGTATCTGAAGTATTTAGGACACGCCGTGTCCTAAATATGTTGGAAGGGGGCTCCTACCAAGGGGGTGCGCGTAAGATACATTTTCTACGCGAGCTGAAATACGCGCACGGCATTGGCGAGGGTGGCAGCGCGCACGGTTTCCTCGTCCTCTCCGCGAATGCCGGCGAGCGCCGCCACCACCGTCTTGACCGCACGCGGATCGTTTCGCTTGCCGCGGTGTGGGGCTGGCGCCACATAAGGCGAATCGGTCTCAGAGAGAATCCGCTCAAGCGGTGCGAAGCGGATTACCTCATCATAGTCACGTGCAAAAGTAATGACTGCCGTGTACGAGACTGTGAAATCGAGATCAAATAGATCGCGTGCCTCATCCACTCCTCCAACAAAAAAGTGGACATTGCCTGTGAGTGCGTCGCCGTGCTCGCGTTTGGCACTTTTAAGGATATCGATAAGCTCGCGATACGCGTCCACGGTGCCCGTAGAAGGGCGTGCGTGAATCATAAGCGGCTTCTGTGCCGCCACCGCAAGCGCAATCTGTGCTTCAAAGAGCGGCACCTGTGCGGCGCGCGCAGCGGCGACGTCGTCGGTACGAAAATAATCCAACCCGCACTCCCCCACAGCTACCGTGCGCGCGTTGCGCGCCATCGCAGCAAACGCATCTGGTGCGAACGGCTCGTCGGTGTCGGTCGGGTGCTGCCCGACCGCCGCATACACGTGCGCATGCGCGCTCGCAAGCGCAACCGCTGCTCGAGACGACGCGAGGTCAACACCGACTGTCATCGTGCCAATACCCTCGGTTGCCATCGCCGTGAGAAGTTCGGCGCGATCCCTGTCGTACTCACTCCCTTGCACATGGCTATGCGCATCAAAATATGTGAACTCCATAGTCAGCTGAGTCGTGGGAAAAGGTTTTCGGGCTTTTTGTTGGTGCGCACCGCTGTTTTTATGGTTTCGCTCGTCTCTGGCATGAGTGGATTTAAGAGCCCGCCGATGCGGTAGAGCTCAAGCGCGCAGTCGGCAATAATTGCCTTCCCTTTCTCCCGCTCGATCTTCACTACCTTGAATGGCTCCTCTTCGGTAATCTTCTCATCAAGTTTCTGGATGCGGCTCCACACGTAGTCAACCGCATCGTTGAAACGATACGCACTGAACGCGTCGAGATACTCTTTTTGGCTTGGGGGTGCCGCAGCTTCCGGTAGCACGGTAGGTTCCTCCAAATGCGTCTCGGCAAGTTTCATGACGCGCGCCACAAGATTGCCGAGGCCGTTGACCAAGTTTGCGGTGTACCACTCGTCGAGACGCTCCCGTGTGACGTCCGTATCTTCAGTCGGATGCGCGTGGCGCAGCAGGAGGTAGCGCGTTGCGTCGATGCCGTACTTTTCGACAAGCTCGTTTGGGTTTATGACGTTCCCGATTGTTTTGCTCATCTTCTGACCACCCGAGGTGATGAAGCCATGTATAAAGATCTGTTTCGAGAGCGGCAGCCCAGCTGACATGAGCATCGCCTGCCACATGGCGGCCTGTTGACGCAAGTTATCTTTGCCTGCGAACTGTGTTACGGGCCACCATTTTGTAAAATGAGTTTCGTCATCAGGCCACCCGATTGCGGAAACGTAGTTTACTAGCGCGTCGAACCACACGTACATAACGTGTTCGTCGTCACCGGGAACCGGCACGCCCCAGGAGAGCTTTTCTTTGCGGCGTGAGATACTAAAATCTTTCAATCCACCCGACACAAACGACACGAGCTCACGCATGCGCTCCTCTGGCACGATGAATTCATTTTGCGTCGCGTAGTGTGCGAGCAGTGCGTCTTGATAATTAGAAAACCGGAAATAGTAATTCTCTTCTTGGCGAACTTCTATCTCCAGCTGTGGATGAATTAAGCAGTGCCCGTGCGCAAGCTCTGAATCAGTTTTTTCGAGCTCGCATCCAACACAATATTTCACTTCATATGCTGCTTTGTAAATGTCGCCCGCCGCATCACAGCGCTTCCAAAACTCCTGTGCGGCGGCCAGGTGGTGCGCATCCGTCGTACGCGTAAATGCGTCATAGGTGATACCGAGCATATCGGCAAAATCTCTGAAACGCCGCGCATACTTATCAACGTACGTTTGCGAGTCTTCTCCCGCCTCTCTCGCTTTCTGGGCAACTTTAGCGCCATGCTCATCAGTACCGATGTTGAGAAACGTTTCCTCGCCCGCAAGACGCAGTGCGCGCGCAAACGTGTCGGCCTCGACAAATTCAAGCGCGTGCCCGATATGCGGATCCGCGTTCACGTAAGGAAGCGTGGTGGTGATGTAACGCGCCATGCACAGAAACGGCCGTTAGCGCGCGGACGCGTGGCGCGCGCGACGGCCCTTGTCGAGATCGGCCACAAATTCCTGCAGAATAGCAGCCACCGGGATGGAGAGCAGTACACCCAAGAACCCGGCGAGAAGGCCGCCGGCGACCATCGCGATGATGACGAGAAGTGGCGGCACGCCAACAATTTTCCGCACGACGAGCGGGTAAATGAGGTGCGCCTCAAACTGGTTCACGACAACATAGAGCCCGGTGGTGATGAGCGCAAGCGCAGTACCGCCGCTTGTAAACGCCACTGCAATCGCAGGAATTGCCGAGATAAACGATCCAAATACCGGAATAATTTCCATAAGCGCAGTAAAGAGTCCGAGAAGAAGTGCGTACGGTACGCCCAAAATGAGCAGCCCCAAGTACACGAGCACGCCAACCATAATTGAGAGCATGAGCTGCCCCTGCATCCAAAGGCCGATCTTTTTCTGTGCGCGATGCCACAAATCGATGATGTACTCTTCGCGCGCGAGCGGTGTGATGATGCGCAAGAAATCTTCAATGCCGGACTCCTGTACCGCAAAATAAAACGAGAGTACGACTACAAACACGAACGAGAATATGCCGCCAAATATGGTTGTCATAAGTCGTACGACACCGCTTGAAGTATTTGCAAATGCTTGCTGGAGCGCTGCGAGCGCTTGCGCAAGCGCTGACTCGCTCCCGTTACCCGAGAGAAAACTGGAAGAGCTGGCGGTGTTGAAGGGCGCGGGAAGCGACACCGTCTCGAGATAGTGTGGTAACGCACGTATGAAAGTGCCAACTTCTGCAAGAAGTGGCGGGAGAAAGAAGTAGACCATGCCGAAGACCGTTGCAAAGACGGCAAGGTACACCGCGAGCACCGCGAGCGGACGCGGAAACTTAAACCGCATGAAAAAAAGCACACCCGGACGCACTGCCGAGGCCAGTATGACCGCGGTCAAAACAAGCAGCAACAAGTCGCGCAACGTCCATAGCGCATAGGCGATGAGGCCAATGATAATCGCCGTCACGATGGTGCCCGAGGTTATGGAGATGGTGTAGCGGGTCTCCTTCATGCTTCACATATATAGTAGCACAGAAACGTACGTATGCATGACCAGTGCTCGTAATGAGCACTGGTCGTCTAGTGTTAAAGCACCGAGCGAATGCGGCCGAAGAGCTCAGCAATCGGTACACGCTCCTGCTCACCGCTGTCGCGGTCGCGCAGCGTGACCGTGTCTTTGAGCTTTGGCGTCTCACCGAGCGTATCGAAATCAATGGTGATGCAAAACGGCGTACCGATTTCATCTTGGCGACGATAACGCTTGCCGATGTTGCCGTTATCGTCCCACATGATTTGCGGAATGTCTTTCTTGAGTGTGCGATACACCTGGCGCGCGTGCTCCACGAGCTCGGGCTTGTTTTTCAAAAGCGGGGAAACCGCCGCCTTGACTGGTGCAATCTTTGGCGACAACGCGAGGTACACCCGTTTCTCTCCTCCAAGATCGTCCTCGCGGTACGCGGCAACGAGCGCCGCAAGCACAGTGCGATCAACTCCAAGCGAGGGTTCTATGACATGCGGCACTATCTTCGTCTTCATCTCTTCATCCATGTATTTCAAATCCACACCAGACCCTTTTTCGTGTGTAGAGAGATCGAAATTGGTGCGATATGCCAAGCCCCACAACTCTTTGCGGCCAAACGGGTAGTCAAACTCAAAATCAATCGTACGCGTGCTGTAGTGCGCAAGATCCTCTGTCGGAACAGCCAGTTCGTGCACCATGCGCTCCGGCAAGCCTACTGCCGTAGCAAACTCATGCATGACCACGCGCCATTCCTCAAACGCACGCTCCCAATCCCCTTCCCGTACGAAATACTCGACCTCCATCTGCTCAAGCTCCCGCAGACGAAAGATGAAATCGCGCGGCGCGATTTCATTGCGAAATGCTTTACCGATCTGTGCAATACCAAACGGCAATTTCGGATGGAGTGCGTCGACGACGTTCTTAAAGTTTGCAAAGATGCCGCCGGCAGTTTCGGGACGCAAATACACTGATGCCGCCTCGTCTTCCGAGGCTCCCACGTGCGTCTTGAACATCATATTGAATTGGCGCGGTTCACTAAGCGCGCTCCCGCATTCGGGGCACGCGCTTGGATCGGTAAGATGGTCGGCCCGGAACCGACGCCTGCATTTCTCGCATTCGACAAGCGGATCAGAAAAGCCGGCGACATGTCCTGACGCCTCCCACACTTTCGAGTTCATGAGGATAGCCGCATCCACACCATACATGTCATCACGGCGCTCCACGAACATGCGCCACCAGAGTTGCTTAATGTTGTTCTTGAGCGCGACACCGAATGGACCATAATCGTACACCCCGGCCAGCCCGCCATAGATTTCCGAGCCGGGAAACACGAAACCCCGACGCTTGGCGAGCGACACGACCTTCTCCATCAAATCCTGCATGCAACCACTCTACGACAGAAGCGAGCGCCGCGCTACTGCCAAACGAACTCGACAGAACATGCGCGCGACGGCACGCATGTTCCCGCGATGAATACAGGGAAAAATTTGTTTACTGCACGGTACCGGCACTCGGTTGCGATTGGTATAGCGGATCGTGCACAAGACTAGTAGTCACTGCCGGCATCGTTTGAGAGATGGACACTTGTGCATAGCGATCGAACGCAGAGAACGTGGCCGGACCGACCAGCTGTGGGTTAGAGTTACGCTGGCTCGTGCTGGGTGTAAGCGATACTTGAAATGCTGCTTGCCGTGATGCGCCCGCAGCAATATCACCAGCATTCCAGGTTACCGTATGCGCGCCAGCATCATACGTGATGGAGCCGTCGTTAGGCGCAGTGGGGCCAACAAACTGGACGTACGCAGGCAAGTTGGCCGTAACGTTTGCGGCCGCAACATCGTTGATGGTGTTCTGCGCACTCCACACAATAGTGTAGGTAGTCGGCTGGTTAGCGACCGGTGGAATGGGGCCGGTATTGCGAAATGGGCCGCTTGCGTGAAGTGCGTACGCGTCAAGTGCGAGTGCCGTGGTCACCTTGACTGTCTTTGAGAGCGAGACAATACCCGTCTGGGTACTTCCATCTTGCGCCGGGTACTGGCCCGATACTGTCACGGAGAGCGTAATATCAGGATTTGCCCCCGGAGTGCTTGAGGCGCTGTCTGCGGGAAGGGCGGCAAAAGAGAAGGTGCCGGAACCCTGCGCGCCAGGGGCAAGCGACGCCAGCGCAGGATCGGTATCTCGACTGAAAACGATTGTCTGGGTACTGGATTGATACTGCCCTTGGGTAGATTGGACGCTTGCGGGATCAAAGGCGCTTCCTGTAAAAGAGACCGCGATCTGCGCATTCGTAATCGGTACGGTCAGCGTATTGGTCCATGAAAGAGATGCGTTTGCGCGTGCGCTGGGGGCAATGACCACATGGTCCGCTGAACCACCATTAAGAGACAGCGCCGTTGCGAGAAACGGCTGGCTAATAGTGAGCGTCGCTTGTTGGGTCATATAGGAAACGGCAACCGCGGTACCCTGAGCACTGTCTGCGGTACCCACAGTAAAGTGCATGACGCGCTGCTCTCCTTCCTGACCAACGAGCGTGCCCGTAATGGCAACCGTGGTCGTGGCGCCCGGCGCAAGGGTGCCCAGAGGAAAACTGTTACCAAAAGACTTGATTGACGTACGAGTTGGCGTAAAACCGATAGGATAGTCCGCCTGAAGCACGACACCGGAAATCGGTGCGGCGGCGTTTGATCGCACGGTCGCTGAAACCGTAAAGGGCTGGCCGGAAATAGCGCTTGCTGGCGCATCAACCGAGACAGAAAGAGGTGTGGCGACAACTGAAACCAGATAATTGGTACTTTTCACAAAAGTCGCATTTGACCCGCTTGTATGGAATTGGAGCATGGCGTTGACCGTAAGCGTATCACCCTGACCGCCAAAAAAGACCGCTTTCACCGTACGTTCGACATGCCCGCCGGGTGCGATGGTGCCCAGGTCTTCGATATCGTTTGCAAATGGCGTAAGCACGTCTGCCACCGAGCGCGTACCCGGCGGAAAAGTGAGCGCCACCGATACGTTCTCGATTGCCGCCGGATTGTTGTTCGTTACGGAAATTTGTAGTGCGACGGTATCGCCCCCCGCAATCGTCGTTGGCCCTTGGATGGTAATTGGTACGTTTGCAGTAGAGACCGAGCGATCTCCCGAAAAAAGCAGGTATGCTGCGACGCCTGACGTAATAACGAAAAATGCGAGTGCGCCCCAGAAAAACTTAAGTGCAAGACGTACGTGATGATGCGGTGCGGCGGATTCGATTGGCGATTTTTGTTGTTCCCATGCGTGCGGCGTGTCCGCAGCGGTTTTTGTTGCGTGACCGGCAACGCGGCGCGGCTTCGCGTGTTGGCTATAGAGCCGTTCACGTGCACGTTCAAGCGAACCGCGCGTATCGTCTTCCGGAGGCATATTGCTGTCAGTATACCGTATTGGGCGCGTGTCGAGCGCCCTACAGACCCGAAGCAGCAATGCCTCGATTGATGCGTGCGATGTAGTGCCGTCTTTCGTGCTGTACCGCTTCCAGCGCGGGAGTGTCGTAGCGAGATGACAACGTACCTGCGTCTAACCCAAGCATTCGAAGAAGCCGTAGTGCGGCAAGGCACTCGGCGGCATCGTGGAGTGCTGGAGGGGTATCAAACAGCGAGTGGAAAAATCCGTGCATAATATCATACGACGAGAGGTCATTCATCTCGCCCGGTGCAAGACGAAGAAAAAGGCCCGCCACACGCCCGGCGCGCACGCGGGCGGAGCGCGGAAGGTCCCAAAACCAATTACGCCTGAGCGTCGCTCCCGCTACGCGCCAGCCCTGCGCGCCATGCACCAGTAACACATGCGCCTCGGCGAGAGTTTGTAGCGCACTTGCGAGTTTTGCGCCCTGTTTGCGTACGCCCTGCGCGCGCGCACGTAACAAACCAAGCGTATCGGTAAGCACCACCACGTCGACACTCGCCTCCGCAACTGGAAAGTGCGCAAGAATGATGCCGTTTGTTGCGTATTTATGTCGCATGCCGTGAAAACGAAAACGCCACTGAGCCAAAAGAAAGTGGTGCGGTATAGGGTGGAGCGACAGTGGCGGCAAACGATAGAATTGAGACGCCGGAAAGCGACACGTCGATTAGCAGTGCTCGTGCCGACTCTTCAACGACGAGGTGTACCGTATCCTGCGGGGAAAGCCCTGCGGTCTTACGCGCTTCTGCAAGCGCGCGGGTAAATTCACGGATGTCACCCTCGCGCACAAGCGCGTCGGTACGTTGCGTATCGAGCCAGAGTGCCGGCGCACGTGTTTCAACACGCTTCACGTTCACTTCATCGGCGAGTATTGCAGCGAGTGGCGCTGAAAGCGCGTCCGGCACCGCAAGCGCTGCAAGCGGCTGACGCACTTTTATCCCCTCTTTCTGACGCAACATGAGTGCTTCCGAAGCGAGCGCCCGCACCCGCGCCATGCCAGTAAGCAGCGCGGCATCTTTGTCGCCCGTAACCTGCGTCACAAGGCGCGTAAGCGGCGAAGAGCTTCTCTCCGGCCAGGACGCAAGATGTACGCTTTCTGGGTCATCTGCGCTTCTTACTCCCTGAAATATCCGCTCTGCAATAAACGGCAAAGCTGGAGCCATCACTTTCGCGCTCTCACGGAGCACGTAGCGCAGTGTTGCAAGCGCCGCGGCTTTCCCCGCACCATCTTCCTTAAAACGATCGCGCGAACGGCGCACATACCACGCGGACAAATCGTCAATGAACGCCGGTATCGGTCGCGCAGCGCGATCAAGTGCGTAGTGTTCATATCCTTCGGTTACCTCAGCGACGAGCTGACTAAGACGCGCCAGGATCCATTGATCAAGTAGGTGCGTGCTCGTTGACGCGGCGGGGGTGCCGTCTGCATGAAGCTGGTAGAACGAGAGTACGTTGCTGAGGCGGCCGAGATTCTTTTTTGCGACGTCGTCAACACCCTCTTCGGAAAACGCAAGGTTCTCAGCAGCCACGACCGGTGACGAGAGCAGGTAGAAACGAAGTGCGTCGGCGCCATACTTTTCCACTACCGTCATGGGGTCTGGATAATTTTTCTTGCTCTTTGAGAGTTTTTTACCATCTTCTGGCGACACGACAATACCGTTCACAATGACGTTCTCAAATGCTGGCATGTCAAAGAGTGCGCCGCCAAGCACATGCAAATAGTAAAACCACGCGCGCGTCTGATCAACGCCTTCCGCAATGAATTGCGCTGGAAAGGTCTTCTCAAACTGCTCTCTGTCTTCAAACGGATAGTGTTTCTGGGCGTACGGCATGGAGCCGGAGTCAAACCAAGTATCAAGCACATCAGGAACGCGCGTAAGTGGCTCGCCCTCCTCGTTTACGAGTTGTACCTGGTCGATATAGGGCAGGTGCAAGTCGAGCTCGTAGTCGCGGTTATGCGGGAGTGGAATGAAATCAAGTTTGCGCACCTCCGCTTCTTTTGCGCTACTGATAATTTTATTCAAAATGTTGTTGGCGGCAGCAACATCGGCACCTTTTAGGACTACTTCAGCCGATTCAAACGCGCCGCCATGCGACACGATGAGTATCCGTTCGTTTTTGAGCGTATATTCAAGTTCATAGAGGAATGACCCGAAGCGGTTTTTCACTTCAAAATAACTCTCGCCACCTCCTGGTGCGTGATCGAGATACCCATGTGCATTCTTCCATTCCCAAAACGTCTCGTCCGCGTGAGGATTGCTCTTGTCGCTTAGCGAGCCAAAATTAAATTCGCGCAGACGCTCGTCATAGATAATGGAGTCGGTTGTGATGCCGAGGCGATTCGCTACACGTTCGGCGGTTTCTTTCGTTCGCGGTAGCGGTGAGGCATACATTTTTGTGATACCCAGCTCTTTCAACTGCTCCGCGGCGGTATCAACTTGCGTCTTTCCTTTTTCGGTGAGGCCATTTGTTGGGTCATTCCCAGAATCAAAAGTTCTTTGAACATTCCCCTTCGACTCGCCGTGGCGCATCATGAGATATGTATTGCCGCTCGTCTTGGTGTGACACTTTAATTCCTCGACCGAACCAATAACGGTGATATTTCCCGCTGAATCTTTCCAAATCGGCATAGCACTCGCCCAAAAACGTTGGCGCGAAATTGACCAATCGCGCGCGCCTTCGAGCCACTTGCCGAAACGACCTTCTTTTATGTGCGCCGGTGACCAAGTAATCTTCTTTGCGTTTTCAAGCAACTGGTTCTTGCGTTTGGTTACCGAAACGAACCACGACGTCGTCGCGTAGTTCAGTAGCGGCGTGTCGCAACGCCAGCAATGCGGATAGGAATGCACTAAGTTCTCTTTAGAGAAGAATGCGCCGTGCTCCTGGAGGTACTTGATGATATCGATGTCGGTACCGAGGCGCACCTTATCGTCGTCGGAGCGCGGCTTCACTTCTCTGCCGGCAAAATCCGTGACCTCTGGACGCATCGTGCCGTCATAGCTGACATGCTGCACAAATGGTAGTTCTTTTTCTTTACCGAGTGCCATGTCATCCTCGCCAAATGCTGGCGCGATGTGCACAATGCCGGTGCCGGTGTCGGTCGTGACGAAGTCAGCGGCATACACCTTCCATCCGTTTTTTCGATCCTTCAGTTCCGTGTCTTTTTTGTAGTAGTCGAATGGCGGTTCGTATTCGAGACCGACGAGATCGTCGCCCTTAAAGAACCATGTGTTCTTGCTGAACTCACGGCCTGAATCCATGTGTTCTTTAATCCCTTCGATTTTCTTTGCAAGTTCGAACGCAAATATGTATGTCTCGCCGTTAGGAAGTTTCGCCGCTTCATATTGCACGTCCTTTCCGACAGCAAGCGCCACATTACCAGGGAGAGTCCAAGGGGTCGTTGTCCATGCCAAAACAAAAGTTTTATCGTCCGCCACAAACTCATTCCCTATTTTCTGCCCTGGCGCTACTTTAAACTTCACCGTCACCGCGATGTCTTTCACGTCTTTGTACCCTTCCGCTACCTCTTGCTGCGAAAGCGTCGTTTCGCAACGTGGACAAATGTGCATGGAGCGGTAGTCCTCGTACACAAGACCCTTGTCGTACACCTGTTTGAATACCCACCAGACGCTCTCCATGAACGTGTGGTCCATCGTGTGGTACGCGTGTTCCATGTCGACGAAACGTCCGATGCGTGGAATGAATTTTTTCCAGTAGTCCACGTACATGAGCACCTGCGCACGGCATCGCTCGTTAAACTTTTCAACGCCGTACGCCTTGATGTCTTTCTTGTGTTTAAAGCCGAGCTCTTTTTCGACGATGTTCTCTATCGGAAGACCGTGACAGTCCCAGCCCCACACCCGCGGCACGTGATACCCACGCATGGTCTTGTAGCGCGGCACGGCATCTTTCATGACGCTCGCGACGATGTGTCCGTAGTGCGGCGTGCCGGTGGCAAACGGCGGGCCGTCATAAAAAGTGAACTCGCCCTTTGGGGAGGGCTTCTCAAGTGATTTCTCAAAAATGTGGTGCTCTTCCCAGAACGCGAGTATTTCCTCCTCTCGCTTTGCTGTTTCAGACTGCGGCGCGTCTTCCATACAGACTATCCTAGCGCTTTGTGCAAAAAAAGAAAAATGCCGGCGCGTGTGCGTCGGCGAAAGGGGGCGGTGGTTATTTTTAGTTAGAACGGGGCTCTATGCGTACGCGCGGCGCGGGTACCGCACATAAGGCGGTTTTCCCGCCTTATCCGCAGAAAGCGCCTGTGTAGCGGCGACACGCACGTCGCGCACGAATCTTTCGACTGGTTGGGGAATGAAGGCGTCTTCCACCCTGTGCCCAGCGAAAATTTCTTCACGACCAAGGTCATACGTACCCAGGGCCTTTTCCAGTTCGGCAGGAGGCGTCCCCGGTTCATAACGAGCATACGCGCGTGTGAACAACTCCAGAGTGGTCATATTTCCTTCGCGCAAACAGTGATCTGTCGCGCGCACCATCTTCCTCAACTCAGAGGAAGATCGTTCCTTCTTGTTGTTCGGATATCGCTCAGTCATGCAGTGCTCCTTCGTTGCAGTGGTTGTCGTGCGGAGTGTATCGTACGTCCGTCGACGACTGTACCACAGGGCGCAGCGTGCGTGCAACTTTTACATTTTTTCTGGTGTGGGAATGCCAAGTAGCGTGAGACCGTTTGTCATGGTTGCTGCAAACGCGCGCGCGAGCGAGAGCTTGTGTGCTTCGTACGTTCCGCCCACAATGCGCTCTTTTGCGTAAAAAGAGTTCCAAGCGCCAGCAAGTTCGGTGAGGTAAGTCGTGAGAATGTTTGGCGCAAGCAGCGCCTCGGCGCGCGCGGCTACGTCCGGGAAACGCGTGATGAGCCGCGTGATTTCGTATGGTTGCGCGGGCGCGTCCTGAGTAAGCGCAGCATCGTCTCTTGTTCCCCCCGCTTCTTCGACGGCGCGCAGCACCGAGCGCGCACGCACGAGTGCGTACTGTAGGTACGGCCCTGAGTCACCTTCGAGCGAGAGCGATTGCTCTGAGTCAAACACGATGTCAGCCCCCGGCGACTGGCGCAGCACCATGTATTTAATCGCACCCACCGCCACCTGTCCGGCGACAACAGGATCGTCGTTCTTCTCGCGTACACGCGCGATAACATTTTGTATAAGATCGCTTGCCGTGATAACCGTACCGGTACGCGATGACATTTTCCCGCTTGAAAGTTTCAAAAAGCCGTTTGGCACGTGCGTGGTCTTGGCGGCGACCAGTGGCGCGAGCTCGCGAAGCGCCGCAAGCACGGTCTTAAATCGTCCTATCTGCTCCGTACCCGACACGATGATGACCTTGTCTGACGGCCAGCGCTCCTCTTTAAGAAAGGCGAGACCGATGTCTTTCGCCTCGTACGTTGGGGTACCATGCGAGGTGATAAATACCATTGTGTGCACGCCCTTGCCTTCCCCATTATAAATAACCGCACCGTCACTCTTTTCAAAAATCCCTTTTGCAAGACCGTCTTGCACGGTGCGCATGCCAATCTCAGTTGTATCGCTGTCAAAAAACTCAAAATCGAAACGGGTGCCGAGCAGCTGCCACAATCGGCGAAATTCCTCCACCGAGACAGCGCGCCCTTTGCGCCACAAATCCATGAGTTCCTTGTCATCGCCTGCGTAGATTGCTTTGTTGAGCGCGTCAATTTCTTCCTTTGCTTTTTCACTTTCTTCGTATGCGCGCGCGCCATGCACATATGCGTTACCAATCTCCTTGGCCGATGTGGGCTCGATACCGTTCGCATGACGCAGCCCCCAGAGCGCCTTAGCGACATTTGGCCCGATATCGCCGCCAAACGTGTCCCGCGCCACCACGGCACCCACGTTTTCGATAAGTCGTGCGAGCGCCTCCCCGATAATTGTGCCGACCAGGTGGCCAATGTGCATTTCTTTGAATGCGTTTGGGTTTGAATACTCAATGAGCACGCGCGTGTCTTTTTTTGCTGTTCCCTGTCCCCACGCCGTGCCTGCCGCAAGGGCTTCTTCGAGTTCGCCCAACAGCGCGCCCTGCGACAAGGTAATGTTCACAAAGCCAGGCCCGGCAACCTCTATCGAGGACGCGTCAGCGCCAAGGGCTTCTCGTAGCGCCACCGAAAGCTTCTCCGCAATCTCACGTGGCTTTCCCCCGAGTGTTTTAGCAGCGACCATGGCAGCGTTTACCGCGTAGTCGCCGTGTGCTATGTCTGCCGGGTACTCCACCGTAAACGCGACCTCGCGAGCGCCCCGGTCGGCGAGTACCGTAGCAACAATGTCATGGATACGATCCTTCATAGCACCGAGTGTAGAGTGTATCAAAAAAATAATCCACTCCTATGCCACCGCGCCAATACTCGCGTACGCACCAGGTGTCGTCAGGAACTCATAGTTAGCGACTGCTTTTTCAGCATAGCGGCGCAGTTCACCATGCTTGAGATCTTGGTACGACGGCGGTATAGCTTTTACGTGGTGCTCGGTCGGTGCGTGCGCAAGGAAGTGCCGAAAGCGCTCATAGGCAGCAGCAGGGCGATGGTGCGCCGTTGCAATAAGAGTGAGTATCTCTCGGTGCAATGTCGCGTTTGCCATAAAGTGTAGCGCCTTTTGTGCACGCTCCACTTCTGCGTCATTCATCATGCCAACGAGTTGCACTATGTGTTCGACTGCCACCAGGTATGCGACGCGGTGGTGGAGCGTTCCGGAGACGTCTTGCACACGTTCCGGCATGTACCCCGTTGGAAGCTTTTGCACGAAACGCTCCGCATAGGTGCCCGCTCCAGAACCGAATATCTGTGGCGTTATTTGGTACGGTCCAAACGAAAGCTGCCGGTCGTGAACAGCGGGGATGCGGTAGACAAAATCCACGCCCGCCGTGCGCAGCAAGAAATCAAACATTGTCGCATTCTTTCTTCCGTCTGCTGATGGCATGAGCTCGGTGAGCGAACACGCGATGAGGTCGTCTGCGCGTATGTGCGCCAGCTTTACCATAAGGAGGCGTCTCGGGTGTGTGAAATGTGGATCGGGCGGCTCCTGTTGTGCGAACGCCTTGATCGCGTCCGTAAATTTCTTGTGTCCGTCTGCGATAGAGTCTTCTACCTCCTTTTTATATTCGTCAAACGACACCTTCTGTGCGCTCTCCGGACTGTACGCACGGTACTGTGCTTCAGCGAAATCCACGAGTGGCTTGTTCTGTTCCAAAAACGCTTCCCATTTCTGTCGTTTGTCGCCGGGCAACGATGATTTGGATATCATGTACTCACATTTGAGTTTCCAAAGACCCGCTAACGCCGCTTGGAAATCGAGGTCGAGTGTTTCGGACGCAACCGTACCGTCCGGCACACCAAGATATTCTGCGTAGAGGTCATCCAGACGCATGCCCTCGATTTCGCGCGTATGTACACTCGTTGTATGTTCGGCAGCGTTTAGAAATGAATACTGATTAAATATGTCTTCTTTTGTTTCGATAGTGTGCTGGGGCTGCTCGTACAACGGTTCGTGTGGTGGTGGTTTTTGTGTTGCTGGCGGCTCTTGGGTGGGCTGTTTTTGGACGCGCGGAGCTTCTGGCGGAGCTTCGGGTATTCCACGCGCAGGATGCTCAAGCCACTTAGCGACCGGCGTTGCGAGAACGGCACCACCTACAACGCGCCGGAGAAACCTGCGGCGCCCTGAATCCTCAAGGTCTTCTTTCGGCGTCGCCTGCGGCTTTTTGCGCGCTCTTTCTGACCTGCCTCCTCCTTCAAACGACCTCATGCCACCAGTGTAGCAGACTAGGGAAAGGACTCGGGTATAGGGTGTCCTGTAGCGAGCGCATGGACTGCCTTGCGTACCTGGACTACCATTTCGTCATCGCGCTTTGTAAGTACGCGTACCATACGCGTGGCAACGTCTTGGCACTCGTCTTCAGTAAAACCGCGCGTCGTGAGTGCGGGCGTGCCGAAGCGAATACCAGAGGGATCCATCGGCTTCCTGGTGTCGTCTGGTATCGCGTTCTTATTGAGCGTGATGCCCGCGCGATCGAGCAGCGCCTCTGCTTCTCCACCCGACATACCAAACGATGTCTCGGTATCGAGCAAGATAAGGTGGTTACTCGTGCCGGCGGTAATCATGCGTGCGCCGTGCGTGGAAAACACCTCTGCCATTGCGCGTGCGTTTTTCACCACCTGCGCGGCATACGTTTTAAAACTCGGGCGGAGCGCCTCGCCAAACGCCACGGCCTTTGCGGCGACATTGTTCATGTGGGGGCCGCCCTGAAGCCCTGGGAAGACGCTCTTGTCTATTTTTTTGGCGAGTGCATCGCTCGCGCGCGTGAGAATCATGCCGCCACGCGGGCCGCGCAGTGTTTTGTGCGTTGTCGTGGTGAGAACGTCAAACCCATAGTCAAACGGATTCTTCGCCACACCACCCGCAATGAGCCCCGCGATGTGCGCTACATCCATCACCGCAACGGCGCCCACTTCGCGTGCGATTTCCACAAACTTCGCGTAGTCGAGCTCGCGCGGATAGGCCGAAAAGCCAGCAAGCACTATCTTTGGTTTCATTTCTTTGGCGACGCGGCGCATCTCGTCGTAATCAATCTCCCCCGTCTCAATATCTTTCATGCCGTAGCGCACGAAATTGAAAATCTTGGTGAGATACGTTATGGGGTGCCCGTGCGTCAGGTGCCCGCCATGCGAGAGCTCCATGCCAAGCACGGTGTCACCCGGCTCAAGAAGCGCAAAGTACATCGCGATATTTGCGTTTGCGCCGCCAAGCGGCTGCACGTTTGCATACTGCGCACCGAAAAGTTTCTTTGCACGCTCAATGGCGAGCGTCTCGACTGCATCCGTAAACTCTTGCCCTCCGTAGTAGCGCGCGCCCGGATACCCCTCCGCATATTTGTTCGTGAGCGACGAAGCAAGCGCCTCCTTCACCGCGCGCGACACATAGTTTTCAGACGGGATAAGTTCTAGCCCCTCGGCTTGCCGCTGTTCCTCCCCCGCAATTGCTGCGTATGCGTCGGCATCCTCTTCCTGAATGAATGAGAAATCCATGCCCACATTTTTGCACAAAAAGAAAAAACCCGCGACAGCTACGCCGTCGCGGGCAACAAACCACTCAACTATTATTTAATTGCTCGAACTGGACTAAAGAAGTCTGCGGGCTCGTAGTAGTTAACCTTGCTGAGATCAAGCACCTTACGAGTTCCACGACATTCCCACCCGATTATGTCTGAATCGTCCACCTTCTTGAAGTGTTTTGAGAGCCGGGCCGTATGTTGATCAGTGTAGTTCGATGCGGCCGCGTCATAAAGAACTTCTGGAACTTCCTTCATGTGCTCGAAGCGAATGCGCGCAATGATCTGTCCGTGACGAACCAGCATGTCTTCCTGGGGAGTAATCTCGAGTGTGATAGGCCGCCCACCAGCCTCTCCACTCTTTCCATACCCCCACCCTGGATCGATATACCCGGCCGAATGGGAACGGAATTCGCCAAGTCTCGGATCAATTGCGCGAAGTTCTGCTGAAAAATTCGGCGGAACAAGGACCGGTTCGACAGTCGTCATGATGTAGAAACCGCCCTTACGCAGATGGGCTGTGCCGCCATTGACGTGAAGTGTGAGTAAGAACGAATCCGAATGCATACGCGCGTTCGGTAATGGCACTTTCTTCCCATCTTCGCCGAAGATAAGCCCAGTCTCGTTGATAGCAAATTCAGCATGTATGTTGTCGAGAAATGATTTACCGTCAAAAAACCGCATCTGAGAAACGGCTAAGCCGGGTTGCACGAGCACGGGAATGCAATCCGGACGAGCGAGCACCCACTGCTCTCCTCTCCAGCTCGGCCCAATGAGCGCATCGTACATGTCGACCCCGTCCGCGACGACTCTGCAAAAAAAGGCGTTGCGTCCTGTGGATGATTTTGGATTTGCATAACCATATACAACGCTCGGCAATTCCCACTTCTTTCCTGCAACACGAATGAGGTACGGTACACCTACTTCAAGCGGGTTATTGAAGTTGTGCGGCGTCGCACCAACGAGGTGGAGCAAGTCACGAATCCGCTCGCCACGCAATGGTAGGAAGATACTCTCCAGACGATACGCTTCGTCGTCAAGCGGTAGATCTATAGACGCCGGATTAAGGTGTTCTTCCTTGATACCGTCTACATGATGGTTATCAATCAGTTCTCGAAGCATCTGCTTTGGCAACACACCAATTCTTGACATTGCATTGTCCTCCCAAAGTAACCAGGAATCTGCCGCGACTATACGCCAATTCAGGATTATCTACAAACCTCCAACAAAATAAATAATGAGGCGCTCTATCGAGAGCGCCTCTGTGTTACTGATAGTGCTGAGCAAAGATCGAGTTAACCTTTTTTTGTACTTGGATGAGCGGCTCTGAAGCATCGACAATCTGCACGTACTGAGTGTTCATATTACTGACGTGCTTCAAGTACCCGTTGCGCACGCGTTCATGAAAAGCCTGCCTTTCATCATCGAAACGAGTCGTCTCCTCTGCTCGGCTTGCGACACGCGCCAGGCCGACTGTCGGCGGCACGTCTAACAGAATGTACACATCCGGTGCCCACTTTCCGACAACAAAGGCACTGGCGCTTTGCAGGAACGGGAGATGTTCTTCTCGTCCGCGCCCGTAAATTTGGTACGCGATGGTCGAGAGACCAAAACGATTTGCCACAACCGTCTTATCTGCCTGAAGCGCAGGAATGATAACTTCATTGAGTAGTTGCGCACGAGCCGCGAGGAATAGCAGGAGTTCTGTCTTGAAACTCATGCCGGTCGTGTCTTTCGAAAGCAGCAGTTCGCGCACCTTCTCACCGATCACCGTACCGCCCGGCTCGCGTGTAAACACAAGGTCGTCACGATCTGCGTATTGTCGTCGCAGCTCCGCAATGACCGTGTCCTTTCCGGACCCATCACCACCCTCAAACGCGATGAACGTACCCTTTCTTTTGCTCATGTCATTTACCTCCGCACAGTGGTGTCAGGATCTTTCGAGATTATACGCGACTGCGCCAAAAAGAAAACGCGGCAGCCGGAGCTGCCGCATGAAGTAAGACGTAAAACATAATTACTCGGGGAACGAGAGGATGAACTCCAGAAGCGCCTCGTCCCCCCGGCATCCCTGAAGAAGATCTTCTCTAGACACGAGCTTGGTGAAATCTCCTTCATCCGGAAGTAGTTTGCGATACTGTGTCCACACAGGCGAGTAATTCCCCTGTGAACCTTCCTGGTCCCCCTTCTCCCTCGGTCGAGCCGGATGCTGAAAGGGGGACATGTGGCCATTGCGCTGCAGACCTTCGGCCAGTTCAACATCCTTGTCGACAGAGCGAATGCCATCGTGAGTAAGATAACTTGTGCGTGCGCACTTACCAGCGGAAGCTTTCGCGAGGATAAGCTGATCAGAGACCTCGTCACGATCTTCTTGCCGAATGTATGGCAAATGCCACTCACCCGTAGAAAGTTCTCGCGGGATGCTGCCCATCATAGCTTTCGCGATGGCGATACCGAAGTCCTGCGCTTCGGGCTGAGCCTTGTTGCTCGCTCGCAACCCAAAGAAATTCCGCCAGTGCGTCGCCGTCACCACAACGGTGTGGAACGAATAGGGCTCCAGAACGCGATTCGCATGCTGTTTGTGCGCGCCCTGCCCCTGCTCGAAAAAGTGATGACGTAAGCCATACCGGTCAATGATCTCATTTATGGCGGTACACAAGTGTTCCCCTTCCTCAAGACGTCCTGCTTTCTTTGCTGCGCCCAAGATTTCTTCATACCCGCCAGAGAGAGAGGACGCCTGCACAACAGCGATGTCGCGTCCAACAAGCCAGTTCTTGATAGCGTTCTCTTGATCGGTTTTCGACAAATCTCCGCCGGCCTGCATTCCCGACTTGTTCATACCAAACGAATTCGGTATGTACGGACGGTCAAGCACGGTGAAGATGCGTTTCCATACCGGAATCGCCCGGGAACTGGCAGAATTGCGTGAGAAACGGGTGTGTGTGTTGAACTCGGCCAGGTAGGGGCGAGGAAATTCAACCTCGACCGTCACCAAACGCGAGCCCCGGTACTCACTATCGCAAGTAACCTGGGCGCTTGCTAGACCTTCCACAATACGCTTGAACATGGCCTTTCTCCTCCAGAGGTTGGACTGACGAGGTGCGTCTGGACTGAAGACTACAGGAGGATCCCTTGTATTGCAAAACAGCGCTGTACGGCGCTGTTTTTATTCTATTTCCGGTTTCCGAGCAGGGAGTCTATTTCACCTCAATGCCCATGGAGCGCGCGGTGCCTTCGATGATACGGTCGGCGGCTTCGGGCGATGCGGCGGTGAGGTCAGGCATTTTCTGCTCGGCGATCTCGCGCACCTGCGTTTTATTTATAGTGCCTGCTTTCGAATGGCCGGGCTTCTGCGAGGCCTTGTCCATACCAAGCTTTTTCAGAATGAGACGCGAGGCCGGTGGCGTCTTCATGATGAAGTCGAACGTACGGTCGTTGTAGACCGAGATCTCCACCGGGATTATATCGCCCATGCGATCACGTGTAGCCTCGTTGAATTTATTTACGAAATCGCCAATATTGATACCCGCCGGACCAAGAGCAGTACCTACCGGCGGCGCAGGGGTCGCCTTGCCGGCCGGAATCTGGAGTTTTATTTTTTTTGTAACAGTTGCCATATACGATGAGACTTTACACTAGAGCTTACGCACTTGCAAAAAGTCGAGTTCGACCGGCGTTTCGCGACCAAACATAGCGACCATGACTTTTACCTTGCCACGGTCCTCGTCTATTGCGCCCACCTTGCCCTCAAGATCCTTAAAGGGACCGTCGACAATGACCACCGGATCGTCCTTTACCAAATCGATCTTATGTTTTGGTGCTTCGGCAGTCATGCGACCCATGAGAGATTTCACCTCCGTTTCGTCCATAGGCACGGGGGTGGTGCCCGCGCCAACAAAGCCCGTTACGCGTGGCGTATTTCGCACAACGAACCACGAATCATCATCAACGACCATGCGCACGAGAATGTAGCCCGGATAAATTTTTTCTTCTTCGATAACGCGTTTGCCACTTTTAACGCGAATCTTCTTCTCGGTCGGCACAACGACCTCGAAAATCTTATCCCCCATACCAAACGACTCGACACGTTGTTTTAGATTGCGCTCGACTGCGTTTTCATATCCGGCGTATGTGTGGATAGCGTACCAGCGCGCGTCTTCGGGAGACGACTGAGTCTCATCAATAATGTGTGTGACGGGAGTCATAGGGAGAGGACGCGTTGCATTACCCGCCGACCAGACGACCGACGCCGCTTGTGAAAACGTAATCGAGCAGGCCAACGAGCAGTGCCGTTACTATCGAAATACCAATCACAATAAGTGTGTGCGCAATCGCCTGACGCGTAGAGGGCCAGGTGACGTGCGCGAGTTCGGCGCGAACATTTCTGAGGTAGGTAAACAGTGCGTTCATGATTATCTTCGTTTCCAAATTAAAAAAGCCCCACGGGCTTTCTTACTGTGTATATTAGTACGTGCGGCTGTGAGTGTCAAATAACCACCCCCCAGCGCCAGAGGCGTTGAGGGGTGGTAGATGTGGTACACGCAATTAACGAATTTCGTAGGTGATCGAGACGTTTACCGTGTACTCATTCTCTCCGATCGGCACTGACGGCGTACTGACTTCAGCGCCTGTCGCACTGGCGGCCACGCTGTAGCGAATGGGGCGTGGATTGTTTGGTGTCTCCGAATAATTCACGATGCGCACAAGACGCACGCCGAGCTCTTTAGCAATCGTTTCGGCTTGTGCTTTTGCTTTTGTAATGGCTTCGGCGCGCGCCTGGTCTTCAAGCGAAGTCGGATCGTTTACCACAAAATTAGGGCCGGAAAGGTTTGTCACGCCCACGCCTCCCAAACCACCGATCACTGTTCCGACTTTGGCGAGATCGTTAATTTTTACTGACACGGTTTGTGATACATCGTAGCCGGTAACTTTTGCTGGTGAGCACACGCCCGAAACGCATGGACGGTACTCGTAGTGCGGATTTATTGAGTAGCCAGCTGTTTGAACGTTCTTGTCTGCAACCCCTTGCTGTGTTAGAAACGCGAGCGCGGTATTCTCAACTTTTGTTGCGGCAGCCATCGCTTCAGAAACCTGCGGCGCCGTCTTGGTAACGGTGTAGCTAATGGTTGCAGTATCAGGAGCGGCTGCTGCTTTCCCTTCTCCAGAAACGGTGATTGTGTCTGCGGCCGCGTTTGACGGACGGCCGAGACTGTCTATGACCGCAACGGTCTCCACGAGCAGGAAAAGAGAAAGGAGCGCCAGGGCCACTACTCCCGCGATGCGCAGCCACCGAACGCTGTGCTCGCCAGGAACGTTGTTTGGCATGTCAGACATAGATTAGATATGTTATGGATATACGCTTGTCTATTATAACCGCTGTCCCCCGACTTTAGTTACGGACCAACGCTAAGCGTGGCGAGGAGCGCGCGAAGCGCGATGTGCCCAGGCAGCTTGTCCACCACAAGCGTCGGGTCTGTCCAGTTGGCGACGTTGCGTTCAGTCACGTCAAAACGAAGCACGTCGTGCGCACGCGGCAGATAGTATGCGGTCTGCACTTGTCCTTCGAACCGTCCGATCTGGATACGCTGGAATGTGTGCGCGCTTATGGTCGTCGTTGCAAATTGGCTCATCGACGTTGGCGAGCGTCCTGACGGGTCAAGTGTTGCGGTGTCGAGCATTACCTGCGCTGCGCTCTCCCCTGTCGGTATCGCATAGTCGCGTATGAACAGAGTCGCTGTGGTGCTTGCGCTCGTAGGAGCGGTCGTGTCGTAGGCGGCGGCAATGCTTGTGCCAGACAAGGAGCTTGTCGCGATGAGCGCGTATCCTGCCGGTAGCACGAATGCGATACCGGCACTCGACACCGCAACGTTTGGTAGCGGGCATGATGCAAACGTACACGAAGGACCGGTGCGCCCAACGGTCGTCCCGTCTGGGCATATTTTCGCCTCAAGCGTACAAGCAGCAACGCCTGAGCCGCCAGGAAACGGTTGCTCCATTGCCGTACGGTATAAAAATCCACTCACGCCAAGCAGAAACACGAGCACGATACCAACCAGAAGTTCTTTCACGTTAGACATGCCAAGAGCGTAGCATAGAGCGTGCCTATGGCGCTACGAACCTGAAACACCATGGATCATGGTGTTTTTGCATTCTGTGGTGCGGCAGCCACCAACCCCCATGAAGAGCGGTTCCAAGCGCGCTCGTGAAAGTAGTACACGACGGTGCTTAAAACCGCGGTGAGTGACGTGATTTCTATTGAAGCCGCCACTACCCTCGTCACGTACCATATAGTCGTCAACGTGAGAATGGTTGCGACAATACGCCATGAGATAGATTTTGCGATAGATCGTTTACGAGTTTCGGTGTGTGGCATGTGTTGATTCTTTTTATAATTACAAAAGGCGAGGGTGGCAACTAATCGCACTGTGTGGTATCTCGATATCCTATCAGACTCTCAAATGCACGACCGGAACAAGAAGAGCTCTTGGTATAATTACTATACTGAGCATGATACAGATTAAACGCGCATACGAAAGTGCTTCGTCCAAGGATGGCCGCCGCATATTGGTCGACCGCTTGTGGCCACGAGGCGTTTCTAAAGAGAAACTGCAGCTGTACTGTTGGGAAAAAGAACTAGCGCCGTCTACTGCACTACGAAAGTGGTTTAATCATGATCCGAAAAAGTGGGCCGGTTTCAAGCGAAAATACTTGGCAGAGCTGCAAAAGAAGCAGTCACGGGTAAAGGAGCTGCGTGCTATGGGTGCACGGCAAACGGTCACCCTTATTTATGCCGCTAAAGATGAAGAGCACAACGAGGCCGTTCTATTGGCTCAATTATTGAACTGAAATCCGTGTGCGGTGGCATAGAAAAGGTTTGAACTGTAGCGGTATCCACCGTAGAAAAGCGCCGCCGCAATCGTTACTCGACGGTTTTGTCTGAAACAGCTGGTTCTTTCGCAAGAATGCTCCGTATGTCTTCTAGTACGAGAAGTTCATCGCTCTTCTTCGCTGGTGTCGCTGCTGGTTGCTGGTGCGGAAGCGCATGAGAAATACGATTGAGAAATCGAATGATGACGAATAGTGCGATCGCAACAATTAGAAAGTTTATGAGTGCCTGCACGAAAAGCCCATACGTAAGTATGGACTTGCCACCAAGAGGAAGGGCGAGATGGGTAAAATCTATACCCCCCATGAGAAGACCGACTGGCGGCATGATGATGTTATTTACAAGCGAGGTGACCACGTTGTTAAACGCGGCACCGATGACCACGCCAATAGCCAGATCGATCGCGTTCCCGCGAAGAGCAAACGTCTTAAACTCCTGTAGAAGAGTCATGGTAACAGTATAGCAAAAAGAACGTCTCGCTCGCGACCTGCCACTGGCTCTTCCGTAACGAATGCGTGAACAAAGACTGGAAAGGTGCGACTGATTTAGCCGTCGATTACATCGACATGCTATCAGATCCAGAGTACACGGTGGGCGTGAAGGAGAAACTGAATTTGATTGCCAACTATGAACGAGTTTGATGTCTGAGGCAGAATCGCCTAGTATAGCACTCGGAGTTATGATGCACCTATAAAAGGAGCCCGGCATGGACACAGACAAGATAAATGAGATTCTGAGGAAAGCGGATGGCATCTGGGGAGCCGCCGTAAAGCCAATTGGAAATGGCTTCCTTTTTGAGCATAACGCTAACGGGGAATTTCGTGCCGCAAGTGTGGGCAAGGTTCCAATTGCCCTGTATCTCTTATATCTCGTCGAGACGAACGGAGCGCGTCTTGAGGATAGATTTGTGGTTTCGGCTGAATATTACCAGCCGGGTTCAGGGGTGCTGTCACGGCTGACGCCCGGGGTAGAGCTTACGCTCAAAGACCTTGTCGTCCTTATGCTGACGGTATCTGACAACACTGCGGCGGACCTATTGGTGAAGGCTCACGGCGCCGACAAAATCAACAATTACCTAACGTCCCTTGGTTTTCAAAAAACTCAGCTCGGTATCAAGGATGACGATTTCGATTTTGGCGCTACAACCCCTCGAGAGATGGCGGTCATGCTTGAGGGGATATACAGCGCACGCTATCTGAATCGAGAGCACTCAGATCTGTTGCTACAAATCATGAAAGAGTGCGAAAATCAACTCGGCATTAAGCGACTACTACCCTATACCCGACGCGATGGCGCGAAGCTCGAAACCGCCAACAAGGGCGGGTCGCACGACCGCCTCCGTAACGACATCGGCATTGTGTTCACTAAACAACCGTACGTCATTGCGATCTTCTCGAAAGATCTCCCGATGGTGTCTTACAAGCCGGATAATCCAGGATGGCTGACCATCGCTCGACTTTCAGCAGAGGTTTATGCTGGACTTGGACGGTAGCACTGATAGGAGGCCCGCGTTTCGGCGCGGGCCTTTGTTTAATTTAAATAGTAAAGAAAAAGTACACGGTTCGGTTCCGGTTATATTAAGACCCGCTTGGGCGGCTACAGGGAGTCGAACCCTGATCGAGAGCTCCACAAGCTCCAGTGTTAACCGTTACACCATAGCCGCCATGGACGCACTTTGTTATAGCACGCGGGCTGCCGCCGCGGAAGCTAGCGGTAGCGCGGGGCGCGCTCGCGCGCCCCGCTTTGGTTACTAGCCAACCGCGCAAGCGCGAAAAGAAGTGAGGAGAGCCGATTGGCGTAGGCGAGCGTGTGCTTGGTGAGTGGACGTTGGCCAGTCTCGTGTATGCCGACCAACCGGCGCTCGGCGCGGCGCGCAAGCGTGCGTGCGACGTCGAGCAGCGCAGAGAGCTCTGTGGCACCCGCGATAGTGAAAGAGGTTATGGGTGGAAGTGTTTTTTCGATTGAGTCCGTCAGTCGCTCGATAGCATCGACCTTTCCCCTCCCCACTTTCTTTGGTGCACCAGCAACCTGCGCCTGCACAATGAACAGTGTTTCCTGGACGTCCTGCAACACACGGACAGCACGCATGCTCCGTTTACCATTAGGCACCAAAAAAGGCTCGCGCGCGCCGCGCGCCTTGCACACGCCGAGAAACGAGTTGAGCTCATCAAGCGTGCCGAGCGCTTCCGGCAAATCAGAGGCCTTTGAAATGCGGGGCTGGCCGCGCACAAAATCACGCGTGGTGCCGTGGTCTCCCTTGCGGGTATAGAGCATGGTGTGGATAGTATACCGTAGCCTTTTTTACCATTCCCGCACCCCATAAAATGAGTTGTCCACAGTTTTGCAAAACGCACACAGCGCTATAGTCAGGTAGTAGCCATAGCCACACAACACCATGTTGAATATAAAAATCATTCTCGGAAGTACCCGCCAAGGCCGCACGAGCGAGAAGGTGCTCCCTTGGATACAAAATGTTTTGGCAGATGAAGAGGGCATGGTATTTGAGGCGCTCGATCTGCGCGATTACCCAATGCCTTTCTATGATGAGCCGGTGTCACCATCGCAAGTAGCCGACGGAAAGTACCCAAACGACGTCGTGCGTACGTGGGCGAAAAAGATAGACGAGGCTGATGCGTTCCTCATCATCACGCCTGAATACAACCACGCACCGCCAGCCGTCTTAAAAAACGCGCTCGACAGCGTGTATGCGGAGTGGAACAATAAAGCGGTTGGGTTTGTAAGTTACGGCTCCGTCGGTGGCGCACGCGCGGTCGAACAGTTGCGTCCCGTTGCGACTGAACTACAAATGATGCCCGTGCGCGTGGCACTCCATATCCCCGCGCCCTGGAACCTGATGGATGAGTCAGGCAGCTTCAAGACGGGCGCGCTCGATCCCTACGCGAGTGCGCTCAAAAACCTCGCCACACAGCTGCGCTGGTGGGGCAACGCACTCAAAACCGCGCGCGAAAAATAGTAGCCGAAACCGCGGACGAAACATTGCGGCTTGCGCAAAAGAAGCCCAGCACGGGTGTGCTGGGCTTCTTAATTTTGTGCCCCCTCACGGTACCGCAAGACACCAAGTGAGGCAATTGCAAGGTGTTTCGGCGATCCTTCTATAGCACCGCCCAAGGCCTCACGGTCAGGATCAAAATGAGACAAATGAGACAAATGAGACACAGGTCGGGCATATTCGATATTGTCTCGTTTTCTCGATTCCATCAAGCAGTTCAAGGGTATTTGGTAGATTTCGAGCATATAATGCGTGTCTCATAGGGAGTCCCACGGTACCGCACCAAGGTGAAGGGCCAAATGCCAAAAAATGCCAAAATTTGAGGGATCCTAACAAGTTGAAAAAGTACTTTATATGGCTCAACTAAGGCATATCATCCTATTTCTCTGAAATAGGCGATTCTGGTTATTTATCAACATCAACGCTCGGCAAGAAATCGCGACGAATGCGCTTCGCCAGTCCTCTGCCCCGAGAATGCGACAGGACACCAAGGTACGATGCGACGGTCTGACGTAAACCACTGTCGTCTTCTATGTGCCCAGTTTCAAATTCCTCTCGTCGTTTCTCTAATTTGCGGAACATCCGTTTCTTCGTTTTCGTACGCAGGACTCGGTAGTACGGAAAGTGTACATATCCAAGAAAGTCGACACCCTGATGCCATTTTCGAAAAAATACTTTGGTAGGGTGCAGATCCAAACCGAGATCCTGTGAAAGAAAATCACGTATGAGTGACAAAACACGCCCGAGCTCGGAGCGATCGCGGGATAACAGTATAAAGACCGGAGATAGTTCTTCACGCGGAGTTCTCGCTTCACGTACTGGTCGAGAGGGTCGAGATAGATATTGGCGAAAAGCTGTGAGGTAAGGTTGCCGAGCGGGATACCCTTCCCTTGCTTCGTTTCAAAACTGCCGAGAATATCTTTCAGTAACGCCATAACCCTTTCATCACGAATGCGCCGTGCACACAGCTCAAGCAAGCGAACATGTCCGACGCTGTCAAAGAATTTCCGTACATCGCACTTGAGCGCCCACACAGTCTGCGTGTTGTTCCGCGAGAGCTTTTGTGCGAGAGATTGGAGACGTTCAATCGCTCGATGTACGCCCTTGGTCTTCCGGCTCGAATACGCATCAAATATGAACGCTCGGTCGAAACTCGGCGCTATGACTCGGCAAATGGCGTGGTGCAAAACGCGATCTCGCACGCTTGCCTTGGCAATATGTCTCAGCTTCGGATCCTGGATGAGAAAACGTGTGTACGGACCGTGCTTGTATTTTCCCCTAACTAAATCAGAATGGAGAGACAAGAGATGCTTCTCGAAGTGTTCAGAGAATACGAGCACATCCTCTTTACCCATCTTTCCTTTCTGGAACTCACGCCATGCAGCGAACAGATTTTCTTTCGAGATGATATGCTCAAAGATATTCGCATGAATCCCCCCCCCCCCCGATTTTGCCGAGCCGGTTATTTTTCATAAGACGAGTCAATTATATCTTGCTGCACATAAACGTGTACTGAAGTTCAAAAAGCCAGAACGGTACACACTCGGCGTGAGAATAGAAACGACTACCCTCGATCTAATCGAGACACTCTACCTCGCCCAAAGCAAGCAGGGACAATCGCGACTTTTGATACTTAACAAAGCAGACATCATGCTCAAAATGCTCACGACCCACTTGCGACTCGCATACAAAACGAAGAGCATTAACGATGCTGGATTCGCATCTTTGTCTGAACAGGTCGTTGAGATCGGCAAAATGATAGGCGGATGGATTAAGAGTACGAAAAACCCCGCCTCGTAGGCGGGGAACACTTCGGGAGAACGAGACACCGAGATTGTCGTTCGAATTCCTCGGCTCATTCCTGTTCACATTCGTGCCCTTGGCATCGAAGTTGCCGACATTCACGAGGTTGCCGTCAGACGTGCGACTCGTTTTGCCCGCCATCGTCCGTGGCTTCGCCAGTTCGCGAATGCTTCTCAAGAAGACTCGGGTTCCGGCTGATTCGGGGTATAGGATGCGCGCACTGTCCCATCACTTCAACCGATTGCACTAATGGCGGACAAGCAGTGTTTTTGCGGCGAGCGAAGTCCGTAAACATTCGCTTCATTAGCCGTATGCTCACTATAGCAAAATATTTTCGAGTGCCGCCCCTAAACGGGTCGGCAAAGATTCAAAGACTCATGAGTCAATACCCAAAAATCAACTGCGGGAGAACGAGACACCGAGACGGCCGCCCGAATCCCCCGGCCCAGCCCTGTACACATCCGTGCCCTTGGCAGCGAAGTCGCCGACACGCACGAGGGGGCCGCCAGACGTGCGACCCGCTGTCCAGGTGTAGGTTGAGGGGAGCTGCTTATCCTTATTCTGCTGATCATTGAGAACAAGACGATACATGACCTCAACTGGCAGCTCGCGCACGAGTCTGGTAATTGCGAGGCCAGCGAGCATTTGTGAACCTTTCTTCCATTCTGCGTCGGTTGAGCTCTCCGCGAGAGGCTTAATCTCCGCTCGCTTGCGATTGAATTCTGCGATTGCGTCTGCATACTGCCTCGGGAGCTCCATACCCTTGAAGACTGTATTTTGAAGATGCCCGACGAGCACGTCAGTCTGTTCGATATAGTTCTTTGAAGTCGAGTCTGGAATGAGATCCTTTGAGGTGAGTCGCCATCCCGTGCGTGGTTTTTCTTTCTTGAAGAAGTCCTCGTTTTTATACCAGAAATCATCAGAGCCATGACTAGCAAAAACTTTCTCACCATCATGTGACTTTGTGAAAATTGTTCTCATATTTTCGAGCGTAACTGGCCCGATTGACCCGGCCTTCCCCGCCATGAAATCAGTGTAAAAGATAAGCTGCTGACCGAGCTCCTTGGCGCGTTCCAGTTCCTCTTTTGAGAATGGAATATCAGGAACAGTTTCTGGCTTCACGCCGAAAATCTTCTCAACTGCCTTAGGACCGAAAAAGTCCTTACCGAGGAGATGTTCGACTTCTTCGAAAGATAGACCTTCGGTCTCACGAGAGAAGACTAGATCCCAATTGTCCTTCATAAGCGCTTCTGCGGCCGGGGCATCCTGCGTTTCCCTTGCTTCGGCTAGAGAATGCTGAAGCTCCCTCAACTGTATAAGCTGCTGTTCGGGCGTTTTTGTTGCGGTTTTAGGGAAGCCTTCGGACATGGGTGTAGTATAGCAAAAAATTTTCGAGAGCCCCGCCCCTAAACGGGTCGGGGAAGACTCAAAAGATCATAATTCATAGCTCAAAAATCAACTGCGGGAGAACGAGACACCGAGAAGGCTGTGCGAATACCTCGGCTCATTCCCGTCCACACGCGTGCCCTCGGCATCGAAGTTGCCGACAAACACGAGGCTGCCGCCAGACGTGCGACTCGCTGTCCAGGTGTAGGTTGAAGGGAGGGGTTTATCCTTGTGAGCCTGATCATTTAGTATAAAGCGATACATTGCTTCGACTGGTAACTCACGAGCGAGCTTGGTGATTGCAAGATCCGCGAGCATCTGTGAGCCACGTTTCCACTCCGAATCTGTGCCGCTTTCTGCTCGCTTGCGTTTAAATTCGGCGATGGCGTCCTCGTACTGCTTCGGAAGTTTTGTACCTTTGAAGACTTGCTTCTGCAAATGTTCAACGAGCACATCGGTCTGCTCAAGGTAGCTCTTTGAAGTTGACTCGGGGAGTAGATCTCTAGAGGTGAGTCGCCAACCGACACGTGGCTTCTCTTTCTTGAAGAAGTCCTCGTCCTTGTACCAATCCTGTTCGTAGAAGACTTTCTTATCGTCGTGTGATTTTGTGAATTTCTGTTTGAGGCTTTCAAGAGTGAGCGGCACGCTCTTCTCGCGAGACATGAGACCACTTGCTTTGTGTAGCATCGTATCGACTTGGAGGATAAGCTGTTGACCGAGTTCCTTGGCGCGTTGCAATTCTTCTTGTGAAAATGGAATGGCTGGCGCTCGATCCAGCTTGATACCGAAGACTTGCTCTACGTCTTTCGCTCCGAGCACCGACTCTTTACCAAGAATCCTCTCTGCATCGGCAAGCGAGAGTTCAAGACCATCTCTAGCTTCGCTGGACGGAACACCAAGCTCCTTTTCTAGGTCAGAAATCTTAGCGGCAAGTTTGTCTTCAAATTCAGCAACTTTGTCCCATGTCTCTGGAGCTCCTTCTTGTCCGAATTGTTCTATGTCATCGAGCGTTCGTCGTTTCGTATTCTGTGGTGGCACGTACTCGACGGTACGGATCAACTCCTCAAGCGCTTCCTTGTCTTCTGGCTCGAGAAGTTTGTTGGCATAGTAGTAACGGAGGGCTTCTTGAGTGGTCGCGTTAATATCGCCGCGATAGAAAGCAGAGATGAAGTCGCGCACGCGCTTTGGTTCTTCTCGGTCATCGAAGAGGAACCGCTGCGGCTGATCTTTGGCGATGCGGCGACTGGCAAGAAGTTCCTTCGCGCCTTTGTGGAACTCGAGATACTTGGTAAGGATGGTTTCAATGCCGGGAATCTCTTTAAACTGCTCTGGGGTGAGTGCGGCTTCATTAGCAAAGAGATAGACCGAGTCCTCGACCTTTTCGGTTTTATCTTCGAGATGGAAAAGCGCTCGGGTCGCGTGTGTGAGTGACTCGTCCGGCAACTCACTCGCTTCTTTTACGTACACCCATCGGCGAATCTGCGCGGGATCAAGTGGCTCACGCTGGAGATATCCGCGGCCGGGAGGATTCATGAGGCCGATGACCTTCGTCGCATCCTTGTTCACTTGAATCTTTTCCGAAGCATCTTCAGCGAGCACCACTTCGCTGTTTCTCTCAAGCGCATCGAGGACTTCATGGAGACGGATGAGGATGTTCGGAGCAGCCGAGTTGTATTCGTCAAGCAGGATGACTTTCTTCTTTCCTTCTTCTTGTCGCAGGCCGGACGTGATCTTACCATCAGAGAATACGTATTCTGGATCGTCCGGACTCTTGCGCTCATGGTTCGGAATATAGCGACCCATGAAATCTTCAACATCGGTCGCTCCGTTTAGGTTCACATAGTGAACCTCCCAACCAAGGTCGGCGCACATCTTCTTCACCGTAGTGGTTTTACCAATCGAGGTACCACTTTCGATAAGTATAGGGTCGCCCTGCTTCCACGAGGTGGCTATCTTTTTCTGAAGTTCTAGCGAGAAGCGATCATTTATGTAGTCAGCATACTGCTCTTTCTTGGGCGCATTTTCACTATCGGTCGCTTTCGGCAATTCGACGCCGAGGTAGGCGACTGATAATTCAGTATCGTGCACGGGCACGAGCTCTTCTTTCGGCTTAGCTCTTGATGGAAATTTCTCGTGAGAAGCCATAGATTATGCGAATTGAGATGCGAGACCGCTTGCAGAGAGCAGGTCGAGTCCGGCACTTTCTGCCGAAACAAGATCACTCTTCACGATGACAAGCACGAAGGCGCTATCTTTGTAGGTGGGCGTTGTCCATGCAGGAGTGCCCGTCGCGCTATTGAAATGTGTAATCTGCCCGGTGCCGTATTCGCGCGCAAGATCGTATGCCGTCTTTGCATTCGAAGCATCAACAATGAAGTAATGCTTGCCGCCCCGTTCGAGATCACCGAACTTTTTGAAAGGAGAGAACCCGTTCGATTCAAGTGCTTGGAGTGCATCGCTCATAGAATCCTCCGATGGGATAATGACGAGAGAAACCTCTTTCTGAGAAAGCGACCGGGACAAGAATTCACCGATGGAGCTCAAAGTATGCATACCTAGATTATCCTAGAAATCCTCGTAATTTGCAATCACGTCGCGGATGAGATCTGCGAGCTTCTCAGCCATTTCTTTGACTGGAACATCCGCAAGACTGTGGGGATAGTATCCCGACACGTGTTCAGTGCCGCTTCCGATACCAAGTCCGACGAGTTTCTGATCGGTCGTTTCGAGAATTTCCTTGACAACCTTATGCAGATCAAACTCGGCCCCACTGTGCGCACCTGATTCTGCAGGAATGCCATCGGACAACGCGATGAGGAATTTCTCCTCGGCATTTTCTCGTGCGAGTCGTGCGGATGCTTCTTTGAGTGCCCACCCGTCATCGTTGTACCGCGCACGACTTGAATCGACTTCTTCAAGCATAGCGCCCATCTCACGGCGCGATGCGTCAGTGAGTCGGACGCCGAAATCTTGGAAGTCATGAATACGATCATTGAAACCGAGAATCTCTGTTTTGATAGAGAGCGCATTCAGCACCTCGGCGAGCACGACAACCGCTTTGAAAGTTTCGGTGATTTTCGTCCCGCGCATGGAGCCGGAGAGATCAACGAGAAGCGTGATGGCGTAGTCTTTTTCTGATGGCGCTTCGCGCTTCTGCCACGCACGACTCTCGAAGGCGGAGACGTCTTTCGCTTTTTCTTGAATACGACGTTTCAAGTCTATCTTCTTCCCAAACTTATGACCCGAATCCCACGCCCGTGCTTGTCGTGCGACGAAAATCTCCCTCAGATCATTTTCGAGCCGATTGATGAGTGGTAACACTTCACGCATGACGGTGTCGTATGCTTCAGGGCTCGGTGCGAGAAGCGACTCGAGGGTATCGCGCACCCCACTAACGTCAGGTTCATCTGCTGGATGCTCGGAAGGCTTGCTTGGAGTTTCTGCTGGCGTTGTTTGCTCTGGAGACTCGGGCCTTCCTTCCTTGTCTTCAGCGATCTTCGCTCGAATTGCCTTGTTTATCTCCTCTTCAAGTTCACGTATCGCTTCTTTCGCTCGGTGTTCAAGCTCGTCTTTCACGTCTTGTGGCAAAGATTCAACATATTCTTCGATTTTCTTTTTGAGTTCCGGCGAAAGTGACGCCGGATCGATGGTGCTGGGCTCGCCACCTTCGCCTTGTGCCGCCTCCATTTTCTCGCCGAGTTCCTGTGCCTCCTCTGGAGTGAGCTTGTCTTTGAGTTCTTGCGGTATGCCGTTTCCTTGTTGGGGTTCGCCCTTCTCTCCGACTTCTCCTTCGCCGGGTTCCTGCGGCTCCTGCGATTTCTGCATGTCATCGAGCGCTTTCTTTGTCTGCTGGTCTTTCACGTCTTCATCAACAAGCTTCTTAAATTCTGGCCATATCTTTTCGAGGTTTATGCGGTATGAAGCCTCCGCGTACTGCGAGATCAGCTTCTCGCTCTTATCAGCCTCGTCCTTCGAGGGGTATCGCCACCACGATTCTTGCGCTGCGGTGAGCGTTTTCTCGACCGCCGCGCGCACATCCTCTGGCAAGGATTCGTCAATCACAAACGGCTTGCCATTCGCCTCATTGAACCATTGCTTTATGTATTCGTGTCCGGCCTGAAGGAATCGAGGTACCGTGCCGAGTTTCGTCTTTGCTGCACTCTTCGCTTCTTCTTCAAATTGCGTGTCGAGTGTGTACGCGACATTCATCTGCTCGCGGAATTTCGGGTACGCTTCGGCGACGAAGTTGTTGTCACGCGGATCTTCGACGGCGTTCATCATGAACGAGAAACCGGGTTGCTGCCATACCTCTTCGGGAATGAAATCGGTGCGGCTGATGCGTCGATGTCCGCCCTCGTGCGAAATGACGAAACGGAGATAGTCGAGCGATTTCTCAAGGAGATCTTTCGGGTCAATCTTGATGTGATTCTCCTTGAAATTCCAGTGCCAGCCAGCTCCCGGCTTATTGAGCAAAATCGGCATATCAAAATCCTTGCCGATGAAGTATCCGAGTGAGGAAAGAACTTTTTGCTTATGCAAGATGTCAGCCCGCTCCGCTTCAGAGAAGCCACCAAGAATCTCATCTTGTCCTTTGTTTTCAAAACCATTAGGTTTTGAGGGGTTAACGGCAGCGAAGCTTTCGAGGCTCATGGTGAAAGTATGACACAAAACCGGCATAGAAACGAAGCCATTTGGACTGGACCCCTTTCTGTGGCAAACACCCCTCAAGGTATCGAACCTAAATGGCCTTGTATTTAGGGCCTAACGGTCTAAATACGGGCTGCTGACTGCTGTGCCCCCTAACGGTACCGCAGGACACCCAGTGAGGCAATTGCAAGGCGTTTTGGCGACCTATATAGCGTACCGCCCGAGGCCCCACGGTCATGGGCGAAATGAGACAAATGAGACACCCCACCGCATAATATAGACGTGTCTCGTTTTCGCGATTCCAGCAAGCAGTTCAAGGGTATCTGAGTGATTCGGAGCTTGAAACTGGTGTCTCAGAAGGGGTCCTGCGGTACCGCACCAAATGCCTATAAATGCCTATAATTTCAGGAAACAGAGAAGGTCTGAACAAAGGAGTTAAAAGCTTAGAATATATAGAGCCGATGCGAATGGCTACAGGCTCTTCTTGATAATGGGCAGGCCTTCCGCCTTAGCCTTCGTCTCTTCCTCTGCAACGAACTGCGCACGGAGCGGCGAGTCGGCGATTGGGACGATGTCGTCGCCAAGGACTGCAAGCCTGATATACTATTGTGCAATGTCCCCAAGGAAATTCATCCTCCTCAACGGAATTGCCGCCCTACTCTTCGTTGGAACTTTCGGCATCACCATTGGCGCGAGCATGATGAATGCTAATGGGCACATGTCCGGCTGCCCGCTCATGGGCGTCCCTACGGTCTGCCATATGAGCCCGCTCGACCATGCATTCACGTTGTAAAACATGCTCGCGACGATTCCTTTCAGCGGCGTATTCGCATCCTTCGTCCTGTTTCTTCTCGCTCTTGCGATGGTCGCGCTTATCACACCGACTCTATGGAGTAGCATCGGTAATTTTATTGAACCGCTGCTCGAGCCGCCAGCAAGAGCACATCGGTACATCCCACGACACACGCTACAAGAGGCATTTTCAAACGGCGTCCTTCATTCGAGGGCATTCTAGCTTTCCGCTTTGGTAGCGCCGCTCGGCGGCTATTACTCCCTTAGCGAGCAACGGGCATCCGAACCAACAGACAGCTGCCGGTACGCCGAATCAGCAACCTCCGGCGCAAACAGCGGACATCAGCAAAGTAAAAACGGCGGGCGATCCTTTCGTCGGCAACCCGAACGCACCAGTCACCGTCGCCTACTGGTTCGATTATCAGTGCCCCTTCTGCAAGCAGAACGAGGAGACGGCGATGCCGCAGATCGTGAGCGATTATGTAGACACCGGCAAAGTGAAGATCGTCTTCAAGGACTACCAGTTCCTCGGTGCTGATTCGCAGACGCTCGGGCAGACTGCACGCGCCGTGTGGGACGTCGCGCCCGACAAGTTCTACGAGTGGCATAAAGCCGTGTATGACAATCAGGGCACCGAGAACACCGGCTGGGCAACCCCCGACAAAATCCGCTCGATTACCATTGGCGTCCTTGGTGCGGTTGATACCGATAAAGTGCTCGCACTCGTGAAAACGAACGGAGGCTTATCGTCGGGGCGGTTCCTTATTCGCAGCTTCAAAGCGCCATAGAAATAGCGCTCAAGAACAAATAACTCCTCGAGACTGCTATGAAAACAACGCTTATCGTTGGCGGCTTCGTCATCGCTATTGGCATCCTTCTCTCCTGGAACCACCTGTTTCCCGGGAAGCCGGCCGCGCTTATCACCGATCCGAATAATCTTCCCGGCATAGAAATCGGAGACGCGCCGTGGATTCCTGAGATGCAAAACTTACGGGTGCGCCTCACAGACGTCGGGCTTCCGGCGCTCTCTTCCGAAGGTTCGGTGCTCCACATCCATCAGCATCTCGACCTCAGCATAAATGGTGCACCAGTGACCGTGCCAGCGGATATCGGAGATGCCGAAGCGTACGGATTTATCGCCCCCGTCCACACACATGACACGAGCGGCATCATCCATGTCGAATCGAACACTGTGCGCGACTTCACACTCGGGCAATTCTTCGGCACGAGGAGATCGCGGTCGTCTACGGCGCGGCCTCGAGCACGCCGACCGTGCCGAGCGCGTATTCCTTCGCCCCCGGCTACTAGTTGCGATTTAAAAACCCGCCGCGCTTTGCGCGCGGCGGGTTTTTAACTGCGGCGAATGTTACCACCACTAAAACAGAAACGGCACCACGTTCTTGAGACGCGCATCGAGGCTGTACTCGCGCCAGCTCTTGCCGAGCCAGAGCGCGATGAAGACAATGACGTAGATAATCGCCGCACCGATATCGGTAGAACCGGCGACATAGGGGCCGCCGAATCCTTCGGCGGTACTCCAGATGACGAGCGTCATCGCGATGCCGCCAGCCATGGCGACTTTCGTGAAGAGACCGAATATAAGACCGATGGCGATGGTGGTTTCCGCGAGCGCGACGATGATGCCGAAGAGATGCGGATCGACGGAGACGCCATACACCCAAAGATGTATCCACGCCTGTACAAGCGCGGACTGCCCCTGCGCCCCCATGGTGACCGAACACGATGCGGAGAACGGCGAACGACTTATCCTCGAGAGAACGCATGTATTTTCAGTATAACTTACGCGCGCTCCAGATTAAGACGACGAAGACTCATCGCGTTCATAACAACAACGACCGTAGATGCGCTCATGAGGAGCGCACCGATTTCGGGCCGCAGAAAGAATCCCCATGCGGCGAAAACGCCCGCGGCTGCTGGGATGGCAAGAATATTGTAGCCAAGGGCCCACCAGAGATTCTGAAGCATCTTCGCGTATACGGCTCGGGCGAGGATGATGAGCCGCACGATGTCGCCCGGGTTGCTTCGCGTGAGCACCACGTCTCCCGCTTCGACCGCCACGTCCGTGCCCGCGCCGATGGCGATACCCACGTCGGCCTGGGTAAGAGCGGGGGCGTCATTCACGCCGTCGCCCACCATCAGTACGACATTTCCTTTCTTCTGGAGCTCTTTGATACGGGCGTACTTGTCCTCGGGAAGCACCTGTGCGAAGTGAGTGTCTATGGCGAGTTCGCGGGCAACGGCGGCTGCAACCTGCTCGTTGTCGCCCGTGAGCATAGCGACCTTGAGGCCGAGGTTGTGGAGCTTCCGCACCGTCTCCTTTGACTCCGGCTTCACTTCGTCCGCAAGCGCGATAAGACCAAGGACGCGCTTTGTGTCGGAAACGAACACTGTTGTCGCACCGTCTTTGGAGAACCGCTCGAACGCGGACGTAGCTTCGTCGAGCGGAACGTGTGACTCCTCTACGAGCGCTCGGTTGCCAACTGCGTAGCGAGTGCCGTCCACAGTTGCTCGGATGCCCTTGCCTGCTAGATTCTCGAAGTCGCTCACTGGCGCGAGCGATAGGTCTCGCTTCTTTGCATACGCGACAATGGACGCTCCGATCACATGCGATGAATTCTGTTCAAGCGAGGCGGCGATACGAAGCACGTCGTCTTTTGAGACGTCGCCGAATGATTCGATGCCCGTGACGCCAAACGTGCCTTTGGTGAGCGTGCCGGTTTTATCGAAGACCACATAATCCGCCTTTCGTATCGTCTCTATCTTTGCAAGATTTTTTATGAAGACACCATTCTTCACCGAGAGCGAGGTGGCAATGGTCGTGACGGTCGGAATGGCGAGTCCGAGCGCGTGCGGACAGGCGATAACGAGCACGGTGATGGCGAGCGTGACTGCAAAGGCGAACGGTTGGCCAATTACAAGGGTCCATACCAAGAGCGTGAGAAGCGCGACACCGAGCGCGGCGAAGGTGAGGACAGCCGAGGCGGTGTCGGCGATGCGCGCCTGACGCGGCTTAGTCATTTGCGCCGAGGCTATGAGCGACTGAATCTGACCGATAGTAGAGTGCTCGCCGACACGCGAGAGACGCACGGTGAGTGCGCCGTCGAGCGCGATGGAACCTGCCACGACGTTGCCGCCCTTCTGTTTTTCGATCGGTCTCGATTCGCCGGAAACGAGCGATTCGTCCACGTTCGAGAGTCCATCGACGACCTCACCGTCTGCCGGGATTTTCTCCCCCGGCTTCACGAGCACAGTGTCGCCCTCTTTGAGTTCGGCTATGTCTACTTCCGTCGGGGTGCCATTCACGAGCTTGTGTGCCTGCTTCGGCAAGAGCCTAGCCACTTCCGCGAGCGCGTCACCGGCGGCCGAGCTCGACTTCGCTTCAAGATAGTGACCGAAGAGGAGCACCCAGACCAGCGTGGAGATTTCAAGATAAAACTGCACGCCGAGCGAGGGGACGAAGGTCGCCACGACGGAGAACGCGTAGCCCGCACCAACCGCGAGCGAGACGAGTGTCATCATGCCGAACGCGCGGGCCTTTATCTCGTGCCACGCATGTTGGAAAAACACGAGCGCGAAGCCGAAGATGATTGTCGCAAGACCGAATTGTATCCACGGCCCGAGCGCGAGTGGTGGAATGTGCAGGAATGCCGCGACGGGCGGATTGGTGAGCGCGAGCGGAATGAGAAGCGCCGTGACGATCCAGAAGCGGCGCAAATAACTCTGCGCCGAACCGTGTCCCATGCCGTGACCTCCTGAGTGTGTATGCGCACCGTGCTCGTTCTGATGATGGTTGTGACAGGTTATACGCGGTACGTCGCTCATATGCTATCTACTGCGGCGCGTAATCTCTTTTCCGCTTCTCGGGCGATTCCGCCTAACCGTTCGTTGTGTACCATACTCATTGCCGCAGTCGGCCGTATCGCGGACACGACCACGCCGCCCTCGTTTTCGTACACGATGACATTGCAAGGCAGGAAGAGGCCGATTTCTTTCTCCGCCTGGAGCGCCTGGTGCGCGAGTGTTGGATTGCATGCGCCAAGTATAAGGTAGTTGTCGAACTCGACATCCAGCTTTTTCTTCATTGTCGCCGCCACGTCTATCTCCGTGAGCACGCCGAACCCTTCAGTCGCGAGTGCCGCCTTAGTCTTCTCCACCGCTTCTGCAAAAGTGCCCGCAATTCTTTTTTGGATGCTGTAGTTCATGTAGTACGTTGGTTATTTCTTCTTCGACACCTTATACACGGATAAAATTTCCCGAATCGCTTTCGCCTGCGAACCGCCCTTCATCTGTTCGACCACATGCGTGGAAAGGTGATTCTCAAGCATGGCGTCTTCGACCGCCGAGAGCGCGGAGCGTACGGCCGAGGTTTGCGTGATGATGTCTATGCAGTATGTATCGTTCTCGACGAGCTTCTGAAGCCCTCGTACCTGGCCCTCGATGGTTTTCAGTCTGCGCACCACCTTGCTCTTGACGTTTTTGTTCATGAGCCTAGAATACCCCTAGGGGGTGTCCTCGGTCAATGGGCGCATTATTAACACAATCACTTTTTTGTATGAAAACAACGCTTCTCAGTTTCGCCATCGCGCTCTTCGCGATAGTGCCATTCACCGGCATCGCGCACGCACAGATGATGTACGGGTATGGATACAACGGATACGGTGGCATGATGGGTGGATATGGGTACGAGAGTGCCGCGAGTTCAAGTGCGGCCACTTCCAGCTCCGACGTTGCCGGACAAACGCTTTGGAATCAGCTGTCGGCGAAACAGATTTCCTGCAACCAACTCACCAACAGCGACTTTGCCTCCCTCGGCGACTATTTCATGGGCGCGATGATGGGGAGCGCGCATGAGGCCGCGGATCAACAGATGACCTATGCGCTCGGCGCGCAAGGCGACGAGCAGATGCACATCGCGATGGGAGAGCGCCTCTCCGGCTGCAATCCTTCTGCGGCTTACCCGCAAGGTGGAGAAAATTTCTTTCCTTCCATGATGGGTGGTTGGGGGATGATGGGGTACGGATATCCCGGGGGCGGCATCTCCTATGGCTTCGGATACAGCCCTTTTGGTTGGTTGCTCGAAATAGGATGGTGGATTCTCGTTGCCGTCGGTGTCGTATTTTTGGTTCGCTGGCTTATGCATCGTCGTCATGGTCACGGGAGCCTCGATATTCTCAAGGAACGCTACGCCAAGGGCGAAATCGAAAAGGCGGAGTTCGAGTCCAAGAAGAAAGATCTGCGGTAGCTCGTGTCACTGCGCGAACACGCGGTACTTCTTGAAATAGCGGTATTCGTGCCAAGTGAGCCAAATGACGACAAGATCGAGCACGGTGAGCACGAGGAGGAAGATGGAGTGCGTGAAGACGTAGCGATAGAGCTGATATACGATGAACAATCCGAACACGATGATGGCGGACGGATACGCCCAAAGCTTGTCGCGGAGGAGTCCGGCGACCAGGACTATCTTGATGAGGCCATGGCTCACGAGATAGAGGGCGACGAACCAGCCGGACTGCGCGAGGAACGCAGGCAGCGCGTGCTGGAGATGCGTAGCGAGGAAGTCGTGCGGGTCTTCGATGTACTCGTTCTGGACAAGTGTCATTGCCAAATTCATTAGAACGCCGGGGAATAGGAGGGCAATCCCACGATGTATACTGATGAGTCATAGATCATGGACAACATAATCGTCTTAACCGCTTCGTATGCATATCTCGTAGCCGTCGCAATCTTTGTCGGTTACTTTTTCTATATACGCGGTGCCGCGCGGTGGCGATTCTTCCTCCTCTCCGCTTTCGCGCTCCCGCTCAGCTACCTCTCCAGTCTCATTGCCGGCTTCCTCTACTACGACCCTCGCCCGTTTGTCGTCCTTCACGTCGTCCCGCTCATCTCCCATGCGGCCGATAACGGATTCCCGTCCGACCATGCGCTTCTCATGGGAACGCTTGCGGCAATCGTCACGGTATTCAATCGACGGATCGGGGCATTGCTATGGGCGCTCGCCATTCTCGTCGGAGTCGCACGTGTGTTAGCTGCCGTGCATCACCCGATTGATATCCTCGCTTCGTTCGTCATCGCAATCGCGGCGGCAGCTCTCGCCTACGCCCTGTCTGTCGCCATTCTCGGCTTGAAAGAAACGAAGACCATGAGCGCGGCGAAAGCGAACATTGCGCCAGAATAGAACTATACGGCTGGCTTAGTCGGAATTCTACACGGCCAAGGAGGTGGCCGAGATACTGAAGGTCAATATCATGACCATCTATCGGTACATCAAGGCAGGCAGACTTCAGGCGCATAAGATTGGCAAAGACTTCCGCATCGAGAAATCCGAGCTTGAGCGGTTTCTGAAAAAGACCAGCACGAAATAACTATGGCAAACATCAACCTCGGTAATGCAAAAAAAGTAAAGAACGACGAGTTTTATACCCAGTACAGCGATATTCAGAAAGAGATTGAAGCGTATCTGGAATATAACCCCGATGTCTTTCGCGACAAGGTGATTTATTGCAACTGCGACGATCCATTCGAGAGTAATTTCTTTCGATATTTTGTGCTCAATTTCAATAAGCTCGGATTGAAACAGCTTATCACCACCAGCTATAAGCCCTCGCCCGTTGCCAACACACAACTTAAATTGTTTGGCGATGACAAGACCCTCACGAAATTAAAAGGCCGTCCTAAAATAACCGCCAACAAATTTATTATCAACGAAGTGCATGACATAGATGGAGATGGCGGATTCAACATGAAGGATGTTGCCAAGCAGTTAAAGGTAAACAAACACAACGAGTGGACGCCGCTTGATGGCGACGGCGACTTTCGTAGCGATGAATCTGTAAATCTACTGAAACAATCCGACATCGTGGTAACTAATCCACCGTTCAGTCTGTTTCGCCAATATATAAAACAACTTGTTCGTTATGATAAAAAGTTCTTGATTATCGGTAATTTGAACGCAATTACCTACAAGGAAGTATTTCCATTGCTTAAACAGAATAAAGTATGGTTAGGTAATAATTACAAAGTCAATGCTGGCGCCATGTTTTTTGAAATACCTGAAAAGATTGCAAATTTGGAGCAAGTCCGTGAAATAAAAACCAACGAAAGTGGGGAAAAGGTGTATGTCACTCGAGTGCAAGGTGTTCGCTGGTTCACCAACCTTGATCATGGGCGCCGTCACCAACCACTACCACTCATGACCAAGTCGGAGGTGATTAAGTTCGTAACGAAAAAGCCGTTTGAGAAGTATGATAATTATGATGCAATAGAGGTGTCATTGGTAAAGAATATGCCGAGCGATTACAGCGGCATAATGGGGGTGCCGGTGAGTATTCTTGATAAATATAGCCCTGAGCAGTTTAAGATTGTTGGGATGTGTGAGAATGGGGATTTGTATAAACTAAAGACAAAAGTGTACACAACCGCAGAATGTAAACAGGCGTATTTAGACAAATTCGGGAAAAAAGGAACTTATGACTTGAACGCAAGCGGAGTGGTTGCTCGGGATGGTTTATTGGAGAAGGTCTATCAAAGAGTACTTATCAAACATAAAAAACCAATAAAATGAAGACAACTTTAAAAACTAACATCACAATCAAGGAAATTTGCGAGGGGTTTGTCTATAACGAACTCGAGGGCAAGGGGTTGTTCGGGTTGTCCGGCAAGCTCATCATTCAGCCGCCGTACCAGCGTAATTTTATCTATGCCGAAGCAGGAAAAGAAGCGGCAGTGATTGAATCGATACTAAAAGAATATCCAATAGGCTTGATCTATTTTAATAAAGTGGGTAAGGGCAAGTTTGAAGTTTTGGACGGACAGCAACGCATCACTAGCATTGGGCGATTTATTGCCGGTAAGTTTGCCATCCAAGACGAAAATGGTATGCCCCAGAATTTTAGCGGCTTGGCACGAGAAAAACGAGCAAAAATTGAGAACACGAAGCTAACAATTTATGAATGTGAAGGCGAGGAAACCGACATCATGAATTGGTTTGAAACTATCAACATTGTAGGTATTCCACTCAATGATCAAGAGAAAAGCAATGCCGTGTATTATGGCCCGTTTGTAACGCTTGCGAAAGAAGAGTTCAGTAATAATCAAAACTCCAACATTCAGAAATGGAATACATATACAAAAGGGAGTGTTAATCGCCAAGATTTTTTGCATGCCGCACTAGATTGGGTGAGCAGAGGCAATATTCGCGAATACATGAGCAAGCACCGCAAAGACGAGAATATTAAAGAATTAAAAACCTATTTCAACAGCGTAATTGACTGGGTTTCCAGCGTCTTTACCGATGTGGAAAGCGAGATGCGTGGACTGGAGTGGGGCCGACTGTACGAGACATACCACAAAAAATCTTACGACCCTAAGAAGGTATCAGCCGAGCGCCACAAGCTCTATGCCGATCCGTACATCAAAAATCGCAAAGGTATTTTTGAGTATATCCTCGGCGGCTCTACCGATACTAAACTGCTAGAAGTGCGCGTGTTTGACGACGCGACCAAGAAAGCGACTTACGCGACACAGACGGCTGCGGCAGAAAAGAAACACACTGCAAACTGCCCGCTATGCGCCGTTGGGCATGATGCCAACAAGGACAGGATATGGAAACTGGACGAAATGGACGCCGACCATGTGGCGGCGTGGAGCAAGGGCGGTAAGACATCGGCAAAGAATTGCCAGATGTTGTGTAAGACTCACAATCGAGCAAAAGGAAATCGATAAATACATTTACAACAAGACTCTAACTACATGGCGATCAGGAAACGAAACACCGACTTACTGATAAAAGAGCAATTATTGCCCGAGTTTTCTTTCATCGGTTACTGCGATGACGATAATGCGAACAAGTATTCAACCAGCAAAAGATATCTCGACTCGCAGTTCATACACGCCGCAATAGACGAGGGTCTCCTGACGCCGCTATACTCCGCTGAGGGTCTCGCACGCCAGCCTGACGGAAGCCAGAAAATCGGCATGGTCGATTACTACAGCCCCCTCCAATTTTACATAGTTACCGAGCTACGATTGAACGCAGTTCAGAATGGTGTACTTTGGTCGCCGGACAGCATTGATTGGTATCCGGATAAGCCAATGGAAGAAAGACCGCGCTATGTTGCGTGGGGATCCGGGATGGCATTTGGCGCAAGAAAGAAAGACGATCCCGGGAGAAACAAGACCGACGATTTCTTGTTCAATCCCTATGCGTTTACGTCGCAGTTCGATGACTTCCTTCGTTTTATCCATACGACACCACTAAAGGATCGGTACGCGGTCACGGACGAGGACATCGATATTTTCGCCAGGGCACCAGTGTTTGACCATGACCTATCGAAAATACCCTCTCTCCCAGAGGAGCTCAAGAAATACGGGCTGGACGCGAAAAAGCTCGAAATCTTGCGGGCGAACGTCGGACGCGCCGCCGCAGTCATCGATCCGCTCGAGCTCTGGTACTACTACGTCAAACGGCATCCGGGTCAGCGGAAGAGTCTCTTAAAGGGAGACGCGCACGTCGCACAGCGTCTCTACCGGCTTTACGATCTCATCACCGACGTGTGGGAACGGGTGACCGGCGAGACACCGAAGCCATTTCTCGAATTCACACAAGGAGAGCTTATCAGTGGCTATCTCACGCCACGCGTTGAATATCTACATGGAACCGATGTGCAAGCGATGCGCCACAGCATTGTCGGGTTTAAGAACTGGGTGGGCGTTAGGGGGAACGGGAAATATGTCACGCCGCAAATTCAGGAGGCACTAACCACAATTACGGCGGAACTTGACGAGTACGAGAAGCGATACGGTGATCGAAGTTACGGCGGCAGTTATCGCGTCAGAAAAGACGGGGGCATACGGTACGATCAGCTAGACGATGTATCCAAACAGCTCTTCGATCAATGGCGCAAACAAAGTCGCGACGAAGAAGATTGGTCAATTATCGAATCGATAATTGACCATCGACTGGATGAAATCCAGCGTTCGTTATTGACGGTGTACCGGGGCGTACACAGCCAGTTAAACGCGATTACATTGGACGCATGGGAAGCGCATAAAAATATAGGGCATCACTTTTGGCCGAAACACGCGGGTCTTCCTCGTAATGAGGCAATGGCACTGCTTCAGCAAGAAAGCAAAAAGCTTATGGACCATGCGAAGAAGTCTCAGGAAAAAGAACGCGAATTCGGGAGAGCTTTATCAGGAATCGGATTGGCTTTTTGCAAGGTCTGTCGCACGCGACCAGTTCAGCTTCACGTGGACTCGAATCGTCACGGCTTCGAATCACAGCCTTCGATTTGCGATGAGTGCGTCAGAGAAAAGAAAGAAGCTCCGGATAACATAAAAAATGCTGAGTGGAGGTGTCCTAACTGCGACTCGGTCATATGTAAGTTCGTTCACGGTAACACTCTAAGCGGGCGTATGTTAAACACAGCACCTTTTATTATCGAGCTTAAATACGGAAGTCTCTCAATCAGCGCAAAATGCCCGGGCTGTAAGCAGGACCTTGATCGACAGGTCGAATGGGGGTGGCTACCTTGATATCCACAGATCCCTTGCAGAGATTCTGCTTGCCTATATAATACAGGCACATAGGTACCTACCGGCAATCGATACGGACAACACGATCCTTGCCGGGCATCAGCGCCTCAAGGCGATGCAACTAGTCGGGCGCGGAGAGGAAGAGATAGACGTGCGCGTACCGAATCGCGCGTTGACCACGAAGGAGCGCGAGGAGTATCTGCTACGCAGCAACCAAAATACTGGTAGCTGGGATGACGAACTCCTCAAAGCGATGGATATGGATCTGCTCCTCGATGTCGGCTTCGGCGACGAGGAACTCCAGGCGCTCTTCGACGATGTCGATGTGATCGATGACGATTTCGACGTCGAGAAGGCGCTCAAAGAAACGAAGGTCGCTCGCGTGAAGCCAGATGAGATATGGCAGCTCGGCGAGCATCGCCTTCTCGTGGCCGACTCGACGGACACGGAGCAGGTGAAGAGGTTGATGGGCGCTGATCTCGCCGACATCGTATACATGGATCCCCCGTACAATATCGGGCTTGATTATTCGAAAGGCATCAGCACCTCCGGCAAATACGAGGGCTCCTATACCGGCGCGAAGGATTCGAAAAAGGATGCTGTGTATGCGGCGTTCATCGACGCGAGCATAAAGACATCTCTTGCTGTCGCCAAGCCCAGCGCCCACCTCTTCTACTGGGCCGATGAACGATATCTCTGGCTCCTCCAGACGCTCTATCGGCAGAACGGCATCGACAACAAGCGTGTCTGCCTCTGGATCAAGAACAACTTCAACATGACCCCGCAGGTGGCCTTCAACAAGGCATACGAGCCGTGCGTGTACGGCACACGGGGCAAGCCCTATCTCAACCGCGGCCTCACGAACACGAACGAGATTCTGAACAAAGAGATCGGGAGTGGCAATCAGGTGCACGACGAGATACTCGACATGATTGATCTCTGGATCGAGAAACGGGACAACGCGCAATCATACGAGCATCCGACGCAAAAGCCAGTGACCCTGAACGAGCGTCCGATCAAGCGATGCAGCGCTCCGGGTCATATCGTGTTTTCCGGCTTCGCGGGGAGCGGAAGCGACCTGATCGCGTGCGAGCAGTTGAACCGCAAATGGCGTGGCGTCGAGCAAGATCCAATTTTCGCCACCGTCTGCCTCGATAGGTGGGAGGCATTTACCAACAGCAAAGCCACCCTCGTATGACCCGCGTTATCCAACCGGGAGACATCTGGGGAATCGGCGGGCACGTTATTGGATGCGGCGACGCGCTCG
>NCBJ01000007.1 GCA_002255585.1 Parcubacteria group bacterium 21-54-25 | reverse complement strand
CGGATTGCACTCCCGTGCCTGGCGGTAGAGCGCATGACGGGCCTGGAGAATAGCGTGGTCTTCTCCCGCGTGGCGCTGAGCGGGCGTGACGTAGCCAATTGGAGTGTACCCATTATTCTGTACACTAGCGGGCCAGCATTAGAGCCCGCCTAACCAACAGACATATGGCCCAGTACATTACACCCGAGCAGCGGGCGAAGATCATCTCTGCGATCAAGGATGAGGGAATGAGCATCCCGGACGCAGCAAAGACCTTCCTTATTGCCGAGTATACGATCAAGAAGTGGCTTCGGAAGCAATCAAAGAACGGACACACCTCAAGCACGGAGGTGCAGCGCCTTCGTCAGGAGAACCAGGAATTGAAGGCAATCATCGGAGAAATGATTCTCCACCAGAAGACGAAGAGGAAGAGCTCCTTTCCTGGCACGTAACCTGCTTGTGGAGCAGGAACTCACGAAAGCCGCCCTTGCTCGCATCCTAGGTATCTCCCGTTCCTCCCTCTACTATCACGCACGGCTTCCGGAGAAAGATCGGGAACTGCGTGACCTGATCGTTGCCGCACTCGAAGAACACCCTGCCTACGGACACCGACGTATCGCACTGCACCTGAAGGTGAACAAGAAACGCATCCTACGCGTCATGCATCTTTACGGCATTGAACCTAAGGTGCGCAGAAAGCCCTCGAAATATGGACGGAAGCGCTCCGTCTCAGGAGTACCCAACCGCACGGCGCATATCACCCCCATTGCACCCTCTGCCATCTGGGTGGGGGACTTCACGGAGCTTCCCTGGGGTGGACGAAAGCTCTACCTGGCAACGGTGGTGGATCGCTACACCAGAGAAGTGCTTGCTTGGCAGCTTGGCTTTCACCACACCACCGCGCTCATTCTTGCCGTTCTTGAGGAAGCCGTGCGCAAACGAGAGGTTCCATCTATATTCCACTCCGACCAGGGCAGTGAATACACTGCTCATGCCGTGCTCGAATGGCTCGTCTCACGAAAGATCCTCCCTTCCCACTCCCCCAAGGCAAGTCCATGGAGAAATGGTCACCAGGAGTCGTTCTTCAACACCTTCAAGCTCGAGTTCGGCAAGGCGTCACGGCACAAAACTATCGACGCACTGACCGAGGCAATCGGCCGGTACATCCACTACTACAACACTAGGCGCATACACAGCAGTCTCAAAATGCCACCCCGTACTTTCTACGAGAAGCACTGCGAGAAATGGCAGAAATCCTAGCCCGAGAGTGTACAAAATTTGGGGTACTTGCCATGCCCAGGTGGCGACGTAGGTGAAATCCGCCCTCCTTAGCACCACAAAACGACCGGCGCCTACCTTCGCGTTTCGCTCCAATCTCCCGTGTCACCGGACGCCCGGGCCCTTCGCCGTGTCGGCTATTACGCCAACCGGAACAATTGTCCCTCAGACCATCCAATGCTAAATGACGTCTTAACACGCAAGACTTGCGGTCGCACGGTACCTGCGGGAGACTGCCACATCCGGAGTGCGGCATAGACAGCCCATCAAAAGCCATAATACTCTGAATGGCTTACGCCAACTTGACATCCTGGTTTCGTGCGCAGTAGTGTGAATCCGACCTACCCGCCGATTTACTGACTGGTGTCTGCTTTGACGCAGCCGAGGATCACCGATCAAAAACGACCGCAGTACGCCGGTTTCTCCGTCCTGGCTAGAAAGCTAGATCTACAGGTCCGAGAATTCGAAATGATAGATTTGAAGAAAAGTGTGGATGCTGGCCTAGAGATATTGCGGAGCCGAGGCAATGACCATTGCTCACTGACGGAGCTACAAGACGTGATTCAGTATCAGTTGGGTATAGCGCTGAACACGCAGGCTGTGGAGGACATCAAGACCATACTGAAGGAATTAAATGAACGTAACTGCCCAGATCAGACGTGCTCTGGCGGGATGCCGCCCGGCTGGATTCCGAAGCGGTAACGGTTACGATTGCACAAATTTAAGACCGCGCATATTGACGGTGGGGATAAGGGCGGACGAGCCAAGACAATCCATCAACCATGAGTTAGCCAACCCCATGTTTCGCAGCAACACCTTTGAGCCCCAGCCCTCCATTGAGAAGCAAGGCGGCGATTGACGTCTGTTACGTAGGCCATATACTGGTGGCAACTATAACATTTTTACTTTAAATACATATGGGAACCACTATGCAACGCAAAGCGATTGTATTTGCTCATGCGGATGGCGATGGCCATCTAGCGGCCGTACAAACAATGGAGAATCTTGATAAGGAAGGAATCGAAATTATCGATGTGGTAGTAGACCCAACCGCGACGGGCAGTTATCGATTTTGGGAACAACATTTTGGGATCTGCGAACTGGGAGACGCCGATCTAGTTGTCGTTGTCGACATTATGTTTAATGCTCGAAATCCCATCAGTTCATACCACGCGTTGGCAGCGCGAGTTGCGGCGGAACCAGATCGGCAATTTGTCGTGATCGATCATCACCCTGTTTCCCAGCTACCCGCATCACCGCACAATCTAGACATTCGTTTTGTACGAAGTGTTTATGCATGTTGTTATGGAGACCCGTCAGAATTGATGCTTCTTGCTGCCATTTGCGATCACGATGAACAGCCGGTTAAAGCAAGGCTAACGGACCTTCATAAGAAGCGCGCCAAAGGCGTTAAACGCGCGGTTACGGATTACCCTGGTCTTGCTGGGAAGCCTACGTTGAAATTGATAGGAGACCGGGCATGGGCCGTGTTTGAGACACTTGCCGACGAGCCGGCGGAATTTCATCGGACGATGTACGGCAGACGCACAAAACGAGACTCTCAAAGTCCGCTTTTGCAAGTTGCTCATGCGGTACGTTTCGGCACCTGATCTAGGTATTTCGCCTTCGCGCCCGTGGGGAGACGTGAATCCATCGATGGAGAAAAAGAAAATATATTTCAGGGAACCACGTGAGATCGAAAATCTTCAAGGGTTTAACCAAAAGCCTGAATGTTAGTGTCGCAGGAAGAAAGGTTTCTTTTCCAACGCGCGACGATTACATTTCCTGTCTGGTTCGTGCTGGGCACGCTAGCGACGCTGAATCAGTCCTGAACTCACCTAATCATGTTGAGGCGATCTATAGGGATTGGCAGGCAAGGGGCCAACTAGGATGTCGGTTTGCCCAGATTTTTGCCAAACATCCGAGCGAGATCGGTATTAGAACAAGCGTGATCAGTGGGAAACGCATTACTCCATCATCAAGCGAACTCACCAAAATCTCGATAGACACGAAACGAGCTGTCGATGCTACGGGCGTACAGGCTTTAACAGTTATATTCCCTGAAATTGCTACACCTGATTCACTCGTGGAGCTTTGCCACTCGTTGCATGGTTTGGTCGGATGGACTGTTGTGGCTCGCACCAATCCCTCTGATGTCCAGCAAGGGTGTACATTAGCGTCTCGGTACAGGTAGAAGACGGGGTGATAGCAGAGGTCCTGGGCTTTGGTCCATTCTCGTTTCTCCCGATTACGCGGCGTGCCCCATTTACTGTCCTTGAAATACGAACAAAAGCAGTGCGGCCTAAACAACACCCATCCGGACCGCCAAGACCAAAACGAGTTCATCTTGCATCCATTAACGTCGCGTGGGCACCGGAGAGGATAAATAGACTCTGGGAGGAGTCTGAGGTGCAGCGCGACAAACTGCTCGGGGGGGATGATTCGGCCGCAAAGGCGAAGGTTGGCTTTGCGATACCAGCCGACTTATGGACCATGAGGCGTGGCAGAAAGAAGTCGTAGATATAGCTAAAGAAGTTTCTACCCGCGAGCGCTGTATCGAGTGGGACCTTTGGTTATGACCGCCGCTCACAGGAGCCTACCACGTGTCCGGGTGGGCCTCGCTGCACGGATGATATACTACCCCGGTATGGGCACAGAGAACAAAAATATGGACCCTCGTTTCATTTCATACGACCCTGCGCGCGGATTCCCCGGCGTCATGCCTTCTCTGCGGTACGAAGACGTGGGCGGGGCTATCGCCTGGCTTTCCACAGCTTTTGGATTTAAGGAACACCTGCGCTGGACCAACAAAGATTGCGTCGTGCTACACGCAGAAATGCGTATCAAAGACGCATTCATTGAGTTATCGCGCGCAGGAAACGACTACAAAAGCCCCAGGCAACTCGGAGGAGTGTCGGGAACGATCATCGTATTTGTGGAGGATGTGAATGAGCACTACAAGCAAGCTCTCGCCGCCGCCGCTCGTATTCTTGCAGAACCGGAAGACAAACCGTGGGGTTTGCGTCAGTACACGGCTGAAGATATCGAGGGCCATCGCTTCGAGTTCTCGCAGTTCCTCAAAGATGTTCCATACGCTTCTTGGGGCGCTCAATTGATGGAGTAGGTGAATGGGCCGTCAAGATTGATACAAACCGGTAAATTAAATTTATGAAAAATCATCAATTAACCGCACAAGGGACGTTTGAGGTAAAGCTGACACCCGAGGGAGAGGATAAGGTCGGGGGCATCATCTTCGGAAAATACTCTGTCGAAAAGAAGTTCCGGGGCGATTTGGAAGCAGCGAGTACCGTAGACATGCTTTCGGCAACCTCTGACGATGGCTCCGGCGCGTACGTCGCAATCGAGCGCGTAAACGGGACCTTGCACGGCCGCAGCGGATCCTTCGTCCTCATGCACAACGGAACGCGGACCAAAACCTCTCAGCAACTGACAATAACCGCCGTGCCAGGGTGTGGGGCAGGAGAGTTGGTGGGGCTTGAAGGCACAATGACTATCAACATCGTTGAGGGAGAGCATTTCTATGATTTCGAGTACTCACTTCCTAAATGAGTAAGGATGTGTCGTCAAGGCATCCTTGAGTTCAACAAGTAATTGCACCACTCCGCTAAAATAGCGGGATATGGCACACAAGCAGTTGAGCGTGGAAGAGCGTGAGGAAATACAGCAAGGATTGTGGAGAAAGGAATCAGTGCGGTCGATTGCGAAGCGTCTCGGACGCTCGCACTCGTCAATCGTCCGAGAAATCAACAAGAATCGTCCTGCATATCGACGGCAATATACGCCACGACTCGCCGAAGAACGGGCCCAGGAAAAACGAAAGAGTCGGGGCCGTACGGAGCGATTGAGGAATGAAACGATTCGTCAGTATGTCATCGACCACCTCAAACAAAACTGGTCTCCCGAACAGATTGCCGGACGCATGAAGCTCGAAGCGATTGGCACCATCTCACATGAGGCGATATATCAATTCATATACGCGCAAGTGCACCGGGGCGGCAATGGCTGGGTGAAGCCGGGGAAAGAAGACCTGCGTCCGTACCTGCGCCGCAAGCAGAAGAAGCGGCAGCCTCATGGTTCTCGCAAGGGACAGCGTATTTTCAAGCCAAAAGGGCCATCCATCGAGACTCGTCCGACGATCGTCGACACCCGGTCGCGCATCGGCGACTGGGAGGGCGACACGGTCGAATCAGGTGACCATGCGCCAGGGGTGAACACCTTGCTTGAGAGGAAGAGTGGACTCTTCCTCGTCACCAGGGTTGCCGACAAGACGAGTGGGGCGACAAGCACTGCCGTGATCGGACGGCTTGCCGGCCTTCCGGTGCACACGCTGACCACCGACAACGGAAGCGAGAATCAGCGATGGGAGGAGATAGAAGAAGCGCTCGGCATCAACTGCTTCTTCGCTCATCCGTATTGTTCATGCGAGCGTGGCAGCAATGAAAATGCGAACGGCCTGTTGCGGCAGTATTTCCCCAAGGGCACCGACTTTAGGGACGTATCGGATGCAGCGATTGCCCGGGTGGAGTATGCTTTGAACACGAGACCCCGGAAGCGGCACGGCTTCCTGAGTCCATTAGAAGTCTGGGGTGGTGCAATTGAGAGTTGAATTCAGGCTGCGGGACTTGGATTCGAACCAAGATTAACGGCTCCAAAGGCCGCGGTCCTACCATTAGACGATCCCGCAATATTGGTAACGATACCAAAAATCTCATGTTCCGCTAGATGCTTATGCGTCACTCAAGTGCCGTGTGTCAGCGAAACGCTCGATGTGCCAAGGTGTGGCGCGCGCCGAGTTATAAGAAAGCTCGGTAATACTGCCGTTTGGAATACGCCCGAAACGAAACGCCGCGCGCAAAAATGCAGTGGTGCTGCCTTCGGCACTGCCAGAGATAATCGCAAGTGCGCCGCTTATGAACAGGCGATGCGAAAACACAACAAGGTGCTTTGCTGGATCAGATGCCAAAAGTGCAATCGCGTCTGCTGCCCGCTGTCGAAACTCCGATACCGTCTCTTCGTCAGAATGTTTTGCCCGCACACCAATAGCATGCAAGTATACCCGCACTACCGCCCAGAGCGCGCGCGGATCGAGATACTTCTTGCCAACGGCCACTGAAGGGCGGCGCAGCTCCTCAAAGAAGGGATTGTTGACTACCGGGCAGTGGACGGCTTCTAAAAGCGGCAGTGCGGTTTGCTGCGTGCGGGTGGCACCACTGGTGATGATGCTGTCGATAGGTAGCGCGGCAAGCGCGTGCGCGGTGAGTGCGGCTTGTCGCACACCGCGCGCGTCAAGCGGCGTACTTCTGGCCTGGTGCCGCAAAGAGCGGTTGCTGGCGGTCTCGCCATGTCGTACGAGGTATACCCGCTTTTCTGCCATACTACGCATCTTCGCTCCCCATGAGCTCGAACACCGCCAGCTCAAGCGGCACAGAAGGCACAGGGGAGAAGCGGATACGCTCAACGGCATTTAAAAATGCAAGGAGCGTTGCGTGCGTCACGCCGGGCTTGGTCTCACTTTTTGCATAGCGGGAGAGCGTTTCGTATTCGTCTTTGCCGAGTTCCGCAGCGAGCGCTTTGTGGAGGTCGGGCGCGTAGCGCAGGAGAAGCGTAGCACGCAACGATTCTATAACTAGCATCAGAAAAAGCTGCATGTCCGCGCCGCTTTTTGCCGTGCGTTCGATAGCGACAAGAGCGGCACCGCGCGAGCCCTCGGCGAGCGCGGCGATAAGTCCATGCACGAGCTCGCGCTTGGGAGCGCCGGTGACCGTCTCAACAACTGCGCGAGAAAGTGTCGTACCGCTGGCGCTTGCCAACACACGCTCAAGCACCGAGAGCGCGTCGCGATACGAACCATCAGCAAGCAGGGCGACGAGCTCTGCCGCATCTGGATCAAGCTTGTACTTCTCTTTTTTGGCAACGCGTGCGACTAGTTGTGCAAGTGCCGCACGCGACGGTTTCTTAAACTCAAACACCTGGCAGCGCGACCGCACCGTCTCGGGCACCTTCTCAAGCTCGGTAGTTGCGAGAATAAATATGGCATGTGCGGGTGGTTCCTCGAGTGTCTTGAGAAAAGCATTCCACGCGGCTTTTGAAAGCATATGCACTTCGTCGAGGATGTACACCTTGTACGGTGATTCGAATGGCAAGGTGTAGACACCCTCAGTGAGCGTGCGTATGTCCTCGACACTATTATGCGAAGCTGCGTCGATCTCATAGAGGTCTTTCTCCGTACAGCCCACTGCGCGCGCAAAGATGCGCGCCACACTGGTTTTTCCCAAACCGCGACTACCGGCAAAAAGGTAGGCGTGACCAATCTTGCCTTCTTTTACTTGCTCAATGAGCGGCTGGGTTACTTGTGGCTGCTCTTCGACTTCGTTAAAAGTTCGCGGGCGGTATGTGCGATAGAGTGATTGATGCGCCATAAGAATTACAGTACCGGCACTATACCACGCCTCCCCACACCCAAAAGGTGCGCGGAGACCTACCCTTACACGGTTGCGGTGTGTCGGACTCTAAAGACCAATATGCGCGTCGCCACTTCCTTGTAGTTGCACCCGTCCGAGGCTGGACGCACCCTGTATCGTTGTTTTGATGTTCGCCGAGGCATGCACGCCCTCCGACTCACTCGCGGTATGCGATTTTTCGTGCGTACTGATACGCACTGACTGCGCGTCTTGAACGTTCGTGGTTGTTGCAGCACGTTGAGACGTGCTCGTTGCAAATACGGTAGACGAGGCGACCGTATGGTCAGAGAAAGATCCTTGCCCGTCCTGGTGCGATACGACGGCTTCTTTTCCAAAGCGTATTGCCGCATCGGCATAGGCTTGTGCTTGTGTCGATGCGTTGAGCGAATCGGCAAAATCTGCATATGCGAGGGCGGAATCGCCAGTAGAGAGTGCTGTGATCGCAGCATCATAGCGATTTTGAGCAAGCGTCGCCGCCGCTTCGGCCTGCGTGGAAAAATTTACCACAGGTGATGAAGAGGCTGCCGAGGAAGCAAGGGGAAATGCCGAGATTGCAGAACTCGTAGCAAGGGCAAGTTGATTTTGCGCGCGCATCTGCAGATCGATAAGCACCTGCTTTGAGACGCTTGCTGTCGCTTGTGTGCTTGCTTGTACCCCAGCATCTCCGTGCGTTTTGAGTTGTGCGGTCAGTGCGACGATGATGCCGTCTACCGCCCGCGCGTCTGTAGCGGTAGTACGTGCAAGATCTTCGAGAATATTTTTGTTTGCAGTAATGCGTGCGGTAAGCGAGGCATTGACCTCGGCGGCTGCGGCCGGGTCTGTGTTTTCAATACTGGCCGTCGCTTGCGCGGCTTGGTCGGCGTGACTTGTGAAGTTTGCCGCGAGCACTGCAGCGGTCGAGGTGCTCAAGGTGCCTTGGGCAGCTAGCTGCTGTGCTTCGTCAAGCCGTGTTGTGGCGATGCTCGCCTGCACCGCTGCTTTACTTTGTGGTGAGAAGGCAAACGCTTCTTGAATGGGCTCATCGACATGTATCTTTATCGGATACAGAATGTTCCCCGGCAGCGCGCCTTGTGCTGCGTAGGAAGTGCCGCCGCCAAGGAGCACGGCGATAAGTAATCCTGCAAATATCGTCATAGGTCGTGATAGTTCAAATGAATAAGGGGATGGGATACGCCCACCCGTCCATAACAGACGACTGAGACGGCTCGTTCTTACCGGTCGCGCAGTTGCGTAGGTAAGAAGTGTGGAGCGCATACGCATACGCTCGGCACTCGAAAGGCGCATGTGCTTGGCATGCTTAAAAAGCGTAAACAGGTTGTAATCGAGTTTAGTCATTGTCGTGATGGGTATGCATAAGTGCACGCAGCTTGGCGATGCCACGATGCAGACGCACCGAGACAACGTTTGCGGAAAGATTCGTAACGGAGGCAATATCTCTTGGACCAAGCCCCTCAATATACCGCAAGGTTAGCACATCGCGATATTCTTGTGGGAGACGATTCACCAGCGCCATCGCACGATGCGCATCTGCAGCTTCTTCGGGTGAAGTCGTGTGCCCGTCGACGGGCTCAAATCCATTATTTTCACGCAACTGGTCAAGCGAGGTGGTGCGTTTGGCGCGATAGCGATCAATTACAAGCCGGCGGGCAATCGTAAAAATGAATGCCTGTTCGTGTTCGACTGCGCCGCCTCGACGCAGATGGTTCCAATAGCGCATGAAAGTATCTTGTGTGAGATCGAGTGCTGCGTCACGGTTTGAGAGCTTCACGATACCATAGCGAAACACCCCGTCGGCAAACTGGTCGTATGCCTTGAGAAAACGTTCTTGCTGCATAGCGTTGTCGCCTTGAATCATAGACGTACCCTACCATCAATTCTTACCGACGCGTGGCGGTGTGGGTGCGCGCCTCGTACTCCACCACCCGAGCGGCGAGCTCAGTCGCTCGGGTGGTGGCCATCAACGCGGCACGTAATTCTGCAGCACCGTTAAAATCACTCACAAACGCCTTAATGTGTTTCTTAAGTATCTGGAAATGCTTGGGCGGAGTGAGCTCCTCAAAATAGCGCGCGAGCGTTATGAGCGCGGCGAGCCGTTCAGCGGGTGATGTATCGTCATGCGTACGGCCGGTAAAAAGCCATGGATTCCCAAAAATGGCACGTCCGAGCATAATGCCGTCGGCGCCCGTTTCTACTGCCTTTCGTTTGGCATCCTCCAAATCGCGCACATCGCCATTTCCGAGCACGAGCGTGTCTTGGCCTGCGGCGTCGCGAAGTGCAACCACGCGACGCATAAGCTCCCAATGAGCCGGCACAAGCGACATCTCTTTCCTCGTACGCAAGTGTACCGTGATAGCGGCGGGCCGGGCAGCAAGTAGCACGGGAATCCACTCATCGAGTATCTCCTTGTTGTAACCAATACGGGTCTTAACAGAAACCGGCAGCGGTCGCCCTGCGCGCAGAGCACCGTCCTTAGCAGCGGCAATGAGCTCTGCTGCACGCACAGGGTCTTTTATAAGCGCGGCGCCCGCACCCTGCTTCTCGATTGAGCGATCAGGACAACCCATATTTATATCGACGCCGTCAAAACCGAGTGTGACAGCAGGGCCGGCAGCATACGCAATCATTTCTGGTTTACTGCCAAAAAACTGCGCGACAATTGGTCGTTCCCCATCCGTGTACGCAAGATCGCGCATGAGCGGATTCTCGGCGTCAGGTAGTCGCTGTATCTCGCGTGTGTGATACAGCCCGTCTGCCGACACAAATTCGGTCCACATCACGTCGGGCTTGCCCACCTGCGCGATGAGTCGACGGTAGGCCGCGTCGGTCACGTCGGCCATAGGCGCGAGCACCATGCGCGGCCGCGTGCTCTGGTTCCAAAATGACTCCATAGCGCTACACTAATGCTGTCGTCCAGTAAATCAAGTCCTCACAGATGCAGTGTGCCGCGTCGTCGGTCATTTTAGGGTGCCATTTCTTGCTAAGAAATATACCTTATCTGGAAAGCGTAAATCCACATAAATCAGCGAGCCGTCGGAAAGCGTGATTTTATCTTTGACGGCTGCAAGAAGTGCGTACGCGCCCTGCTCATTGCCGAGCACATAGGTGATACGCGTACCGCTCGTGAGAAAAAGATCCACCTCGTCGCCGCGAATGACCGCGGCGACGACCTGTGTGCCAAAAGTGCGTAGTTGACGTGCGAAGTCAAACAGTGCCGGGAGCTTGTTTGCGTTCGCAATCGTTTGCAAGAGCGGTGGTGAGGATGAGGCGATAAGCGGTGCGTAGATAGGAAACGGAACGAGTGGCGCTTCGTTTTGCACGGATGCAGTGGTACTCGCAAAAGTTACCGAGGTGCTCGCAATGCTCGGTGCAGGCGTCGACGCATACAGAAACCCCGTGCTGTCAAAAAGGTAGCAGGAGCCGGTTGTGCTGGGCGCAATGTCCTGCAGCAGCGTGTCAGTCGGCATCTCCGTCTGCGCTACGCCACACCAACGAGCAAGCGGTGTACGCGAGTCTGGCGTAACCGCAATTGCATTGAGGCCGGTGCGTGTTACCGAAACGGCGGCTATGGTTGGGTCAGCAGCAAGCACCGCATCACGCACACTGGCCGCGGAGAAAAAGAAAATAGAATTGCGGGGAACAATACCCGCATAGGTGCCTGTCAATGCCTGCTGCACCGACGGTACGAGTCCGGTGTCACCCGAAGTAATTGCGATATGTTCAATACGTACCGATGGCTGCCACAAACCAATAACCACAAGTATGCCGAGGAAAATACCGAGTGCCAAGAGCACGCTGAAAAGTCGCAGGCGTGCCCTGCGCCGGCGCATGCCAAGTCGCCCGCCGACACTACGCTGAGTAGCACTGTGTTGGACAACCGTGCGCGGCCGCCGTACAACATCGTGGCGCTTAGGCGTCATGCCCAATCACCTTTTTGCCCATGTATGGAACGAGTGCATCGGGCACGCGGACTGTCCCGTCCGCTTGTTGATAATTTTCCACAATAGAGACAAGAATGCGTGGTGTCGGAATGGCGGTCGCGTTAAGTGAGTGCACAAAACGTAATGTGCCGTCCTCATCACGGTAACGAATATTTAAACGTCGTGCTTGAAAATCATGGAAATACGATGCTGAGCTAATCTCACGATAGGTTTCTTCGGCGGGTACCCATAGCTCGATGTCGTATTTTTTCACCTGCCCGAGACCAAGGTCGCCAGCACAATTCACCACCGTGTGATACGGAATAGCGAGGCGCTCGATAAACTCTTCAGTATTTCGATTCAGCCATTCATGTAGGCGCACTGACTCGTCATGCTCTGCTCGACACAGCACGACTTGTTCCCACTTAAAAAACTCATGTACCCGTATGAGGCCGCGCACATCTTTGCCGTGCGCACCTGCTTCGCGGCGGAAAGAGGGCGCGAAGGAGAGGAACTTCACCGGTAGCGTGCTGCGCTCAAGCACTTCGTCCATGTAGTAGCCCATTGTCGCTACCTCGGCCGTTCCGGAAAGATAGTCGCTGTCCTGCGTTTTGTAGAGATCGTCTTCGCCGTCAGGCAAATAGCCAGTCCCAAACAGCATCTGCTGACGTACGAGGGAGGGCACCATCATAGGCGTAAATCCTTTTCCACTGAAATGCTCGAGTGCAAGTTGCCACACGGCGTTTGCAAGTCGTACCCCATCGTTTTTAAGGAAGTAGCCACGAAAACCGGCAATCTTCGCACCACGCTCGAGATCCACCATATCGAGCGTGGTCATCAGTTCGACATGATCCCTCGGACGAAATGGAAAAGCGGTCGGTTCTCCCCACCGCTTTACTTCTTTGTTATCGGCGTCACTTTGTCCTTCTGGCACGGAGATGTCTGGAATATTTGGTACCGTGAGCATAAGCGCCTGCCATTCCCCCATGACGCTCTTGTACCGTTCCTCCAGCTCGATCATGCCATCCTTGAGGTGGCGCATGCCCTCAATATATTTCTGGCGCTCCTCGCCCTTAGCAAGCGCAATGGTGTTGCTCATACGATTTTGCTCGGCGCGTTTTTCGTCGAGCGCCTGGCGTACTTGCTTGCGCGCGTCATCAACGGCAAGCAGCCGGTCTATGTCGACCGGCAAGTTCTTTTTTACGGCACCAGCCTTCACCAGGTCTGCATTTTCCCGAATAAATTTGATATCGAGCATATACTGATTATTTTACGGCATTCTGGCTGGTTCGGGAAGCGAGCGTGTGCTACGCTCTCGACGGAACCATTTGGAGACAAGCAGAGGAGCACGATGATGGACCAAAAGGAAATTGCCGCGGCAACGGAACGTCACAAACAGTGGTATGACGCCCTTACCGCTGACCAGCAGTTGAAATACCGCCTCGCACGTAAAGTCAGTGGCGCATTGGGCCTTCAATCATTTGATGATGATGCTGGCTTGGTGTCTAAAGAGTCAATGGCGCATCGTCTGCTTGCGTCCATCGGAGGTAGTAAATGGGCGACACAGATGATCGCGGATCCAGAGTTCAGACAGTTTGCCGGGATGATGGATAAGTAACGCCATCCCTGTCCATGACCCGCCACACGGCGGGTCATTTTGTACTCAATTAGATGGAGTATTATAAGGAGTGATGGAAGTACGCGAGTTGCAAACAAGGAGCCTGCCCCTGCAGCTGCGCGAAATCCCCCAGCCACCAAAGCGGCTCTGGATGCGCGGGAGCTGGCCAGCGACGGATACCAAGTACTTAGCGGTCGTAGGTTCGCGTGCACTCACGAGCTACGGGCGCGAGGCGGTCGCCATGCTTATTGGTGGCCTCTCTGGCTACCCGGTGTCCGTTGTCTCGGGGCTAGCGCTTGGCACCGACGCCGCAGCACACCGCGCCGCGCTCTCTGCCGGACTCCACACGGTTGCTATCCCGGGCTCGGGACTCGACGACACAGTCATTGGTCCGCGCACAAACCTGCCACTTGCCCGCGACATTCTTGCCAGTGGCGGCGCACTCCTTTCGGAGCACGAGCCCACGTACGCGGCGCACCCGTACGACTTCCCTTCAAGAAACCGTCTCATGGTCGGACTCGCTGACGCCGTTCTTGTTGTCGAGGCCGGCGAGCGCTCGGGCACGCTCATCACCGCACGACTTGCAGGTGAGTACAATCGCGAGCTGCTGTGCGTTCCCCACCGCATCGGCGACCCACACGGATTTGGGGCACATATTTTCCTGCGGCTTGGCGCGACTATGGTAACCGAGCCACAGCATCTGCTGGAAGCGCTCCGTATTGCGTCGGACGAAACACTAAAAGAAACGCGCCCGGAGCCGCAAGACCTCTCAAACGCGGAACAGGCCGTCTATGCACTTCTTGAAAATCCACTCCCACGCGATGAACTGGTCCGAAATGCAAAACTCCCAGCGCACGAAGCACTTTCGGCACTGGTATCACTTGAGCTACGCGGGCTTCTGAAGGAAGAGTTCGGCGCATGGCGACGCGTGTGATCGACAGTACCTGCCGCATATCTCCGCTCCGCCGCAAACCGCACTATCGTACGTATCGCTCCGTAGTACCTTTACTATACCCACCGACCTATCTGCGCATAACGTGAGTGAATGTATGCCCGTTTACACACAGTACCCCCATCGCAGGTGCGCGACCGACTTGACCGCAGGTGAGGTTTCGCGGTATGAGTGTGGACGTGGCCAAAAAACTACTCATCGTTGAATCGCCGACCAAAGCGCGCACTATCGGTGCGTACCTCGGTAAAGAATACGAGGTGCTCGCATCCGTGGGACATGTGCGTGATCTACCCAAAAGCAACAAGGACGCCGTCGACGTGGCGCATGGCTTTACGCCAACATACGTCGTGCCTGCCGAAAAACGTGAAATCATCGAGCGCATCAAGAAAGCGGCTGCGAAGGCGAGCGACATCTTTCTTGCGACTGATCCCGACCGCGAGGGCGAAGCGATTGCGTGGCACATCGCCGAGACGACGGGACTCAAGAAACCAAAACGTGTTGTCTTTCATGAAATAACCAAACACGCTGTGGAAGAAGCGCTTGCCCATCCACGCAGCATTGACCAGCACTTGCGCCACGCCCAAGAGGCGCGGCGTGTGCTCGACCGCATCGTCGGCTACGACCTCTCGGGCCTCATTTGGAAAAAAGTACGCTATGGACTTTCGGCTGGGCGAGTGCAGTCACCGGCGCTGCGTATCCTCGCAGAGCGAGAACGAGAAATCAAAGCGTTTGTACCAGAGACGTATTTCATTATCGATGCTTTGTTCAAGGCGCAGGGCGGAGAGTTTCCAGCGCACTGCACAGAAGAACCAAAAACAGCAGACGAGGCAGCGCGCATTGTGCGCGACGGAAAGAAGGCTACCTGGGTGGTCAGCGCTATCGCGGTACGCGCCGAAGAACGTACACCACGCCCGCCCTTTACAACCTCGACACTCCAGCAAACCGCATCAACGCGTCTTGGATTCTCGCCGTCGCGCACCATGCGCGCTGCGCAAAAACTCTACGAAGCGGGCCATATCACCTATATGCGTACCGATTCGGTCAATCTCGCCAAGGAAGCTATCGCAAAAATGGCGCAGGTCGTCGAGCACGATTTTGGTAAAGATTTTCTACGCGTACGCACGTACAAGACCGCCAGCAAAAATGCTCAGGAGGCGCACGAGGCAGTACGCCCAACCGAGCCCACACGCACGCAGGCGGGCGCAACACCTGACGAACATCGTCTATACGAACTCATTCGCACACGGGCACTTACCTCACAAATGGCGGCAGCGCGCATTGAACGCACGAGCGTCACCACACAAGCCAACACGGATATCCCAACATTTACGACTACGGGTTCACGCGTGCTTTTCCCCGGCTGGCTTGCTCTCGATACTGCGGCACGCGGCGAAGACGTCGAATTACCAAAGCTCACTGAGGGCGACGTTCTCACGCTTCTCTCACTCGCCGAGACCGAGAAACAAACCGAGCCGCCAAGACGCTATACCGAAGCAGGTCTTATCAAAGAACTTGAGAAGCGCGGCATCGGCCGACCGTCGACCTATGCCAGCATTATGAAAACTATCCAAGATCGCGGATACGTGGAAAAAGCACAGCGCTCGCTCGTACCCACTGCAACGGGAATGGTCGTCTCGGGTTGGCTCGAAGAGCACTTTTCTTCTTACATCAGTGATTCATTCACCGCAGAAATGGAAGACGAGCTCGATGAAATATCGCGCGGCGAGCGTAGCTACCAAGAAACGCTTGAAACGTTTTATCAACCATTTAAAAAAGCCATCGAGGCGAAAGACTCGCTCCCGAAAGCTACCTCGCTCGGGGAGGGTCCCTCCGAATTCCCTTGTCCGGTATGCGGCGGGTTAATGGAGTACAAGCTCGGGCGCGGTGGCGTATTTTTGAGTTGCAAGCGCTACCCGGACTGTATCGGCGCACGCCAGGAAGACGGTTCAGAAATTAAACCGGATGAACCCATTGGAACCGACCCCGAAAGCGGCCAGCCTATTTTTGTACGCACCGGACGCTACGGCCCCTATGTCGAGATGCCGCTTCCAGAAAAAGATCCTCTCCCAAAGCCCGTGATAGAGAAATCAAAAAAGAAAATCGCGAAGAAAACTACAAAAAAGACGGCGCGGAAGCCGAAAAAAAAGAAAATCGAGGCGAAGCGAGCGAGCATCCCGCCCGGAAAAGATCCAACCACGGTCACGCTTGAGGATGCGCTCAAGTATCTCTCACTTCCGCGCGAACTCGGCACACATCCGGAAAGCGGCTTGCCCGTCACAGCAAACACCGGGCGCTTCGGCCCCTACATTGCGCACAACGGCGAATTTCGATCACTTAAAGGCGCTGACGACCCGTATACAATCACGCTAGACCGCTCGATTGCGCTTCTCGCCATTCCCAAACCACCACCAAAAGGCGCCACGCTGGTGCGCGATATTGGCCACCACCCCATGACCGGCCGTATGCTGACACTCTACAAATCAAAACAGGGACTCTTCTTGAAGAAAGGATTGCGCCGCGTCTACCTCCCAGAGAGCACAAATGCTGACACCCTAACGCCGACCGAAGCCGCTACATTTTTAGCATAAATCATACGTCGCGTGGCACTATGCGCACCGACTACCATCATTTGCACGCACTCGGCAATACCCGTAGACTGTGCGCATGACGACCGTTAAGGACATTATTGGAGAAATGGTTTCGCCCTCACCCGAAGACGAAACACTCATCCGCACGGCGTACGACTTCGCAAAAAAAGCACACGAAGGGCACCAGCGATATTCTGGCGAACCGTATTTTTTGCACCCTGCGGCAGTGGCGAAACAGCTTGCGTCGATGCACCTCGATGCGCAAACGGTCGCGGCAGGTCTTCTGCATGACGCCATTGAGGACACCGACACCACTGACGAAGCCGTTGCGCAGGTGTTTGGCGACGAGGTGCTGTTCTTGGTGCGTGGCGTGACGAAACTTGGTCGACACAAATATCGCGGGGCCGAGCGACACGCGGAATCGCTGCGCCGGCTCCTGGTTGCGACATCGGCAGATATTCGTGTACTCATTATTAAACTTGTCGATCGCTACCATAACATGACGACGCTCGAGTATGTGCCGAAACACAAACAGCGACGCATCGCGCTTGAGACCATGGAGATTTTCGCGCCCATTGCAGATCGACTTGGTATGGGACGCCTCAAACGTGAGCTCGAGGATCTTGCGTTTCCCTATATTGACCCTGACGCCTACCGACACACCGCCGAAGTGCGGAAACTCATGGGCAAAGAAACTGAAGAAGGACTTGCGCATGCTAAGAAGACGCTCCAGCGCGAGCTCGTCAGACGAGGGCTCACTGGTTTCCATACTGAAATTCGTATGAAAGGATTGTGGAGCCTGCATCAAAAACTTAAACGCAAACACGACGACATAACCCAAATTCATGATATTGCGGCCCTGCGCGTTATCGTGCCAAAACTGGAAGACTGCTACCCGGTGCTCGGTGCTATTCACGCATTATGGAAACCACTCCCAGGAAACTTTAAAGATTATATTGCCTTTCCCAAACCAAATGGATATCAATCGCTCCACACAACCGTTGTTACGGGTGATGCGGGCACCGTGGAAATGCAAGTACGCACCGAGGAAATGCACCGCCACGCACAATTCGGCATTGCCTCACACATGACGTACAAAACGCTTGGGAAAAACGCCCCCAAGGCCTCATTCGAACGTTTTTCGCTCGCATGGATTCGCGGCTTAATCCCCTCGCTCTTGCATTTATCGAAACGCGATGCAGTGGTGGAAACATCGCCAAAGATAGCGCATACGGAAAAATCTAATTCTGCATTTATGCCTCCCTGGCTCTCAGAACTTGCGGAAGCGCATACGTCGATTACCGGAGCGGACGAATTTATTACCGGTCTTAAGGAAGATTTCTTTTCGCATCGCGTGTTTGTGTTCACTCCAATGGGTGATGTCGTTGATCTTCCCATACGCTCCACGCCGATTGATTTTGCGTACGCAATACATAGCGATATCGGAAACCACATGCAGGGGGCAAAGGTCAACGGCAAACTCGCGTCATTTGATTCCCCGCTTGCAAACGGAGACATCGTAGAGATTCTCACACGCAAGACGGTGCATCCAACCACGAAATGGCTCGAATATGCTCGCACGACGCTTGCGCGACGACACATTCGCACCGCACTGATGGAAATAGATGCCGCCGTGCCCACTGAGAAAACACGCCCGAACACGCCGACGGCAACACGCGCGCGCCCAAGGAGAACACGACGATAGCTAACAGGGAAAAAGCTTCACGCGCTCTGGCGACAGCACTCGGGCACTCTCGCCACGCGCTCGTTACAGAGTGAAGTTACGAATCGAATACAGGTCATCCGGTTCGGACGCAGTGGAGGCATTCTCCGGTGAGACATGCGCATCGACTGAGGCGGGGCGATCGGCGAGCGTGTCGTGCGACGCATCAGGTACGGCAGCTGTCTCTGTGATGACCGTGTCGGGAACACGTGTGGGCAATTCTTGTGAAAATGCGGCAGCCTGTTGTCGCGCAGCGAATAGCGCCGCAATATGTGTGAGATCTTCCGGCGAGAAAAACTCAATGAGCAGGCGCCCCCCGTGCGGCCGGTTCTCGATAACAACGCGTGTACCAAGCGTCTCCGTGAGCGATTTTTCAAGCTGTACCATTTCCGGAGTCTTGTTCTTTTTGCGAATTTTGTCGGTTGCGATGCGACGCGCAAGTTGCTCGGTTACGCGCACTGATGTTTTACGAAGCACGATATCGCGAAAGAGTGTGTCTTGTTCTTCAGGGCGACCGGCGAGCATTAGGAGCGCCCGTGCGTGACCTTCGGAGATTTCTCTCCCGACAACCGCCTGCTGTACCGCCTCAGGTAGTTGTAAAAGACGAATACTATTTGAAACGTACTCGCGACTCCTGCCCACTTTTGCGCCAATTTCTGCATGCGAGATACCGAACTCATCGGACAGCTGTGCGAGCGCCTTAGCGCGGTCAATAGCGTTCAGATCTTCGCGCTGCAAGTTTTCAATAATGGCAAGCTCAAGCTTTACGCGACCATCTTCTTGACCGCGAATGACGGCCGGTATTTGCGAAAGCCCCACCAACTTAGAGGCGCGCAAACGACGCTCACCAGCAATCAGTTCGTACTCCGAGGAAATGCCGCCATCGGGCTTTATGTGCTCGAGACGCGTCACAACTAAAGGCTGCAATACGCCATACTGGCGGATGGACTCGGCAAGCGCTTTCAAGCGGCTCTCATCGAAATCACGCCGTGGCTGATAGGGGTTCGGATGAATTTTCTCCGTCTCAATCCAAAAGACAGAATCATATTTTGTCGGCTCCTGCATTTGTCCCGATTGTACCACGGCTCACGTGCCCTGCGATTGCGAAGTGTGCGCAAAACGCATAGGATATGAAAGCTCACCGAGTACATGCCGCGGTGGTGGAATTGGTAGACACGAGGGACTCAAAATCCCTTGCTGGCAACAGCGTGCGGGTTCGATTCCCGCCTGCGGCACATACATAAGGCATAGCCGCCGATAGACGGCGGCTATGACGGCTTACGCTGGACGCACAACGAGTACGGAACCATCTCGCAAAGAGATCCCGTCTGGGATGGGGAACGGCTCCCATTTTCCATTGGTGGATGGGTACAAATCCCCCTTCTGCACCTCGTCGCCGCTCTCCAGGGGTTTGCCGAATACTGTTTCCCCGGACTGTGGATGTATGAGCTGCTGCGGTTGCTGCATGTCGCACCTCTCATGTTTTCTATGCCGCAATGGATACTACCGCAACCGCGTACGAAAAACAAACCGCGGCTGGAAGTCAGCTATGGTTTGTTTCCAAGACACACCCTGGTCTGTGCGAGTGCCTAGAGCTTCCCGACCAAATCCATGCCCGGCGTAAGGTCGTCATCGCCCGGCTCCCAGGAGGCGGGACACACCTTGCCGTCGTGTGTTTCGACATATTGAATCGCCTGGAGCTTGCGATAGGTCTCACGGCTGGAGCGGCCGACACTATTGTCATTTATTTCCATACTGCGAAGCACACCCTGCGGGTCAATGATGAATGTGCCGCGCAACGAGAGGCCCTCGTCGGGCGTAAACGCCTTCCCGTCGCCCTCAACGAGCGTGCCGAAGGCATACGCAATTTTACCCGACGGGTCGGCACCCATCGGGTATTCAATTGTATGAATACCTTCAGAAGCGTCGTGCCACGCCTTATGCGCAAAGACCGTATCGGTTGAAAACGACACTACCTCGGCATTAAGGTCTTTGAACTTCGGATAGAGCTTCGCAAACTCTTCAAGCTCGGTCGGGCACACAAATGTAAAGTCTGCTGGATAGAACACGATGACCATCCATTTGCCGCGCACATCGGAGAATTTCATTGTGCGTACTTCGCCTTTTTGGAAGACTTCAAACTCGTGATCGGGAATGGCTTCGCCGATACGCACGAGCGAAAGGTGCTCGTGTGCGGTGTCATGGAAATTGCCGCAGTATTCACAGTAGTTGCTTTTTTGCATTTTATCTTTCATACGCCATGTTGTTATATTCGATAAGTTATTGATTGCATGATAGCATCGCGAGCGATGGATGCAAAGATTTCGATTCTCTGTATTGCAGGACCAACGGCCTCAGGCAAGACAGCGCGCGCTGTGGCGGAAGCTACCGCGCGCGGAGGTGAAATCATCTCCGTAGATTCTCGACAGGTCTATCGTGGTCTCGATATTGGCACCGAAAAAGTTACCCGCGAGGAGATGGGTGGCATCCCGCACCATCTCATCGACATCCGCAACCCGGAGGAGCGCTACAGCGCCGGCGACTTCGTTACGGATGCGGTGCACTGTATCGAGGAAATCTGCGCGCAAGGAAAGGTACCAATTCTCGCCGGCGGGACCCATTTTTATTTCGATGCGCTCTTGCATGGATTGCCCACCGGCGTGGCGACAAATCAAGAATTACGTGACACGCTAGAGCAGTACTCGGATGAGGAGCTCTACGCGCGTGTCGTCCACGCGGACGCACGTCGTGCCGCTGAACTTGATCCGCACAATCGACGGCGACTCATTCGAGCATTGGAAATCATCGACGCGCTTGGCGCTGTACCCCCCCGTCACGTCGAACAAACAAATCAGTATGAACCGGAATGGATTGTTATTGACCTGCCCAAAGAGGAGTTGCGTGCACGCATTGACACGCGCCTCAAGCAAGCGTTCGAACGCGGACTTATAGACGAGGTGCAGCACGTACGCGCGCGCGTGGGAGACGCGCGATTAAACGAGCTCGGCCTTGAGTACCGAGTCGTGGGCGAATATCTGCGCGGCGAACGCTCAGAGGAGTCACTACTCCCCACCCTTTCCGCCAAACTTTGGCACTATGCCCGTCACCAAAAAGCCTGGTTGCGTAAGTTAGGGCATTCTTGTTATTAGCAGGCACCATTGTTCATCGCGATGCGACGACAGATGTTTGCGACGTATCCCTGTGTCTGCGCTAGGCCACCCGGATTCTTCGTGCACTGCCACGCGTAATATCCTGGACAGTCTGCACTTGCAACCATCGCAGAGTTCCTACCGCTTACGCTTTGCCCAGCCTGCGTTGTGATGCCGCTATTGTACGCTGCGAGTGCATTGGGAATATTAGAGAACACGTTGTACCCCTTCTGAAAAAGCGTCACGCCTGTATTAATCTGTGATTGGATACAGTTAGTATCGGCTACCGCGCAGCTTGTACCGCCGTTTGCCTGCGTGAGCTGCATAATGCCGCACGCGCCGGCTGCGTTACAGGTAGCCGCAGGGTTCCCGTTTGATTCTTGCGCAATTATGGCCGTCACGACGGTAATGCAATTCGGAACACTGCTACCACTGCAAGCGCTACCGATCTCAGCACTGTACGTACTCGCCGCGACATATCCGACCTGCAGCGCCACATCAGGCTGCGTTGTGGAGAACGAAACCATCACGGCGTTACCTGAAGGACCGACTGTAGGAACTTGCTCTACTACTCCTACAGACGATGGTTGCACACTCGATACCGTAGGAGCTCCAATCGGCAAACAGAGACTCTTCGCGCTCGGGTTCAAAAGTGAAGTGACAGACGTCATGCTCCCCGTGGTGAACACAGAAATAAGCTCGCTCACAAGAAGCCATGCCACAAGAACAACGATAAAGCCTATGACGGTGTTAGTGAGCACGGTCTTCCCTTTGCTTACGCCATCAGGAGAAGCAGGGTTGATGACGAACAAAAACCCCGCATACGCAATGAGCAACACCGCAAAGATGCTGGCAAGAATAACGGCGTCAACTAAAACGTTTTGTATAAGGAGAAAAAATGCTCCGTATCCAAGCGGACAAGTGAGTGCGCTTCCATTTATGTCGGTCTGCGGCACAAGCGGCGTACCCAAACCCGCCGCAAATACCGTTACCGGTAGTACGAAGAACAAAACACCAGCGAGGAGCGTCGCGTGTGCCCGCCGCAAGGAAAAAGACATATGTGCATTGTACCGCACCACAAGCAGCGTCAAGCGTGCTTGCTCACAACCACGCGTCTGGTATCGTTGTGCCTACGGGGTCTATAGTTCAATGGTAGAACGCTGGTCTCCAAAACCAGTAATCCAGGTTCGAGTCCTGGTGGACCCGCCGTGGATAAAAAACCGTCGACTCATATAACCAAGCGGTGCAGGCGTATGATGAAGAGACTGCTGGGTTTTGGAACACGTTCCCGCGCTCTTTTCTCGATATGTTTATTGCGTCAAGTGGAATGCGAGTGCTTGATATTGGCAGTGGTCCAGGGCGCGATGGCCTACTCCTGCAAGCAGCCGGGAAACAGGTCGTTTGTATTGATGCTGCGAGCGAGATGGTCAGGTGCTCAGCTGCGCGTGGGCTTGACTCTTTGATCGGCGATTTCAGTGCTCTACCTTTTGCAAACGGTTCGTTTGATGCCACGTGGGCGTACACATCACTTTTGCATGTTCCAAAAAACACACTGGCGACACCGATCGCTGAAATGCGACGCATACTCAGACCCGACGGCATAGTCGGCCTCGGACTCATCGAAGGCAGCGCCGAGTCGTATAGAGAAAATATGAAAGGCGTGTCAGGGGTGTTCCCACGTTGGTTTAGCTACTATCAAAAAGAGGAGGTTGAGGAAATAATGCACCGACATGGATTTGTGCTTCAATATTTCGAGAGCATTACACCAGGCCCGCGATCTTATTTGCATTTTATTTTTAAAAAGGACGCCTGACTTGATGGGATGATCTTGCGACAGAGAGAATTTATCAGAAAGTATCCTCTATCAGCTGATCCAGCGTTACTGCAACAACGTTGAGCATGTTGAACGCATAGTTATCGCGCCAGAAAAGCCGATGCCTGCAATGGAAACGGGCAAGGCAATTCCAAAGGTGACGAAAACGATTTTTACATATCTCAAAAATCTACAATGCTCTAGAATGAGCCGTTTTATAGAAACCTGCCAGAGGTCTTGCGACGTGGCAGGTGGGAACTACTCTTTAAAAACTGTTCTTGTGACCGAAGTCCTTTAGGACATCGAATATGTCGGGGCAGCTCGGATCGATCGGCGAACCACCGTTCTCGTAAAAGATGTTCCGGCGACGCGCCAATTCGAGACTTGCTTGTTGATGCAGGAAACTGCTGTCAATCCGCATAAGCTGTCGCCTGTGCCATTTGATCTGCGCTTCCTTCGATTGCGACTGGCGTGCAAATACATATGAAAATGCACGCCAACACTTACGTATCGTCTTGAACATGGCGCCCTCCTGAATAGAATGGACCTGGGCCAGAGGATATTCCCGCTAGAGAATACTCCTACTTCTGTAAGCCGACAACGTATTGTATTGTATGTGGCCTTATGCACTTATGCGCCCTGCGGATACCAAAATTCCTGGAATCTCAATAAAACGGCACCCCCCTGCCATGCTGGATCAGTCCTGAGCCCTGATTTCTCACGCACGTAAACATACATCTATGCCACAAAGCGTGAGACCAGGTGACACTATATCGTCCAGCACTCACGCCGGTGACGACACGCCAAGAGACATGGTGTGCTCCTTTGGGCTTAGTTGCCCTTTAGATAGATAGTTCCTCTCACCCAAGGCAAGGATGCCGCATATCATTTGCCACAGCAGAAAATTGCCGTGTCAGACCGCTTTCTGCCGTAATGAACGCTGATTCTTCAGCCAAAGGTCTAGAGCTAAGCACATAAAACATTGTCAACGCAACCTATCAACATGTCGTGAGTGGATTCTCACTCTAGTCGCACCAAAGGTTGCAAGCTAATTCAGTCATACAGTAAACACCTTTTCCACAGAGTAACCGTCTTCGTGATGGTATTCCACTCCAGAGAATGTAGGCTCGCTGGTTGTTGTAATCCGCCGTATGTATCCACCGTAGAGATGCGCCTAGCTAGTTCGCGAACGTAAACGAAGACAGAAACTGTCTCTCAACTTCACTAATGTTCACATCAGACGTGGCTGGTGAAAATTCGGCGCCGTAGACGGACAAATCGTACATCACATTCTTTTTCTCGTTGACAACACAATATGCCTCTACCGGTTGTGGACCTCGCGGTGTTGAGTAGACTGTCGATGCATTCCATGCGGAGTACGTAAGATGCCCCAGCGTGATGGCATGCGCTGCCACAGAGGGATCCGGTACAGAATCGGGTGAAGATGTTCGACACTGGCCGTTGCTATTCGTAATGATATTAATGACCACATACAACTCTTTTTGCGGCAAAGACATCACGAGAATCCGGTGCCATGGTCCCTCCGACAGACGAGAGACTGAAGCGTCCGGTGGATATTTAAAACTAAATCCATACGTGGTATTGGTATATGTCTTCCAGCCGGTCATATTGGAATTCTCTGTGGCGGCTACCCGCGTGGTCGAGGCGGTTTGGGTAGCAAGGTCTTTCACCACAGCCTGGTTCGCGTACGTATTGTGGATATACAAGTATGCTCCGCCCCCTATCAACAAAACCACAACGATACTGAGAAAGCATGCTCTTCGTGAAAGGTTTTTCATATGAAAACCATAGCACGTGCACGCGCAAGACAAAACGCCCCGTACGGAGCGTTTTGCGTATATTTATTTCTTCGTTTCCGTAAACGCTTCGTGTGTGCAAGTGGTGGGATTGTGTTTTTTAAACTCAATCTTGCGCTCAACTTTTTTGCGGTTTTTGCGCGTGTGATACGTGTAGCTCGACTTCGTCGAGCGGAGTTTAATGAAATGACCTCGTGACATAGAGAGAATCTATCAGAAAGTAGCCTCGCAAGATGCAGGGCACGTCGTTCTTATGGTCGGCGATGGTGTGAACGATGCACCAGCCCTTGCTCAGGCCGATGTCGGTATTGCCATCGGTGCAGGCACAGACGTGGCGGTTAGCGCTGGTGATGTGGTGTTGACACGAAGTGCGCCAGATGACGTCGCGCGGCTTATCGTGCTTTCTCGCGCAGTCTACCGTAAGATGCTTCAAAACCTGTGGTGGGCACTCGGGTATAACGTTGTCGCCATTCCCGCAGCTGCCGGTATCTTTGCCGCGTGGGGATTTTTCTTGCGGCCGGAAGTTGGTGCACTTCTTATGAGCCTATCAACGGTCGTTGTCGTCGTGAACGCTCTGGCACTTCGGCGGATAGACCTTGCGCTTCTCGGCGAACGAACACAAACCCCACAGGCGGCATAACGGCAGTACAACACACCCCGCGCCAAGAGCGCGGGGTGTGTTGTGTTTCCCTTTATTTTTTGACCTCCTTAAATATTTCGTGCGTGCGAGTGGTGGGGTCGTATTTTTTGAACTCAATCTTGCGCTCGACTTTTTTGCGGTTTTTGCGTGTGTGGTACGTGTAGCTTGACTTCGTCGAGCGAAGCTTGATGAGGTGATTTTGCGACATAGGGAGAATCTACCAGAAATAAGACCCTCGTGCAATGCCTATGCCGCCACGGCGCGCGGCGTGCGCGCACGGCTCCGCGGGGTAGTTTTCTTTACGTCAAAGACTGGTTTTCCGTTCTTAAGCGAGATCGAGACGGTGCCTCCTTCCATGACGCCCTGCGCTACCATGAGCGAGGCAATCGGTGTCAAGATTTGGTCTTGGATGACGCGTTTGAGAGGCCGCGCACCATACTGTGGACTGTAGCCTGTTTCGGCAAGCCATGCGCGCACCTCAGGAGCAATGGCAAGTGTAATGCGTTTTGCATTGAGCCGTGCAACCACTTCTGCAACCTGTTTCTCAACAATCTCGGCCAACGCCTCTTTGCTTAAGACGTCAAAAATGATGATGTCATCGAGGCGATTGAGAAATTCGGGACGAAAGTGGTCCTTAAGTGTCCCAAAGACCTTTTCCTTGACCTGCTCATACCGCACTGCGTCAGTAGCGTCAGCGTTACCGAAACCAATGTGCGCCATGCGATCAATGAGTTCGGCGCCGAGGTTACTCGTCAAAATAATAATCGTATTTTTGAAGTTGACTTTGCGCCCCTTGCCGTCAGTCAGATGGCCGCTATCGAGTACTTGAAGCAAAATGTTGAACACTTCCGGATGTGCCTTCTCAATTTCATCGAAGAGCACGACCGCGTAGGGGCGGTGGCGAATACGCTCAGTAAGCGTACCGGACTCCTCATACCCAACATACCCGGGTGGTGCGCCAACCAGTTTGGCAACTGAGTGCTTTTCCATGAATTCACTCATGTCAATGCGCACCAAAGCATCGGTATCATTAAACATGAACTCCGCGAGCCGTCTTGAGAGCTCGGTTTTCCCAACGCCGGTAGGGCCCAAAAAGAGGAAGGAGCCAATCGGTCGATTCGGGTCACTAATGCCAACGCGCGAGCGTTTCACCGCGTTCGCTACTTTTTTTACTGCTTCGTTTTGTCCCACAATTGCGTGTGTGATCGCGTCTTCCATGCGCGCAAGTTTTGCGGCCTCCTCCTCGAGCATGCGCGCCACAGGAATGCCAGTCCATCGAGCGACAACGGCGGCAATATTTTGCTCGGTCACCTCTTCGTTCAGAATGCGCCGGGACTTTTGCAAGGTCTTTAGTCGTTTCAACTTTTGTTCGAGATCTTTCTGGAGTGCCGGCATTTTCCCATAGCGAATTTCCGCAGTAGTGCCAAGATCCGCCGCGGCCTCTGCGTTTTCCGCTTGCACTTTGAGTGATTCGAGTTCTGTTTTTGCTTTGCGAATACCTTCGAGTACTTCTTTTTCATTTCTCCACTTCAGTTCTATTTCCTTGGTTTTCTCACGTAAATCGGCAACTTCGGTATCGATTGCTTTGATGCGACCCTTAATTTCCTTCCCATGCTCACCTTCCTCATCTTTTTGTAGCGCTTGGCGCTCTATCTCAAGCCGCCGGATTTTGCGATCGGTTTCTTCAAGAAGTGGCGGTTTGTTTTCAAGCGCGATGCGCAAGCCGGATGCCGCTTCATCGATAAGATCGATGGCTTTGTCGGGTAGAAAACGATCCGAAAGGTATCGTGACGAAAGCTCCACGGCGGATACTAGTGCACCATCCGTAATGCGTACGCCGTGATACAGTTCATACTTTTCGCGTAGCCCACGCAAAATAGCAATCGCATCTTCAACCGAAGGTTCTTGGACGTAAATCGGCTGGAAACGTCGTGTGAGCGCCGTGTCTTTCTCAATATGTTTTTGATATTCCTTGAGTGTCGTGGCGCCAATGACACGCATCTCACCGCGCGCTAACGCGGGCTTTAGCATGTTTGCCGCGTCAACCGCGCCCTCGGCCGCGCCAGCACCCACGAGCGTATGCAGTTCGTCAATAAAAAGAATGACCTTCCCTTGTGCACGTTCTACTTCTTTCATGACGGTCTTCAGACGTTCCTCGAATTCACCACGGTACTTGGTGCCGGCAATCATCATCCCGAGATCCAGAGAAAGAAGTTCTTTGCCGCGTAACGATTCTGGCACGTCGTGCACCGCCATCCGCGCCGCAAGACCTTCAGCGATAGCTGTTTTACCGACGCCGGCTTCCCCAATCAAAACGGGGTTGTTCTTGGTGCGGCGAGAAAGGATTTGTATGACACGGCTAATCTCCGCATCACGTCCAATTACTGGGTCAAGTTTGTTATCGGCAGCCAACGCGGTGAGATTTCTCGTGAATTTTGCGAGCGCACGAAAACGCTTTGGCTCGGCAACTGAACCGTCTTTGGTATTTTTAAGCTCTTTGAGCACTGACTCAACGGTGTCTTTGTCGATACGGAAACGCGCGAGAATGTCGGTCGCGGGACCAGGGTGTTCCAACACAGCCAAGAAAAGATGCTCGGTGCCGACGAAAGGATCGTTCATGCGTGCTGCGATTTTCCCCGACGCTTCAAGCGACTGTGCCAGTTCTGGCGTGAGGTAAATTTGATAGGACGGCGCAAGGACCGAGGACGATTCGGGAGCTTCGAGTGTCTCAAGAACCGTATCGGAAAGATGGATGGTATCAACATCCATGCGATCAAGTACGGAGAAAACGAGGCTTTCTTCCTGAAGTACGAGTGCCGCGAGCAGGTGGAGCGGACTGACGTGGTTTTGGCCACGCTCAATCGCAAGTTCGTGCGCCTTGCGCACGGCTTCTTTTGCTTTGGAGGTGAAATTTTGGAATGGTGGCATAAGTGGTGTGTCGTTACGGTGCCGAAGCACTGACAATTGGCGTATTGGTTGCGGTGGTGGTTGCAGTTGTTGATGTTGCGATAAGCAGCGCGTGTAGAACATCTGCGGAGATGAACAATCCTTGGGCATTGCCCGTGGCGATGCCAACCAAATCGCCTGACAAGTCAACTGCCCCGACGCCGGCGCCAACGGATGGAAGTGTGGTGTACACCCCGTTAGTAGTTACCTGCGCTACGATACCGGTCGTTGCACTTCCATCCCCACGAATAGCCAATACCGTTTCCCCGAGCTTCAAATCCTGTGCTGAAACGAGTTTAGGATCGGCTACTTGCGGCAGTGTCGCGCTGTCCGAAAAGCCATAAATAGCTAGCGATTTGTTCTCTCGGGTAAGCGTGACTGGCTTAGTCAAACCGTCTGGGAACTCGATGATTGCCTGTTTCGGAAGTATATCAGCAGCGGCCGTTGCCACCGCGCGCGCGGATGGCAAATACGTCCCTATAGCCGTCGCCGCTGTAGAGGTGCTCTGGTCCGTCTTATAGATGAGTACCGTACGCGCATTCTGTGCAGCAAGCGCTCCGGTTACAAGGTCTTCACTTGAGGGCGGCGCTGGGGCGGTCGTTTTAACGACCGTGACCGGCAAGCTGGGGGCCACCGTCTTTATTGTTCGCTCGACAATTTGATTTACCGTCTGCGTGACCACCGGCGGTGCCTGGTCCAAGAGCGATACCGTCAAAATACCCGTGGCGATTGACGTAACAAAGGTTACCAAAATGGTAAGCAGTAGTAATTGCGATTTAGTGAGTTCCTCGATGTTCATGTTGATAAGTATACCGTGTGCGGCAAAATGTGCGACAGTTGTGAATACATATAATACAACTATACGGCGTCACCGTCAAGAAACGCAACTCCCTGCGCAAGTGCATGTGCGAAGCGTCTACAATCAACCTCTTTCGTCTCTGGTCCCCACGATATTCGCAGCGTCGAGGCGGCGCGAGCGACGTCGTTGGTAAGCGCAAGCACGACGTGCGAACCAGCCGCATCTGTCTCGCAGGCACTCCTCGTGGACACTGCAAATCCTGCTTCGTCGAGCAGTGCGACTAGATAATCGGTGTCGCGCCCAACAAGTGAAATGTTCACGATGTGTGGTACGGTTTCCTTCCCGCCATTTGGCATGAGCGCCGGTATGGGAGCAAGGGCGGCAAGCAGTGCGTGGCGCGTGTGCGCAGCGTGTGCGACAAAACGTTCTCGACCCGCTGTCGCCACCTCCAATGCCGCGGCAAATGACGCGGCAAGCGCCACTGGTTCTGTGCCAGGACGCACACCGCGCTCATGCCCCCCGCCACGCGTAAGCGGCACAAGCGGTATCGTACGGTGAGCAATAAGCGCACCTATGCCGCGCACGCCGCCTGCTTTTTGCGCATCAAGCACAAGCAAATCCGCACCCCAATGTGAACGGGTGATACGAGTGGCAAGCGGTGCCTGACTCGCGTCCACATGCAAGAGCGGACGAGGCCCTTTCTCGCCCATATGTTCTAATACGCGTCGCACCTCTCGCGTGTTCCAGATTGTCCCCGTCTCGCCACACACAGCGTCCATTGAAATAAGCGCGGTCTCCGGCCGCAGCATGCGAACCAGTGTTTCGGTATCAACGCGACCATCCGACGCAAGGGGAAGTGGCTCGGCGGCAACGCCCTGGCGCATAAGCGCAAATACCGTCTCGATAACCGAACGGTGTGCGGTGGGGAGATAGAGAAGGTGTGTGCGCGACTCAGCGCGCCCGTTCTCTCGGAGTGCGTGTATGTGCCCCAACAGAGCCAGTGCATTCGCCTCGGTTGCGCCGGAAGTAAAAATGATATCGTCAGCTTTTACTTCAGTAAGACGAGCGATCGTGCGCCGTGCATCTTCGAGAACCATGCGCGCAGCACGGCCCTCAGCATGCGCACCTGAAGGATTGCCGTAGATTGCAAGCGCGCGCGTAAAAGCGCGACGCGCGCGTGGAGCCACTGGCGCTGCCGCAGCCCAATCCAGATAGACTCGTTTTCGTAATTTTTGCATAGATTAAGGTGGGCAAAGAGGGACTCGGTCACGAGTCACTACGCACAGTACTTCGCGGCACGTATTGTGCCAAGTGCTCGCGACCCCGCCTCGCCGACAAGCACTCGCTTCGCTCGTCTTGTATACCGGCTCCGGCCTTCGAGGCCCTTCCCGCCGCACAAAGGATAGTCGCCGCGCGCATTCGCGCGCGGCTCGGTTCTTGGTGGGCGAGGAGGGACTCGAACCCTCAATCCTTTCGGAACATGGTCCTAAGCCATGCGCGTATACCAATTCCGCCACTCGCCCCCAAGGGAAAGTATACGCCTCCTGCGCAGAACGTCCCGTATGACATTTCCCTCTTTTTCTATACTCCCAGTCCGCCCACCAGGACTCGAACCTGGAACCAATTGCTTAAGAGGCAACTGCTCTACCAATTGAGCTATAGGCGGATAATTTGCATACTAGCGGAAAATGAAAGGAGCTTCAATAGGATGTCCTTTTTTGTGGGTAGCAATCGGCCGCGGTAGATAAGAAAATATTCCTTATTATTCAAAGTACCCGGGGCCGGACTCGAACCGGCACGGGGATCTTTAGGCCCCCTCAGGGTTTTAAGCCCTGTGCGTCTACCATTCCGCCACCCGGGCAGTTCAGGTTAAACGATACCATATAACACGTCCTGTGGAGGAAATAGTGTATGTCTGTTACTCTCTATGCACAAGGCCCGATGGCGAAGTAGAAACGCAGCGGTCTGCAAAACCGCGATGCGCGGGTGCGATTCCCGCTCGGGCCTCACGCGCGAGAGAAGCATGCCTGCGCATGCTTCGTCGGGAATCGCAGGCCGCAGCGATACACGAGCAGTGCGAGTGTCGCGAGGCGGGGTCGCGAGCACTTAGCAAAATGCAAGCATCGGTGAAGTGTTTTACTTAGTGACTCGTGACCGATTCCCGCTCGGGCCTCACAGCTTTCGTGAAATGTCGTCCAAGTGCTGGCGGTTTTTCTCGCCGAGGTCAAATTCGAATCGTACGCCGGGAATTGGTGAGAGACGTGATTCTTTTTTCAAAAACTCAAAAAAATCATGCTGCCGACGCCGGAGGAACGAGAGCGCGCTCTCGACCGCGGTGTCAGGAAACACACTTACATAGACCGTCGCTTTCGTTCGGCCGGGTGCAAGTGTGGCGCGCGTCGGCGTGATGAGTGAATCTCTATTTGCTTCACGCGCGATGTACCGCGCGGCAAGACGCATCAAGAGCGCTTCTTCTGCTTGGTCGCGATGTCCGCTCATGCTTCAACAATCGTATATGCAGTGATGGTGTCGCCTCCTGCCACGTCTGCTTTGGTCTCGATCTCAAGCCCAAACTCACCTTCCGTGCGGATTTCTCGTACGTCCGCACGCGCCTGTTGCAGGTTCGTAATCTTGCCACGTCCAAGCTCAATATCACGACGCATAATTCGCACCAGTGCTCCCACCGCCATGGAGCCAGATACCAGTCGCGCGCCAGCAACGCGCTTACGCGCGGTCGCACTAAAGGTTCTGAGTATCTTCGCTTCCCCGAGCGCTTCTTCTTTGGTTACGTGTGGTGCGCGCTCCAAAAGCAGTGCGTTGATACGTTCGCTAAGGTCGTAAATGATAGTGAAAGTTTCAACGGGGACACTCATGCGCATCGCTAGATCGCGCGCAGATGCCTCAACGGACACATGGAACGCCACCACAACGCCGGAGGCAGCATGCGCCATTTTGACATCGTTTTCCGTCACTGCGCCCACGCCAGTGGCTACGATATGCAATTGCGCGTGCTCGTGGGCAATCTTTGTGAGTTCATGAGCAATTGCCTCAAGACTGCCCGTGACATCGGCCTTTATAACAAGCGGCATAACTGCAACATCCTGCGCGACTGCCTGCCCAGTGGTTGTATGTTTTGGCGACAAAACAGATTTCTCGTGATGACGTGCCTGTGCTTCTTTACGTGATGTCACCACCACGAAGGGTGTCCCCGCTGGAGGCAGTGCGGAAAAGCCAGCAACGTGCACTGGCGAGGAGGGGCCTGCTTCCATCACGCGCACACCAAGAAAATTCTCCATGAAGCGCACCGGCGCATAGGCTTCACCTGCTACTACATATACACCTGTTGTGAGTGTACCTTCTTTGACAATAAGCGTTGCCGAAAGCCCGCGCCTTGGGTCTTGCGTCGACTCCAACACAAAACCAGCCGCAAGCGCGTGTGCATCCGCCGAAAGCTCGGCGAGATCAGCAGCTAACAGCACGAGGTCAAGGAGTGCGGGCACGCCTTCGCCACTTTTCGAAGAAATGGGCGCATACGGTACTGCGCCACCAAGCCCCTCAAGATATACCTCGTTCTCCAACAGCGATGTCTTTGCGCGCTCGACATCTGCTTCGCGCTTGTCGATCTTTGTGAGCGCCACAACATACGGGATACCTGCTTCATTTATGGCGGCAAGTGCATCAAGTGTCTGCGGTTTTACGCCTTCATCGGCGGCGACCACCAAAATGGCTACGTCGGCAACGGAAGCGCCACGTGCCCGAAGCGCGTGAAAAGCTTCATGCCCGGGAGTGTCAAGAAAGGTGATGCGCCGTGGCGCGCCTTCGTAAACGTGTTCAACCTCGTAGGCAGACACGTGTTGTGTGATGCCACCGGACTCTCCTGCTACGGTATTGCTTTTGCGAATGTAGTCAAGCAAAGACGACTTCCCATGATCAATATGACCCATGACGGCGATAATTGGGGGACGATTTGTACGTGCCATAATACAATCAGTACACCACAAAACAAGCCGAAATGCAATTACTTGTTGAACTCAAGTTGAACTCAAGTTGAACTCAAGTTGAACTCAAGTTGCGCTCGCATTGAAATCGTTTACGCGCGGCCACAAGCCGAGCACACATGTCGTATACTGTAATAACTCACGCCACCATGCCCACACGACGAAAGAAAGGTATCGAGCGTCTTTTTGCCACTCCTGCAGAAGTGTTAGAAAAAAGCGTGGGCGCGATAACACGTGGCAAGCGCGCCCTGACGAATAATCGTCCAGTCCGCCGCGCCGGCGAGTATTGGGGTAAGCTGGGGCCCGGTCTCACGACCGGCGCGGCGGACAACGACCCCTCTGGTATTGCCACCTATTCACAAGCCGGTGCGCAATACGGCTTCCAGCTTACCTGGCTTACGCTGTTTACCTTCCCTTTTATGGCGGTCGTCCAGGAAATGTGCGCTCGTATAGGGTTAGTTTCTGGTCGCGGATTGGCGGCAAATATTCGGCGCCATTATGCCCCTTCAACGCTCTACACCGTCACCAGTCTCCTCTTCATCGCAAATACACTCAATATTGCAGCCGACTTGGGCGCGATGGCCGCGGGCGTACGACTCCTTGCCCCGACGGCAAATCCTGAAATGCTTGTCGTACTGTTTGCGCTGGTGAGTCTTGTGCTGCAAATCTTCACTAGCTACGCGCGCTATGCAAAATATCTTAAATATCTCACGCTTGCGCTTTTGTCGTATGTTGTCACCGCGTTTGCGGTGCACCTGAATTGGTCTGACGTGCTCTACCACACCGTTATCCCTTCTTTCTCGTTCACGAGAAATCAAATATTTCTCCTGGCGGCCATTCTCGGCACGACCATATCACCGTACCTTTTCTTCTGGCAAACGTCGCAAGAAGTGGAGGAGCGCGTGCTCCACGGCGAAACGACCGTCAAGCTGCGTCAACGCAATGTTAACGATGGCGAGATTCGCGATATGCGTGTTGATGTGTGGTCGGGCATGTTCTTCTCGAACCTCATTGCGTTTTTCATCTTTGCGGCAACCGCCGGCACCCTATATCTGCATGGCGTTACGAACATCGCAACGGCCGCCGACGCCGCGGCAGCGTTAAAACCTTTTTCCGGGGAGCTGGCCTATCTTCTATTTGCTCTCGGTATCATCGGTACCGGTCTTCTTGCCATTCCGGTGCTCGCAGGATCGACGGCCTATGCCATCGCTGAGAGTTTTGGGTGGCGTTATGGTCTCTATCGTAAACTTAAGCAGGCCTATGCTTTTTACGGCGTCATCATTGTGTCTATGGTTGTTGGCGTTATCGCCGACTTCATGCACCTTGACCCGATTCGCGGCCTCATCTATGCCGCGGTGGCAAATGGTGTCATCGCACCGATCGTGCTTTTTTTCATTATACGTATCAGCAACAATAAGCACATTATGGGCAGACACAAAAACACCCGCAGTCTTACTGTGGTCGGTTGGGTTACAACTGTCGTCATGTTCATTTCCGGTGTCGCCGCCATCCTGACGCTCTTTTATTAGTTTTATTAGTAAGGAAATCCTACACCAATACCATAAAAACAAAACCCCTTCCTTCCCAGGAAAGGGTTTTGTTTTTATGGGTGTAATGAGCTTACGCGTAAGCTCGTTACGCGCTCTTTTGAAGAGCCCCCCAGAAACCAACGATGGCAATTACCCCGCCGGTCACCACCACCACTGTCGTGCTGGTGGTATAGCTGGTTAACGCCATGATGATGACCCAGAGGCCAAGAATACCGTTTACCCAATCTTGCCACATAAGAGTTGAGAAATTAGAGTGTACTAATTTCGACCACGGCCGTGGAGAGACCGCCTGGGATCTCTCTCTAAATAGTATAACGCGCCCTGGGTCGTCCAGAACACAAAAAACACGCCGTGTGCATACGTAAGGTTATGCGGAGTTTTGAGCGCCCGTATTCTCTTTTACGTCTTCCTCCACGGCCTTTGCCTTCTCGGTTTCCTGCGCGACGCGTACGGCCTCGTGCGCAAGCGTTCGTTCAGCAGTTGTACGCAGGCGATACACATCCATGAGCGAAAAAGTCATCATACCTGCAGCGACAATACCAAGCACATTTACAAAAAAGGTCGCGAGCGATCCAAGTGCAACCGAGAGATTGAGAGAAATGATGCCGATGCCTGCCGCGGCGAGGGGTGGAATAAGCGCAACTGAAATAGCTACGCCCGGCAACGCTTCAGAAAGTTTCGGCCGAACGAGTGCATACGTTACGGCGATACCAGCGACAATCCCCACAAGTAACCAAAATAACGATGGTGCAGTTTGCGCAATGATTGTGGGAGTAAGCGGAATGGAGCGGCCACTGTGCGTTGCGATAAAAAAAAGCGCTGCAAGCGCAGACGCACTAAGTGCGATAAGGAGTGCTTTCACGACCGTCCACAATGACTGCCGTAACAGTGGTGGGTCGGACATAGACAGCCCAAGCGCGACACCAAGCACCGGGTACAAGAGCGGGGCGATGAGCATGCTGCCAATGACAATGGTCTCACTCCCAAGCAGCAACCCAAACGATGCCATAAACACCGAGAGCGTGATCATGAAAAAGAAATCGAAATCGGGCGTTGCCCGCTCGACGAGCGTGTGCACGGCACGCTGCTTGTCGCTGTCTTCGATGGTCTGAAACCGAGAAAGGATGCTCATAGTATGCCGGTAGTGCCGTGTGTGTAGTGTACCACAGCACACCACACGCGTACGATGTGCTGTATAAAAAAGGCCCTCTGAAGAGGGCCCTGGAAGGACGCGTACACGCAGCGTCTTAATATCCTTCTGTCGCAAGCGCAACGACAATGCGCGCGCTTGGCGGAAAGGAAGCGGTCACGAAGGTGCTCCCCAAAATCCACGCGCCGCGACTTGTGTTCTCGACAACAAATAACTGGTCGGCGATTGGCTGATGCCAGATGACTAGGCGCTCGCCGTACGGTTGCAGGTATTGCAGCCGTACAGCTGGCCCCACCTCACAAGGACAGTATTGAAGAAAGGTGAGCCGTTTGAACAAAGTTTTCGCCTCCTGCAACACAAGGCCGCGGGGAAGGATGAGTAGTGACGCGGTGCGTACTGATGGTACACACGTAAACGCCGAGTTATGCATCATGTGCTTCGCGGCATCACTCGCGTACATACTTGTCTTTTTCATATATTGCGCCGCATTCGACTCGCCGAGACGGATGTCCGGTACGACACGGAGAGACAGTGCGCCCAGATACCTCGTGATCGCACCGGATACAGGCGGCGGTAGTATCGAGGTATCGGTAAATCGTCTACTGATGATTTTGTCCATGGCCACCCTCCTTCTGCGCTGGGGTAACAATACAATCTAAAATAGATTGAACCCAATACCACACCATTTGTCAAATGAATGCGCGTGGTGACGGCTGTAAGGCGAACATGAACTACGCACATTCGTTCCGCTCCATTATTTTTGCGTCAGAGTCCTCAAAACCAAGAATAGTAAATGATTTGCGCCACGACGGTGCCGAGCACAAGCAAGGAAAGACCGCTTGTTATCCAGAGGGGCTTATTGCGAATATACAATCCATAGAAAAACCAGCACACCACAGCTATGAACGCAACCACCTCGGTAGTGAGTGAAATACCGGCAACAACATGTGTTTGCCAAATTTGTATGACTTGCGGAATGCTTGAAACAGAAGCGATGGCACCAATGCCTGTCATCACCGCATCAATAACGCCGCGCGGACTACGTTTTTTTCCTTGCTGTGCTCGTGAAAACTGTGCGGATTATACATCTTATTTTCGCATCATAGCACACGACCGTAGCTATTTTAGTTCAACCTCTCATTTTACTCGCCCAAACGAACTGTATATTTCTTACTGCGCGGTCGAAGGGACTTGAACCCTCAACCTTCCGCGTGACAGGCGGATGCTCTAACCAGTTGAGCTACGACCGCAGAAGCCGCTTGCGCGACCGACTTAGAGTACTCGAGATGCTGCTTTTTTTCAAACTGGTGCCGGCGGCAGGACTTGCACCTGCGACCTTGGGTTTATGAGTCCCATGCTCTAACTGCCTGAGCTACACCGGCAATACCAAGACGATACTACGAACGGCGTGCTCATTCAACGGCGCCCCTAAGCACGCCTGTCACACTCGCGATGACGGCAGTGTCACCACAAACGTCGAGCCCTTCCCCGCCCCCTCGCTCTCGGCACGAACGGTGCCACCATGCGCATCGACAATTTGTTTTGCAATGTACAGGCCATAACCAGTAGAATGGGCATTTACCTTGAGCGAATCCTTGCCATGCCCGCCCTCAGTAAAAAGCCGCCGCTTGTCTTCATCGGTGATGCCCACGCCGGTATCTTTAACCGCAAAAACAATCGCGCCCGCATCATTTTTTCCAAGCGCAACAGCAACACTTCCTTTGAGGGTGTATGCAATAGCATTTTCGATGAGGTTACGAAATACGTGCTCGCGGAGCTGGTCTGCGTCACCTGTGATGGTATAGGGTTCGACACGCTGATCGATAGAAAGTGTAAAGACAAGCCCCTTCTCTTTCGCAGCTCCTTGAGCCGCAGCGAAACTCGTCTTGACAACCGTCATGAGATCAAATGGTGCCCTATGATAGGCAACCGTGCCTCTTTTGAGGTTTGCTGCTTGCAGGATACTCGTCACCGAGCGCACGCCTTCGCGCGCTTGCGCCAAAGCATCTTCTACAAAAGACTCTCCCGTCGTCGACAAAGCGCCAAAATCGCCTTCGGCGAGCACAGAGAGTGCGCCGACATCCTTTGTCAAGAAACTTTTCACCTCATGCCCAATGAAGTGAATGAGCGTTTCTTGCCGGTGATTTGTCTCTTCTAGTTCTTTCGCAAGTTTTTCGATTTTTTCGCGTTGTTCCACCTCGCGCAGAACGCCGCGAATAAGATTAATACCGAAGACAAGCACGAGCACGAAGACGCTCGTGCGAAACAGTACGAGTGGAAGAGTGTCTGAAAAGATTATTTCTCCGAAAGAGGCAACCGAAAGAAGAAAGACAAGCGAAGCCGTTGTCGCGACCTTTATATTGAAAAGATGTTCGCGCAGGATAGCGTACGAAGTAAATGCTACGAACGGGAAAACAAAGAGCGCCCCTAAGGGCACGAAGCGCGGATTAGTAAAAATAGTGGCTATAACGAAATTAAACGTAATAATAAGAACAAAAGTTATCGCTGTACCAGAAAAAATTATTGCGATTGCGCGACGAGCAGAGCCACGCGAATCTCTAAACGCCTGAAGCAGCATATATAAGGCTCGAGATACCAAGCCAATTGCTATAATGGCAAAAATTATGAGCCCAGGGCCTTTCTGGACAACCGCGACTTGTCCAGGCTCAACGGTGCCAATTATTCCAATAAAAACATATGGGGTAAGAGTGAGAAGCGCTGCTACACCAACCAACGGAAGTAACAAAAACTTATGGCGTGAGCTAAACGTACGGGTTTTGCTGGGAAACGCGGAAAAAAATTCATACAAGAACAGGGATTGAAACACCGCAAAAAATAAAATCCCGCGTAAGAGCCAGATAGTAAGCGTCGGGTTTGAAAATTGATAGCTGAGATAATTAATTACTCCCCAGGACGCAGTTACCAACGAAAAGCCGAGGAACATCTTATTTGAGATGCTCTGTCGATCGCTGAAATAAACCGACGCTCCAAGAACCAGCGTCGCGGCAACTACGACACCAACAATAAAGAGATCGAGATTGGTCAATGCTCCCATTTCTCCATTCTAACCGAAGAACACTCCGATAAATATTTTACTCTTCGAATAATACCTTCGGCTCAAAGCGTGTGGTCATAGCGCTTGGCGGATCTGCGTAACCGAGACGAAATACAAAGCCGAACCGTTCCGAGCTATTCAATCCAAACTCACGGGAAAGCGCGACGTAGTTCTGTTTCAGAAGTGACTGGTGTTCACTAGAAAGTCCTCCGGAATCACCTGCAGAAACACGCGCGCCAAGAAAATGCACAGTCGTTGTTGGTTGGAGCGAAAGCCCTGCCTTCGTCGCGGTGAGCCAAAGACGTTCGAGTACCATGCCAGCCTGAAGAAACGCCTCCGGAGTTTCATTCGAAATGATAATAGCCCCAAAAGCTGCCGCGGTTGCGTGAACTTTCTCTATATCTTTCACGATCGCCTTCGACACACCAAGCGAAAGAAACAGTTTCAGAATATTCCAGTGCCGGAAGAGCCGAAAAGCTACTCTCTGTGGCGGTGCAAATTCAAAAGTATCTATGAAAAAACCGTGCTTCTTGGAATCTTCTTCTTTGCTCCATGTTATGTGCGCGAAAAGGAAATCGTGTATTGATTTGTTCTCGAGAGCAAGCCTCTCTCCCACCGATACGATACGCGCAACTCTTTCCAGACTTGGCCGTTCAGTTATGAAAGTGAGACGACTCTTATCATCATGTACACAAGACGCGAGCGTGGAGAGTTTCTCTGGTTCGACTTCTTTCTCCAAATACTTTTTACGGTTGCTCGCACGCTTCGCGAGGTATGGTACAAGGCCGCTGCCCATCGAGCGTTCAGGCGTTAATGTAACCGCTGCTACTATCAAACGATCCGCGTGTTCTGGAAAGAGTGCCACTTTTGCGCGCAACCGCTTGCCTAGGGCGGACACACACAAATTTTCAATGCAAGCACCGAGAGCAATATAATTCGTCCGTTGTTGCCAATTAAAAAGTGATGTGTCTTTCTCCGGTGTATTGATTACATAAATAATATTTCTTTTCACCAAAAAGCGCCATGGCTGCGTATTGTCTCCCGACGGTGCTCGGCAAGCATCTCGCAGTATTTCAAGTAAAACCTCGCGCGAAATAGACATGGGATAAATAATGAATAGATTATACACCCGTGACATTTTCGGAAGTATAATCTCCATGATAACAACTATCGTTGTGGATTGGACCTCTTTCATTGCACACGATACTTGCTGTATTTCCTCACGCTCTTCCACGCTCAACTGCTTGTGTGCCATATCCCGCTATTTTAGCGGAGTGGTGCAATTACTTGTTGAACTCAAGAACGAGCGATTGTGTGTTTATTTAACTATCCACTTCTGCTTACCGCGACCGGAGAAATTTTTCGGATCGCCAAAAAGCCAGAGCTTGACGCGCGGTTTCATTCTGTGTGATAGGCGCGTGTAATTTGAACAATATTCTGAATTATTAGCGAGCAGGGTCTTTATGATTTCTTTTTCTGCGGTTTTTGCGTCTGCAGCAGCTGGGGTGACACCACGTTTGAGCTCTATGTTCACTTCGAGCCGTGGCTCGCGTATACGATTTTCAATGATGCGTATCGCACATTTTCCAGTAGCAAATGTGGCGCACGTTTTCCCTTCGAGCGCACGCCGAATGTGTTCTGGGTAAATATTCGCACCATAAAGAACAACAACAAAGTCAGCACGCTCGTAGAGATATACGAATGGAAGTTTAAAAACAGTATCGTCGATACCCCTGTCCTTGAGTACCTGTGTATAGTTTGGCACTACGCGCTCAATCGCTGTTGTCGCGTCATTAAAACTCCATAGACCTCCCTGATCTTTAAGGTCATAGCGCACGAGGGGGAGCCCCGCGTCTGCCGAACAAATGAGCCCACCTTGTACGTTTTCAAAATAAAATTGTTCTGGAATGTATTGCGCGAGAGTTGGTAGACGGTTTGCCTGGCCAAAAAATTCCTTGAAAAATCGCTTGTCGTCTAGCGCGGTGCGCCGAATCAGCGCTGCAAGTGGTGTTTCGTACCCGTGTGTCCCTTGGTCGACCGTGCCGTAGTGATTGAGTGATCCGCGCAGAGTATTCTCTTGACTGACTGCCGCGCTGACATAGTCGCGAAACTTTTCGCTAAATCCTTCGGCAGAGAAGACGAATTTGATTTTGTACTTTTCCCAATCTAAGCCGTCGGCTGTGCCCTGGTCGACCAGGTCTTTAACATAAGGAGGGTATCCACCGATAATGACCTGGTCGTACAGTGGGCCGAGTTTACGGATGGCTTTCAGCGCCTCATCTTTAGCGAGACCAGGCGTAATAATGTGGAGCGAATATTTCCCTCGCTCAGCAAGACGCTCCACCGCCTGATAAGTAAAAAGGCCGCCAATCCACGCGCCCATCGCAAAACAATCTACGTACAACGTTTTCCGCTCCTGAATCTTATACTGCGAACGCAGATAGAGCTCCGCGAGGAGTGCGTATTGCTCGGTCTGTTTCCTTGTCCGCGGGAAATAGAACGGCTCGCCCGTAGAACCGGAGGTTGAGGCATATACCTGGTATTCGTCCATGAGCTCCCCGTTCCACGAGAGCGCATCGATCGGATACGCGCGCAGGTAATTGTTCTTGTCGAGTGTTGGAAGTTGCGAGAAATCTGCAATAGTTCGTATGGAATCTGGATTGACCGAGTGCTTTTTCAAAAAATCTTTGTACGCAGGTACACGCTCGCTTGCTCTACGGAAAAGATCGAGGGCGGCGGCGGCCCCACGACGTTCCCATTCCGCCGGATCGCGGTGCTTAAGTGCTTCCTCGGCGTCAGACGCGTTATCAAACGGAGGAGGGAATGGGTAATGATCAGGAGTCATGGTAATTATTAAAAACCTGCTCAGCCATGCTGTTCGCAACTTTATTTGGTGTCGTATTCTCTGCACGGCTCTCGGCAAATATTTTTCGTAGTGTTTCTGGGATGTGCAACACCGCCTTCTCGACCCGTGCGCGGTCGTAGGAGGGGTGCTTATATTCATCAAAGACGGCAATGAGTCCACCTGCGTTTGCGACGTAGTCAGGTACATAAAGGATCTTGCGTTCGTGAAGTATTGCCCCGACCGCTTCATTTTCAAGCTGATTATTAGCCCCTCCTGCTACGATTTTCGCCTGTAGACGTTTTGCATTTTTTGTATTGATGGCACCTGAAAGTGCGCAGGGAACAAATACGTCAACTTGTTGCGCATCAATTTCTTCAGGCATGACGGGAATAACCCGTGGATACGCAGTGCAAGTACTTTCCACGCGAGACGGATCAATATCGGCAACATAGATTTTCCCTGTTGCACCAACTGGTTCGTATAAAAGCGCAAGCACGCCGCTCCCGACCTTACCAAGTCCCTGGATAGCAACAGAGCGACCAGAAAAATCGCCGTCACCAAATACTTCCTGTAGTGCGGCTCGTATGCTCTCAAAAACACCGAGCGCAGTAAATTCTGTTGAATTGCCGTTAAAACCAACGATATGACGCGAGGCATTAGACATGGTGCCGAGATCTTCTTGGCGAATACCGACATCTATACCCGTGACAAATCGTCCACCAAGCAGGTTCACGCGTGTAGCATATGCTCGCAGTAAGCGATCGCGCACAGCCTTTTTTAAGGTATATGGATCTCCGCGCGAAATAATCACCCCCTTCGCGCCGCCGCAATTCAGTCCGGCAAGCGCCGCTTTGTATGACATGAGCCGCGAGAGACGGAGTGCGTCTTTAACTCCGTCAATGGACGAGGCGTAGTGCCAAAAACGCGTCGCGCCGAACGAGGGGACATCAGGATGAGCACGGTGGATCGCGATGACAGCCGTAAGATGATTGGAATCATCACATGCGAGCGAAACAAGCTCGTGATTATCAAACTCCTTCAAACGTTCGAGCCGAGTAATATCGGCCACCCTGTCGAGACCTAACATAGTTAGGATACCGTGTGATTCCCGTGCTCGACGCTCTCCGGCGATATCCACGCACGGATGTCTCGCTTTGTACCCTTACCAAGCGCAATTTCTTTAACTGTATAGGTTGCGACGACAGCGCCTAAGATAGCTGCCGACCCGAGTTGACTCCAGGAAACGAGTTCTCTTGCGAGGACGCGCTTGACGCTCTTAATCATGTTCGGATCGACGCGGTGCACGCCGCCAACGATATCGTTCATGATGATGCTGCCCGCCTTCTCCTTCGTCATTGGACCGTCCGCAAGCTTCTGTTCATAATACGCGTGTGGCTTACCCCAGATCTTATCGTGCCCAAGGTCGTAGCGCTCGACATGCAGTACGACGCCGTCGCCGTTGTCAGTTACCATCACAACGGGGATTTTGTACTTCATCGCAAGCAGGCGCGCGTGAATCTTGAAAGGAATATCATCGATCTCTTCGATAATACAATCAACCTCGCCCGCCTTGATAAGCTCCTCGAGATTCGCCTCGTTGACGCCCTCAGGAAGGAGCGTGACCTCGGCGAATGGATCGTCTTCGTAGATGTGGCGCGCGGCAACGATCGTCTTATTCAGTCCGACTTGGTGGACACCCGCAAGAATGCGGTTTAAGTTCGTCGTATCAAGCTCGTCGAAGTCTGCGAGAATGATGCGGCTGGAGATGCCGGCTTGTGCCAGCACGAAGGCAATATTAGAACCGACACTCATGCCAAGTACAGCGACCTTGTAATCATGCAACTTTTTCTGCTCTGCTGCGGTGATGAGATCCTGGTTACGATTAGTTTTAAGCCGATAGTAGTCGCCAGCATCGACGGTCCTCACGATCGTGTTGAGCCAAGGGAAGTAGACATGAATAAATGCGTCTTTCTTCGTAGCCACATAGTTTTCAAAATCAGTGGTTGCATAGACCTCCTCTTTCGGCATACCAATAAAGGCGTGGTTATCTATAAAAAAGAGTTCTTTAATCTGACGCTCGAATGCATCGACCTCGACAAGTTCCGAGTGAAGTGTACGAAGTTTTTCGACTTCCACTTGGGTTTTAAGGTATTCTGGGCGATTAGGGATGTTCATGGGAAAACTGTACTACTAATTTGAATATAAGTCTAGTCTATCACCCCCACGCAAAAACCGCGGCGTATTGCCGCGGTTTTTGCGTGGGGGTGGCACAGGACTCATAATCTTCCTGACGACACCGTCCCCATCGCGTTAGATTTTGCTTACCTTGACCGCGTTCGGGCCTTTCGGGCTCTCGGCGATTTCGAAAGTCACCTTGTCCCCTTCCCGAAGCTCTTCGAACGAGATGCCGACGAGCTCATTGGAGTGGAAAAAGAGATCTTTCTCCTGGCCTTCGACTTTGATGAAGCCGAATCCTCTGTCGGTAAGACGCGCAATTGTTCCTTCTTGCATAACGATTGAGAGAAATGTGATTAAAGTATCAAGACAGTGGGCTGGAATAGAAGCTCGAGCCTTACTTCTCTGGCTCAGCGCTGGTTGACGCTAGAACAGTAGCACAACGCGCACTAATTGTCCACCACCTACGCTTCGAGAAGTTTGAGGTGCGCGGGCAACCAGTCCATAACCTTCTTGCGGTGCAGATCGAGTGACCACCAGCCGCCCTCCTTGAATTGGTTCGCGTACTGTTTTTGATACGTCTCGAGGAGCAAAAGCGATGCGCGTGGGAATGTCGGCGGCAAACCTTCGTTATACACCGCGAGAAATTCGCTGGCGGTAAGTCTCTTTTCGCTTCTTTCTTTATCCAGATCGGGCGTTCTCATGCGTACAGTATAGCAAACTGTGCAATTCTTGCGTCAGACTGGAGTACCCCCGCTGATAGAGTCAAAAGCGTGTGACACACGCCATTTTTAGCAGGAAATGTTTTGATCGACAGCGGTCGAGCTCGATTCGTATTGAATAATCCAAACGGGGCTACCGGTAATGAAACTGTCTGACGTGAGACACGCGTTGAGCGCCGTCACCTCGCGCGTGATGCCGATTGGAAACCATGTTGGAGTTGACTCGGCGCGCGTATTGAGCGTTTGCGTCGGCGCAAAGTCCGTACCGGCGATCTGGCGCCACATGTATGGCACCGAATAAATGCCCACACGCACGTCTTGCGCATTGAGGTAATCAATCGCGCCTTGTATCGTCGCATCGTTTACCGTCGTGGTTGCCGACCAGCTGTTGGCCTCTTCGACATCGAGCCACCACAGCGGCGCGGTCACGTTGTTTGCTTGTGCATATGCGTAGGCATGTTTTGCCGCGTTGTAGCCGTAATTGTAGCCCTCACACGCAGAGGGTTCGCCATTTGCTGCGGCCACAGCTTGACTTGAGTCGGTGACTCCCGGGCAGGTGCGCGGACTCCCGATGTGTCCCGCCACGGTACTGCCATATGGCGCGTTAATGTTCATATATATAGTCGGCCGCACCCTGGAGGCAAAATGCGACCACGAAAACTCAGAAGCAAGACGCGCGTTGTCTACGAATGCTTTCCCCCCACTTACCCCAATAACTGCAAAATCAAACGGAATGGATGGATACGCTTTTGTGTTGAAAGAGATGTCGTACCCAAGGCCTCCCGTCACATATAGACTGTCCGTTGGCCGCGCGTGGAGCGGCGGTGCTGCTGGCGACGCTGGGGGCGGATCAGAGGCACTTGCCGCCACCGAGGCAGCCAGTTGCCGTTGCAAACTCGCTAATTCAGCTAGTAGCGAGTGCAACGTAGCGCGTAGCGCGGCAATTACGCTGGTCTGCGGAGCGGAGGGTGCCGCGGCAAAGGATACCGATGGCAACAAAAGGGCGAGTGTGAAAAATAGTATGGCAGCCTGTTTGTGCATGGGTATATAATAGCGCACGAAAGGTCGATGTTAAACGGCACTACTTAGGATTTCTTCCCGTTCCACAATGGCTTGCCGTTCGCGTACATCTTCTCGAGCGTAGACCAGTCACGCTCATCAAGATACGGTTGTAGATCGAGATCGGGCGGACAGTTGTCATATCTATCACGACTGCCGATTTCCTTAATTTGTGTATCGAACCAATTGTTATAAACATCCCATGAAATGTTCGCTGCCTCCGCGGCGGCACGTTCTGCCCGAAGGGCGATTTGGTGAGCTAGTTGGTACGGAATACCTGCGGCTTCTTTTTCGAGAGCTTTCTCAACGACTTCGTGCAATATCAGAGTAGTTCTGACTACAAAAGGTCGGCCCTCATGTTGGAAACTTTTTGGCAAATTCCGATCAATATAAAATCTTTCCCCATCGACAGAGTAGCCCGCAACATAGGGAACATCAAACTCAGAGTGTACTTTCGCGTTCGCCACTATTTCACGATCTGCTTCGTTCAGAATTTTATCCGACAATAACCAATCGCTTGGGTTAGGCCTAAATCTAAAGCTCATAGATAGATACGTATAGACTATATTATACCATCTCGAGACGGGGTGGTAGTAAGAAGAGGCCCCGCGCAGTGGGGCCTTGAAGAGATTGTCGTTTTATTTATGTGCGTGACTGGTCGTCACTATCGATTGGGGCTGCGTTCTCTGGTTCGACACCCCAGAAAATGGTACGCTTGGTATACGTCAACCCTAAATTCTATGCTCGCCCAGAGAAGTTGGCTCATTGCACTTGCTGTTGCGCTCGCGCTCGTTGTAGGAGGAGTGGCGGTGTTGCTCCAGCATTCGTCCACGCACCCCCTGGTGAATCACGCGGCATCAGTCCCGAATACAACTCTTCCGGCGCCGACCAATCTTTCCACCAGCACCTCCGTAATTGCTTCCTCCTCTCCCGAGAGCCGTAATCTAACCAGTGACGGCCAATTTCATATAGCCGGAAGTGTGGTTTACGACGGGTCTTTCGCCATCCCTGGAGCTGACCCTCGCAGCTTCAAGATCTTGTATTATTCTCCTCAACACCACACGAAGTGGTACGAAAGCGACAATGCACATGTATACCTTCAGACGAACGTACTGCCCGGTGCTGATCCGAGCTCTTTTAGGATTATCTACGAAAAGGCTGACGGCGAACCGAGCGGATACGCGGTTGATAGAAAGCATGCCTATTACTTTGGGGATCAAGTACCCAATGCAGACCCTGCAACCTTCTCCGTACTTCTCGACGCTATGGGCTTTGCCACCGCCTTTGCAACTGATAGCCGTGCGGCGTACATGAACGGTATTGTGATCCCAGGGGCCGATCCGCGTCGATTTGCCTTGATTCCCGATTCAATAGGTTCTGATAGTTATGCAAAGGACGGTACGCACGTGTACACCACCGATTTCGCAACTACCACCGTCATCACGGGCGCAGACCCCTCATCGTTTTCCATTATATATTCGGCATCGTTTCCTCCGTATTCTATCAATGGAGGAGAAGTAGATTTTTTCGCCGAAGATAAAAACACCGTCTATTTTGACCAACACCCGATGCGTGGAGTCGACAAAACGACCTTCTCTCCTCTCTACTATAATACTGACAGTTGCGCTCGATGTCCGAACGACGAGTGGAATGGCTACTCAAAAGATCGGTATCACGTATATTACCTCCAAAACGTTATACCAGGAGCTGACGCAGCCAGCTTCACGATACATATTACCGCAGCCGATTCCCAACAGGGGACAAATGGGGCAGATGCGAAAGACCGGTATCATCTGTACTCACAAGGGAAGGTTATACAGTGATCCGACTTTGTCGCACATAGAATTCAGGAAGAGTTACGCGACATCCTTTTTGCATACTGGTATTGCAGGATCTTTGTGCTATGGACTGGACCCCTTTCATTGCACACGATCCTTGTTCCCTGAATTGTATGCGGCGGCACTCTGAAGTGCAAACTGCATAGGCGACATTTTTAATGCGGAGTGGATTCTCGCGTGGTTGTACTGCCAGATCGTCTGATAGATGGCGAGAACAAGCTCGCCGAGAGTTGCGAATCTCGACGGATCGCCGAAGTCGATCTTGAACTGATTGTAGAAGGACTCCTGGTAGCCGTTCTCCCAGGGACAGCCGGGAGCTGAGCGAGAGATCATCGTGCCGACGGTCTCTAATGCCTCGATATATATCTCAGCGTTGTATTCACTGCCGTTGTCGCTGTGGAAGATGAACGGTCGAGGGTGGCTGTGCAGGGCGTTCATGAATGCCGAGAGCACGAGCTGTACGGCATGAGTGGTGTATACCGACATTCCGACAATCTTCCGTGTATACAGGTCGATGACGGTGGCGACATACACGAATCTCCCTTGAAACGGGATGTACGTGAAGTCGGCACACCAGATGTGATTCTCATACATGGGGCACATCGTCATCAGGAGATTCGGATACATCACCTTGATATTCGTTGTTCTGTGCCATTTCTTGCCTCTCCGGCGATATGCCTTGATGCCGAACAGGCTCATCACTCGCTTCACCCTCTTGCGGTTCATCGTGAGGTGTATGGCAAGCCGCCGAGAGCCGTATGACGGATGCTCTCTGAGGACTTCTTCGATCTGGCACTTGACCTGCCAGTCTTTGTCGGGTTTGAGTGGGTGATAGTACAGAGTGCGCAGCGAGATGCCGAGCTCTCGTGCTGGAGAGCTTTGGTGGTGTTGCCTTCTCTCACTTCTTTTTTTGGGCCTCAGACAGCTTGAGCGTGATCTCGCCAACAAGCTGCATGAGCTGGGTGTTCTCTCGCTTCAGTTTGATGATTTCAGACAGTGTCGGTTGCCCTTCGGTTGACTTCGCAATCCAACCATAGATAGTGTTCTCGGAGATACCGTGGTCTTTAGCGGCTTCAACGACCGAGATACCGTCGTTCTTGATGCGGTTGATAATCTGCTCCTTTACGTCCTGAGCGATGCGGTGTTTCTTCATATGCTTGTATGTTAGTGCGGTTAATCATACAAGGATGGTGTGCAAATTTTGGGGTCCGGACCAGATGGTTAATCCGTGCGCGACAAGGCTTACCGTACCGATATTGGTACGGTCTTTACATTATAGAAATAGTGTTACTTAGTCAACTAGCGCGATACGGATACCGACGACGCCGTATTTCTGTTCATCCTCATCAGAATAGAATTGCTTTATCTGACTGAGGAGAAACTCTCGACTCTCACCACCGAAAAGTGAAGGATCGTGGTCTGCAAAAAGGTCTTTGAATGATTTATACCAAAGGAGTCCGATGACCTTTGTGTTCACCTTGTTTTCTGGATGGTCATTCTCGCTAAATTCTATCTCGTCACCGAGTGCAATCTGCTGACGCTTCTCATCACAGAGGCGCGACTCAATGACTTTCGCACCAGAAGCAATCTGGTTGAAAGGTTCAGTTGATAATTTCATCTGGTGTTGCATACGTTTTTTATTTTTCGGAGCCAGATGCCTGTCGGTACTGTACCCGTTTTAAGAGATTTCTGATGCGGGCCGGTACCGTTTTCTAATCAACACCTTGGAAACACCCAAGTACTTTAAGCGGGGTCGATAGGTTCAGTCCGAAGTGGTGACGCGTCTCATTGTACATCCGCAGGT
>NCBJ01000016.1 GCA_002255585.1 Parcubacteria group bacterium 21-54-25 | reverse complement strand
GCGCTCCGCATGGCTCCGCGTGAATTTGCCCGTCTGCACACCGCTGATACAATGCACGCAATCGTCTAGAGAGTGGTCCGACAAACGGGGGTCAGTACACACTCGCACTTCGAAAACGTCAGCATCTTTTGCTCAAGGGGCCAAACGGTATCGGCAAGACCACGCTGCTCGAATCACTTGCCAGCGGAACGGCGGAAGGAGCAACGATTGCGCCTAAGGTGCGCGTTGGCTACTATCGACAGGATTTCTCAACACTCAACTTTGAGCACACGGTTCGAGAGGCGCTCCTTTCGGTGATGGATCGCCCAAACGAAGAGAAGATGCGTGCAACCGCCGCTGGCTTTCTCATCACTGCGGAGCATATGGAAAAGCAGATTGGTGTGCTCTCGGAAGGGCAGAAGGGGCTCGTCGCGTTTGCGCAGCTTGTGCTCGAGCGGCCGGGAGTGCTCATTCTCGACGAACCAACTAACCACATAAACTTCCGCCATCTGCCGCTTATTGCCAAGGCGCTCGACGGCTACGAGGGCGCGATGATACTCGTCTCGCACGCGCCGGAGTTCGTGGGACAGATCCGTATCGACAACATACTTGATTTAACACCACCATCGCCGGTCTCCTCCACAAGAGAGTAGTCCAGTGCACAAAAAGCATGTTGCCCAAAAGGTGGCGGCTGGTTGAAACAGGTCCAGAGTTCGGGAGGGGTATGAAAATCTAGAGCAAGGACGGTGTTTTGTGCGGAGGCAAAAGGTACTGGACGCGTACAAGCACTTGACATATCACATCGCTTCTCCTATTATGATGGCTGTAACACTCTCACTGGTTTTTGTTTTTAGGTATACACCTAAACATCAAAGAAGTCTCTCCAGGCTTTATCAAAACTCGCGAGACCTGACCGACTTTCCTTACTATTACAGGCCGGGAGTTATACGCGGGACATGTCCCGCACGATAAAGCTATGTATCAAAAACAATCAACACGCCGGGATGGCCGGTATCCTTTTTCGAAATCGCACTCAGGCAGTGCGCCTGGTTTCTCACGCGCGCGCCTAAACACACGCGGCCGTACGCGTCCTTCTGCAGCGCGTGGCCACGGTGGTTCATACATCGATCCTTCGAAATTTATCAATAAAGCAGTTATCACCGAGGAGGCCGAGCATTTTGTGCCCGAGCACCAGTTTACCGATTTTGCGCTCGTTGAGTCACTCAAAAAAAACGTTGTCGCCAAGGGATATGTGACACCAACGCCTATCCAAGACCGCGTCATTCCGCACATTCTTGCGGGGCAGGACGTGGTGGGTATTGCTAACACCGGCACCGGCAAGACGGCCGCGTTCCTCCTGCCACTCATTGACAAGGTGCTGCGCGCACCACGCACCGAGCAAGTGCTTGTGGTAGTGCCCACACGCGAGCTGGCGCTACAGATAGAGAAAGAACTTGTTTCTTTTACAAAAGGAATGAAACTGTTTTCAGTTTGTTGTGTTGGCGGCGCGCCTATACGTACGCAGCTGCGCAGTTTGCGGTACTGGAACCACTTCATTGTTGGGACGCCCGGCAGGCTTAAAGACCTGATTGATCGCGGCAGTATTCGGCCTGCAACTTGCAACACCATTGTGCTCGATGAAGCAGACCAAATGCTCGACATGGGATTCGTGAATGACATGCGGTTTATTATGGAAAAGATGCCAAGCAAGCGACACACCCTCTTCTTTTCGGCAACTATGTCACCGCAAATTGAAGGACTGGTTCGGGAATTTTTGCGAGAGCCGGTACGTATTTCAGTTAAAACCAGCGATACACCTACCAGTATCGACCAAGACGTCGTGCGGGTAACGCGGGGCACTGATAAGTTTGATGTTTTGCGCGATCTTCTGAATCAAAAGGATTTCAGCAAGGTGTTGGTGTTTGCACGAACCAAACATGGTGCCGAACGGCTTGCGAAACAGCTTGCTGCGCGTGGACTCAAAGCAGACTCGATACACGGCAACAAAAGCCAACCCCAACGACAGCGCGCACTTGCAAACTTCAGTAACGAGCGCGTACAGGTGCTTGTGGCAACTGACGTTGCTGCACGCGGCCTGGACATCTCTAACGTGAGCCATGTGATCAATTACGATATTCCTGCCACCTACGATGACTACGTGCACCGTATTGGGAGAACGGGTCGTGGCAACAAGCGCGGGAAAGCGCTCACGTTCCTCGGATAACGTTTTGCGTAGAAATTCCCCCAGTGTGCGCAGACTACACTTGTAGCCAAGCGAGCGAAGAAGGGGCGTGTTGTATACATGGATACGTCGGAGAACTACATCTATCCTATGCGCCAAGCCACAGGCGCACGGCAACTGCGACGAGGAAGGTAAGAAGCGCGACACTTAGGCTGATAAGTGCCATTTCAAGGAATTGCTTGACGAAAGAAAGGCCACGCGCGATCGATCGATAGAAAGAGAAGAGTGCGATAATGATGAACGCTTCAATACCGAGTATGCCAAGCGCGATGTATGGATTGGCGATGAACAGATACGGCGCTATAAAAAGCAACACGACCGCAAGGTAGGCCGCGCCCGTAAACGCCGCCGCCGCGAATGGATTGCGATTACTTTCTTCGGACTTGGTCGAGAGGTATTCCGAGGCAGCCATTGAAAGTGAGGCGGAGAGCCCCGTGATAAGGCCTGCTGCCGCGATGACGTCTGTACGACCGAGCGCAAAAGTAAACCCGGCCATCGCGCCGGTGAGCTCGACGAGTGCGTCATTTAAGCCAAGTACGATGGAGCTCGCATTTATAAGGAATGGGTCATGGAGCATCTCAATGATTTCATTCTCACGCGTCTCTTCGTCTTCAAGAATAGGGGCAATATCGGGGAACTCTGCGACTAGTGCGCGATAGCGCGTCTCTTCATATGTAATACTGCGCTCAAGGAGTTTAATGGCAAACGTAAGGCCAAAGAGCTTTGCAAGAAAAGGGTACCAGAAGATTGCAAACGCATGCGGGCGTACGTCTTCTCCGGTATAGCGTTTCCAAAACAGCGCGTGCGCGTGTTCCATGTCCGCGAGGTGGGTAAGTACCGCGCGGTTGTGTGGGTGTTTCGCCGCCAGCGCAAGTCGCGCATACACCCGATGTTCGGTGAACTCGTTTCGTTCAAAGTCGAGGAACTCGCGGCGTTGCGCCTCTGATACGGTCAGCATTCCTCCTACGGTAGCACGCGCCCGCGCGCTCGGCGACAAGGGCGCCGCGTGTCTTTGTTTGGTACCATGGGCACATGAATTGGCGACCAGCACTACTCATCAGCAGTATCGCGCTTCTCGTACTCGGTGGTGTCGCTTATGTAGCGATCAATTTTGGTACGCGTGTTATGGACTTCGCACAAGGTCCAACGGCATCAAGTAGTCCGTCGATAGTCACATTCTCCGAAACAGGCACCCTGACTCGCAACAACCCTGGGCACGTACCGGGCACGTGGTATCTCACCTATGAAAAACTCGGGACGCCCGGGCTTTCTGTGCCGCTTGCGTTTTCCTCGACGAGTCGGTGCGGCGTGAGCGCGACGTCCTCTTTTTGCGGGTCGTTTCAGCTCGACCAAGGTTTGCGGACACACGTAACTGGTACCGAAACGAACAGCATCGTGCAGGTGCAACGTTTGACTGCAACGACTACGAATCCGAGCCAAGAGATGATTCTTCTCTACTTCTATAACCCCGCGCTTGATACCGACGCGCAGGGTCAGGTACGTTGTAGTCAGCGCGGCCTGGTCGCTGTCCCCACGATAATCCCTCGAACGAACGCGCCCATTGTTGACGCTGTGCGCACACTGCTCTCTGGCAACCTGCCACCCGAAGGCAGCGCGCGAGGCATCACGACCGAGTACCCGCTTCCAGGCTTTTCGCTAGCAAGCACTTCGCTCCGCGCAGGCACGCTTACACTCGCCTTTATCGACCCGCAGCACCAGGCGTCCGGTGGCGCGTGTCGCACGCGTATTCTCCGGTTCCAAATTGAGGCGACCGCGCGTCAGTTTTCACAGGTGCAACAGGTGCGTCTCACTCCGTCCACTCTTTTTCAACCATAACTGCTAGGGTACCCATTGACTTCATAGTTTTGTGGCATATTCTGCAAAAGGAAGAATGGCTGGATTACAGAAATCAGAAGGAGATTGAATATGAAGAATGGCGAGGGACGAGTTGACGCGGGGGAGTATCTCCCACTTGTACGGAGCATCGCGAAGGCACTTGTGAGAAAGCGATCTGTGCCGACGTGGGTTGAGATGAATGATTTGGTGCAGGACGGCTGTGTCGGCCTGCTTTGCGCTCTAAAAGACATTAAGTCAGATTCGAAGGGGCTGGACGTCACCTATCTTGTCATTAGGATTCGCGGAGAAATGATTGACGGTATTCGAAAGCGCGGCTGGAAAACACGTGCCTCTGTGCGGGCTGCCAAAGAAGTGCAAGACGCACGCTATGCAGTTGAACAGCGTTACCTCAGACCCGCAACCGCGCGCGAGATCGCCAATGAGATGAAGATACCGATCGATCAATATCTCAAGCTATTGGTCGTAATCGAAACCAGGCACATCTCTTTATCGGAGGTGAATACAGAAAGCGAGGCGTTCGAAGACACCGCAGAAACACCTATGCAGAGCGCCGAAGCACAGGGGGAGCGGGAATGGCTTCATCGTATGCAGGAAAAACTTCCGGCTGAACAACGATATTTCTTTCTCCAGCTTCGACGGGCGCATATACAAAAGGAGCTCATGTTAATCTTCGGTGTCTCAGAAGCACGTATTTCTCAGATGGCGAAAAGTCTCTGTCAATGTTTGAGCGAGCTCTATGCAGCAGAGAAGGAGATGGCAGGCACTTGCTGACACTCCAGTCAAAACAAAATAAGATCACGCGTAGACATTCTGGCCGGCTCCTTGCAGGGCCGGTTTTTTATAGGGCGTGCTACACTTAAGATATCTTTATATATGTATAGGACGCATTCATGCCCCGTTCCAAAAATCGCACGAAACAAAAAGGCCACACAAGCGCCATACGATTATCGTTTGTCGTAAACGGTGTGTTCGTGGGGTTGGCGCTATCGCTTTTGTTATACGCAGCGAGTGCGGCAGGGTTTCTTCCTGTGCGCTATAACCCGACCGCACTGCGCAACGAGCGCCCCGCCGCTGTCGTTTTGCCACCGACCCTCAACAAAGCACAGTACGACAAGGACGTGCTGGCACTGGCAAACAGTAGCAGCACGGTCTATAAAATGATGCCGGCTATCGCATCGTCGTCCGTTCCGCATTGGCCGGCGAAAACAGCATATCCAGATGCCGGTGCGGTTCTGCCGTTCAAACGGATTGTTGCATATTACGGAAATTTCTATTCGAAACAAATGGGCGTGCTTGGTGAGTATCCACCCGAACAGGTCCTCTCCATGCTCATGAGCGAAGTCGCCAAGTGGCAGGCAGCTGATCCTTCCACGCCTGTCGTGCCCGCTATCGAATACATTGCGGTAACCGCACAAGGCGCACCGGGGGCAGATGGTAAGTACCGCCTACGGATGCCCGCAAGCCAAATTGAAAAAGCGATACAAATGGCCGGACAAGTGCACGGGCTCGTATTTCTCGACGTGCAGGTCGGGTTGAGTAACGTGCAGACAGAGATACCACTCCTTGCTCCGTATTTGCGATTGCCGCAGGTCGAGCTTGCGATTGATCCGGAGTTTTCCATGAAGAACGGCAACCCGCCAGGAACGGTTATCGGCACGTTCGATGCGTCCGATATAAACTACACTGCGCGCTATCTTGCGCAACTTGTCGATACGTACCACCTACCGCCAAAAATCCTCGTGGTGCACCGCTTCACCGATGCGATGGTGACCAACTATAAGAACATCACACCGCTGCCACAGGTGGAGATTGTTATGGACATGGACGGGTGGGGTTCACCGGCGCGGAAACTGCGTTCCTATCATGATGTTATTTACAAAGACCCAGTACAGTTCGCTGGCATTAAACTTTTCTACAAGAATGACATTCGGCCGCCCAGTACGCACATGCTCACTCCGGAAGAGGTTCTCAAACTGAAGCCCATACCTATATATATTCAATACCAGTAGGCTGTTCACCGCGATTGAAAGAAAGCTATTGCTGGAGGAGTATTACAAAGAGTGAACAGAGCGTGTGCTCGCTATGACTCAGTTCATTAGCTAGCAATTAACCTCTCTCGTATGAAAACAATACTCAACAAGAAGATACTCTTTGTGCCGTCGCTCGTGGCGGCACTTGCCGTAGGCGCTCTTGCGGGGACGGGCTTCTCCGTTTTCGCAGCAGGGACTACTGGCAGCACCACTGGCTCAATCGCGCCGGCAAGGCAATGGATGCATGGTGGAGCAATCGTTGGGACGGTGACAGCAGTAACCGGGTCGACGATTACGGTGTCAGGACCTGGTGGCGGCACCTACACCATCAACGCTTCGAGCGCGACGATTACTAAATATGAAAACAGCGCTGCGACGACAGTGCCGCTTTCTTCGATTGCAGTTGGTGACAGGGTGCAGGTTCGTGGCAGCACGGTGACGGCCACCGTCAATGCCAGCACCATTCGTGATGGAATCTTCCCACGGCCAGCGCCACCGACAGCGATAGGGAAGGTGACTGCCATAAACGGATCGACAATCACCATTGCGGCACGCAGCGCGCCAGGCGTGACGACGACTGAGACGGTGGATGCTTCGTCAGCAACGGTAACAACTGGGCGCAACATCGCCAGCAGCGTCTCGGCCATCAAGGTCGGCGACGTCATTGTTGTGAACGGTACGGCAAACGGTGCTACCATCACGGCGACAACCGTTCACGATGGTTTTGGCCCCCCGCATGCTGGTTTTCGGCACGTGCGCGACGGCGGTGGCCCGCGCTAGTCAGATTAGGTGTCACCAGTAAGTAGTGTGCAGAGATAGCACGCCTCCTACTCGCGGCGAGTAGGAGGCGTGCTATATTTATATATAGAAGAAGCACTCTCATCCAGCTCTCAGGAGGTCAATATGACGATGCCTCGAGACACACCACCTTCGGGGGATAACAACGGATCTTTCAGCATCGATTTTTCTCCTGAAGGTATGGAGGCCACAGAGAAGGGAATCAGGGAGTACCTATCCTCGGTAGAAGATAATCCTAACACCGCCGCTGCCGAAGAAGGGGTTATACTCGTATCGTACAGAGGACGCCGGCTCTATGTTTAAGTTTGCCCAGCTTATTTTATTTCGTACGAACCACGACACCCCCCCGCCACGAGCGGGGTTTTTGTTTTCTTTGCAGTACCATTGACCCGCCACAGGCGCTCTGGTATGGTGGTTGACACATATGTTGATGATTCGATTTCAGCGCATTGGTCGGCGTAATGACGCCGCGTTTCGTATGGTCGTTACCGAAAAAACCCGTGGCCCACGGGCCGGAACGTACGTCGATCTCGTTGGCACGTATAACCCAAAGACAAAGGCGTTTTCTGTTAATGGTGAACGAGTGAATGAGTGGGTTGCAAAAGGCGCCCAGGTTTCTCCTTCTCTCAAAAACCTCCTCATTACAAAAGGCGTGCTCACCGGAGTAAAGGTGAACGTGCTGCCGCGCAAGCGACCAATTAAGAGCGAGAAGCCAGAGGAGGCCGCCAGCGCACCACATGCTGAGGAGGCCGCACCCGCTGCAGAGGTTCCGGTAGCAGAACCCGCATCGCAAGAGACGTCGGTATCTGAAGAGACTGCGTCTGCCGAAGTGGCGGCGTAGTGCACACGCCGCTGCATCGCTTGCGCGGCGCTCTGTGCTACTATAGATACGTTCAAGACTCGCAATTTTCTACACTGCATTTTATGGAACGCGATCATGCATTTATCGAATACGTGGTGAAGGCGCTTGTCGACAATCCCGACGCGGTCAACGTTGTCCGTTCGGTCGATGAGATGGGTGTCTTACTTACGCTTACCGTGCATCCAGACGACATGGGAAAGATTATCGGCAAGGACGGAGCCACCGCAAAGGCGCTGCGCATTCTTTTGCGTGTTGTCGGCATGAAGAACAACGCGCGCGTGAACCTCAAGATTAATGAGCCTGTTGGCGGCAAACGTGAACGCGAGTTCAAGTCCGTCGACGAAGCCGTCGACGGACTTGGTGTGTAAGAGGTTCGCTCGGTCGACCTCCTCGTACGATTTTTTAGTACGGAATATTTTCTTGCTAGAAAATTTTCTCCCGCCCGGCACGTCGATCTGCGCAGAGTCCCAAAAATTACACGGGGAGCATTTCTCGCTATTATTTTTTTATGACTAAAAGCTCACCAATTCGTTTTCATGTCATTACGCTTTTTCAAGAAGCATGTGCGGCGTATCTCAATACGTCCATTCTTGGTCGTGCGCAGAAAGAAAAACACATTCGCGTGAGCTACCACAATCCACGAAATTTCGTGACGAACCGTTGGGGCAAGGTGGACGAGCGACCCTATGGCGGCGGACCAGGCATGGTGATGACCGCGCTCCCCGTAGTGCAGGCGGTGAGGAAAGCGCTTGCGCGCCGCCCGATGGCGAAGACAGTTATCATTTGGTTTACGCCTGGAGGTAAGGCGTTCACGAATGCCGAGGCAGACAAGCTCGCCACGTACGATGATCTCGTCCTCGTTGCCGGGCGGTATGAGGGTATCGACGAGCGTGCGGTGAAGATGCTTCGGACGATAGCCCCAGTCAAGAAATATTCGACCGGTCCATATGTGCTTACTGGAGGAGAATTACCCGCGATGACTATCATTGACGTGTTGACGCGTCGCCTGCCCGGTGTTCTTGGTACAGACGCATCGGTCGAAGAGCGGCGCGTCGCCGCGCATGAAATGTACACTCGTCCAGAAACGATCGCCTGGAAAGGAAAGCAGTACCGAGTGCCCAAGGTTTTGCGGACTGGTCACCATGCGCACATAGACGCTTGGCGCGTGAAAAAACGTTGAGCACCAATATCGTTTTTGTATATTCCATACGATTAACGCAAGACGCAGCACGAACGTTTATCCACAGGCGAGTAGAAATAGGGACGACGTTACGAAGTTCTTGCTATACTAGAGGCCAGTACGTGTGTGCCGTCCAAAGGCTTGCGTGCTACTCACCGATGCTCCGACCACCACCAATTTTTTCCAGCTCGCTGGTATGAAAAAACGTTCGAAATTTCTTACGCTCATAATAAGCGTGCTGTCTTTTTTTGTGCTAGTAGTGACGCCGGTACCGGGTATGAGTCCGGTGTTCGTACACGCACAAACAACCTCAAGCATACAAAGTCAAATTGATTCTATTACGCAGACGCTTTCGTCGCTTCAGAGCCAAGTTAACTCGTATCTTCAAAGCCTCTTTCAATCCGCTGGCGTTGCTTCTCAGGCGCAGGTTGCTGGCTCCGCACTCATTTCCGGTCTCTCCGCAACTTTTGCACAAGGGGCACTCACTGCGGGCAATACATTCTATACAGATCGCGCCTATACGCTTTCTACGGCCCCAAGCAACCTAAACGGCGACCTGCTCATTGAAACCCCCAACAATGACAAATTCAACACGAGCTCAAGCTACTTGACCTTTACAGTCAACCAGGCGAGCACAATCTATGTTGCTTTCGATAAGAATATCACGGTCACGCTCGGCGGAAACGGCGCAGCCCCTTCAAGCGCAAATTCCAGCAGCTCAAACTACTTTGTGGTGGTAGCGAGCGGTGCGTCCGTGTCTTCCGGATCAACCACTACCGGCACGCCTTCCGCGGGGACATATCTTAATGGCGCGCCCTATCCGTACAGCACGTTGATAACGGGTATCAGCTTCAACTCGGCTTCGTTACAAACAGCCGCGCCAGGCAGTGACGAGTGGCCGTATACAGAAGGCTCTGACGGCAACCTCTACGTTTCGTGGGGAGATGGTGGAGGATTTGGTGGCTCTAACTCCAGCGGTCGTGTTGGTCTCGGTTTTGGCCGCATTACTGGCACACCACCTTCGTCCTGGAGCGGCGTCAATATCTCAGGTGGAGTTAGTCCTTCGTCAGGATTTGTTGTTTCTGGAGGCAGTGGTGGAACGAGCAACATGTTCTCTGTTGGCAGTACGTTGTATACGTTTTCGGCACTCAACCAAGTCTGGGGTACGGACTATCTCTTTAAATCAACTGACTCGGGTCAGACCTGGCAAAATCTTGGAGCATTCTTCACCCCCTCAAACTCAAATAATTTCCGGGCTGACGGTACCGTACAGTACGGTTCAGGTGGTTCAGGAGCGCCTGACTCATATATATACACCTATAGCGCGTATCCGTTTACCAACGGACTGGCGCTTACTCGGGTGCTTCAATCACAAGTCGAAAACCCTTCCGCGTATCAGTTCTTCGCTGGATTCGACACGAGCGGTAACCCGACATGGGGTGCGGCAAGCCAGATGCAATCAGTGTTTAATGATCCGAATGGTACCGAGTGGGGGACATCTGTATCATATGACCCGTACTTGAATCGATATCTGCTTGCTATCCGCCATAACGGTAATACAGGAGAAGTGGGACTTTTTTCCGGCCTGCACCCTTGGGGTCCGTGGAAGACGATTGCTTATGGAAACGGCATCCCGAGCTGGGTTTGGTCTCCCGACCCAAGTGGCGCAAGCGCCAATCGTCCGTCATGGGAGTATGGCTTTCCGCAAAATTGGATGAGTACCGACAACCTCCAGTCAAGTGCCACCTACACCCTCTCCTGCACGGGGACAGGCGGGAGCACCTCTCAGAGTACGAGTGTGAGTGTGACGGCTGCGCCAGTACCCACGAACTCCAGCTTGATTTCCGGCCTCTCCTCAACCTTTGGGCAGGGAACACTCACAGGGGGCAATCAGTTTTATACTGACCGCGCCTATACACTCACACTCGTACCATCAAACCTAAACGGCGACCTGCTCATTGAAACCCCCAACAATGACAAATTCAACACGAGCTCAAGCTACTTGACCTTTACAGTCAACCAGGCGAGCACAGTCTATGTTGCTTTCGATAAGAATATTTCCACCCCGCCTTCTTGGCTCTCGGCGTTTACCGACACAGGAACACGGTCACGCTCGGCGGAAACGGCGCAGCCCCTTCAAGCGCAAATTCCAGCAGCTCAAACTACTTTGTGGTGGTAGCGAGCGGTGCGTCCGTGTCTTCTGCTCCATCTTCTGCACCATACCCACAGAGCTCTGTCATAACTGGCGTGACATGGAACTACAGCAGTGGGCAGCAGCTCGCCTCGGGAAGTGACATGTGGCCAATAACGTGGGGGAATGATGGGAATTTGTATTCCATTTGGGGTGATGGCGGCGGGTTTGGCGGCACGAATACCAGCGGCCGTGTTTCAACAGGCATAGCTCAAATTGGAGGAACGCCTCCAAGCCTTGTTGCGACAAACGTCAACGGTGGCGTCAATTCAGAAGTTAGTCCAAGCTGGGCATGTACGTCTTGTGGTAAAAGTGATGCCATTATCTCTGTTGGAGGCGTCCTATATGCATGGTTTAACACCCAGACAGGGGGCAGCTCACCCATACATAAACTTATGTGGTCAAATGATCTTGGTAAAACATGGCAATATTCAAGCTGGCAGTATCCAGACAGCGCTTATCCAGCGGTAATGCCGGGAAGCTTCATAAACTTTGGACAGGACTATGCTGGAGCACCCGACAATTACGTGTACATGTATTTTCAATACCTGGCAACACCATTTGCAAATGACACATATTCACTTTGGCTGACGCGAGTTCCAAAAGATCAACTTACCAACGAAAGCGCGTACCAAATCTTTACTGGCCTTGACGCGAACGGGAATCCAACATGGAGCACAAGCATCGTAAATGCAAAACCGGTTTTTACAGATCCCAATGGCGTCGGTTGGCAACAGAGCGTCTATGACCCCTATTTACACCGATACCTCCTTACTGTTGTGCATGGAGAGAATAGCTCGAATGGCTATAACGGCAACGGTACTTGGGGTATGTTTGATGCGCCAAACCCCTGGGGCCCATGGACCACGGTGACATATGTAAATCAGTGGCAAGACAGCTACCCTAAATTCTCTTTCAGTATTCCGCAAAAATGGATGAGTACCGACGGCAAAAACTTTGTTATGGTGTACTCCGGTACAGGGCCGTATGATTCTTGGAATACCATAAATGGTACTTTTAATACAACTAATACAACCCCAACCCCCCAACCCTCCACCCCCGCCCCAACGCTCTCCCTCTCCGCCTCACCAACCACCGTCTCCTCTGGAGGCTCCACCACCCTCACCTGGA
>NCBJ01000015.1 GCA_002255585.1 Parcubacteria group bacterium 21-54-25 | reverse complement strand
GAGGCGATGCTGTTGGTTAGGGGGGTAGCGAGCGTGAGTGAGGAGTCGAGGTGCTTGACGATGGCCATCTTGGGGTCGCCGACGACGACTTGTTTCCAATTGATAACTTCGGAAGCCGTGGAAAAACTGTTGGCCATATTGTACCCATCGGTGTAGCGGTCGAAGAGAATATCGGGACGCGTCACTGCATTTAGGTCCGGTTCTGACACATAACCAGAGACACCTGAAATGCCGTTGGCAATGAGGTCGGCAATGAGCGACTGCCCATAAATAGGCGGCCAGGTGAAGGTGCGACCGGATGTGGAGACGGCGGTGGCACCGATAGCACCGTTCACGTACGTGTTGTGGGGAATAGCACCGGTCACATAGGCGACCTGCCACCAGGTGGAGCTGGCGACTGTTTGTGGGCCGGCAACGATGGTGCCCCCCGTACTCTTGTTGACGCTGAAATCGGTGCCGCCGGCGGGGGTGTTGAGTGCTGCCACATATCCTGACGTGGATGTCGTGGTCGCCTGAACATGGAGACCTATAGAAAAAGTTGTGGTGGCGGCAGCGAGGTACTTGGCGTCAGTCCAGCCCGTGAGAGTGGTAGCTGCGTGGCTATCGTTGCTGCCCCAGGAGACGTAGCCGAGGACATTGTGCTGGTAGGTGAGATACGTATTGGTGTAGTCAATTGTTGTCGGATAACCTTTCGCAAGCGTGGAGGTGGCACCGGCTTCCATGTCGAGATTGTAGTAGTAGTAGGAACAATTTTGCGCGCAAGTATATCCGTAGCCCGGATCGGTATCAAAAATAAATTGCCCGCTATTTGTGGTTGTTGCATTCCCCGAGCGGTTAATGAGCGCCTCGACCTGCGGGATGGTGTAGCCCGTGAGACGAGTGACGATGTAGAAGCCGTACTTAGTGCTTGAGAAGGGACCTTGTTGATTAAAATATGGGTTGCTCGCCTCGTAGCCAGAACCAATATCGTAAGCATACTTCCCTAAAATAAGCCCGAGCTCTTGGTCAACGGATGCGATGCCGATAGTAAGCGGCACGCCTTTGGTGGTGATGATGTAGTTGGTGGTGGACGCGAGGTGGTGTGAAATGAGAAAGTTTTGAACGGGAGTACGTATTGCCGTATTAAAGGTGGCCAGGGAGACGAAGTAGTTGGCGATAGTGGTGGAGGTGGCGGAGGCATCGTTGACCACGAGAATGGTGTCGTTGTATGAGTAGTAGCTGGTGGGGGCGGCGTGGGCGGGAGTTGTGAAGGCGGTAAACACAAAAAGAACAAACGCCACGCTGGCAACAACAGGGAAAAAGAAACGGGTGGTGGATGAAATACGTAACATGCGTGCTTTCGGTACTGGATTCAGTAATTTCTGCATACTAGCACGTCACGCACACCGCCCCTAATACTTACTAATACGACGGATATGGCGTGCTCCACCGGAAAAGGGCGTGCTGAGAAAAAGAAGCGCTGCACGCTCTGCCTCCTCGTCTGAAACAAATCGTGCACCAAAAGAAAGCACATTGGCGTCATTGTGCGCGCGGGTAAGGCGGATAATATCAAGTCCGTCTTTCGCCGCCGGAGTACCCTCCGCGTCCACAGTACCAGGCGCATGCGCGTCACCATAAAACACGGCCGCGCGCACGCCGGGCACGCGGTTCGCCGCCATGGCTTCCCCTTGCCCGCTGCCGCCGATGACGATTCCAAAGACCTGTGCAGCGCCGGTGCGCGGATTCTCTTGCGCCACGCGTTTCGCGCAGGGTGTTACAAAATCCGGGTAGTCGTCTTCTGGTGAGAGGTCGTGCGCACCAAGATCCTCAACCGTATATCCGCGTGCGCGCAAAAACGCAACGAGGGTGTTTTTAAGTGCAAAACCAGCGTGGTCTGCCGCTAGATAGATATTAGACGTTGCCGGATTCGATGACATGCCGAACGAGAGACTCTGTATATCCGACTTCGTTGTCGTACCACGCCAGAACCTTCACTAACTTTCCGCCGACCACGCGAGTCATCGAAAGGTCGGCAATAGACGCGAAAGGCTGTCCGACAATGTCACTTGAAACGAGTGGCTCGCGCGTGACAGCAAAAAGCCCCTTCCACTGATCCATCTGTGCAGCTTTTTCGAGTACGCTGTTTACGTCGTCAACGCTCGTTTCTGTTTTTGCGAGAAATGTGATGTCTGCGATGGATCCCGCGGGCACCGGCACCCGTAGCGCGATGCCATCAAACCGACCAACGAGTTCTGGGTACGCCTTGGTCACCGCAATCGCTGCACCAGTTGACGTCGGCACGATGTTTTGCGCGGCAGCGCGCCCCTTGCGAAAGTCGCTGCCGCGCGTGGAACCGTCAACAACCGCTTGCGTAGCCGTGTACGCGTGCGTGGTGTTAAGGAGCGCAAGATCGATACCAATCATGTCATTTAAGATAGCAATTACCGGACTCGAAGCGTTGGTTGTGCACGAACCGTTTGAAGACACTGCGTGCTCTTTGAGCTTGTCGGTATTAACCCCCATGAGGATGGTTGCTCCAGAAGCACTTCCCTCCTCACCCTTGCCGGGCGCGGAAATGACAACACGACGGGCGCCGGCGGTAACATGTGCTTGTGCTTTGTCATACTGAGTGAAAAAGCCGGTGGCTTCAACCACGACGTCAATGTTGAGGTCTTTCCACGGCAGCTGTGCGGGATCCTTCTCCGAGAGAAACTGCACTTTTTTATTATTTATCATCAAATCTCCTTCCACGACCGACACAGGAAACGGCGCGGTGCCGTACACCGTATCGTGTGCAAGCAGGTATGCAAGGTTATCAATAGAGCCCAAATCGTTTACGGCGACCAATTCAATTTCAGGACGATTCCAAGAACGGCGGACAAATGCACGACCGATGCGGCCAAAACCATTGATAGCGACGCGGGTAGTTTTCATGATGAGCAGATGTTATCGAATAAATTAAATAATGGCGAGCACAAAATCTATACCCATAGCGTACCACATGCATAAAAATAGGAGCGGGCAAACATGTGGGGAAAACGATACGCGAAGGTGGTTATGACGCAGGCGAAGACGTTGCGGTCGTGCTTGCCGTGGCCGCCGGTGCGGGTGTGGAAGGTGGCAGAGATACCGTCGTAGTAGAACTTGCGGTTGAAGACGTGTTCACCGTGGTGATGATTGCCGCCGTCGAAGTGGCCTGCGCTTGCGTAGTGGTGGCGGTGCTGGGCGAAGATGTGGAGGGTTGCTGCCGTTGACGGTGATGGCAAGCGGGGTGGCGGCAGAGGGGCTTGGTTGTGGGCTGGTTGTTTGCGGGCTGGTGGTTTGGCAGGTGCCGGGGGTTGAGGTTGGGACGCCGTGTACGATACTTAAACAATAGGGTTCATTTGTCGCGGTGTCATAGAGGGTGATGCCCGTCGGGTGCGCAGCAGTACCGATAGTGGCGGTTCCCGTGGTAAGTGATCCAAAGAAACCGCGTGTGGCAGAGATCGTGTCGGCAACAAGACTCGATATGTGCAGTATGCCGTTTGCAACCGATGCGCCGATGCTTTGGAGAAATGCTGTCAGACTCGCGCCGCTGCTAGTAGGCGTGGTTGAGGTGGCTGGTGCCAAAGAAATATTCCCTGCGTAATACCCCGGATTAATAAACGCCATGAGGGTGCTCGTCGCGTTTGTGGACGGCTCAAGAGCTTGCCCAAAGTACGAGCCGCTCCCCACGAGCTTCACGGCGATGCCGGGCGTGGTGGAAGAAACGGTGAGGCGGTCGCCCACGCCAATGGCGCCGTTTTGCGTGGAGAACTTCACGGGGACGCGGCCAATCATAGCGATGGAGCGCGTGGAGCTCGCCACGACACCGAGCGTGAGTCCTGGGTGGGAAGAGACAACGCCGAGGAACGATGCAGAAGAATCTGAGGCGCGTAGCACGTTGCCGGGGTGCGCGGGATCAAAGGCAACCACGTCTCCGGCAGAAAGCGCGGTGTCGAGGGTCGGATAGGTTTCTGCGACGTCGTATCCGCCGGTCAAGCTTGAGCTATTTGCATAAATTGCACCGGCAGTGGTCCCGCACGCGGTCGTCTGAACACCCGCGCCGCGCGCGGCACAAATGGCACCTACGACGGTGAGGGTTGTTTCAGGCGAGGTGGTGCCGATGCCGACCTTGCCGGTGGTTGGGAAGCTTGAGGGCGTCGCGCCGCCATAGACGCCGGTGCCGTATATGAGGTTGCCGATGTTGAGTTGGTTGGAGCCAGTGGAGTTCGGGAGGTCAACGTTTTGGCCGAGGGCGATGTTTGCGGTGCCCGTGGTGAGCGAATAGCCGGCTTGATAGCCAAGGAGGGTTGAGGAAGCGAAAGAAGTAGAGAATGTCCCTCCCGCTCCAGATCCTGCAGCGTTCCCAACGGCGACGTTGGCCGAGCCGGTGGTGTTGTAGAAAAGTGCGTATAAACCAATCGCGCTGTTAGAAGAGCCCGTGGTGTTCGTGAAAAGAGAGCCATATCCATTAGAAGTGTTGTAGTTTCCAGTCGTATTAGAGTTAAGAGCACTTCGACCAGTAGCGGTATTTTGGTTACCGCCGCTGTTATAACGCAGGGCGTGGTATCCAAAAGAAGTGTTTTCTGAGCCCGAGGTATTTGATGCGAGCGCATACACACCGCCGGCAGTGTTACTATTCGGTGCTGGTGGCGGTGAACGTTCCTGCCAGAGCGTTCGTTCCGAGGTCAGAGGTACCGGCCACCGAGAGGGTGCGCCAGGGGGTAGTGGTGCCGATGCCTATTTTGCCGGTAGCAACAGGCACGCCTGACTGTGTGTTCCCGTTATAAATTCCCGTACCAAAGAGTACGTTGCCGAGGTTGAGCTGTTGGCTTCCCGATGGATTGGGTGCGCCAACAGAAGCACCGATAATGATGTTGTTTGAACCGGTAGTGATGTTCAGGCCGGTACTGTTACCAAGCGCGGTGTTGCTTGAACCAGTAGTGTTGTAGAGTGCCGAGTTACCAACTGCCGTGTTCGAGTTTCCGCTCACGTTGTAGCGCAGTGAATACCCGCCCACAGCAACGTTTTCGTCGCCGGTAACATTTGAATTGAGCGTGAAGTAGCCGAGCGCGCTGTTGTGCGGCCCGCTTGTGTTTGCGGCAAGCGCACCAGATCCAAGAGCGATGTTTTGGTAGCCGCTGCCATTTAAACCGCCGGCACCGTTGCCAACGAATGCGTTATCTTGTCCGCCCAGGTGCTGGTGGCGGTGAACGTTCCTGCCAGAGCGTTCGTTCCGAGGTCAGAGGTACCGGCCACCGAGAGGGTGCGCCAGGGGGTAGTGGTGCCGATGCCGACGTTGCCGCCAGTGGGGGCGCTGGAGGGTGTTGAGCCGCCATAGACGCCGGTGCCGTATAGGAGGTTGCCGAGGTTGAGTTGCTGACTAGCCGTATTGCTGGGTGCGTCTATGTTTGAGCCGAGAAGTATATTATAGGAACCAGTGGTGAGGTCTTTACCACTTTGGTACCCAATGAAAGTATTGTTGTTGCTGTTATTTTGAACATTAATTCCCGATGCGTGTCCGATATACACACCATTTTGAGAATGGTAAGACGTAGTTCCTTGTGCGGCTCCATATCCTATTGCCACGGTGGTAGTAGCAGACGTATTGTGGAGAAGCGCGTACGACCCGAGGGCTACGTTATCGCTACCGGTGGTGTTATTGTTAAGAGCAGCGAAACCATTAGCAACATTCCAGTATCCAGTCGTATTATAAAAAAGAGATGCTTGTCCTATCGCGGTGTTGTAGTTGCCACTCTGATTGAACTCCAGAGCGCTATTCCCCACTCCGACATTTGAATTGCCTGTCGTGTTGTAAAAAAGAGACAGGCGCCCGATAGCCATATTGCCCGAACCCGAGATATTGTTTTTGAGTGCTTGCGAACCGAGGGCGACGTTTTGTATGCCCGTTGTATCACTATTGAGTGTTTGATACCCGATAGCCACGTTATCCCCTGCGCCAGTGGCTTGTAAACTTTGTAAGGAGTTCGCGCCGATAGCCACGTTGTAGCTTGAGGTCGTTGCTATTTGTAACGCATCTGTCCCTACGGCTACGTTATACAGTGAGTTGGAAGCGGAAAGCGCTTGAGAACCAATGGCAACGTTCGAATATCCTGTCGTGTTGCTTTGTAAAGCGTTTGCCCCCACGCCCACATTATCCGCGCCAGTCATAGTCAAGTTTCCAGCTGCTCCCACAAAAGTATCTCTTATCGAGGGTATTGCAGTAAGTATGTTAATACCGCCATATTGGTATGCGTTTCCAGTTGCGATATTTATACTCCCCCCAAAATTACTCGTATTCGTGCTCGTCGCGGTGATGTAGCCCACGGTGGGGCTCGTGGTGCCAGAGACGGTGTTCGCGCCCGTCCAATACGTGAGACCTGACGCTACGGAGACGGGGGTACTTGTTGAGATTCCATTAAAGCCGAGCGTTGAGCCCGTGAGGGTGATGGGCCACGTGGTGGAAAGAGCTGATTGCTTGTTGTTAAACGTATTCCAGTCGGTACTCGAAAGGTAGCCGTTGGTCGTGCTGTTGGCCTGGGAGATGGAGATGGCGTTAGAAGCGATGGAGAGCGGTGCAGAAGCAGAGGTGATGCGGTCGGTATAGGCGGTGTTCCAGTTTGCGCTGTTTGCGTTCACGGTGTTGTACGCGGTGTTCCAGTTGGTGGTGGAAGCCGTGAGTGGAATGATGTAGCCGCTCTGGAGGCCAAACGCGAGCGTGCCGCTGGTGGTGATGGGTGAGCCGGTGATGGTGAGGCCGGTGGGAACGGTGGCGGCAACTGACGTGACGGTGCCGATGCCGTTCACTCCTCCTGTGGGTGAAGAAGTGGCGATCACTTTCCCTTGCGCAGGGTGAGGGGTTGGGTTGGTGTCCCCTTCCCGGTGATGGGATAGGTGGCGGAGACGGAGGAGAGGCCGCCCAGGCCCGCGGCAGAGAGGCAGACGCCGCCAAGGGCATAGCAACCGTGAGCAAGATTGATGCCGCCTGTGCTGTTAAAAGTGCTTGTAGCTGTGCCGAAGTTAATACCGTTGGTGATACCAAGCGCGAGGAGTGATCCGGGAGTTGTGGTACCGATGCCGACGTTGCCGCCTACACTCGTAAGGGCGGAGTTTGCAAGAGCCGAACCATTCCAAGCAGGAACAGCGTTTGCGGTAAGTGCCGCGATGGTTGAGGAGCCAATTTTATCATTAAAGTGCGTGTAGGCAGCGGGAGCGAGGAGACCTCTGCTGGTGGCTGAGGACGAAGGGAGATTGAATGTAAGAGTGGAGCCGGTGCCGGTGATGGTGAAGTCGGTGCCGAGCGTGGAGGTGGCAAGGGTGATGGTGGGGCCTTTCTGTGTTTGGCCGATAGGGCCAATTGCGGTAACGCCCCCCAGGCCCCCGGCGGTGATACAGACGCCGTTTTGCGAGAGGCAGCCGCTGGTAACGTTTATACCGTTTGCAAGGGTGCTCGTGGCCGCGCCGGTGACCGCAAGAGCGCGGGTGGAGAGGCCGCCGGAGAATGTGCTGGTGGCGGTGGTCGAGGTGGCGGTGAAGGAGCCGGCCAGCGCGTTGGTACCGAGATCGCTCGTGCCCGCTACAGAAAGGGTGCGCCAGGGGGTCGTGGTGCCGATGCCGAGTTTGCCGCCTGCGGGGGCGCTGGAGGGTGTTGAGCCGCCATAGACACCGGTGCCGTATAGGAGGTTGCCGATGTTGAGCTGGTTGCTTCCTGTGTTTGAGGGGAGGTTGACGTTTTGGCCGAGGGCGATGTTTGCGGTGCCCGTGGTGAGGTCATAGCCGGCTTGGTAGCCGATGAGAGTGGAGGAGGCGAAGGTGGTGATCGGTGATTGTCCCGATCCTGCACTCTCTCCAACAGCAACGTTACCAGAGCCGGTGGTGTTGGAGGAGAGGGCGTAGGAGCCGTTAGCGGTGTTTTGGTAGCCGGTGGTGTTGGAGTAGAGAGCTTGGAGGCCATTGGCGGTGTTGAGGGATCCGGTGGTGTTTTGGTTGAGAGCGTTGAGGCCATTAGCGGTGTTGTCAGAGCCGGTGGTGTTGTCGTAGAGGGCGTAGGAGCCGTTAGCGGTGTTTTGGTAGCCGGTGGTGTTGCTGTAGAGAGCTTGGAGGCCATTGGCGGTGTTGAGGGATCCGGTGGTGTTGCTGTAGAGAGCAGTGAAGCCGTTGGCGGTGTTGGAGTAGCCGGTGGTGTTGTAGTAGAGGGCGGCAAGGCCGTTGGCGGTGTTGTCACCGCCGGTGGTGTTGCTGTAGAGAGCACTGAAGCCGTTGGCGGTGTTGCCGGAGCCGGTGGTGTTGGAGAAGAGGGCGTAGGTGCCGTTGGCGATGTTGTTGGAGCCGGTGGTGTTGGAGGAGAGGGCACTGGAGCCGTTGGCGGTGTTGAAGGAGCCGGTGGTGTTGTATTTCCCTGCTCCCACACCCACGAAAGTGTTGGCGAGCGTAGAGGTGGAGGCTTGGATGGAGAAAGAGGTGCGGCCGGTGGAGTCGTATAGGGTGAGGGCGGGGGTGGAGTTGTTGCTCGTGTTTTGGATAGAAAGAGCAGAGGGGGCGGTGGTGGTACCGATGCCGACGTTGCCGGTGGAGAGGATGGTGAGCTTGGCGGTGTTTGAGGGGCCGACCATGGTGGAGTTTGCGATGCTGTTGGTGATGCCGGAACCGAAAGCGGAGGCGGCGGCGGCGGAGGCGGTGTTTTGGTAGCCGAAGGCGGAGGAGTAAGTGGCAGATGCTTTGTTCGCAAACCCAACCGCGGAAGCATTTGTGTTGCTTACGGTGTTACTAACGCCGAGAGCGTCGGAGTAGAAAGCTGCTGAATTAGCATTATTATTGAAACCAAAAACAGATGCGTTGTCAAAAACCGTGTTTCCCGGACCAGCGTTTATGCCGTTCCCGAGCAATGACAACACTTGGGTACCCCCAACAGAATACGTGCCCGTTGTATCTACGCCCGACGACCCGAGAGAAACAGCGCCGCCAGAAAAGGTAGAGGTTGCTCCCGTAGTGGTGATGGTGCTGGCAGTAGCGCCCCCAGTAAAGGGTGAGGGGTTGGGTTGGTGTCCCCTTCCCGGTGATGGGATAGGTGGCGGAGACGGAGGAGAGGCCGCCCAGGCCCGCGGCAGAGAGGCAGACGCCGTTTTGCGAGAGGCAGCCGCTGGTAACGTTTATACCGTTTGCAAAGGTGCTCGTGGCCGCGCCGGTGACCGCAAGAGCGCGGGTGGAGAGGCCGCCGGAGAATGTGCTGGTGGCGGTGGTCGAGGTGGCGGTGAAGAAAGGCACTTCGACGTTGCCGGTGGAAAGTATGGTGAGCTTGGCGGTGTTTGAGGGGCCGACCATGGTGGAGTTTGCGATGCTGTTGGTGATGCCGGAGCCGAAGGCGGAGGCGCCGACGGCGGAGGAAATATTAGAAATACCGAATGCAGAGGATAAAAAATTAGATGTGGTATTTTGCTCCCCAAATGCAGCCGAGGCGACGCCAGAGGCGGTGTTGCCACTTCCAAAAGCGGAAGAGTAAGAACCAGAAGCAATGTTGGTGGAGCCGAAATAGGAATAGTTACCGAAAGCGGAGGCATAGACACCGGAAGCGGTGTTATTCCCTCCGACAGCGGCTGAGCTGTTGCCCGTGGCACCGTTACCGTACCCGATCGCAGTAGAGAAGCTGCTTGAAGCGATATTCAGAGAACCGATTGCGGAAGAATATTCGTTACCAATGGCGGAGTTGCTGTAACCAACGGTGACATTCCCGCCAACGTTAGGCCCGAGAGGAGAGACAGAGAGTGCTTCATTCCCTCCAATAAAGTACCCATTTCCACTACCCACGTTCACCCCGGCGGCAAAGGTGCTGGTGGCGGTGGTGCTGGTGGCGGTGAATGATGAAGCGGTAAGAGATCTTCCAAACACCCCGTTTCCGGCGACAGAGAACGTGGCGTAGGGACTCGTGGTGCCGATGCCGACGTTGCCGTTAGGTGCAATGAAGAGCGACGACGTCGCCGAGAGTGTCGATCCGTTTGCGGCGTAGTAGGCGACCTGTCCTCGTACGCCGCTGTTTATATTTGGAGTGGTCGTTGTCGCACTGCCGCCGGTGCCAGAAAAGCACACGCCGTTTCTCGCGATGCAGCCGGTGCCGGTAATGTTTATGCCGCCCACAAATGTGCTCGTGGCACTGCCGGTGACAGAGAGTATGCGCGTAGCCAAACCGCCAGAGAATGTCGAGGTGGCCGTAGTTGACGTGGCCGTAACGTACGACACGGTCGGCGATGTCGAGGCGATAAACGCCGCTCCGCCACCAGGAGAATAAACCCATCCAGCAGTAAGAGAGGTTGCCCCCGTTCCACCGGAAGAAATAGGAATAGTCTGTAGTGAGAGCTGGCCGGAACCTGAATCAAACCGCAATGGCGCACTCGCCGAAATGTTTGGGCCACTGCTCCCGCCACCAACGAAAACGGTCGACTGCCCGCCACTGCCAGTGGAAGAAATAATGGGGTTATCGGCCGTGCCGGTTATGGTGATATTTTTCCCGGCTGTAATCGCGTTGAGTATGTTGGAGGCGAACACGCGACCGGTACCCGCGTTTATGTCGGCGCCATTCGTAACGATACCGCCACCTGACTGTAGCAGCCCCTGTGTCTGCACGGATCCGCCAAACGTGGCATTACCGCCAACACGCAGAGCGTTTTGTACCGCTGCCTGCCCCTGTACCGTAATCCCGCCGCCCACGTTCGTATTGCCCTGCAAACTTGCCGCTCCTGCGACGGATATGTTTTGTTTTGCAGCAACGTTTGCGTTAATGGTGAGGGTCAAGTTGTGCGGCGTAGCGGGCGCAGTAGCCACAACAGCGGTGGTGGTCGTTGCGGGTAGGAATGTGGTTGGTGCTGAAAAAGGATTTGTTGCGTTACGCTGTGCTAAAACAGCAGACGCAGTGCTGCCTATTCCCTGGCGAGTGTACATGGAGAGATCGGAAGAAACTGGCATTCGATGCGGTACACCGAAGTCAGTGGCAACAGTATTCCAAAAGTTTGACGCAACAGCACCAAACGTTGTAGCAATTGTCGGAGTCGAGGTCATTGCGTACGCACCAGCAAAAGAAATGAAAAGAGTTATAGCAACCGACATGGACACAAGTGCGGCACGGGTTCGTCGATGCACCGCATAAAAAGCAGCATCTTGCACGGGCGCAGCAGAATCGACAACACCACGTGCTGTATCTATCGAAAATTGCGAAGAACTTTTTGGTACCTGCGGGGCGACCGCTACACCAGGGGCAGTTCGCGGCGCAACATAGCGCAAGTATTCAGCCTTACGCTCTTGCGCAAGGGCTTGTGTCCGCGATATTTTTCGAATTTGTCGGTGTGTAACAAACCTATGAAGAGAAGATTCATTCACATACCAAACGGAATCAATTTTCTTTCCTGCGATTTTTCCATAGCGGCACAGTTTCGAAACATAGTCGCTAGTAAACCCAAATCGCTTCGCAGCGACTTTTGCAGAAACAAGTGGTGGTTGTGGGGGTAATAAATCCATCGGACTATCTATAGTTTAGCAGTATATTTTTGTTCGTCTGGCATCTCCGCAAGCACAGATGTGCATAAACATTTTATAAAAAGAACGACTCCTAATACGAGAAGAGTCTGATACAAACCAAGGCAAAGAATATCCAAAAAATAGTGCTTAAAAATGCTTGAAATGACCACTCAACGACAAAACGTATGGCACTTGAGTTGTATAGCCATAAGAATATAGCGGTGAGCCAATAATGCGGTTCTGACTTCCATCACCGGCTCTAACGAGCAGAATGTGCTTATTTTAAAGTATATCTCGTGTACACAAGCTCGTCTGCACGAGATTATATATCAGCGTATATAGTTAGATTGCCGCTAAGGACCGATAGAACGGCATTCTCATAACTAAATTCTTTCTCCTGCGTACCGTTTCTGATGACGATAGACGCCTTCTCTACCATGGTGATGAAATTCTCGTGCCCTGCCAGGATGTCGAATGGACCGGCGCTGTTCTTGGAAGAGACGCTATTTGCCATTCCCTTCCAAATGACGGCACTTGGACTCGTAACGATCACATTGAATTTTTCTGCTGGTGTCGCCATATAGAACTCCTACGAAATTTTCGGTACGAGATGTTCGGCATTCCCTATGTATAGAAATTTCTCAGGTGGGACCGAATCAAAACGTCCTTCGACAATCGACTTTACGTCGGTAATAATATCCGTCCGCTGTACGAATACACCCGGCTGCCCTGTTTGCGCTTCCAGGGTGAAAAATGGTTGAGTCATATAGTTGCGCAAGCGTAAGCCGCGTTCATACGTAGTCTTGTCTTGCAACGATAGTTCATTTGCGCCGATGATAGTTACTACGCGCGCAAGACGTTCGTATTGGTCGAGCAGCGCGGCAGCGGTGGTTGCTGCTTCGAAATGGCGATCGTCAATCCTCCCGCGATCAAGTAGTGTTGACTTTGATTTCAAGAGATCAATTGCTGGATACATCCCCTCTTGGCTCATATCACGCGATAGCACCACTACCGACTCGAAATATTTCAGTGGCGCCGACACGGCGGGGTCTGCAAGCTCATCCGCGGGAACGTACACCGTCTGGATAGAGCTTATTGAAGCGCGATGGTTACTCGCAAGCCGATTCTCAAAACGCGCAACCTCGGTCTCAAGTGTCGATTGGTAGCCAAACTCCGACGGAATCTCCTCCAAAAGGGTCGAGAGCTCGTTCCCTGCCTGCACGAAACGGAAGATGTTGTCGGCGAATATGAGCACGTCTGTTTTTTCCTCATCACGAAAATATTCGGCAAGAGCCGCCGCCGCCTCAGCGACCTTGAAACGCACCGCGGCATTCTCATTTATGTGCGCAACAATAAGCGCTGTCTTAAAAAGTGTCTTGGTTGCTTTCAAAGATTCCCAAAGCTCATGCCCTTCGCGAATACGCTCGCCAATACCCGCAAACAGTGTTACGCCCTCGTGGGTTGCGTTCAGGTTGCGAATAATCTCCGTCATCAATGCTGTCTTGCCCACACCCGCCCCACCCACAAGACCAAGCTTCCCCCCCTTCGCGACGGGTGTGAAAAAATCTATAATTTTTATACCCGTTTCAAGCAATGCGCGCGGCCCAGAATCCGCTCCAAACGACGCGGGTGCGGCAACGGGACGAATAGGGCGATTCGTAACGTCGGTGAGCGCTTCGCCCCCATCAACCGGTTCACCATAAAAATTTATTGCGCGGCCAAGTACCCCCTTTCCTGCTGGTATGGAGAGCGCCACCCCTTCGGTAACGATACGCAAATAGCGATACAAATCCTCCTTAGAAGAGAGCAGCAGGCAGTAGAGGAAATCGCGATCGCGGTACGAGTGCACCTCAAGCCGCACGATGATTTTCTCATCCTGTGCAGAGAGCACCTCGCCGAGCGACGGCAGGTACTCGCTCTCGCGGTGCACGATGACAATTTGTCCGCGAATCTCGTGTACCCGCCCAACGAATTGTTTAGTTATGTTTTCCATTTTGCGATAGCGGAGAATGCCTCCAGAAGTCGCGCGTCGCGAAACATTTCGCTTGCACGGCGTATGAGTTTTTGCTCCGATGCGACGGCCGTTTCAGCACGGTCTTCAGCTGCATTCATAGCAATGAGTCTGGACGCAGTCCGCGCGAGCTCGGATTCGAGCAGCACACGCCGAAAAAGCAAGTGCCGGACGCGGGTCTCAAAAAATGCAAGAATGCGCGGCAGCTCAGGTTCGAAAAGGTAATCAATGTTCTCTGCCGCGTGGGTCGATGCTGTGGTGGGCGTGTGTGCGATATCGAGCGTCGCAACATGCTGTGTAAACACGTTAACAAATGACGAGTGGAAAATATACACATGATCGTATGTGGCGGTATCTCTAAGAAACGATTTTATTTCTTCCGGCGTTGGCTCATCATCTTGGAAACTGCGCGTTGCGATGGTACGCGCCTCACGCGGGAAATCCTGCAGAAATGACTCGCCCACCTTGCCAACGACCAGGTAGTCCCCTGCTTCTTTCTGAATCTGGGACAAAAACGTATGCATGATGTCCGTATTAATCGATCCGTAAAAGCGCGCGTTTGTGGTAAACGCGACAAACAAATTGTGTGGGGTGGCCGACGCGCGCGCGCCAGCGGGTGCAGATTTTTCTTCACGCAATAGTGCCGTCTTTTTTACGGCGAGGTAGAGATCGCTGATGTCGGTGTAAAAGGCGCTGTTCTTCTCGAACGCGGCGCGCAGCGCGTCTATCTTTTCTGCGCTCACTTCAAACAGCGCCGATGTCACGAACCGGAGTGCCTCAAGCTCCCGCAAGTCTTGTTTTCGTTTGTCAGCTATGGTTGCCATACGGATTCAAAATACGGGAGCGCCTCTTCCAATTTCTTGAGAAATGACGTAAGCGGCACGGTTCCTTCGGCAGCCATAGCCTTCAGGTACGCAAGCGGTTGCGCGGTGTCAATAGCAGTCACGAGCGTTGCGCGATTGCGCGTGGCAAACATGACTTCTTTTTCATGAAAAAGCGGTGTGAGGACAAGTGCGAGGAGCACGATCTGCGCCGGGAGCGAGACGGCCTCTGCGGCGTTTTGTTGGAGGAACACATGCATGATTTCGCCTTTGGTAATGGTATCGCGTGTTTCTTTTGAAAGCTGCGTACCAAATTGGCTGTAGCGGCGTTGTCGGTTGTACTCGGCAAGCAGCGAGCGGACCATGATGGACAGCTGGGTGGCAAGGAGACTTTGGGTTTGTCGCCCGACGCGCGTTACCGACTGCTGTGCCTCGATTGCCGGGAAATACCCTTCGGCGTGCAGGAGCGGTGAAAAGAACAGGTGTCCGTCGGTCGCCGAGATGAGATTAGTCGAAACCAAGTTCGAAATGTCTTCGATATTGGTCTCAAGCACTGGCAAAATGGTGATGCTCCCTCCTCCGGCTGTTTCGTTGAAGTACCCGCCGCGTTCAAGCAAGCGCGCTTGTTGAAAAAATAAATCGCCTGGGTAGGACTCGCGACCGGGAATTCTGCCGGAAAGGAGCGCAATTTCGCGCACGTATTTCGCATGCGTACCGAGGTCGTCGAATACCAAGAGCACGTCGCGACCGCTCTCAGAAAAAAACTCTGCGATTTCAGTCGCAACCGACGGCGCAAGATACGTCATCGGCGCTGGCTCGTTTGAAAACGTAGCGAGAATGATAGTGTGCGGGTTCCCTTCCGGCTTCAGCAAGCGCGGCACCATGCCTTCGATGTAGGACGCCGGCCGACCTATAAAGCTATAAATGCACACCGTGCCCGCTTCTTTCTGGTGCGTAAACAAGCCTTCGAGAAATTCTCGTTTGCCGCTTGAGAGCGGGCCAATAACCATCTGCCGCTGGCCTTTGGCCAGTGGCAGCAGCACGTCAACCGCAGTGATGCCGGTGGCAAACTGCGCCGTCATCGGTGCACGCGCGTGCATGCCCCGCGCAATGCTTTCAAGGTGGAGCGCGCTGTCTGCCGAGGGGAGCGCGCCGTTGCCGTCAATCGGATCGCCAAGCGCGTTAATGACCCGCCCGAAAAGTTTTTCACCGCGGTAGAGGCGGATGCCGCGCGTACGCAACACGAAACGGTCCCCCAACCGTGGCCGCTCGTGCTCCAAAAGAAGCGCCTCGACGCCCTTCTCGCTAATAGCGGTAACGAGCGCGCGGTACCCGGAAGCATTTGCGATAACATCATTGACATGTACCGAGGGCAGCCCCTCAAGCTCAAGCAGGTACCCTTTCGCGCCCGTGACAATACCTGTTTCTCCTTCAAGGACCTGCGGTGATGCGGTTGCATTCATAGCATCATGAGGCCGCTGATTGTGCAGCCATTGCCGCCAGCGCCGTGCTCTGTGAAGCAATGAGATGCGGAAACGAAAAATCATGCAGGTGGTCCCGCCAGACAAACCGGCACCCTGCCACGACGGACGGATCGATCGCAACGTCAACGAGCAGGTCGCGCCCTATCTCCTGCCGCACCCATGCGCCAATGGTCTCTAAGAGACGCGCGGGCAGCGGCTGCGCAAGCGTGAGTGGAAAGAGCGGCTGCGCTTTTAAATCTTCGTCCATGCGAGACAGTTCGTGCTCAAATGAGTCTCGTGGAAGCGCGTGCCAAAAGGAAGCGGGAAGCGATCGAAGAAATGTCGCATCGTCCGGTGACGCATTGTGCCGTGCGACAAAGGAAGCAATCGATGCCTCCCCCGCCGCATCAGCAGCACCGGAAAAGAAAACCGCCGTAAGAAATTCATGCAGTACTCCAAGGCGGTAGACGAGCACCGAGCGAACGCTGGTCGTGGCGAGCACCATAGAAAAAGCCGAGGACGCCATAGCTACGTCGTAAACACGCCCGCCTGCTTTGCGTTTGCGAGCGCCTGCAACACGAGATCCCGGTGCTCATCGAGCGAGAGCGTCGTGCCAAGTGCGATGCGCGTCGTCTCTGTTACAAGGCGCACGATGTCGCGTTCAACAAGTTCGATGCGGCTCTGGCGATACGCGGTGACGGCTTCTGTGGCTGCAGCAATCTCTTTTTCAACCGCGTCTAAAAGACGTGCGCGCGTTGTTTGGGCAAAGGTCTGCTGCTCGCCATGCGCGGCAGTTTCAAGCTCGGTAAAAGATTGCGTAAGCTGTTTGGTCGCCGCATCAAGCGCGCTGGCAAGGCGCTCGCGCTCGTTGCGAAAGGCCGCCTCAAGCGCGGTGAGGTGTTCTGCCGCGGCGTCGGCAATACGCTTTGTCTGGGCAGACGTGGCGTCATTTTGCGCGGCAAGAGCCGCCGCACCGCGCGTGCCGAGGTCCTCAAGCTGTTTTTGATACGCACTGCGCAACTGCTCGCTCTCTTGGGTGCGGTCGTTCAGCAGCTTCGAGGCCTCCTCTTCGGCAACGGCTTGGATGGCGCGCCCCTGCCGTTCGGCTTCGGCAAGAATGCGCTCTGCTTTTTCGTTTGCTTCTTTGACGATCTCGTCGTACACCGGATGGGTCAGGTATTGCAGCCGTGTGTTCATGCGGAGTACGGCCACCATGAGTGCAAAAAGACCGATAGTAAGAAGTACCAGCACCGCAAGAAGCGCGATGCCAAGGGGCGAAGAAATGAGCGTGGTGGAAGACGAATACATACGCGAAATTCAGTTACTGCATACACAGTACCACACGCGCAAGCGACGAGTTGCGCACGGGAAGTGGTGCAGCGCGTACGGCTTGAAAGTTCATACGGGGACAAACACGAGCGCGAGTGCCATTGCAATGCCAATGATGCTAATAAGCACGATAACCGCCGCGTCAGCGGCAAGTATCGAGCGAATCGACCGCCTGGCAAGCGGGTTACGCCCAATAGAAATGATACTGCTGCTCATAGCGGCGTTTGACGTGCGAAATGCGACGTAAATGGTCCCTGCCGCAACGAGCGCGGCAAGCACATATTTTACAAACCGGAAAAGTACCGCGCTCCCGACGCCACCTGCGGTGGGCTGCTGGCTTGCCACTGTCGGCGTCGACGTGGCGCGTGACGCGTTGTTGGGGCCTATGGAAAGCAGGAGCTGCACCGTGCCGGTAGCGGCGCTACTGGAGGCAGAGAGTTGCGCCGCCGCTGGAAAGGCGGAAAGCGCGGTGCCAATGACATACGGTGTCGTGCTCCCGGCGCGCTCTGCCACGCCGGGAGTTGGAGAGGTAGTGAGGAGATCTCCTGTTTTGATTGGTCCGTTGTCTGCCGAAACATTCACCAGCACCTGGCCGGTGGTCGCAACGGGAGTCCCCCCTGTTGAGTCGGAAAGGAGCAACGTGGGGTTGTATACAACCACGCCAAACGCATTCTTATCGGCCACGGTGTGGGCGAGATAAAAGATGCCGGTGGACGGATCGAGGGAGACAACGTCTCCGGAAACAGGCGTTCCCCCCACGACGTGGTGCGTCGTCGCGATCGCCCCGCCATAGGACTGTGCGTGCGCCGTGCGCACCGCAAGCGTGCCGCTCATGCCAACGACAAAAAACACTGCGACCAAAACGAGCGTCGGTGCCGCTTCGAAAGCGCACGTAAGCCACGAAAGCAACGCACGCGCAAACTGCCTCACGGTACTGTTCATACGCTAAGTATAGCGTACCGCGCGCACGCTTCTTTCCTTGTATGTGGGGCACAGTGCCGCACGCAGTACGAAAATAATGGTATGGAATCGCTGGCCGGGGTACTTGCTATGATGACGGCGTCGTAGAGGCAGTGGCGGGCGTAGTCGTGGCAGTAGGTGCGGATGGCGACGGAGCAGGAGCGACAACAACCGTGCGCGTGGCGGTGCCCGTGTTCCCTGCGGCGTCAGTCGCAGAGTACGTAAGTGTATAGGTGGCGGCGGTGCTTGTGTCTACCTTTCCGGTCTCCACTATTTTTGCAGTGAGGTTGCCGTCCACAGCGTCTTTCGCGGTTGCGCCGGGGTCTGTAAACGTATCGCCGACATGGAGCGTCATGGTCGCGGCGCCGTTGAGCGAGACGACTGGCGGTACGGTGTCTACCGCTGGCGGTGTCGAAGTGGCCTGCGTAGTGGTGGCGGTGTGTGAAGGCGTCGAGGTGGCGGTGCTGGGCGAAGATGTGGAGGTGGCGCTATACGAGGGGGTGGGTGCGGGGGTGGTAGACGTGGCCATGCCGTTGGCATTGCCCACGACAATTTGACGATGGGCGCTCTTGGTGACGTTGGCGCTGTCGGTCACAGTATAGGTGAGGGTGTAGGTGGCGGGGATGCGGGTGTTGATGTAGGGCGAGGAGGTGGCCGTGGTGGAGCCGCTCACGTAGATGCGGTAGGGGTCGTGGCCGTTGTCGGCGCCGCCGGTGACGGTGGCGCCTGCGTCAGTGTAGGTGGCGCCGACCGGA
>NCBJ01000027.1 GCA_002255585.1 Parcubacteria group bacterium 21-54-25 | reverse complement strand
GTTGGTCACCTCGCCGATCCCGCTGGTCGTGTTCACAGGCAGCCCGAAGCTCCCGCCCGCGCCCGTATAATCCAGTATCCCGCCGCCCGTGATCGTCACTGCCGCCGCCGTGTTGCCCAGGTTGCCCGCCGTCGAGACCGCGATGCTGCCCGGGATGTGCAGCGTGCCGGCGGAGATCGTCGTTCCGCCCGTATAGGTGTTCGTGCCGCTCAAGGTCAGGGCGGAAGTCGCGCTGTTCTGCGTCACGCCCGTCACGTTCGCGCCGATCACCGCGCTGATGAGCGTTGAGCCGGTGCCGGTACCGGAGTTCGTGACCGTGCCCGTGTTATTGACGCTCGCGCCCGAGATCGTGATCCCATCGGCGATCGCGCTGTTGTTGTCGAGGATCAGGTTGCCCGCGCCCGTCGTCCCGCCGCTCACTGTCAGCAGGGAGCTGCCGCTCGCGTTCGCGTTAGTCAGCGTCGTGCCCGCCGCATTGACCGTAATCGGACCGCTGATCGTCAAAGCCGACGTCCCGCTGTTTTCCGTTACGCTTGTCACATTTGCGCCGATACCCCGCCGCTGATCAGCGTCTCGCCCGTACCCGTGCCGCTGTTGGTCACAGTCCCGACGTTGTTAACGATCGCGCCCGAGAGGGTCAGGCCGTCGGCGACCGAGCTGTTATTATCCAGTATGAGATTGCCCGTGCCCGTCACGCCGCCGCTCACCGTCAGGAGCGCACTGTTGGTTGCGGTCAGCGTGGTGCCCGCCGCGTTCACCACAATTCCCCCGCTCACTATCAAATCAGACGTCGCACTGTTCTCGGCAACGCTCGTCACGTTCAATCCGACGCCGCCGCTAATCAGCGTGCTGCCGGTTCCTGTGCCGCTGTTGGTCACCGTGCCGGTGTTATTGACCGTCGCCGTTGAGAGCGTAATGCCGTCGGCGATGGCGCTGTTGTTGTCGAGGATCAGGTTGCCGGAGCCCGTCACGCCGCCGCTCACCGTCAGGAGCGAACTGCCGCTCGCGTTCGCGTTGGTCAGCGTCGTGGCCGTCGCATTCACCGTAATCGGGCCGGTGATGTCGAGGGCGCTCGTCGTGCTGTTCTCCGTCACCGCCGTCACGTTCGCGCCGATCCCGCCGCTGATCAGCGTCGCGCCCGTGCCCGTGCCGCTGTTGGTCACCGTGCCCGTGTTGTTGACCGTCGCCGTCGACAGCGTGATCCCGTCGGCGATCGCGCTGTTGTTGTCAAGGATCAGGTTGCCCGCGCCCGTCACCCCGCCGCTGACCGTCAGCAGCGAGCTGCCGCTCGCGTTCGCGTTGGTCAGGGTCGTGCCGCCCGCCGCGACCGTGATCGCGCCGCCCACCGTCAGGGCGGACGTCGCGCTGTTCTCCGTCACGCCCGTCACGTTCGCGCCGATCCCTGCGCTGATCAGGCTCTCGCCCGTGCCTGTGCCGGAGTT
>NCBJ01000006.1 GCA_002255585.1 Parcubacteria group bacterium 21-54-25 | reverse complement strand
ATCACTTTCCACACCACAAAATGACCTGGTGTAGCGCCCCAGGTGCTCCAGATACTCCAAGGCATGAAATATGCGCCGAGAGCAAGTATCCAGAGCACCGCATAGGCAATTCGCCATTTCATGAGACAAGATGATTAATGATGGGGCGTGGAGGCACGTATTTATAGTAGCAGATACGATTGACTGCGAGCACGGTCGCCGCGTTCATCGGTGTGCCCTTTCAAGACATGGCACCGGATATTGGTGTCCATTTAGGCGGCCCAGGAGGCATCACTATTGCGTAGCTGATAAAAAACAAGGCCGGGAAGTCCTCCGGGCCTTGTTTTTTATCATATTTACGCCTTGGCTTCGGCGCGACGAATCGCCGCGACGAGGCGCGACTTTTTGCGTGCAGCCGTATTCGCTTTTATAACGCCGCGCTTGGTCGCCTTATCTATTGCTTGATACGCAGCCGGAAGGAGTTTCTCGGCCTCTGCTACACCGCCAGCGCCGAGCGCCTTCTTGAACGACTTGGCCGTATCGGTGAGCGCTTTCTTGCGGCGCAAGTTGAACACACGCTTGTTGATAGAGGCGCGATGTGCTTTCTTGGCCGATGTGGTTATTGCCATGCGGCGCATACTACGCGACAAATGATGAAAACGCAAATCGCTTGGAGGTGCTAGGATGGCTTTATATGATTCGAAGTATTCGTGGAACCGTGCGATCGCTTGAGCCAGGAGGGGTGGTGGTTGACGTGGCTGGTTGGGGAGTGTTCGTTCACTTGGCCGCCGTTGAGCCGCTCCCAATAGGCAGCGAAGTTACTCTCTCTACCCACTTGGTGCTGCGACAGGACGGCCCTGAGCTCTACGGCTTTCTCGATTCAGCAGACCGTGCTTTTTTCGAACAACTCCTCGTCGTGCCGGGGCTCGGTCCCAAGACGGCGCTCTCGCTCCTGCGGCGCGCCTCACGCGAACAACTCGAGCGCGCGATTGCCGCGCGTGACCTCGCTTACCTCACCCGTGTGGTGGGGCTCGGGAAAAAATCGGCAGAGAAGCTTGTGGTCGAGCTCGCTGAAAAGATTACTCCGCAAGAAGGGGTGCGAGAGGGCGATGACGCTGACGTGTTCGATATGCTGGTGGCACTCGGGTACACCGATCGTGAGGCACGACAAGCGCTCGGCGCCGTCCCTGAGGAGGTGGTGGGGCGTGAGGCGCGACTCAAAGCAGCGTTGTCTGCGACGCTGCGTTAGATACTGTTTATGTACGAAGGTGCCCCCCTAATTGTGCGTGTATTAAAAAAAATACTACCTGAACCGGTGGTGCGCCCGCTCCTGCCACTCTACCATCGCGCGCTCGCTTTTTTATCGGCACTTTCCTATGGCTTTCCTGCCCGCCGCCTGATAGTGATGGGGGTAACCGGCACGAAAGGAAAATCAACCGTCGCTGAAATGCTTTTTGCAATTCTTACCGCCTCTGGAAAAAAGGTGGCGCTTGCTTCAACAATACGGTTTGCGATTGGTGAGGAAAGCGAGCCAAACCGTTTTAAAATGACGACGCCAGGTCGCGGTTTCATGCAGGCGTTCATGCATCGAGCGCTTGCTGCTGGCTGCACACACGTGGTAGTTGAGATAACGTCCGAAGCGGTGCTGCAATACCGCCACCAGTTTCTCGCACTCGATGGGTTGGTCGTAACCAATATCCAGCGCGAGCATATCGAGCGACACGGTTCATTTGAAAAGTATGTTGCGGCAAAGCGCTCAATTGTACGAGCGCTTGAATGCTCCACAAAACCGACACGCGTACTGGTAGCCAGCCGCGACACTCCCGAGACAAACGCGTTTCTGAAGGCGCGCGTACCGCGCGCAATTGGTTTTGATGCGCAGGAGCTTACGAAGCTTGTTGCAGATGATGCGCACGTATCTTTTGAATATGCGCAGGTACCAATCGCCCTTCCGTTGCCAGGTGTATTTAATGCGCTCAACGCGCTTGCTGCAATAAAACTTTGTGCGGCGTTTGGCGTGCCAGTGACAACCGCGGCGCAAGCACTCAGCACACTTTCCCATATCCCTGGCCGTGTTGAGCGCATAGAGGAGGGTCAAGATTTTTTGGTGGTGGTCGACTATGCACACACACCGGATTCGCTTTCTGCCCTCTATAGCGCATTCCCAAATCGACGAAAAATTTGTGTTCTGGGTAATACCGGCGGTGGACGCGATGTGTGGAAACGGCCAGCCATGGGTCGCGTTGCCGACGAAGCATGCGGTGAGGTCATTCTCACCAATGAAGACCCGTACGACGAAGATCCGCGCGCTATTGTTGACGCGATGGCGCGCGGCATGACGCGACCGCCACAGATCATCATGGATCGGCGTGAGGCGATTCGTGTCGCGCTCGCGCTCGCACAAGAAGACGACATGGTGCTTGTTTCCGGCAAGGGAACCGACCCGTTCATCATGGGACCGCACGGTACAAAAACGCCGTGGAGTGATGCGGCGGTAACGCGCGAAGAATTGACACGCTTGCGGCAAGAGAAAAATCGAAGGACACCTGATAGAATGCCTCTATGAATGATGCGTACTTCTTTCTCGGCCTCTTCGCGTTTGTGTTTGTTGTCTGGTTTGCTACCGGTGGCCCCACACGACCCCTTTCTTTTGCTGGGCCAGTATTAACAACAAACATTTCTTCAAAAGGGGTGTCGTACTCGGGCGGCACTGGATTTTTTCCGACAGCACCGGGAGTTTCCTATACGGTTCCGCAGGGAACGCGCGGCACTACCGGGCAAAACCTCAATCAAATTTCTCAACAGGTAACACAAGTAGGCAATCAAGTGGACACTCTTTCGCAGAAAGTGGCGCAGACGGTGGCGTTTGGCACTCCCTCACCATATCGCGGCACAGTGTTTATGAACCATTATGTCTCAGATGCTGGTGCCGCCGATCCAGCAAAAGAGTATGTCACGATACGTGTTGCTGCCAACGCGCCAGGACCAGTCGATATTTCTGGTTGGCGTCTGCAAAGCGACGCGACCGGTGCCGGCGCAACGATTCCTTTTGGTACGGAGGTGCCGCGTTCAGGCCTCATCAACGCCGTTCAACCCATAGAACTCTCGCCGGGAGATATGGCTATTATTTCCTCCGGGAGGTCTCCCATCGGTGCGTCGTTTCGTGAAAATAAATGTATTGGGTATTTTGCTCAGTACCAATCGTTCTACCCCCCACTGCCACTTATCTGCCCCACCCCCTACGATGAGCTAAAACAATTTTATGGTCCTAATTATATTCGTGACGATGCATGCATTACCTACGCACAGAGTCTGAACCGCTGCACACTGGTTGCAACGCCGCCGGTAAACATGACGAGTGCCTGTACAACCTTCCTTACGAACTATCTTAACTACAATGGCTGTGTTGACGCGCACCAACAGGACACGAATTTTATGGGGAACACTTGGCGCGTGTATCTCGGCCGTAACGTGAGCATGTGGCGAAGTCAACACGAGGTCGTTAGGCTGCTCGACGCAAACGGCAAGACGGTCGATCTGTTCCCGTATTAGCTTTTGAATGAGTCGATTGCCCGCCGGAGCAGTACTCGTTTTTCAAGCGACTCTTTCCATCGACTATTGCTCCGCTTGCCATTAACGCATACGCCCTGCGAGAAGTTTATCTCTCGCTCAAACCGCTCAAAGTTTCCCTTTCCGCGTATCACGACTTCATTCGGCAGCACGATGCGCGACTCAATACCAAACTCGGCGAGTAGCCGCTGGATGATTTCCAGAACGCGCACGTCCTTTTGATACCCGCGAACCCGGCGGTGTTTTGGAAGAGCCACGTCCATACAGCCCTCGTCATCAAAGAATGCTCGCAGAAACTCGCGCTTAACTGCCTGCGGTGCTGATGGGATGGTTTCGAGCAGACACATTGCCTGCGTGTGCAGGTGTGCCGCGAGCTCGACGTTATTGTAAGTGACCCGCATTACGCCGGTTGCATCATTCAGGTGGGTGCGCGGTGAGTATGCGTATAGCATGCGCATAAGCTTCACGACTCGCTCTATAAGTATCAAACTTCTATTACTATATGCGCACGCACCTCGACGTATCTCACCATCAAATAGCAAGTGGCCCAGCAGGAGTGCCATCTCGGGTGTTATGGTGTCGACACGTTTAAACAACCTACTGCTCTTGCCTTTGCGTGCGAGCGCGTACGGTCGTATGCGCTCACCACACGCCTTGTGGATTTCCGCAATCTTTTTTGCGGGAAGGCTTATGTCTTTTATATGGAAGTAAACACTGGTCTTTGGTCGTCCGATCAGACGGACGATTTCAGGAAGCGTGTGCCCTTGCGTGCGAAGCGTGCGACACTGCTCCTTGAATGTGTTCATGTCCGCCTGGAGGGCCACGATCCCCCAACCTTCTCCTTAAAAGGGAGCTGCTCTGCCAATTGAGCTACAGGCGGATATATTGCAAGCATAGCAGAAAACGGTTCTATTTTCGAGCCGTCCTAGGTTCGAGCCTTTGTATGGATGAGTCTATACTGGGCGATGGGCGCGCTATACTTTCTAGCGATGTACGATTGGCACACCATCGTGGGTACCGGGGCAGCCATTATCATGACTGCCCTTGTTGTCCCTTATGTGAGGGGTGTCTTACGAGAAGACACGAGACCGAATCCGGTGTCGTGGTTTGGCTGGGCGCTTTTATACGCCATTGCAGCGGCGGCACAAGCCTCCAAAGGTCTTGACTGGTCACTCACTATACCGGTCATTGGGGCATTCAGCGCAAGTACTGTTGCCGTCATCGCGCTTCGTGCGGGGAAAGCGTTATGGACTCCGGTCGATCGTTTTTGTATTGCTGTAGCAATTTTGGCGATCATCCTTTGGGCGATTACCAAAGAACCGCTTACTGCACTTGTATTAAGCATTATCGCTGACATCGCGATAAGTATTCCCACGCTTTATAAAACGTATCTAGACCCTTTTTCTGAACCTTGGCTGCTTTGGATTATATACGTAACGACTGTCGTACTCGAAATTATTGCGACGACAGAGCTGACAATATATAACCTACTCGTTCCACTCTACTCACTTGGAGTCGACGCTCTCATTACACTTTTCGCGTTTCGCCAATTTATCCCCACCATCTCGCAAGCACACAAAAAATCACTCTCGGATTGAGACAAGCCGAGAGGAAAGAGGGCCGATAGGCCCTCACGAACAGAAACGAGGGGGCGTAAAGTGCCTGCGCGTTTACTGTTCTGTGGGAAGTCCCTTCCCCTGCCAATCGAGAAAACCTCCGGTAACGTTTATCGCTTGCGTGAGTCCGCGTTCGTGCAAAGCATTTGTCGCAATTACACTTCTCCCCCCTGACTGGCAGATGAGATAAATTTCATGGTGTTCGGTGAGCTTATCCACGTGCGCTGGAAGCTCGGCAAGAGGAATGTTTCGTGCGCCCGCAGGGTGTCCGGCAGCAAATTCTTCCGGAGTGCGTACGTCTATAAGAAGACACTTCTCGCCAATAAAACGCTGGTGTGCTTCTTGCACTGATATGCTAGGAACTTCTTCTGGAGCGAACATTGAGATAACAATACCACGAAACGTTGTGTGGAGAAAACGTACGTCATCCACTGCCAGTACAATTCACGCAGACTAAAAGCCAGCGCACTCTACGTGGCTGGCTCCTGGGTAAAAGGTAAAAAATCAATATCAAGAAATCCTTTCGCTTTTTCTTTGTAGTACACGCGGGCGCTAGAGGGCTCGCCAGAAGCATAAAACGTCACGACGGCGATCTTCTCGAGCGCGTCCGGATCGAGCGTAACGCCTACCTCTTCCTTAGTTTCGCGCACAAGACACCGCTCAAGCGTCTCGCCCGAGTCGAGTTTGCCGCCGGACCGTTCAGCGTGCCGTCACCAATTTCTGATCCGCCGCGCTTCTCGCCAAGGAGAATGTGCCTGTCTTTAAGTATGGAGGCGAGGGTCGCTTTTTTCATGGTCGTGTCCTCGGTTACGGTCTACATTTAGACTATACGCCTCGTATCGAAAGCGCAAAGCGCTCGAGTGCGAGAGCCAAGTCTGTCCCTGTGCGGCGCGCATCACCCAAAAGCATGATGAGTTTGAGTGACAGCGCTCTGGCTTCAGTGGATGGCCAGGCGCGCGCGCCCTTCTCCATGATATCGCGCGCCTTCCAATGCAAGAGCCCGTGGAGCATCTCAGGAGCGTCACCCGCACGAATTGCCCGCACCACTTCGAGCCAGAGCTTCCCCGCGTCGCGCGAAGCAAGTGCGTTCACAAGCGCGCTATTAAAACCTCGCGCGGGCGCGGCGGCGACGCGATCAAATTTATATTCTTTTGTCGCTTTTGCTGTGATTTTTTTTGCACGAGCGATGGTGAGTCCTGGCGCAAGTATCACGATAGCATTGTCGCTTGCGGCGAGGGCATCGATATGCGCATCGATTCCTGTAGCGCTTGCGTCATCGACAGTATCCTCCACGTCGTCAGCAGCTTTCGTTTTTGCGTACGGGTCGTCAATCAGCACGAGCAGACGCTTCACAAACAAGCCCCCCGCGCCTGCCGCCTCAGTAAGGGCTGCGTCAGAAACATCGCTAGCCGCAAGCCGTGCGTAGACGAGCTGCGGCTCCTTTGCGCGCGCCGCTGCGACCCACGCAAACGCCTTTTTGCGTGCGGTGTCGGTATCAGAGCCGTGGAAAAGGTAAATCATGAGCGCGGTAGACACGTGCCGGCATATCGCAAAAAGTCCGTAAGACTCGGCCAAGCGGCCTGGAGCGTGGACTTTTTCGATACGCCGGCATGTGTCATAGCTAGATATTCAATGACTCCATAGTACCCCAGTCTGTGCCGAACTTCCCTTCGGCAAGGAGCGGTACGCCCCTGGTTTCGTCTAGTGAGAGTATGCCTTCCATAAGTTCCTTGATGGCGCGCGCGAGCTCCGGCACGTCTGGTGTACGAACTTCGTACACCAGCTCGTCGTGCACTTGGAGCAACAGGTGTGCATTGTCCTGCGCATTTTTTTCGGTAAGCATTCCATCGATGCGCACCATCGCAAGCTTAATGATGTCAGCTTGTGTGCCTTGTATTGGCGCGTTAATCGCCATGCGTTCCGCTTGTGCGCGTACATACGGCAGAGGAGACTTCATTTCAGGAAACTGGCGGCGGCGGCCAAAAAGCGTCTCGGTGTAGCCGTGTTTGCGGGCGAATCCTTTTGTTGTCTCGAGATATTCTGCTAGCTGCGTAAATTGACCAAAGTAGTTGTCATAAAATTCGTGCGCCTCGGGGGTGGTGGTACCTAGCTGTGCGCGCAGCGCATTGACCCCCATGCCGTAGAGAATACCGAAGTTGATTACTTTAGCGCGACGACGCATTTCTCTATCCACGTCGTCAGGCGGCACGCCAAAAACATGTGCCGCGACCTCACGGTGCACATCACGACCACTACGGAAGATGTTGAGTAATTTCTCGTCGCCCGAAAGTATCGCTGCGAGCCTAAGCTCAATTTGCGAATAATCAAAACCAACGAGCGTGTAGCCCTCGGAGGCAACAAACACGCGCCGAATGGCGCGGCCGCGCTCAGAATGGAGCGGGATATTTTGCAGATTTGGATTCTGTGATGCCATACGCCCCGTCGTCGTACCGGTTTGCAGAAACTGCGCGTGCAAGCGATGCTTCGCATCCAGCAGCGGCGGAAGATTGTCGATGTAGGTAGAAAGAAGTTTTTGTATCTCTCGATACTCAAGAATGTCTGCAATAATCGGATGTTCGTCACGTAGTTTCTCGAGCTCGCTCTCGCGTGTGGAGCGCTGCCCAGTAGACGTGCGCTTCTGATTTTTTGGTTTGAGACCGAGTTCATCAAATAAGATAGTGCCCAGCTGTTTTGGCGAGCTTACATTAAATTCGTGTCCCGCGGCTTGGTAAACACGCTTCTCGACTTGCTCGAGCTCGCTACGATATTGCACCGAAAGCTTTTTAAGCACATCCGTATCGATCAAGACGCCGCGTTTTTCCATTTTCCGTACCACAGCGATAAGCGGTCTTTCGATATTTTCATAAAGCTTTTTCAGAGTACCGGTGTCGGCGATTTTTTCCTCAAGCACCTTGTATGCTGCATCAAATGCTCGCGCCTTGGTGTACGCGAGCACGTCGTCGAGCGATGGGTTGGTGAAATCAGAAGCAAGCAGCCACAGCATCACTCTTGCTTGGTCGAGGTGTTCGGGCGCAATGTCTTCTTCGGTTTCTGGCTCTTCGTCGGCCACGGTGGCCGCGCCCTCGCCCACAAGCGCGCTTTTGGCGCGATCGCGCAGCGACCGAAACCCAAGCTCGTCAAACAATGCGAGCACGACGTCAATCCGCACTTGGGAGCGCCACGCACCCTTCGGCAGCGCAAACGCGATAGGCGCGTCGGTGCGAATGGTGGCGAGTGTCTTGGAGAAGAGCGCGTCGTCCTCGTGCTCTTTGAGTAAGTTCACGATGCGCAGCTTCATGCCAGCGCTCACAAACGTGCGCTCGTCCTTCTTGAGCGCCCTGTACATCTGCTCGATGGTGCCGAAGTTCGTAATGAGCGCCGTGGCGGTCTTCTCGCCGATGCCGGGAATTCCAATGATGTTGTCGGACGGATCCCCGCGCAGACCCTTATAGTCCGGAATGAGCTCCGGCGGAAAACCAAAACGATCGAGCACTGCTTTCTCGTCGTAGAGAATGGTGTCGTTCAACCCCTTCTTAAGCGTATACACCTGCACATGTTTGTCGTCGACTAGCTGCAGGGTGTCCATATCACCAGAAGCAATGACAATGTCCACTCCTTTATCCCCCTTGAGTTTGTGTGTGATGGTGCCGAGGATGTCATCCGCCTCAAACCCCTCGCGCTCATAGATAGGAATAGCAAATGCTTCAAACACCGCGCGCGAACGCTCAATTTGCGAAACGAGCGCATCGTCGGATTTTTGTCGTGTCGCCTTGTACCCCGCGTAGGCTTCATGACGAATAGTGGGCTTGGGCAGGTCGTAGCATGCAGCGATGTAGTCTGGAGAAAGCTCTTGCACGATTTTGATGAGCATCGACGCGACACCATAAAGCGCACCGGTCGGCTCGCCGTTTGGGCTCGTGAAGTCCGGCAGTGCGTGGTATGCGCGGTGGATGATCGCGTGTGCGTCTAAAAGCACAAGCCGTTTCTTTTTGGTATTGTCTTTTTTAGGCATACGTAACGGTGCGACTTTCGTCATTGCGCGCAACAAATGAAATACGCGTGGCGGGTTCAGGTAGTCCCCCCACAACCTGTTCTGGCCACTCAATAAGTATGAGATTCTGCGGGTCGCGCATGAGCGCATCAAAACCGAGTGGCGAAAGTGCCGTGGCTCCTTCAAGCCGATACGCGTCAATATGTACGAGCCGCGCAAAGCCCGTGCCGTTTCGTGGGGCAGGCAAGTCATATATCTTTTCTAGAACAAACGTCGGGCTTGTGACACGCTCTTCAACACCGAGCGAGCGGGCAACCGCTTTTGTAAAAGCGGTCTTCCCCGCTCCAAGTGCGCCCGAGAGCGTAATGAGCGTTGCAGCATTTTCGTGCGGTATCAAGGTGCTCACAAATCGAGCGGCTTCTTGATATAGGTCCTCGAGCGTGCGGCATTCTTTTTCCATACAGCCATTGTACCAAGTGGAGAGCCTCAGTGGCACAAGCGGTCGTGCCGCGCTATCATAACCATATGAGCTTGCCTTTTGATACAAGCGCTGAAAACGCGAAGCTAGGAGAGGTGCGCGCAAAAGAAGAGGAGGATGTTGCGAATATTCTCTCTAAAAAATATGGGCTGCAGTACACCGATCTCTCGATGCTCCCAATTGATGTTGACGCACTGCGGCTCATTCCGGAAGAAAAAGCACGCGCATCCGAAGCGGCCGCGTTTGACCATGCGGCTAAAAAAGTCTCGGTTGCAATTCACAACCCGCACAACGAAACGCTCCCCGCGCTTGAGAAAGATCTTGCGGCTCGCGGATATCAAGTAACTAAGTTTTTGGTATCTAAAAAAAGTCTTGAGAAGGCGTTCTCCCGATACGCCGATCTGTCGTTTGCCGCGGAGTCGCGTGTAGGTGTCTTTGATATTTCAAGCAAAGAGCTTTCAACTTTTTCGAAAGAGCTTAACAGTATCCCCGCAATTCGTAACTTTATCGCAAAAACAACTGCTGAAAAAAAGTCCGCTGAGGTGTCTCGATTGCTTGAGTACATTCTTGCAGGGGCGTTCTCGCTTAAGGTGTCTGATGTGCATCTTGAGCCCGAGGATGGAAAAATTCGTCTGCGCTTCCGGTTGGATGGTGTCCTCACCGATGTCGCCGAGTTTGACGCCGCGCTCTATCGCCTTGTTGATTCGCGTATAAAAATACTCTCAGGAATGAAATTGAATGTGCGTGACCAAGCGCAAGACGGTCGCTTTAGTGTGGCGCTTCACGGAACGGAAATAGAAATCCGCGCGTCCCTCATCCCAAACGCATACGGCGAATCATTTGTCATGCGTATTCTTGATCCGAACTCCATCCAAGTTTCGCTTGAAACGCTCGGTATTCATCCCAAACTCCTCTCCCGCCTCCTCGTGGAAATACAACGGCCAAATGGCATGCTTCTTACCACCGGCCCAACCGGATCTGGAAAAACAACAACGCTGTATTCTTTTCTTCGTAAAATGCAGTCCCCGGAAATAAAAGTCATTACCGTGGAAGATCCTATCGAGTATCATCTTGAAGGCATTGTGCAGACGCAGGTGACTGAAAAGAAATATACTTTTGCATCAGGCCTGCGTTCAATTGTGCGCCAAGACCCCGACGTCATCATGGTCGGTGAAATTCGTGATAACGAGACGGCGAGCATCGCTATTCAAGCGGCGCTCACTGGCCACTTCGTCTTCTCCACACTCCACACCAACAACGCAGCCGGCACCTTCCCGCGCTTTGCCGATCTCGGCATTGATCCGAAAGAATTCGCTTCGGCTATTACGGTCTCCATGGCACAGCGTCTTGTGCGACGCCTAAAACCAGAGAATCGCAAACAGATACCGCTAACCGACAAACAAAAGCGTATGGTTGAGCGCCTCCTCTCGACCGTCGAGGACAAGAGCCTCCTCCCCACCTCCATCGACCGCGCGTGGATACCTGATACCACTTCAGAAAACGACACCGGCTACCATGGTCGCGTTGGAGTCTATGAAGCAATTTTTATGGATGACGAGCTTGGTGCGTTCTTGCGCGATAACCCGAGCGAAGCCGACATCGCAAAGATGGCGCGCAAACAGGGCAATCTCACTATGGCGCAAGACGGTGTTTTGAAAGCCCTTGCCGGAGAAACCTCTCTCGAGGAGGTCTTCAGCACCGTTGATCTTCCGCGTGATTAAAATAAACAAAAACAGCAGGGCCTGGAGCCCCGCTGTTTTTAGCATATCTCATCCCGCACACAACCCTCCAAACACTCTTTCCCGGAGGAAAGTGGACGCAGCAACCTGAGGGTATTCCCAGCAATTCCACTCTAGGTGGGAACCAGGAAAGCCTTGGGGGCGCGCCCGAAGCCGTCAAGCCTTGCTTGGAGGGTTCTGTGCACGATGAAAAAATAAATGACCTACGGAAAACATTTCCAGAAGGTCCTTACGAGCCTCACCCTCGTATGGTAGAATGGTATCATATAGGAAATATATGTCAAGTTCCCCCGAAGCCCTGCTTCCCAAAGACCAAACGCTCGACGCGGCGCTGCGCCCTGCGTCGTGGGATGACTACATAGGACAGGAGCAAATAAAAGCAAATGTACGTATTGTGCTGGAGGCCGCAAAAAAACGTGGAGGTATGCCAGAACACATACTCTTCTACGGCCCGCCCGGTGTGGGGAAAACTACACTTGCGCATCTCGTCTCACGCGCCCTTGAGACGCCGCTTAAAAGCACTTCGGGAGTTGCGATTGAGCGCGCAAGCGATCTTGCGGCAATTTTAACCAACCTAGAACCCGGAACAATCCTTTTTATTGATGAGATACACCAGCTCTCGCGCAAAATTGAGGAGTTGCTCTATCCGGCGCTCGAAAGCGGCACGCTCGATATCATATTGGGAAAGGGGCCGTCAGCTCGTACGGTCGAACTTTCTCTACCTCCCTTTACGCTCGTCGGAGCAACTACCCGCGTGGCGCAGATTTCAGGGCCACTTCGCTCGCGCTTCGGCGGCGGCGTATACCAGCTCGACTTCTACACAAACGGTGATTTGGAGAAAATTATCCGGCGATCGGCAGAGGTACTCAATTTGTCGGTGCCGAAAGATGTTATCGTGCAAATTGCCGCACGGAGTCGCGCCACTCCACGTATTGCCAACGCGCTCTTAAAACGAGTGCGTGATTTTTCGGAAGTGCACGAGCGTGCGCTTTCAAGTGTGGTGTGCGATGAAGCCTGCACGCTTTTCGGTATTGATGCCCTTGGTCTTACTAAAGATGATCGCCGCTATCTTGAAACCCTTGATCGAAGTTTCCGTGGTGGGCCCGCTGGCGTGCGTGCGCTCGCTGCCGCGCTTCATGAGGATGTAGAGACGCTCGAACAGGTATACGAACCGTTCTTGCTACGACTTGGTTTTGTTGAACGATCGCTACGTGGTCGGATACTTTCTGGACGCGGCCGCGCGTATCTTGCAACTGGTGCGCTAATATAGCGTGTAGTATTGTCAATATTATGTCGGGACACAGTAAGTGGTCGCAAATTAAAAGACAGAAGGGCTCTACCGATGCCGCGAAAAGTCGAGTGTTTGCGCGTTTCTCGCGCCTTATCGCGCTCGAGTCAAAACAAGCCGGCGGCAACGTGAGTGCGCCAGCACTTAAGACCGCTGTTGACCGCGCAAAAGCCGCAAATATGCCGAAAGACAGTATTGAGCGGGCAATTGCAAAAGGCGTGTCAAGAGATGCTGATTCTTTTGAGCGGGTGATATATGAGTGCTACGGCCCCGCGGGAACCGCTGTTGTTATCGACGTACTCACTGATAATCGAAACCGCACGACACAGGAAGTAAAGCACTTGCTCTCCAAACAGGGGTATGAACTTTCTACTCCTGGATCAGCTGCCTGGGCATTCACCCGAGAGCTGGATGGCACCTACACCCCAAACGATCAGACGCTGCTTGTCGTCTCCGCCGGTGACGAAGAGAAACTTAGTACGCTCCTCACAATGCTTGACGAAAACGATGATGTGCAGGTGGTATACACCAACGCGCGTGAGTATGAGAGTACTCGCGATTGATCCTGGTTTCGATCGGCTTGGTATCGCAGTGGTCGAAGGCGACCCTTCTTGTCCGTCATACATATGGAGTGCTTGTGTTGAACCTGCGTCTGGCGAGCCTTCTGAGCGTCTGGCGACAGTATTCACTGTGGTAAAAAAGGCGCTCGCCGCCCACTCCCCAGACATTCTTGCTATTGAGGCCTTGTTTTTTAGTACGAATAAAAAAACAGCTCTGCGCGTAGCTGAGGCACGTGGGGCAGTACTAAGCGCCGCGGGAATCGCCAATATCCCCGTGCGCGAGTATTCGCCGCAGTCGATAAAACTGGCAGTAACTGGGTACGGAAATGCCGACAAAAGAGCGGTTATGCATATGGTGCCAAAACTCATCACCCTGCCGCCGGGGAAGCGCCGTGATGACGAATATGACGCGCTGGCGCTTGGTATTGCGGCGCTTGCTAAACGCTATCCACATACCCAGTAAAGAGGCCTTGCAAAGTACGCTGCGCCTGATAAAAATAGAGACGCTCCGTGTAGTGCGGAGGAAATAATTATCTAACCATCATGTCTAATGAATTTGATACAGACGAGGAGGATTTTGAGAATGCGAACGACGACGACTCCGAGAGAGACTCCGACGACCTCGATATGAACGGATTCCACGAGGAGGAGGAAAAAGAATCCTACTGACGTGCCGCCACAAAACCCCATTACGAGGGGTTTTGTGTGTTAGCATGGGCAACACAATGGTGTTTCGAAAAAAGAAAGCCCGATCTAAAGGCCGGCCGCGACCCTTTTTGGTGGCGTTTATATTCGTGACGAGTTTTGTGTTGGTAGTAGCGGGCGCCGGTGCCTTGTGGATTGCTTTTACACCAACCCCGGACATCGCAACATTCTCAAATCGCGAAGTTACTCAGTCCACAAAAATATATGACCGCACTGGAAAGATATTACTTTACGATTATGGTCGTGATGTGAAACGGAGTGTAGTCCCCCTCTCGGCTATTTCTCCTTATATACAAAAAGCAACGATCGCTATTGAGGACTCGAGTTTCTATAGCCACGGCGGTGTGCGTTTTTCATCAATACTCCGTGCCATGTTTACTGATTTGCTGGGTGGCTCGTTCGCACAGGGTGGATCAACTATCACGCAGCAGGTGGTTAAAAACGCCCTCCTCACAAACCAGAAGAGCATTAGCCGCAAGGTGCATGAGTGGATACTCTCTATCAAGCTTGAGCAGCGTTACTCGAAAGACCAAATCTTGCAGGCATATTTAAATGAGATGCCCTATGGCGGCACTCTGTATGGTGTGCAGGCAGCAAGCGAGGCTTTTTTTGGAAAGAGCGCAGAAAATGTTGATTTGGCGCAAGCGGCATATCTAGCGGCGCTTTTACAAGCCCCATCACTCTATTCCCCGTACGGCAATAATCGCGCAGCGCTCGATGATAGAAAAAATCTTGTTCTTTCTCGTATGAAAGATCTTGGTTTTATTGATCAGTCGCAATACACCCAAGCACAGCAAGAACAAGTCGTATTCGCACCGCAACAAAGCGGCTCAATTATTGCACCGCATTTTGTTTTCTACATTCTTAACCAGCTAACACAGCAATATGGTCCGGACGTGCTTCAGCAGGGCCTGCGAGTAATAACAACGCTTGATGTTAATTTGCAAAATAAAATGCAGTCAATTGTTACTAATTACGCAAAAAATAATCAGAAAAACTTTAATGCGGCAAATGAGGCGGCGGTTGCTATTGATCCAAAAACTGGCCAGATTCTTGCGATGATTGGTTCACCAAACTATTTTGATGCAAGTATTAATGGAAGTTATAACGACACTCTCGCACTTCGTCAGCCGGGGTCAACCTTCAAGCCGTTTGAGTACGCCGCTGCGTTGGAGAAGGGCTTTACGCGCGACACGACGGTGTTTGATCTCCCAACACAATTTTCAACCGCCTGCTCACCAACAGACAACACGAACGATACGCCGCCCTGTTACGCTCCGGTGAACTTTGATAATAAATTTCGCGGGCCAATGACCTTTACCACAGCCCTCGCGCAATCAATTAACATCCCTGCGGTCAAGGTGCTGTACTTAACCGGTATCCAACCAGTAATTGACCTGGCCACTGCCGCAGGGATAACCACCATACACAATTCGAGTCGGTATGGCCTCTCTTTTGCGCTCGGGGCTGCCGACGTGCGCCTGCTTGATATGGTCGATGCATATGGCACTTTTGCGAATGATGGGGTACACAACCCTACTACAGGCATTCTTGAGGTAGATGACGCGAGTGGAAACGTGCTTGGACAATACCAGCCACAGCCTGTGCAAGTTATGCCTCCAAAAATTGCGCGTGATATTTCTGCTATGCTTTCAAACAATGCCGCACGGTATCCAGAGTATCCGCCAGTCAACCCACTTAATTTCCCAGGATATGATGTGGCGGTAAAAACAGGAACGACCGACAACTTCCGTGACGCGTGGACTATTGGTTACTCGCCCTCTATTGTTATTGGTGCGTGGGCTGGGAACAATAACAACTCCCCTATGGTGAAGGAAATTGCGGGATATATTATTGCTCCTATGTGGCATGAAATGATGCAATACGCCCTCGAACAGTATCCGAAAAGTTATTTCGGTGAGCCTACCCCTATTCCCCAGAGCCTGCCTGCGGTTCTTCGTGGCCAGTACGTTATCCCACAACCGGACGGTAGTGTTGGGGTGCATAGTCTTCTGTATTGGATAAATAAAGACAATCCTCTCGGACCACAACCGGTCGACCCATCTCAAGACCCGCAGTACAGTTATTGGGAGTACCCTGTCTCTGTGTGGGCACAAAGTCACGCCACACAGATTTCTCAAAAAACAAATTCTCTACTGGAAACAATGGTTACTGCATCAACGACACCAACACGCCCTGCTTCTTGAGTTGTTCGGTGATTTCTTTTTTCCGCAAAAGAAGCTCTGTTTTTATTATTGGAGTTGTAAGAAATGATATCTGACCATTTTGGTATTGTATCTCTTTTATTTTTATTTCTATTTTTATTACCTCAGATGCAGTTCTCGCACAAATACGGCGTATTTCCAAAATACGTGTGGTGGGGAGTTTGTGTTTCAAAAGAAGATCTTTGATGGCCTGCATTTTTGTTTATTATTGGTTCATCGGCATAACGAGATAAAGAAATGAGTTGTCGCCAACGCCGCGAATAGTGAGTGGTTGTCCCACGCTGCCCGCGGAAACAGTTATACTCTCCGTGTTTATAAGAGAAAGAGGTGTTTGAAGATAGTGGTGATTAAAGGATTGCTCTATAGCTGCGCCAGTTATTTTTGCAGTTATAGATTCTTTTGCGCTGCCGGTGTCTTGATTATGTGTTGTAAGGGTAAGGTGTTGTTTTTTTGGATCAAAACCTAGTTGTAGTTTTTGAAAGGTGTCAGAGAAAATTGCTGTGCGGCGGAGCGCTGCTTCAAAATCTTTTTTTAAAAATGTTGCCTCTGTGGTTGTTTTTTTTGGAATAATTTGTCGGTAGTCTGGATAGGTTCCATTAGTAAGGCGTGTTGTTACTATGCTTTCATTCCACAAGAAGGCGACCTGATGTTCATCGAACATAAAAATTATGTCGTTGTCTGGGATGGTTTGAATGATGTTGGTGCTATTTTTAGCAGGAATGAGGATGTTGAGATTTGGTAACGTTGTTTGAAGTGTTTTCTTTTTTTCAGCAAGACGAAATGAATCTGTTGCAACAAATGTCAGTACTCCTCCTTCGAAAAATATTGCGATACTTGAAAGATCTGGACGAACAGTTGATGTTGATGCACACACAGCGACAGTTTCAATGAGTGATTTAAACACCGCGCCGTTTATGGTATTTTTTTTATTTGTTGTAGGGAGGGGGATTATTGGAAAATCTTCATATGCTATTGTTTTTATAACACTTCGTGCATTGTTAAATGAGATTATTGCAGTGTCTCCTGTTTGTTCAATAGTTAATGATCCTTCATTAGTTAGAGAGGCGGCTATTTGCTGAAGAATGGTTGCTGGTATGGCGACTACCCCCGTAGCCTTACAAATACCATCGATCTTAAAATCAATTCCTGTTTCTAAATTAGTTGCTCTAAATCGTACCCCATCGTCTCCAGCAACAATAAGTATACAGGAGAGCACAGGGAGTGATGTGATGTGGTGCTGAGTGAAACGAGCAACACTACGCACCGCCTCAATAAATTTTATTTTTTCTAAAACTATAATCATAGTACTTCTATTAACTGTGTGGATAATGTGGATTCTTTAAAAACCCCCACCACAGAAGCATAAAAAACAGATGGATAAAAAGACAGTAGGTGGATAATATTAACAACATCACCAACTAAACTCACCACAACATTTAATGAAGTGGAAATTTTGTTTTTTATCCAGAAGATATACATAGTTTTTTCCACAAAAATACTCAATTAGTTAACAGTGTCCTAATATCCTCAATCTCTTTTGCAAGCTCAGGATCCTCAATAAGATTTCTTTTAATTTTCTCACAAGAATGAATCACTGTTGTATGGTCTCTCCCACCCAACTTCATACCAATAGTCGGATAAGAGACACTAAAATCCTCACGTAAAATATACATAATTATTTGCCGCGGTCGAACAACTTCCCGTCGTCTCGTTTTCTCATATACACTTTCCTGATCAATACCGTAAAAATCAGCAACCTTCGACACAATATACTTAACTGAAACATTTTTTGTAGATTTTGAGAATGAGCGGAGAGTTTGGCGCACCTCAGCAATGTCTGGTGGCACTCCTTTAGTTTGAGTATGGCATACAATATTATTCACCACCCCCTCAAGTTCACGAATACTACCAGGAACGGTTGTTGCAATATATTCAACAACTTCTGGCGCAAGCACCACACTATTTAATGCCATTTTTTTATTAATAATAGCAACACGCGACTCCATGTCCGGCTCTCCAATATCAATCATCATACCAACAGAGAAACGACTTCTGAGCCGGTTGGCAATATCTGGGATAGCAACCGGAGCGTGGTCTGAAGAAAAGACAATTTGTTTATTATTGTCATACAATGCGTTGAAAAGATGAAAAAGCTCCTCCTGCGACTTCTCTTTCCTGGAGAGGAACTGAATATCATCCATAATAAGAAGATCGTATTGACGATATTTATCTTTAAAACGGTTTGCAGACCCCGACTGAAGAGAGTCGGTATAATCAACAGCAAACTTTTCAGAGGTTAGATAGTAAACTTTTCTGTTTGGGTAAAGTTTTTTAAATTGGTTGCCTATTGCTTGAATAAGGTGTGTTTTTCCTCTCCCTGTGTCCCCATAAATAAAAAGTGGGTTGTAGGTTATTCCGGGGCGATTTATCGCCGCCTGAGCGGCAGTATAAGCAAGCTCATTGAAAGAACCAACAACAAACGAGTCGAATGTATATCGCGGGTTTAAATTATCACTCTTATTGACATAAAACTCATTCAACGGGAGTTCGATGGTTGGTTTGTCGTGTTTTTGTTCCCGTACAAGCCTTCTGCGCTCATCTTTTACAATAAGGTATTCAACGTTACGAAACTCATACGAGACCGAACGAACCACTTTTAAAATGGTTGGATGGAATTTTTTCAAATACCACTCACGGAAAAATTGGCTCGGTAGGCCCACATACACCACCCCCTCCTCTATTTTTACAATAGAGCTCGATTTAAACCACGTGTTAAAGTTTGCTGGTGATATTGAGAGCTCTATCTGACTCAGTACATACTCCCAAAGCTCGTGAGCGTCAGCAGTATTTACAGTATGAGTTGGAGTGTTCATTGGGCCTGTGTGTAAGGCATTATACACTCCCCACCACCAAAGCAAATGGTATAGAAAACACAACACATCTTGCGGTTTCCACCACAACCTGTTAGTATCCTGTGGACATGCCAAAACGCACCTATCAACCAAAAAAACGCAAGCGCGCAAAAACACACGGCTTCCTCTCGCGATCAAAAACACCCGGCGGCCGGAAAATACTGCGTCGCCGAGCACAAAAAGGCCGCAAACAACTTGCGGTATAAATAATTACATATGCCCGATCATTTCCGCCGGCTTCGTCGGCGCGACCTGACCTACCTACTTTCCATTGGGAATCGATCCAACTCAAAACACTTGTCTCTTGTGTACGCAAACAGTGTGTCCGGGTGCGCGGTCGTGGTGAGTAAAAAAATAGCAAAAACATCAGTACAAAGACACCGTCTTAAGCGCCAATTGTTTGCAGTATGTCGAGCAAGCACACTACCCACAAAAAGCCTCGTTCTTTTTGCAAGAAAGGGGGCAGAAACACTCACATACAAAGACCTTTTTGAGGAAACCAACACTCTTTTTAACGATCTAATGAGGTACAATACATCAACGAAACCATGATCGCATATCTTTTCCACACCTTTTTCTACAACCCAATCTACAACCTGCTTGTTTTTCTCGTACACCTTGCCCCTGGGGGGGACGTTGGTCTTGCGGTGCTCATCATTACAATATTTATCCGCCTCCTCCTTCTTCCTTTTTCTCTCTCTGCAGCGAGGACACAGCAAGTTATCGGCGGGCTTGAACCGAAACTCAACGAAATAAAAGAGCTTCATAAAAATGACAAAGCCGCGCAAGCAGAAAAAACAATGGCCTTGTATCGAGAGGCACAAATAAATCCCTTTTCAAGCATCATAACCGTCGTACTGCAAATACCCATATTACTCGCCCTCTATCTCGTGTTTCGTTACGAGGCATTTCCAAATATCGACACCCACATTCTCTACACTTTTGTTACTGCGCCAACTGTCGTGTCTATGAAATTCCTTGGACTTATAAATATTGCCGGGAAAAGCGTTATTCTCGCCGCGCTTGCTGGTATCACCCAATACATACAAGCAACCCTCGCTCTGTCTCGGGTCAAGCAACCTATAAAAAAGAATGGCGCCACCGCAGATTTTTCACGAATGATGGGCACCCAAATGCGCTTCGTCTTCCCTTTTATTATCACCGCCATTGCGTATTCAACTGGCGGCGCTATCGCGCTTTATTTTGTAACCACCAACACATTTGGTTCCTTTCAGGAACTCTACGTACGGCGCAGTTTAGCGCATGAGGCGGCGACAGACTCACTTGAGGACAAAAAAACAAAAGCGGTTGCCTAAAAACAAGAAGTTCCACACCCCCCTAAAATCTGTACTCCCACAACGACCCATCATTTTTATTTACAAACGACAAAACAGTGTTTTTGGGATCAACCGACAGTGCGGTTGCGTCAAGCTGCCCGCCCGTCTCTTTCGAAAAATCAAGCACCAATTGCGCATAACGGCCGGCCACATCAATTTTCCATATCTGATCATCAAAAGCCACTGCGCCCTGGTACCAATCATCCGGATAGGAAGCGGCTGGGGGGTTAGTGGGGATACCGCAATAAATAGACGCGCTGTCGCTGGCCCACACACACTTGCTCGCAATTGTTGCCAGCGGCAGCTCTGTCGCTGTGTGGGTTGCCACAGCAACCAACTCCAAACGCATCGCTCCCTGTGCATCAACATAACTCACGAGAATTTGTGTGCCGTCCGGGCTTGCGCGCGCCACAAGTCCGTCGAGAGGGCCAGCTATTTGGGAAAACGCGCCAGTTTTTTTGTTGACGAGAAATGCGTAGCCACCAAGCGCCACGGATGGTTTGGTGTATATCAAATAGTGGGACGGCCCAGCAAACGAGGCGACAACAGAAGAGAGCGGTGTTTGGAAGGCAGTATAGGGGCTGCTGTCATCCGATTTCGCATACGTAGCTGCCGATCCATTTGCGCCGGAAGCAAGCGTGAGGATGGATTTTGAGCCCTGCACCGCTATTCCAGAGAGGTCTTGTGCAAGAAAGAAACCACCAATACCGTTTGCGGGAAGCGCGTAGGTCTGGGTGTTTGTGGTGCCGCTGATGGCGGACAAATATTGCACGTACGCAAGCGAGCCATCGGCAAGCCACGTCGCGCGCTCGATACCAGGGATCGTTTTGTTCGAGAGGCGCGACAACTCCCCGTTTGCAACAGCGTAGCTGTACACGTTACCACTCTGTCGATCGATATATCGAACCACAGCAGAAACCGTACTTGTTGAGGTTGTGGTGGCGTCAAACACGACCACCCCCGGCACCACAGGGCCTGCCGCAATTTGCACCAAATGCGGCTGCGTGCTCGAAGCGGTGGAAGCCGGCTGGACGACCACAGGAGCGGTGCTTGTGCCCACAACAGCCCCTACGGGGCCCGTGCTGGTTCCTGTTGGGAAGGCCACCTGCTCGGGCGGAGCTACCGCCACACTAGCCCGATGCGCAAAAAATAAAATATACCCGCCAACGCCCACAATTACGAGAGCGAGGATGCTACCAGCAACAATAAAGATTCTTCTCATATCATCTACTGAAACGGTGCCCAGCTTGGGTCCTTTGAGCACAAGCTCGCGACAATAGAGTGTGCATAGCCATAGTCCCTACATGTTAAAGATTCTGAATAACATTTCATACTTCTGCCCGCAGGCAGCGATGTTTTCGGTATAGGTGCACAAGGAACAGAGAGAAACTGTTGGCTTATACAGGTCGAGAAGCCAGCACTTGAGCAGATGTGTGCAAATTGTATCGCGGAACTAGCATTGTTTGAGTCTTTTGACGTGACCGCCAGTGGCTGCATCCAGTTAATGGTATTAAATGCCGAGGTGTAGTTCTGAAGAGACAAAAGGGAGTTCGGGCTTGTGTCTATAAATACATATTTATGTGGCCACGAGCACATCCAGACACCATAAGCCGCTGTTCCGTCAGCATACTTGTTTAAAGAGATGTTCGAATATTGACCCCCCTCGCTGCCACACAAGTTTTGGAATTGCTGCGTACTTTTAGAAGAAGGACAGTTTGCAGTCTGCAAAACATCACTTGCGCCAACAATAGAGCATCCAGTACCTAAACTGACTTGTTGTTGCGGTCCGGACGAAGATTGTTTGGGTGGTGGTGTCGGACTCAGCTGCAGGTTTCCAGCGCCGATTTGGAGCGAAAGCGCGCCGGGGTTTATGAGGCTGAAGACAATATACGGAGAAAGAACAAGAAGGAGGCCGCCGAGCGCCATGCCAACCTTATTTTTCCCCGCCTCCTTACTCGAAACACTCGCACCACTTCCCATGATGAGAAATCCACCCCACATAATTTCAAGCACCGCGAGGATAACCGCAATACCAATTAAGTACTGATAGAGTAAATTCAAAAAAGTACTCATGCCGCCCGCAGCCGCTCCTTGTGAAAAGAGAGGAAGGCCGGTCAAAGAAACAAAACCAGCAGAACCAGTCGACGCAACGGCCGGCGTTACCGCGGTAGTGCCCGCAGCCGCAGCAATGGGCGGGAGAAAAAGGAATAACATCCCAACAAAGCCCGTGAGTGCCAAAATTCGCAATAATTTCTGACGATAAGACAGTAGGGTATACATATAAGCAATACTACAAACCGAATAGCCCAAAACCGCCGGTCTGAGCAGATCCAAATACCGCAGTGAATCCCGCCGTCGCGCTCTCGTACGACGCCGGATCACTCACCGCAGCCGACAGAGCCGCACTTCCCTGCCCGGCGCCCTGCGGCTGAAGCGTGATAGTGTCTCCAGTCTGCGCCGTCGCGCCGTTTAGCGACCACACAATGCTCGGCCCGCCACTATCGGTCGAAAAACCGTACGGCACCGCCACAAATGAAGTTTGTACTCCCGAAAGGGTTTGTTGCCCGGATAGCGCGTGCCCATATTCAATCCCCATAAGCGGATCTTTTTGGTACAACTGCACGAGCGGGTTCTGTGGGGTGAGCGCGACGCTCTGGGAGGCAACCAGCGAGCCGTCTTGGTTTTGTACAAGCACCGAAACGTCTTCTTGACGGTACGGAAGCGGTGCCGAAACAACCACCGAGGATTGGCCAATGCCGGAGCTTGCTATAAGCGTTTGCCCGCCCACGCTCCAGGTATACGAAAGAGTCGCGGGGTCAATGTAGACACCACTATTCGAATAAAAAGTAGGAACGGCGACCATGCGGACGCTCCCGTTTGGGGGAATGGTAGCGCCGCCGGGATAAAGCGGAGGGAGGGTCGCAAGGGGCTCTACTGAAAGCGCCACCGCAAGCGGACGCACCGCAAGTGTTTTTTGATACTGCTGGCCGCCTGACGACACGACAACCCGAATATTCATTGTTGTGCCTGGGCCGCTCGCAGTGAGAGAAACAGAAGACGCGCCCGTCCCAACTGTCGCCAGTGCCCCGTTTACAAACACCTTAAAAGTGCTGTTTGACATATCAACAGAGCCGCTTCCAACAGACAGTGTCAGTGGCTCATACGGGCTTGGGTACGCGGGTGTGATGTTGATTGAGAACGGGTCGGTGGAGATGGTTTGCGCGCGTACCGCAAGTGGCAGCACTAACATAATCATGCTCATGCTCGCACTAGCCGCAATCAATGTCCGCATATAAAATAGTATACCGCGTTACGAGTCGAGCTAGGCGGCCAGTGGTGGTGATTCGGGGATTTCCTCATTTGCAGCCTGTCGATTCGCAAAGAACGCAGATGCCGCTTCACGCCTTGACTGCACCCGTGTGCGTTCCTGGTTCGTCTTATCTTCATATTCACGCTGTGCGTCGCGATCTTCTTTTCTAACACCGCGCACAATCAACCAGGTTCCGGCAGTAAGCCACGGACCACTGTTAATAAATGGTACAAAATTAAGCAGCGCCGTTACAAAAACAGTAGCAAGTCTTTTTGAGGGAGCTTTCTTGCTGAAAATCTGTACTCCAGAGAGCGCAAGCATCATTGTGATGAGCACCTCTCCAAAAAAAGCAATAGCCAAAGCAAACATTTCGCCGATGAACGTAATGCCTGCTGCGCCAATGCCGCCACTCGCAAACTCAAATAGGTACGACGACCCCATAACGGCCAGCCCGGTAACGTGGCCCGCCGTAGAACCAAGGTGACTACCCACAGCTGCGCCCGCCGCTGCGCCCACAAGCAGGGGGCCGGTGACGGCAAGTATTGAGAAAAAGAATTTCAATAGGTCTACAAAAAAAGCAAGCGCTACAATGACGACGGCGCGCCACATGGGCATTTTCTGTTTTGGCGGCTGCTCCATACCCTACGTGCCGCCAGCATCAGTTTCTTCAAGTCGTTCTTTTTCGCGCTTGATTGCAAGAAGTTGTGACGGATCCGATGTGATGATCTGATCTTCGGTGTACGAAGCAACAATTTTAATAGCCACGTGTTTCAATCCGGCGAAGAAGAGCCCCTCACCCACCCCGGACTCAAGCAGCAGGTATTTTTCCTCATCGGTAAGATTAAAGGTTTTTTGGAGCACATCGACGGTTGTCGGCGATTGTTTCAAAAGAAGCTGAATGGATGAGTTTGTCAGAATTGGCCGCCCATAGGGCGAGCGCAAGAAGTCCTCAACGTCCTGGGTAATCGTCGCAACACCGAGGTAATATTTGCGCCCACGTTTGGCAAGCGAGTAGAGGAAAGAGGCGGTGTCCTCTGCTTTCATCATCCACCACGCCTCATCGATAACTAAAAGGCGTTTTTTAAGGTTGCGACGAATTGCGTTCCAAATGTAGTGCGAAACGATATACATGGCGACCGGCTTCAGCTCGTCCTCCATATCACGCACCGAAAACACAATAAATTGGCGATTGATATCGATATTGGTTGGTTGATTGATGAAACCACTCCACGAACCAGTGGTGTACTTGGTGAGCCGCTCCACGAGCGAATCAGTCCCCTCCATACCCACGAGTACCGTTTCGAAGTCCGCCAACAGTGGTGGCTCAATATTGGTGAAATCAGTATCGCCAGTAATGTCTTTGAGGGCGTAGGTTTCCGTAATTGCGCGATCGATAAGCGCGTCCTCTCCAGGCGTAAGACCGCCCAGCATGATGCGAAACAGTCCCACGAGCGTAATAATGTTGTTGCGCAGCAGGTCCTTCGGATCTTCTCCCTCCTGGATGACCGGCAGGTCGAAGGGATTTATATGATGTTCAGAGGATAGAGAGATGTTAAAAGAGCGCCCGTCAGTGGCCTCGGCAAGCTGCTCGTACTCGCGCTCAGGGTCAATGACGATTACGTCAGTGCCAAACATGAGCGAGCGAAGGATCTCGAGCTTCAGCGCGTATGACTTACCCGAACCGGATTTCGCAAATACGACCGAGTTATAGTTTTCAAGAGAGAAGCGATCGAAGAGAATTAAGGAAGCGTTGTGCCGATTAATACCATAGAGAATGCCGCGATCACTCGTGAGATCAAACGAAACAAACGGGAAGATGGACGAGAGCGGTTCAGAGTTCATTTTCGACTCGACCATGAGCTCGTCGTTGCCAAGCGGGAGCGTTGTGCGGAACCCCTGTTCTTGTTGAAAAAGCGCAGGCTTTGTGTAGACGAGCTGCGCGTCGAGGATGCCGCGAATATCCCCCTCGGTTTTGTCAATTTCCTCTTTCGAATCGCCGTAGAGCGTGAGGTAGAGCCCAACATCAAACAGTTTCTCGCGCGCCTGCTGAAGCCGGTCGCGCAGCGCCTCAAGGTTTTGGTAGGCGGTGTCAAGCTTCGGGTCGCGTACCAAGCCCTTGTGTTCGCGTTCGTTTATCTGGCTTTGCACATCAGCCACCTTCTTTTGGAAGTTACGGAGCGCCTCCTCGGTTTCAAGGGGGTGTATGAATATTGATGCATCGAGCACCTTATCGAGATTTACAATCGGTGCAAACCAGCCGTCAGAAAGAAAGGCGGGGTACGAGATGGTATAAAAGGTGCGCGCAAACTTCTCACCCAGTTCAATTTCGCGCGCGCTAACCTTAAGCGCCGCGGGCGCAATAGTGTCGACCAGATCAAGTTTCCCCTCGGCATAGATATCTTTCGGAAGCACCGAGGTGACGGCAGACTCCTGTTGATGTTTTTTGTTGAGAAAATCAATAAGTGACATAATGATTTATTGCTCAAGGCGAATAGGGTTTTCAAGTTCACCAGGATTAAACGATCGGTAGAGCAGCTCGATGATTTCTTCTGTGCCAAGCGGTACGGCGCGCACGCCGGTGGCTGAAAGGCTGGAAGCAACGAGCGCCATACGCTGCTCGAGTTGCGCATGGGACTCCTCAAATGATTTTGTCTGCGCGCGGGCGTTTCCAGCGGTGCTCCCGCCCATGTGGATAAGTCCACCCAGAGCTTTTTTTGCAGCCGCAGCACCCTCCGGAGCGTAGGGTACCAAAACATAAAACGATTTAGTCATGATATTTGAATTTTCCGTAAACGAACGAACAAACGCCATGTATTCGCGCAATTGAATACGCAACAGCTCCGTCTGCTGGTCCTTTTCTTTTTCCGCGAGAAGACTGAGATACGGACGGATATCCATTTTACGCGACTGCACAACAATCTCCACTGGAAAATCAAGCGTGTTTAAAAAAGTTTGGAAGCCGCTTATGATAGCCGCCTGTTCGCCCGCGGACTTCAAACCAAAGTTTACCGAAGAACAAATAAGTACGCCGCGATACCCGCCGTCTTTGAGTATGATGACACCGTTACGTATTTCTTTCACTGGAACGAATGTTTGTGCCGCGGTAGCGCGTGGTTTAGTCATACTCTATAAGGAGGAGCGCTCTCGGGGGTGATTCTGTATATCAAGCGACCACGCAAGTTCATGCAGCTTGCCGCGCGTAAGGCGGCTGGCTGCGTGCGCCGCCGGCGCCGCCGCGGGCGCGGCTTGCACTGCACTTTCCTTCGTGTGCTCTTTATGCCACAAGAACAAGCGTGAAGAAGTGTAGAACCTAAACGCGGCCTCCACAGTAGCAATGAACGGCTTGTTATTTATTTTATAAAACGCCAACGCGCCCGCAAAGCCCGCGACCGGAAGACACGCCAAGACCGCAAGAAAAAAAGGCAAGAAATGAAAAAGAATAATACAAAGCCCACCACCACCAGCAATATAAATGAACTGCTTGAGCGTGAGCGGCCCTATGATCTTGCTCTCTATCTCAATGAACTGCGGTACCGGGTACTCCATGTACTAGATAGTATACCGGAATACTGAATAAAAAACGCAGGTTCTCCACCGTTACGAACGCATCGCCACGTCCTACTCAACGGATTCTCGGTACGGGTCGACCGCGTACTCCTTGACCAGGGGCGGCGCATTTTTTGGACGGAGCGGAATGGGGGGTGGCGGCTCTGCACGTGGTGGCGTGTGCGCTGTTGGAGGTGGATCCGCTACCGCGCTTGCGGTGCCCATTATTGCCGCCTCAGCAACTCCCATTGGGGTTTTCTGCTCCTGTCCTGGCAGTGTCCCTGGCTGCGGCGCGTCTGGTGTGCCTGCGCCCTCTTTCTCCAGTTGTTTTCGAATTGGCACAAAAACCTGTTCGTTTACATCAGCAACAAGTGCGCGGACCGTGCCTTCAGAAAGCCCCAGATCTTTTTCTAGACCCGTGGAAAACTCTTCCGGGCTCTCCACACCAAGAAGCATGAGAATGAGCGCGCGCTCAAGCATGGTTCCTTGGTCGAGGTGAAGTCGATATTTTTCTACCAGCAGCTTGGTCACTGCCTCTACTTTTCCGCTCGCTAGGAATTGTTGCAGGGGCTGTGGCAGCTCACCCATTACTGCGCGAACACTATCATCGAGCGGTATTTGCGAGGGGGTGTCCATAGATTAAGGATGAAAAATATGAGTAATCTGTTTGCGTTTGGTAATTGTATTATTGTAGTACGTACTAGGCTTCCTCCGCGTCTTCTTTCTTCTGGTTATCTTTAATTGTTTTCATAAGAGCGTCAACCTGCGCCTGAGTTGACGACTTGTTGATAGTATCGCCTATGTTTTGTCGAGCGAGTCTATTTGCTTTGAATAAGCGCCCGGGCCCCCAATTGATGTTTTCTGCGTATTTTGTGGCGCGTGCGTTTGCGGTGGCAGTAATGGTGCTTGAGGCCGCCTTTGCGGTCTGCAGTTCGTTTTCCCGCAGCGTACGTTCTGCAGCGTGCGCGCTGCGGAGCTCCTCCATTTCTTTTTTCTGTTCACGTTCTTTCTCACGTCGCGCGTCCTCTTCTTGCTGCAGACCCGCTTCTGCCTGACGCAGATCTTCTTTTTGCACCCGCTCTTTTTCGTTCCTTAGAGCCTCTTCTCGCCCCAGCGCCTCTTCTGCTTTCTGGGCGTTTTCCTCTTGTATTCTCCCTGCCTCACCGACCAATGCTTGGGTTGGATCAGAGCGCACCGCTCGAAGGTTTTCGGTAATTGTGCGTGCTGCACTAATACGCGCATCGTGCTCTTCAAGCGCTTTCGCATGCGCAGCTTTCATACCGGTAACATTTGTCCGCGCCGCATCAATGCGCACACCGTGTTCCTCAAGCGCTTTCGTGTGCTCGTTTCGCATAAACGCCTCGTCTTCTGCCTGAGTCGGCCTAACGTCTTTAAGTTTTGTTTCTGCTGCCTGTGCGACACCTTTTGCCGCGGCGAGCTTCTGGCGCTCCTCTAAGGAAAGCTTCTTCAGACTATCGGCGTATTCCTCACGACCTTTTACCCTGTCTTCAAAATGTTTTTTATAGCCGCCCTTGCCACCGGCTCTGCCGGCATCAATGCCAATATTTTTCAGCCCAGCACCAACGAATTTGCTACCCCGCACGTCGTAGCTGGCGGAGGCCCCGCGCTTAAGACCCGATGCGATACTGCGTCCGAGCACAGGAACGCGCGCGAGTCTGCCACCGAATTTCTCCGAAGCGTAGTGGAAACCCAGCCCAAGCGAGGTTCGGCCCGCGATGCCGAGGCCGCCAAATATCATTCGGCCCTGGGTTTTTGTGGCGAACGCGGCGGCTTTCCCCGAGAGGCTCTTCGCAATGATAAGCGCGGCAATCATGAGACCAATGATGATGGTAAATCCAACAAGGAGGGTGGTAATGGCTTGCAGATTGTTACCGCTTGTTGCGCTCGCGTACGTAGCCGAGGCGCCTTGAAGAAAGGTGGCTGACTGCACGAGTTTGAGCGCGACCAACAGCAGCAACATGAGCACGGGCGCAAGAAGCACCTGGTCTGTGAGTTCCGACCACCACTTTTTGCTGTACGTGCTGATGAGCGGAATGCCGGCCAGGCCAATGAAGCCGAATGGAGACACGATAAGAAGGAATACGAGTATGACGAAACGCGTGATGAGCATGAGCGCGATAGTGCCGAGCACAAACGCGGTGACAATAAACAGCACAATGCCGAGCATGAAGGTGATAAACCAGTGTTGCTGTGGGTTTTTGGTTGCCGCAGACGCCGCACCGCTACCCGGATTATTAATATTATAGATTGTAGTGAGCTGCAGCCGATCCATGAGTATGTTTGAAATCGGTTCGTTGCTAACCTGGCTCAGGAAACTCGCGTTTGTCGTAGGGAGCGGGCCTCCATTTATTTGGGTGTAAAACTGTGTTGCAAACATATTGCCGGTATCCACAATAAATTCCGCGGCAAAAAGAGAGAAGTTCAGCATGAGCGCAACAATAAGCAGTTTCGGGAGCGCCTTTTTTGCGCCGTAGGAGGCGTTGTCAAGAATGGTTGCGATACCGATAGCAATAAATCCGAATACCAAAATGATGTTGCCCAGATCGCGAAAGACTTCCCACGCAGTCTGGATAGGACCAAGCGAGTTTATGGAGTTACCAGCATTGGTGACGGTGTAGTAAATTGCCCCGCCCATAAGCACGCCCGTCGCGCCCACAAACCAAGCAAACATTTCTAGAATGTAATTAAGTATCGGGCCAAGAACGTCTCCTGGGCCGGTACTTTTTGTTGTTGGATTATTTGCACCGGGGGGTGTTTGTTGCGACGCGGGTTGTCCGGTCGAAGTGGCGGCATTTCCTTTTGAAATAGTTGGGCCGGTTCCATTAAATCCCTGGGTGTTGACGGCTCCTGTGCCGAGATTTACGTTTGTTGCTGACGACAGAGAGCTTGCTGTGCTGCTGTTCCCTGCGCCCTTCAATATTTTCGCATGCACACTCGACACAGGCCCGGCAACCAAAGCGATGCCGGTGCCTACCCCAAGAAGCGCGAGTGAAAAAAATCCGATGGTAAGGGTGCGGCGCATATATTTCTAGGGTTTCGTGGTAGTAGCGGTGGCCACCACACAGGAAGAAAGTATAGTGCTGGCGTTTTGGGCAATACGGTTCATTTGGTCTGCCAAAGATCCGCCAGACACGGTCAACGGACTGCTCGGTGAGGACGTTGCGGCGTTTTGTACTATCGAATCTTGTGTCGCCTGCGCAAGGTCTTGCGCGGTTGGAGGCGCTGTCTGTAGCGCCTGAAGGTCTTCTGGGTATGTTGCGCCATTTCCGGTCCCATTTACGTCCGCCTGCACTTTTTGGATGAGCACGCGTGTTGTAGAAATGTCTGAGAACGCTGTTGCCGCGTTTGAAAGCACGGGCGCTACCTCGACCTGGAGCGCGGTACTCGCCGTGTCCCGTGTGCTCGTGCTGGTGCATGACGATATGATTTTGTGTAGCGCCGACGAGGCCGAAGTCGCCGAGTTTGCTATCGTATTCCAGTCCGACTCGTACTGGTTTACGTTCGCGGTTATCTGTTGCAGTGAAGCGGCGAAAGAGGCGCCCGCACTCTGGGCGACGCCCGCACTGGTTACCCCCAGGTACCCCGGCGCGTTTGCGTATTGACTAAGCGCTGAGCCACCCCCGCTACCGGACGGCTGGCCAATGCCAGAAAATCCTCCCGAGTTTCCGCTACCACCAAGAATATTCGAAGCCAGGTTTACCGTTTGCATCACGGTTCCGATGTTGCCAAGTATACGGGTCACCTCTCCGCCAAGAGAACCGAGCTGAGTCACTTTGATAATATTTGCGTTTTCTACGTTCTGAAGCTGGTCTTTAATAACTGAACCGGGAGTCAAAATAGTTCCGGGCGAGCCGTCTGCTTTTGTGCACGCGTCTCCGGGCGCGGTGCCGACCGTAGGCGCAGAGCCCCCTTTCGATGACGAAGACGACGGAGCGCTTCCTCCACACCACGACAAGAACCCATTTCCCCAGTTGAGTGCCGCAAGGCCGGCTTGCGTAGCGTTTTGAGTAAGGCTTGCGAGCTCGTTTTGTGCGCGATACTGGAGGCAGTACGGATCGTTCTGGCACTCTGTGGTGAGCGAAAACCATGCGTTCCACCCACCGTTGCCGCGGAAACTGCCGGAAACAAATGCCTGTGGGTTGGGAGATGCGTTGCCAAGCGTATCTTGGTTTTGTGCGAAAAAGCCGGCGAGACTCGAGTTTTGGGTATAGTCTTGGTATAGCGACGCCGCAATTTGCGGCGCAAACTGGGAGTTTGAGGAGCTCTGAAACTCAGAGATAAAAGGACGCACCTGGCCATCATTAACGGTTTGCTCATATCCGCGCAGATTTTGTACATACTGCGGTTGCCCGGTGCCATTTGTTTTTCCATTTATAAAACCAATGACGTCCGACGTCATCGATTTCAGTATTTTTCCCGAAAGCTCAAAAGCGAGCGGTTGAAGGACGTACTTGTCTACTTCAAGCGCGACCGTTGCCGCTGAGGAGGAGACGTTTGCAACAGCAGATATTGTTTCTTTAGCGATACTTAAAAAGGTCGTTTTGGCGTAATCGCCAATCTTAACTATCGTGTCTCCAAATCCGAGGAATGCGTGCGCCCGTTGCGGGGCTACAAGAAGTGACGCGGGTGCGGTAAAAGCCACGATGAGAAGTAGCGCAAGTATTTTTTTAGAGCTCGCTGCTCTCATGGCGTGGTGGACTGCGTCTGTTGGGGTGTGGTGGTGGCGTTCGACACAAGGTTCACAAAACTAGCAGCAGGAGAGTTCGCTGGGAACGTTATGCCCGCATCAACATAGGTGGTATGGATACTAAGCAGTGCATGGCTAAAGTCCAGCACCGCTTGCGGGTACTGTTGCAGGGCGATCATTGTGGTGAGCGGGTCGGTGTCCACGTTGGTGAAATCACTCGTAATTTCACCAATGCGCTCGGTCGCGTTTATCAAAGCGAGATCTGCGCTCGCAAGCTCTTGGGGCACCGGGAGCGCCGCAAGACCAGCCGCTACGTCTTGATATGTTTTTGAAATAGAGGCGATTTGTGTGAGCGCATATGTATCATCACCGCTGCTATTCAGTGCTTCCTTAAGATATGTCAATTCGCTCGTTGTCGCGGTCGAGGTATTCTTCAAGAAAATAGTGCCCACCGCGTTTGCAAACGTTTTTAGCGCGCTAGGACCAGAGCCGGAAACGGTGAGATCCTGTGCTGACTTAAAGTTAGGCACCGCAGACACTGCTTGAGAGAGCTGTGTGAGCGCCTGCTGCGCGACGGCTTCTTCTTGGGTTTGGGAAAGCGCCGCCCCGCCGTTTGCTTGTTTTGCGGTTAGGTAGAGCAGGAAGAAATTTTTTGCAAATGCGCTGGTGAGCGTTCCCGACGGTGAAGGGGATGGTAGTCCGAGGGCTGCGAGTGTTTCGGAAGAAGTCGCTGCTGGTGGCGTAGGAATATTGACCACGGCTTTTGGCACAATGAGTCCCCGCGCAACCGCTTCGCCATCGGTCATGCCGAGGTGGAAATAGTCGGTGGTGGTGGCGTTAATTGGGATGCCGTACAGCACCTTCTCCCAATCTGGGAGCCCGTCGCCATTGCTATCGCGCGTGGCGACCGCCTGCAAAAGCGCTGTGGTATCGGTGGCACCCGCCTGCCGTGGCGCAAACGCACCGGCGGCAAGCAGGTATGCGCCGCCAATAAGCAGTGCGGCAAGCATGCTTGCAGAAATAATGCCCCATTGTCGTTTCATCCAAGCCACGGTACGTCATATAGTATAGCAGTCTGTGTCTCTATCGGGGCAAGTAACGTGCCCGTGTCTGTGTATTACACCTCACTGACATGTGCACCAGAAGAAATGGCGGCAAGGCGCAGCCACGCCACAAGCGCAACGTCCTCAGCCCGCGCATCCTTTGGGATGCGCGCATCGGAAAGGGCTCTCAAAACAAAGCCCTTTTCTAGAACCATCTCTAGATTTTTTGCTAAACGCTTGCGTTTGTGCGCAAACCCCGCGTGGATGAGTGAGAAAAATCGCCGCCCCTCCTCCTCGTTTTTAAAAGGGTTTTGTATGTGTGTAATAGAAAGCACGGCCGAGTCCACCGCGGGCGCTGGGGTGAACGCCCCGCGCGGCACGGTAAAAACGTACTGCGGTGTGCCGTACGCTTTTACCGCAAGCGAAAGCAGGCTCTCCTTTTTTGAGCGCGCGACACGTTCAGCTACTTCTTTTTGTACCAAGAGTGTCATGGACGTCGGCCGATGGGCAGATTCAAGAAACGTACGCACAATCATTCCGGTGAGATAGTACGGAATGTTCGCAACGAGCAGGTAGGGGGTGTTGATTGTAGCCGAATCAAACGCGCGCACGTCTTGCGCGAGGAGAACAAGCGCGCCAGACGCCAATTCTTTTGAAAATAATTCCCGCAGCGCACCAGCAAGTTCTGTATCTGCCTCGATAGCAATCACTTGCTTGGCGCGTGCAAGAAGCGATTTTGTGAGCATGCCGGTACCCGGACCGATCTCGAGCACCGTATCGGATTTCGTAATCCCCGCCGCCGCCGCGATGCGCTCGGCAGTTTGCCGATGCATGAGAAAATGTTGCCCGAGCGATTTTTTTGCGCGCATACGCTGACACAGTAACGCATCTAAACACGGAAAGATATGCCGCTATAAATACACCGTCGGCTCTTCTTCGGTTTGTGCATAGCGCACATGCGCAGCGTCTATGTCATGTAAAAACGATGAGGGCTCCTGGAGATAGTCCGCCCCATAGATGCGTCGAACGCGCGCAAAAGTAAGTACCAACTGACGTTTTGCACGCGTGACTGCCACATAAAATAAACGACGCTCTTCTTCCTCGTCTCGATTCTCGTCATCTCCCATGCCTTCGTGCGGAAACAACCCCTCCTCCATTCCAGTAACAAACACCGTATCAAACTCAAGCCCTTTTGCCGCGTGCACGGTCATCAAGGTGACGCCACGTGCATCGGGGGTTCTATCGAGTTCGTCCTGATCACTTGCTAGCGCCGCATCAGCAAGAAATGCAGCAATGCCTTCGTGTCCCGCCACGGCGTCGTAGCGGGTGGCGAGTGTTGCAAGTTCATGGACGTTCTCAAGACGCTCGTGGTCGTCCTCGCCGCCGCCGGCAAACGCGTGTTCAAGCCCGCTCTTATCAATGACAAGGCGGACAAAAGTAGAAGGTGTCGCGCTTTCAGCCGCTTCCGCAAGCGCGGCCACAATCGCTTCAAATGCTTCGACCTTCGCACGCTCCCCTGCGCGAAGCGCTCTGCGCTCCCCCGCCACGAGCTTGCCGAGCGTTACCTTGCCGATACCGCGGGGCGGCGCTTGCACCGCGCGCATACGATCGGCCTCGCGTGAGGGGAGAAGCGCAAGGCGGATCCAAGCGAGCACGTCTTTCACTTCTTTCCGTTCAAAAAACCGCGTACCAAGCAATCGATAGGGCACGCCCTCCTGCAGGAGGGCTTCTTCAAGTGCGCGCGACTGGAAATTTGTGCGAAACAGTATCGCAATATCTTCGAGCGCGGCTCCTTGCGCAATCGCTTTCTTTGCCTCTTTAGCAACCCACGATGCCTCCTGCTCCGCACCGGTTGCGGCGTATAGCGTAATTGGTTCGCCGGGCGGATTGTCGGTGACCGAACGTTTCTCCTTTCGATTCTTGTTGTGGGCGATGATTGTATTTGCTACGGAAACGATGGTGCCGGAAGATCGGTAGTTGTGCTCGAGAATGATTGTTTTTGCGTCTGGATAGGTACGGTCAAAAGAAAGCAAGTTGTCAATCGTTGCGCCTCTCCATGTATAAATCGTCTGGTCGATATCACCAACCACAAAAATATTCCTATGTTTTGCGGCAAGCAGGTTCACGAGACGGCCCTGCAGTTCGTTCGTGTCCTGGTATTCGTCTACGTGGATGTAGTGAAAACGCTCCTCAACCGCTGCACGCACGTCCGCATGCTCCTCTAGTAGTCGGACAGGTAGTGCGATGAGATCATCAAAGTCGAACGCCTTTTCGCGCGCGAGCGTGCGGTCGTAGCGCGTCCAAACATCGTTCGTCAAGCGGGCACGAAATCCTTCGTGCGCATGTCGTTCGTGAAAGCCCTCCGCCGTCAGCCCCTCCCCTTTCGCTTTAGAAATACGTGCGAGTATCGCGCGCGGCGGCACTTCTTTTGGATCGACCCCTATCTCCTTGAGCGCATTTTTCACGACGCGTTCGGAGTCGCCGCGATCAAAAATGGAAAAGTAGCGCGGGGTGCCTATCGCGCTCCCGTACTCTTCAAGTAGCACGCGCCCTAACCCATGGAAGGTTGCGATGAGCGGTAGGGGCGCGCCTTCTCCAAGCTGCGCCGCCAGACGTTCCCGCATCTCGCGGGCGGCTTTGTTGGTGAAGGTAACGGCAAGAATGTGTTCAGTGGGAACGCCGGTACGGATTAGGTGGTATATGCGGGTAGTGAGTACGCGCGTCTTGCCCGATCCAGCACCGGCCAGCACCGACAGCGGTCCGTCGGTGGCCAGCACCGCTTCGCGTTGGCGGTCGTTCATCCCTTCGAGATAGCGCATCGTGTGCACACTATAACCGGAAATAACGAAGCGAACGAATTACCCTTGCTAATAAGGGCCTATTTTGATCGGTGGGAAGCAGGATGCCGTTTTCAACACCCTGCCCAGATGTCCTGTTGACCGCCGTGGTGGCAGCGGTATAATCGCGGCACTGGTTGTCATGGAAGTATGAAATAAATGGCTTTGTTAAGCCATTTTTGTAAAAGGAAGCACCGCAGACTCGCTCTTCAGATTTATTTTGCTTAAAAAGAAACCTTCCGACGAAGCTCGCACGATGCGGCAGGGTCGGAATGCATATTGGGTAGGAGGCACGGCGGCGGCAATGATGCTTGCGCTCCTCGTGCTTACCACTGGTTTTCCAGCACCGGCTGGCGCATTCTGGCCATTTCCAAATACCACGTCCAACACGGCCGCACAGGGAGCGATGCTTGCCTATAGCGGCTCGACAACACTTTTGCGCGCGCCCACCACACCAGACCCAACCGCGACAGCAACAGATGGCGTTACTATTGCCATGACCGGCGGCGCAGCGCTTATTGCCGCGGACAGTCCAGGCGGTGTCGCTACCGATGCTTCTCCCACCTCCAATGGCCAGATTTCTCTGTATGTGGTGCGACCAGGGGATTCTCTCTCGGAAATTGCACAGATGTTCGGTGTGTCGGTTAATACTATTCTCTGGGCGAACAACATTAGGAACGCAAGCCTCATAAAGCCCGGGGACACCCTCCTCATCTTGCCAGTTTCTGGTATTCAGCACACCGTGACCAACGGAGAGACACTGGCGACAATCGCAAAGAAGTATCATGCAAATACGAACGATATCGCGCTCTATAATGGCATTGACGCACAGACACCGCTTACGACAGGAGAGATTATTGTTATTCCAGGTGGAGAGATGCCAGCATCGTCAGTAAGTTCGCGCGCATCGGTGTCGCGCGGTTCACGCGCCTCTGCGCTTGCGCCAAACCCCTACCGCGGCGGCGGCGGTCCCGCGCTCCCCGGCTTTTTCAGCGACCCGCTTCCCGGAGGCATCATTACCCAAAGGCTTCACGGATGGAACGCTTTTGATATTGGCGCACGTACCGGAACGCCGATTCATGCCGCCGCCGCCGGTACGGTAATCGTCTCTCGTGTGGGCGGGTGGAATGGCGGCTACGGCAACTACGTGGTTATCGACCACGGGAATGGCACACAAACACTCTACGCGCACATGAGTCGCGACATTTCCCACGTTGGTGAACAGGTGAGCCAAGAGCAAGTTATAGGATATGTGGGAAGGACGGGAGAGGCAACGGGCCCACACCTTCACTTCGAAGTGCGTGGGGCAGAGAATCCTTTTGCCGCCTGTCGTCTTATGGAGGTCGATACAGGTTGTTTTATGCAATAGGAAACACCCCTTTCGATAGGATGCTTATTTTTCTTGCGTGCGGGTGATAGGCACGCCGAGTGCGCGGAAGCGCTCTTCAACTCGCTCATAGCCGCGATCGATATGTTCAATAGTGTGAATATCAGAATCTTTTGCTGCGATAGTTGCCGCAATGACGTACGCCAGTCCTGCTCGCAGATCTGGCGCCGCAAGGTTTCTTCCGGTGAGCGTGCGTGGGCCACGCACCATGACCCGGTGAGGATCAAACATGGTGATGTCGGCGCCCATGCGCACCAGGTCGTCGGTATAGCGCAGTCGCCCCTCAAACAATGTCTCAAACACCATGCCCTCCCCCTCGGCTTGGGTGAGAAATACGGTCATTGGCGCTTGAAGATCAGTCGAAAACCCCGGGTATTCATGCGTGCGAATATTAACCGATCGGTAGGGCGCTGTAGGTGCTTGCACGGTGATTGAGTCCGCGTCCGTGTGATAGGAAACGCCCGCTTTGCTAAAAAAAGAAAGCAGCGCCGCTACGTGCTGTGGGTCGCAATGGGTAATGCGCACCCCTCTCCCCGCCAGCGCAGCGAGGATGGCAAAACTCCCGGTCTCAATGCGATCAGGGAGCACCGCGTATGCCTTACCGCGCGCGGTAAGTAGCGAACCGCCTTCAATAACCAAGAGCGGTGTGCCGATGCCCGTAATGCGCGCACCGCAGGCAGCAAGGTAGTGTGCGAGGTTTTGTATCTCTGGCTCCATTGCGGCGTTACGAATAATGGTGGTTCCTGTAGCGAGTACGGCCGCCATCATAACCGTTTCCGTTACCCCGACGCTTGCAATGTCGAGAAACATGTCCGCGCCGTGCAATTGTCCATCCCGGGCCACGAAGTGGTAGTGGTGGTCATCAGTGGTGCAGTCAGCACCCATTTTTTTAAACGCCTCGATAAAAAGATCAATGGGGCGTGCGCCGATAACGCAGCCACCAGGATGTGGAAACGACACTGCCCCATAGCGTGCAAGCGTGGGGCCGGTAAGCGTAACCGATGCCCGCAATCTTTTTGCCCGGGTCGTATCAAGTGTCGTGTTTGCGCTCGTTGGCGCGGCTAGTGAAAGATTTCGTCCTGTGCGAGTTGCGTGCACTCCCATATCGGCAAGGAGTTCTGCAAGTGCGGCCACATCAGTTACATCAGGCACATTGGTAACCGCAACCAGGTCTTCAAAAAGGAGCGATGCCGCCATAATCTTCAAGGTGTCGTTTTTTGCGCCGTGCACGGGAATGTCCCCCTGCAGTACATGCTCACCACCGAGCCCCTCGACATGGAAAGTCTCATTCATAACGGAATCACGGCATGCACGCGTCACAATAGACGGTTTTCATAATCGCCAGTGTAGCACCTGTTGGTGGTGTGTGCCGCCCTGTACTAGGTAAATCCAAAAAGTCCGCGCGGGCGGTACTGGAGTGCTTCGAGAATGTGTGTCGGCGCAATCATATCGTTGTCGGCCAAATCAGCAATCGTGCGGGCGACACGCAGTGTGCGGTAGTAGGCGCGGGGTGACAGATCAAGCTTTTTAGCAGCAGCAAGCAGCACCTTTTTTGCCGCATCAGAACAGTACGTGGTGTCGTCGCGCGGTACGCGCGACGTTTGCGCCGCACCGGCACGCTCGTCTGCGCGTACGCGCGCCGCGGTAACGCGCGCGCGTACGGTGGCTGACGGCTCTCCATGCGCAAGTCCTGCGAGCGTCTCGTGTGGCACATGTGGCACGGGCACCCACAAATCAAGGCGATCGACAATCGGGCGTGATATTTTGCGCGCCTGTTTCCGTGCCGCACGCACCGCAACACCGGTGTCAGTAGAGAGAGTCTCAGCAGGATTCATTGCCGCCACCAGCATGCAGTCGGCAGGAAACGTAACAGTGCCTCGCGCACGTGAAACAGTCACCGTGCGGTCTTCAAGTGGCTGCCGCAGCGCTTCCAGCGCGCGCGTATCAAATTCGGGGAACTCGTCCAAAAATAAAACACCTTTGTGTGCGAGCGTCACTTCACCTGCGCGCGGCACCGCACCCCCACCAATAATAGCCGTGGGCGACACGGTATGGTGTGGCGCACGAAACGGAGGCCAGCGCACTACGGCCCCTTCTTTGAGCGCGCCGGCGGTAGAATGAATGGCCGTGACCTCGAGCATTTCGTCGCTATTAAGGGGCGGTAAAATACTCGGCAGCGCGCGTGCCAAAAGCGTCTTGCCGGTGCCGGGCGGTCCATAGAGCACGAGGTTGTGGCGGCCGACCGCGGCGATTTCTAGTGCACGTTTCGCGCTCTCCTGTCCGAGAATAGTTGCCAAATCTACCGCCGGGGGCGCTCCTGTTGGAGCCACCGGCGCGGCACGCATTTCAGTGAGCAGTCGTGTGCCCCGCGCATGCGCAACGAGATCAGCAAGTGTTGCCGGAGCAAAAACCTTTATACCGGTCGCCAAGCAAGCTTCCGGTACGTTGCCTGGTGGTACAAATACCGTCGTTATACCATGCCGTTTTGCAGCAAGTACTTGCGGGAGAATACCGCGCACGCTACGCAGGGTGCCATCTAGCGCTAGCTCACCGGTATAGAGCGCGCACGGGTCGGACAAGGTCACCTCACCGACGGCGGCCAGATAACAAAGCGCAAGTGGCACGTCAAAATGGGACCCCTCTTTTTTGAGGTCCGCAGGAGAGAGTGAAAGCACCACGCGTCGATTTTCTGATTTTGGCGACTTGAACCCCGCATGTCGTAGCGCCGCAGATAGACGGTCGCGAGCTTCTTCTACCGCCTTATCCGCTAGTCCAACGATTGAAAATGAGTGAAGCCCGCGCGTGATATCGGCCTCAATGGTCACCAGCTCAGCCGTTGCGCCCACGGGTTGCGCAGCGGTTATGGCAGCATAACCGCGTACGACATCCTGCGTGTCCGTGGCTTGTGTTGAATCGGGCACAACTCCTATCATACGGTACTTTCCGAATAGTTACTCGTCGGCACCCTGCGTTTTGTACGTTTTGGCCGCACACGGGGCACAAGTTTTTCTAATGCACTGCACCGTTCCCGCAAGCACGTAGTGTACGAAGCGTACAATTACCACACGGCAGTGTCTGCTATTGCGCACTTGTATTGTTGAGGCGGTTGAGAATCGCGGTAAATGCGGCCGCGTTACGCGCAATGATAACCGTGTTTTTATCACGGAAACCATAGAGCATGATACTTCTGCCTGCGGCGTCACGGAGGACGCGGGTATCGTGATTTGCAACAACCTCGTCAACAAACGAGCTTGCCGTCGCCGCACCGCTTGAGATACGAACTGTCGTTGTGGCGGTACTTGTCGCCGTTGGATACGGCGGATAGAGCGGGGCCAGATCCGTTGCCATTGTGCGTTCCCAACTCAACATACCAGCAAAGGCGGCATCGTATGACGCAACGTGCAGCAGGAAGAAGGGTCTCGTTTCGCCGCTTGCGCGCACAATGCCTACCGTGCTATCAGCCGCAATGTTGTTTGCAAGAATGTTTGGCAAGGGCAACCTCAGCGCCGCAATGAGATACCCTCCGGGTACAGAAATAGTGGTGGTTGCACCCGTAGCAGTAGTGGTTGCGATAGTAATATACGTAAGCTCCACGGAGCCATCGGAAAGTGATGCGGTATTCGCAGCGTTTGCAAGTGCGTTCATAAGCGCACCACCCGTCCCAGAAAGCCGCACCGACCCGTCAGTCGCAATGAGCGACGGCGCTGTTTGTACCGTAGCGACAGGCGCGGAGAGACCAACATGATAGTAATAGGCGTAGAACACGCCGCCGATACCAATGATAAGCAAGAGTATGCCGGAAATTGCCCACAGGAGCGTGTACGAACGAGAAGTCGCATATGCTTCTTTGGTAGGCGCTTGTCCGGCATCGTGCTCAGCGGCGAGTACGGACACAGTAGATGCTTGTGTTTGCTGTAAGTGGTCGACGAAATCAGTTTTGTACGTGTGTAGTGGTGAGAGCTCATCAGGCTGTGTTGCAAAAACTGGTGTTTGTGTCGACGCCGCCGGGGCCAGCACAGAGGCTCTTTTCTCCTCTGGCAAGACACTTTTTTCTACAAGCTGATCACTAGCGCGCCGCTCACGAGCCACTTTTGCGCGCAGACGCGCAAGTATTTCTTCGCGGGGCTCATTCTCAGTGCCTTGTGGTTGCTGGAATGGTTGAGGTGGCGAGAAATATCCCGTGGTCGGAGGCGGCACGTACGGAGCCGATTGTACCGCCGGTTTAGTATTAGCAGGAGCCTTTTGTTGGGGTGAGGATATGGACGGCGATGTCATCACAGGGGACACGGCAACCTGTTCTCGTTGCGCGGGAGCCGGCTCGCTATCAGCAACCTTGATGTCCTCATGGATGACTGGCGCCCCTGCTATGTTCGTTTCGACGTCAGAAGATTTTGATGCAAAAGATGACCAGAGCTTTGACCAGTGCGATTCCTGCTCTGCCAGCGGTCGGCGATTCATGAGCACAAGATCAACAGGAATTTCGGGACGCTCTTTTTGTTTTTCCGGAAGCGACGACGCCCTTGGGGGTGGCGCGAGGCGCGTCTTTGTTGCGGCAGGCGGTGCCACAACCTCCGGTGTGTGTGTTGGGGGCGGGGGTATTGGTGTTTGAACGACCTCCGGCTTTGGCGGCGTCTTTGGTGGTGACGTCGCGAGGCCCGCCTCTCCGTGTTCTATTGGCGCGCGGGGCGGGGGTGGCGTCGCAGCGGGCGGCTTGGTAGTACCCGATACTGGTACGTTGTTACCCTGTAGCGCAGCGAGATCACTGGCATACGTGCGCACAACGCGCTTTGGCAAAGAAGCGTCCGTGCGTGGCTCGTCGTTGTGCTGTGCATCGGTCATCACGTACTCTTTATTCTAACGCATTAGTACGCCCCGCAATGTCATTGCGGGGCGTACATGTGTATGCGCAAAACCAAAGACTAGCCGCGAGACCCGATGGTGAACTTTTTCGGTTCGTCACACATATCAGTAAATGCGTGCGCAGCTTCTTTCAATTTTCCCGAAGACGATTTGCCAAATGAAATAACCTCAACTTGGCACCCCTTACTCATATCAAGATATTGGATAAGTGGAACGAAGTCGCCGTCACCAGTTGCCAGCACGATAGTGTCAAGTCGCGGAGCCAGTTTCACTGCGTCAATCGCAATGCCCACGTCCCAGTCGGCTTTCTTTGCGCCTCCGGCAAATATTTGCAGATCTTTTACCTTAGTTTCAATGCCAATTTTGGTGAGCGCTTCGAAGAAATTCTTCTCCTCGCCGCTTTCTGTGGCAATGACATAAGCAATGGCACGCACGAGTATGCGGCCGCTTACGGCCTCCTCGAGAATTTTTGCAAAATTTACGCGTGCCTTGTAAAGATGTTTTGCGCTGTGGTAGAGGTTTTGCGTGTCAATAAAAACACCCACTCGCTGCGCAGTATGTTTGATAACTGCCATAAAAGAATATTATAAAATTTTATTAAAATAACCGCTGCTAACTCTCCACCCCATACTACACTACCATTTTTGTGCAAAGATGAACGGTGTGCGCACCGCACAAAAACTCGTATCCCGTATATTATAAAGAATAGTGCCGCCGTTAAGGCGCGCGCCATTACCGCTTGAGCCCAAGCTTTTTTACGACCGCGTTGTAGCGCCGCTTGTCGTTCTTTTCAAGGTATCGCAAGTGCGCGCGCCGATCGGCGACCATTTGCAAAAGACCGCGACGCGAATGAAAATCCTTTTGGTTTTTCTTGAGGTGCTTGGTCAGGTCGTCAATGCGTCGGGTAAGTACCGCGACCTGGACATCTGGTGAACCAGTATCGTCCTCATGACGTGCCGCACTTTTGATCGCGGTCGTTTTTACACGTTTGGTAAGCATGGTAGCCACACCATACCATACCTTGATTATTTTTGCAAATCTTGTGGAATGGGTCTTTTTGTTCAAAAGCAACAAAACTCAAGCCACAATACTCCCGTAACTAGGAGTATTGTGGCAAAACGAACAATATTGTGCGCAAACTCACGGTATACTAAGACGGTGGGTGCAACCATCTAGTCATGGAAATAGAAAACGCCAAGCGGCAGTTCCTTGAATATATAGAAATAGAGCGCGGCCGCGTGGTCAAAACCGTCGAAAACTACGATCGCTACCTCACTCGCTACTTTACGCATGCGAATATCAAGCGCACGAGTGATATTAGCGAGGAAAATATTCGTGAATTTCGTCTGTGGCTCAATCGTCAGGCGGGCACCGGGCGCGATTCTATGAAGCGGCGGACGCAAAACTACTACCTCATCGCCCTGCGTGCGTTTCTCAAGTTCTTGCGTAAACGCGGCATAGAAGGCATCTCTCCCGAACGCATAGAACTTGCCAAGGTGCCGGAGCGCTCGCTCGACATTATGACCGCCGCAGAGTTGGCGCGTTTACTTGCCGCTCCGCGCGAAGCGCTCGCTAAAGAGCAAGACCCGAACCGACGCCGCGCCTTCCTGCGCGACGCGGCCATACTAGAGCTATTTTTCTCCACCGGCCTGCGCGTCGCAGAGCTGTGCTCGCTCAACGCCGACATCGACCTATCGCGTGACGAGTTTTCCATTCGCGGCAAGGGCGACAAGGTTCGTGTGGTGTTTCTCTCCCCTGCCGCAAAAGAAGCGGTGCGAACATATCTTGCGGCGCGTGAAGACATGGGAGAGGCGCTTTTTGTGGACGGTTGGGCGTCAAAATTGCACCGCATCACCTCGCGCGATGTGCAACGCCACATTAAGCAGTACGCTGCGCGTGCTGGAATCACGAGCAAGGTTACGCCACACATGCTGCGGCACGCCTTTGCCACCGACCTCCTCTCCAATGGTGCCGATTTACGCAGCGTTCAAGCCCTTTTAGGGCATGCCAATATCGCAACCACACAGATCTATACCCATGTCACCGACGCTCACCTGCGCGAGGTACACAAAAAATACCACAGCCGCGGGGCGTAGTTCTGGGCGTATTGCAAAACAAAAACCTGCGCAGCAAGCTGCGCAGACATAATTCGGAGAGTTTACTATAAGCTATACTGAGCACATGCGTATCGTCTCATGGAACGTAAACGGCCTCCGATCGCTCGCAAAAAACGACTATTGGCAGGACTTTTTGAAAACGATGAAGCCAGACATTTTCTGCCTGCAAGAGACCAAGGCGTCGCCAGAACAACTTCCCGAAGACATGCTCTCCCCCGCCGGATACTCGGCGTTCTTTTCTTCCTCTCAGACGCGCAAGGGCTATAGCGGCGTCGCACTGTACTCAAAAATCGAGCCACTTTCTGTAACGTACGGTATGGGCATCAAGGAGTTTGATCAGGAAGGACGTATCGTCGGTGCCGAGTTTGACGACTTTTGGCTTCTCAACGTGTACTTCCCCAACGGCGGCATGGGTCCAGAGCGGCTCGACTACAAACTGCGTTTTTACGATTCATTCCTTGCGTTTATTGAGAAGTTACGTAAGAAAAAACCCATTATTTTTTGTGGGGACGTAAACACGGCGCATGAGGAAATAGATCTAGCTCGCCCGAAAGAAAACGAAGGGAACACCGGCTTCCTCTCCGAAGAACGCGCGTGGATAGATGAGGTTATAAATGTTGGCTACGTGGATACGTTCCGCCACCTGCATCCACACCAGGCAGAGGCGTATAGCTACTGGGATATGCAAACGCGTGCACGCGATAGGAATGTGGGCTGGCGTCTCGATTATTTTTTCGTATCGAGCGAGCTTGTTGGTAAAATAAAGAAAGCCGAAATCAATAGTCGCGTGTATGGGAGCGACCACTGCCCTGTCTCCATAACGTTATAAAAGACATAAAGGACACTTATCCACAGGCCGGCTATTTACTATGTCCTATAGAGCGGTATCATGTGTTACAGAAAGAGTGATCCTTGCGAGCTCTTTCTAGTTCTTTCTGATTGTGCGCGAACGGCTGGCCAACGACGGGGCGAATCCCCCATAAAAACCAAAGGGCAGCGACTGTTCCACGTGCAACACACAACAAATAAAAAGTCGCCACCTTCCCCAGGCGGGCCACAAAACAAAAGCCCCAAAGCTACCTATTTGCCCGCCACAAGGCGGCTTTTTTATTTCTACAGAAGATCTATTTTATAATGTTCCACGTGAAAACGACCGGACCGTCCATACTTTTTCTATATATGCGTTCCACGTGAAAACTAACAGACGTGGTGTTTATCCATTATGTTCTTTATTTCTTCATCCTCGCGCTTCTCACGCTTCTGTTTGCCAGACTCCCCAAATTTCCGTAAATCATCGTCAGAGAGACCGAGAAGCTCTGAAACACGTGAATCGAGGTAGTCTTCGGTATTCTTTTTCGGATCCTCAAGTACTTCTTCAAGAAGCGCATGCAGTGTCCACCCTATCCGTGGTCCTGGTTGCACGTGGAACTTCTCCATTATGTGGGTCCCATCAATCTTGAGCATGGCGGCTGATATTGGATCGCGCAGTGCTTGCTCCACCATGGCTTTGTATTTACGGAAACGAAACGGCTGTTCCTTTGGCCGCCCAGTACCAACGCGATCGCAGATCCGTAGATTGAGAAGATCCCATATATTTTCTTCACCGACATTACGAACCATGCGACGTACGGCTGAAAGTGTAATTTGATCCGGATCAGAGAAAAACATGTGCCAACGCACTAGTTTTACCACCTTTTCTATGGTTTCACGTGAAAAACGGAGATCCTCCAATGCTTTTTTGGCGACACGAGCGCCAACAACTTCGTGGCCATGGAACGTCCATTCCTTTTTTTCTTCTGACCAACGTCTAGTTTCTGGCTTGGATACATCATGGAATAACCCAGCAAGGCGAATATCGAAATGCCAGTTTTTATCTGCCGCATGCTGCATGGTTCGCATGAGGTGCTCAAAAACGTCAAACGAATGCGCCTGGTTTTGCTCAACGCCAATACCGCGCATGAGATCGGAGGAAATGTGTTCAAGAATATCAAGGCGAGCCGCAAGCACGAGTGCCGTCATCGGCTGGTCAGAGTTGAGTATGCGTACGAGCTCATCGCGGATGCGCTCCTTTGAAATATAGCTCAGATTATGTGCTTTTTTCTGTATCGCGGCTGCTGTTTGAGCATCGAGCGCAAAATCAAGTTCTGCTACCAAACGAAGAGCGCGCATGAGACGCAACCCGTCCTCATCAAAGCGCTCCTCGGGGTCACCAACGGTCTGTAGCACCTTCGCCTCAATGTCTTTTTGTCCTTTATAGGGGTCTACTATCTGTCCTTTAGAATCGTCGTACGCAATGGCGTTTATCGTAAAATCGCGTCGCGCAAGATCTTCTTCGATGGCGTTTCCAAATGTAACCGAGTTTGGGCGACGCTTGTCCTCATACGCAGACTCAGTGCGGTAAGGGGTTACTTCTACAACCTTGAGTGATATGTCTTCAGTGTCGTTGACGACGCCAACGGTGCCGAAATTGTTCGTATAGAAGGTTTCCTCGAAAATGCTCTGGATGTTTTCTGGCTTCGCGTTGGTGGTTACGTCCCAGTCCTTGGGTTTTCTGCCAAGCAGCAAGTCGCGCACGCAGCCACCGACTAAGTATGCCTCGAAACCAGCATTGCGAAGCGTATTGGTGACTGCCCGTATTTCACGTGGAACATCGTACCGCATGTATTGCCATACTAATACTCGTGTGGCGTTTTTCCTAGCAGGGAAGTAGTATGGATGAGTACCACGCCCCTGTGGTGAAATGGATATCACACCTGGCTTCGGACCAGGCGTTCTGGGTTCGAGTCCTGGCGGGGGCACAAGCTATCGGTTTTAAGGCGACGACTTGTTGCAAATACAAAACACAAATCAATGGATAACTATAATAAACGGATTACGTGGCCGATGGTATGGCAAGGATCTGCAGTAGCGTTTGTTGCTCTTGGTGTTGCGTGGGTTACCGCAACTCATTTTGGATTAAATTCCAGGAACGCAGGTCTTGCGGGGGGTGGGGTTGGTATCGTTGCTTCGCTATTTATGCCTGCGTTCCGCACGTCGCCACGCTGATTTGTGCAGACGCGGCCCTGGTTACGTATGCTTGCCCGTGATATATTTTCCCGTAAGCGGATATGGTTTAGTGGTAAAATGCGTCCTTGCCAAGGACGAGTCGGGAGTTCGATTCTCCCTATCCGCACAAAACAACCAGCGATCTTACTTTTGAGAGTATTTTGAGGCTAATACGTTGGGAAGCAACGCCAACTCGCCTGTTTTTATGTGTGGACAAACCTGTGCATAGTGGGGATAAAGGACAAAAACAGTGTTCTTAAAATAAACAGCGGATAGAAAGTATTCTTCTAGGCCAATGGTATACTGCGATCGTGAATTTGTCCGGGTGGTCACGCAAACAAATCGGCGCGCTTGGTGAGCGCGCCGCGGCTGAATATTTGCGTCGGAATGGTTTCTCCGTGCTCGATACAAACGTGGCGCGTAAGACGGGTGAACTTGATTTGGTTGCTATAAAGCGCACGACACTGCATGTTGTCGAAGTAAAAAGCGTTGCGTGCGACGAGTTCCCCGCACCGGACATAACCGAAAGCACACTTTTTAATCCAACAGAAAACCTGCACCCAGCAAAGTTGCGTAAAGTCGTTCGTACAGGGCAATGGTACATCGCGGAGAAGCATTGGGAAGGAGAGTGGCAGGTCGACGGGATTGTCGTATGGCTGCGTCGTCGTGATGGTATTGCGCGAGTACGTTATTTACCCCAGCTCGTGTAACCTGTTCTTGCGCGTGACCGTTTTCTAAACGGGATCTGGCCGCACAGAGTGCAGATACGTCTCCTCGTTCGGGCGAGCGTTCATACACGAGCAAGCTCGGTATGGTACGCTATCCTCACTCGGGCCGTAGTATACCGGTAGTACGCATCCATGGGGTGGATGTAGACCGGGTTCAATTCCCGGCGGCCCGACCTTGATTTGTGTCCACGCGGCAACACACAACCTTGTACCCACCCAGGACAGTTGACCGCGTGCAGTATTGGTATACTGAAAGTACTGAACAGGTATGACAGAGAGCGCTACACAAAATATAGTCGAAAAAAGGAACGAAGTACGTCGTGAAGAGGACATCCTTGTATATCGCTTAAATGTCCCGATCGATGACAAAGAGGCAGAGCGCCTTGACGCGGCGGGGAGAATTTTTTTAGACCGTAATGAGGCGAGCCGAGTTCTGATCGACATCCGACATTCAACCGATTTCTCGTCAGCGGCTCGTCGTCGTTGGGTCGCCTTCCTTCAACACCCCGCGATTGTAAAAACTGCGATTTTTGGTGGCAATACGTTTATACGTACACTTGCCATGTTTGTCATAGGAGCGTCACAGCGTAAAAATATAAAATTCTTTGCGACCGAACAAGAAGCGCGCACGTGGCTCGTTGCCACAGGCGAGCACGCCTGATGACATCGGTCCCTTATTCAACATAAGAACCACTCACATGAAACAGCTTACGTGCCACGACATTGGTGTTGACTGCGATATGAAGTTCGTTGGGGAGTCAGAAGAAGATGTTATGCGGCAAGCAGAAGAACACGCGGCGCATGAACACAACCTACCAGTTATTCCACCAAACATAGAGAAAAAATGTCGGGCGGCAATTACCGACATATCGACAAATTCGTCTCACGGTACCGACACCGTCACGTCACCCGCCGCGTAACATATCAACACGTTTGTGACGCAGTCAATTCTCAGTGGGGTGCTCTCTTTCGTTGCGGAGGGAGTTATTGTGTACGCGCCTGACGGCACGGTTACTCTCGTAAATCCGCACGCAAGTCTGCTGCTTGACTGTACGACCGATGAAATCATACACAAACAGATTGACACTGTATTGCAGCTGACTATGGAGAATGCTCCAACGACACCTTTCCCGGGTATCGCACATACCGTTTTTGCAAAAAAAAAGACCTACACCGTTCCCCAGGGTGCAACAGCGTATGTCACCACACATTCTGGGCGACGATTTCCAGTATTCGTTGCGTCCCGCACCATTTCACTCGAAGACGGGGTCGTGGGTATTTTAGTATTTCGTGATATCACTAAAGAAAAAACACTTGAGCACTATAAAGAACATACCGCTCAACAACTTTCGGAGCTCACGCCAATTTTGCAGCGCGCTGCGACCGGAGATTTTTCCACCGTGCCAAACGTACCGCGCGAAGAAAATGAATTCACCGAGCTCTACGTAGGCGTCAGGCTCATGGTAGAAGACTTGCGTCAAATCGCAGTAGACCGTAAGCGTGAGCAAGCAGAACGAATCCTCGCAATCCAGAAAACAGAAGCGGATCGGCGCGCATTAGCAGAGGAATACGCAAAACATCTCGAGAAGCAAGTTGAAGAAAAGACAGAAGAAATTACACGAGCAAAAGTACATGTGGAAACACTCATCGACACCCTTCCAAATGGACTGCTTGAATACGACAACGCCTTTACCTTATTACGTATGAACCGCAAGGCGGAAGAATTACTCGGAGTATCGCCCAATGAAGTAACGGGACACCAAGTGTTCCCAAGGGATCTGCATAAACCACACTGGCAGACACTGGTAGATGTGTCGTACCCAGCGCTCGCCCCCGTGGCGAAAAAAATGACACGAGAGAACGCCGGAAAAGATGTCGATATAACAGAGATTAAGGTGACCTACCCGCTCGAGCGCGAACTGCAAGTAACGACGACACCCGTGCTCAGCCGTGCCACTGGCGCACGACAGGGCTTTATAAAGCTGGTACGCGATATTACTCGAGAGAAAACAATTGCGCGGAGCAAAAGTGAATTTATTTCCATTGCCGCACACCAACTGCGCACGCCGCTCTCCGCAATTAAGTGGGTATTGCATATGGTTATTAATGGCGACACGGGCCCCCTGCAGCCGTCACAAAAAGAATTGCTCACCAATGGGTACGAGACGAACGAAAAAATGATTCAGTTGGTTAACGACCTGCTCAACGTTGCGCGTATTGAGGAAGGTCGTTTTGGATACACATTTAAACAAGGCGATCTTATGCCAGTGATTGAAAGCGTCCTCGCTTCAATAAAAGGGTTCGCGCAAAGTAACCAGGTGTCGGTGGTAGTAAAAATGCCGTCCGCCACGCTCCCGCCACTGACCTTTGACGCGAACAAAATGGCACTCGTTTTCCAAAATCTTATCGATAACGCGGTGAAATATACGCCCGTCGGTGGTACGGTAACGATTGATGTTTCAGTCGACAAAGAGCATCTCATTACGCACATACGCGACACCGGTATCGGCATACCCGCGTCTCAAATGCCGCGGTTATTTACAAAGTTTTTCCGCGCAGACAATGCGTTGCATATGCAAACAAGCGGATCTGGCCTCGGCCTCTATCTCGCGAAAAACGTTGTTATTCGACACGGGGGCGCGCTCACCGTCTCGTCTACAGAAGGAGTGGGCACAGTGTTTACGCTTGCGCTTCCGTTGGACGCGCGCCGTATTCCACAAGACGACATTACGGTTGATGACACATGATATGACCGGGCCAACCATCCACAGGTCACGGTAGTGAAGTAGCCAACCCTGTACTATGATACATAGCATAGATGTCCCATGAACCAAAAGACTATTTTCGTCGTTGAGGACGACACGGTGCTGCGCACCGTGTTGCTCGAAAAACTCTCACAGAGCGGCTACCTTGTTGAAGGAGCGGAGGATGGCAGTATTGCGCTTCAAAAATTACATGCAGGATTTCGTCCCGACCTAATACTGCTGGATATTCTCATGCCACACAAAAATGGTATGGAAGTACTGGAAGAGATGAACGGTGATCAGGCGCTCAAGAGTATTCCCGTTATGATCATCTCAAATTCCGGCCAACCGGTAGAGATTGAGCGAGCAAAGAAGCTCGGTGCCCGTGACTTTTTAATCAAAGCAGTTTTCGATCCATCGGAAGTACTTGAAAAGGCGCGTGTACTACTCGGTGAGCAGATCGGACAGGATGTGCCAAAAGGGGAAACGCACGTCGATCTCGATTACGATACTGCCCACGCGGGTTCTGATGCCGCGAAGGCACGCACGGATGGCGTGGTCGGCCAGCGCGCCCTCGTGGTTGAGGATGATAAGTTTCTCCGCGACCTTTTTGTTCGCAAATTGACGACGATTGGTCTTGATGTACGGCATGCGGTCGATGGGAAGGAGGCGTTTTCTATACTTGAACAATGGAAGCCAGATATTATTTTGCTCGACCTACTGCTTCCTGATGTCGATGGATTTGAAATTCTTGCGCGCCTGAAGAAAGATGAGCGACTTGCGGCCGTGCCTGTGATGATACTTTCTAATTTGGGGCAACAGGAAGACATTGATCGGGCTATGCACCTGGGCGCGAAAGGTTTTATGGTCAAGGCGAACTTTAACCTGGAAGAAATCGCAAGTCGTGTGCAAGAGGTGCTGAGCGAAACCCCCGTTTCCGAGAAGGCATAAATAGAGAGATTGGTTTTTGTGGGGCCGCCTGGTTAGCGAGTGCGGCACACCCCTCATTAAGACAGCGCATAAGTTATGTGCTACGCTATCCCCACCACGGGCCGTCGTATACCGGTAGTACGCATCCTTTGGGAGGATGTAGACTGGGTTCGATTCCCAGCGGCCCGACCAACAGCAGTCCTGCGCAGAAGCGTCGCTTGACAGCCACCACACTTTCGCATACACAGAGAACATGTCATTTTCTTTCACGCCGCCACTACATTTTCTCGTATTCTATAGCAGCGCAATCACGACAGCGCTCGCCGTCATCATAATTGCACTGCTTGCGTTTGCGCTCATCCAGAACCGTCTTCTTGTATATTTTGAGCGCCTGTCCTTACGTACCACAACAAAAATTGACGACGCTGTCGTAGCGATGGTGCGCAGTATTAAGCCACCTTTTTACTGGTTTATTGCAATATATCTTGGCCTTTTGACGCTCCCGCTCCCACCGGTTGCCTACACAGTCTCAAACGGCCTCTTGTTGGGAGTGGTGCTGCTCTATGCTATACGGGCACTCGGTATCGCAACGGACCTGTACCTTGCGCACGGGGCGGCAGGAGCTGAAGAGCGAACCGCACGACGGTTTCTTTCTGCTCTTATTAAGGGCGCGCTGTGGATTGTTGCGGTCCTCCTCCTTCTTTCTAACCTCGGTATCAACATTACTTCACTGATTGCGGGGTTGGGTATTGGCGGTGTCGCCATTGCGTTTGCGCTTCAGAATATCCTCACCGATCTCTTCAGCTCATTTGCAATTTACTTCGATAAACCTTTTGTGGTTGGGGACTTCATCATCGTGGGGTCGCATATGGGCGTGGTCGAGCGAATTGGTATCAAAACCACTCGCCTGCGTGCGCTTCAGGGCGAAGAGATAATCATTTCTAACCGGGAACTCACGTCCGTACGTGTTCAAAACTTCCACACGATGCAGGATCGTCGCGTCGAAACGCACATCGGCATCGAATACGGCACTCCGCGCGAGACCATAGCCGGACTTGCAGCAAAAATTCGTACACACATGGAGGCAATCCAAGGCGTGCGTGTTGAACGTGTTCACTTCGCAAGCTTCGGCGACTCTGCACTTGATTTCGATATTGTGTACCACGTTCCCTCAGGCGACTACACTGAGTACATGGATCGTCAGCAGGAAATAAACCTGGCAATCATGGAACTTTTTGAGAAAGAGAAGGTTGCGTTTGCTTTTCCAACGCGCACCGTACATGTTGTTTCGGAGTCATAATTTATTGTCCGGAAAGTGCGTGCAAAAGAAAGGTGGTAAGCGTTGAACGCGTGGGTGCAAAGTCAGCTACCGCAGTGCTTGTCGACTCAGCTAAGAGGTCGTTAAGCGAGCGGGACGTTTCTGCCGCATAGTCACGCCGAATGTAGGACGCGGTGATGGCATAGAGCGTACGACTACTTGTTGCGCCCTTTACGGTGCTCGTGGTTATGGTTGAAATAAGCTTTCCTGCAGAGTCGAGGATGCCTCCACCGGAAGACCCTTCTTGCGCGGCAGCAGTTCCACCCAAAGACACAACGTCAACTGTAGTGGTGGCAAAGGTATACACGTTTTTTATGGTGCCGTACACGATGGTTGGGTAGAGCGAGGATTCAATTTCGCTTGCTGAGAGGAACTGCGCAGCGTACGATTCAATGACAACTGGCTCTCCGAGAAACGGTACGCGCGTTGCGAGAGATACGGAAGGGAAGGATGTAGGCAGAGGGGCGCCGGTGTCACTTTTCGTGATTGCGAGCAGGGCGATGTCGTGTTCGCCTGTGCCGGTGGGCGCTATTTCTGTAAGAGTGTTCGGATTGTCGTGGATCCATGTGGGTGAGATGAATATCAACTTGGCTTTATATGCGGGAGTGGCGGGGCTGCCCGTACGCACCACACAGTCTGTACTGTCGGGGCTGGGGTAGTTAGTAAGCAGGAAGTACTGGCCTATGTGTGCGTTGGTGAGAATGACACCTTTTGCGCTGACGATGACGCCGCTGCCTGAAATCGAGCGAATTCCGCCCCCCGCCGTCGTGGTGCAAATAATATTTACCAATGCCGCACGTAGCGCGGTGGCGCCCTGTGCGAGCGAGTCCTGCACCGCAGCTGCACTCGGCGTGCTGGTGGGTGCCTGCGTGACCGGCGTTGACGAACTCGTTTTGCTCGGCTGTTCTTTGCGGGAAAAGACAGCGTTGTCGGTACTGCTTAGCGGCGGCGGTGCGCCTGTCGTGGCGGGTGGGGCCGTTTCAATGGGTGCGGCGGCGGAAGTGGTCGCGAGAGCAGGTGCGACAACAGGGGCATTAGCGGCGGGCACGCCCGGCCACCATACATACAAAAATACAAAAGCTGCGGCTGCGGCCGCAATACTCCCCGATACAAGGTACGTTCTCATACTGGTATGCTACCCGAGCCGTGCGATAAAGTCTCGTTTTTGCTATGCTACATACAAAACCGCGGGCATGGTTTAGTGGTAAAACGACTGCCTTCCAAGCAGTAGTCGGGAGTTCGATTCTCCCTGCCCGCACAGCAGTCAGCACGTGGTTTCCCGACCGCGAGGCCTCAACTCCAGTTCGCAACCGCGAGAGCTATTCCCGCACAAAGACGCGACACATGCCGCGCCTTTGTGTCAGTCAGCGAGCGTGATCGCGCGATCGTTCAGGATGAGCCGATCACGCAGGTGCTCAAGAAGTTCGCGCTTTTCTTCTCTTGATCCGTTCTTGAGCAGATACTTGGCGTATTTGCGTATGTCCATCTCCTTCGCCTTGATGATTTCACTCTTTCCTTCAACCTCCGCTCTGAGCTTGTTGTACCTGGATACCTCACGCTCAATGAGATGGCGTGCACCGATTTCGTCGAGTGAAACACGGCCGACGAGATTCGTTAGCTGCTCGGTGAGTTTCTCTTCCCGCAGGTACGGATTCTTGCAGTTCACGTCCTTGGCGCGGGAGCAGGAATAATAGACATAGGAGACGGGTTCTCCGGTACTCAATATCTTGGCCCTCTCTTGGGCGGTGATGCTGGAGCCGCAGTATCCACAGATAAGGAGCTTGGTGAAGTTCCACTTTTTGAACTTGTGCTTGGGCTGGCTCTCTTCAGCGATTTTCTCCTGCACCGCTTGAAAGAGTTCTTGAGTGATGAGCGGGGTGTGCTTGCCGGTATACCAATTCCCCGAGCCTTTCGGAAGGTCCACGACCTAGCGCTGCTTCAGGGAGTCGCAGATGGGATTTATGGTCTCTTGCGTACGTTAAAAAACGCAGGCGATGTCACGTTGCACGAATCTAAGCATGGGCTATCATAGCTTCAGCATGTCATACGGGGGATTGCGAAATGCTCCTCAAGTTGCTTGACAAATTGCTACGCCGATTCGGCGAAGACGTCACCTGTCATTCGACGTGGACCGTTGAGCCGATTGATGATGATCACGTGCGGGTTATTGTGGACGGGAAGAACGGCCATCACGAAATTACAGTGACTGTGTTTACTAGAGAAGAAATGGACAGAATCGAGCGACATAATCGCGAACAAATTACTCGTGCCCGAGCGACATAGATCTTCTGCCTGAGTTTCAGGCCCGCCCGACGGACATGTCGGGCGTTTGTTTGAGAGTCGCACATGGTGCGATTCTTGCCGATCGGTTTTTGCTCTGCCTTCGCATCGAGGTCTGCAAGAGTGGTACGCAAAAAGGTTATCGTGCAACTATCTATCCGTCATTTTCCATAATTGACTTGTTTACCGTTCCAATAATAACGGTCGTATTGGAGCACCGGGCAAGGCCAAATCATAACATGCAAATATCATGCCGATTGTGGAGGATGGCCGTCCCAAACATCTAGGGTCTTCTGGTAGGACCGGCCTGCACCAGTGCCACCGCAGTGACTGCAAAACCATTTGCCGAAGCGTTCTGACCCTGGAAGCTCGAAGCGGGTAATGCTTTCGTATCCGCTTAGCCACCTGATGCTCTCGGAATTAGCAGCAATATTTGTCGAGTGGCCTGCTCCCGTACTCTTGCGACACCGCGAGCAATGGCAATGAGTCATGATGTGGTATGGCGAGTTTACCTCAAAGGTCACCGCGCCGCATAGGCAACTGCCTCGTATGTTCGACGAAGTCATAAGTCCCTCTGTTATGCCCAACGGCCCGCCTTACGGGCGACAGCGCGTTAGCGCCGACGTCCCATGGCCTGCAGGAATGGTACGCAAAAAGGATGTTGTGCAACCTTTTTTCATGTTGACTATGATACTTTACTCTCCTTTGCAGGGCAACGCCCATGTCCCGCATGGACAGTAGCATGCTAAATTCTTAACCATGGACGACGAACTTTTCGAACTCGCGAAAGATAACAACTTGAGCATGGATGAGGCGCAAGAGGTGCAAGACCTCTCCGACGAGTCGGGTCTTGATCTGGATGAAGCGTTAGAAACTTGGCAGGAGCAGTAGTACTAGCTGCGATAAAACCACCCGTGGAATAGTGAGAGTTGGTGTTTTCCGGCTCACGCCGGAAACGGAAGCCGTACAACGTTATGGTATAAGCATTTCTGGAAGGAAGAAGCGCTCACATTCCCTCCCAAAAAAGGGAGCAATGGAGAGGAAGAAATACGACGAAATGACAACAATGCATTTGACCCGTACGCCACTCGTCGCCAGTATGTGATGGAAGTGGGGAGGTCGCGCGCCCCTGTTGCGGCGGGCGGTACAAGAAGAAGACCCACTGGTGGAAACTGGAAATAACCTACGTTGCCGAGCTGCGTGCTTTGCACGCAGCTCGGCAATCTAAAAGGATCCGCACGCGGGTCCTTTTGTATTTGTGCCGGATCGCTGGTCGATGGCAGGCACGGGTGTACCATACACGCATGGAACCGCTTGCCTCTCGAATTCGGCCAACGTCACTCGACCACTTTGTCGGGCAGGAGCACTTGGTAGGGAAAGGGAAACCGCTTCGTGTAGCTATCGAAAAAAAGCACCCATTCTCTTTTATTCTCTGGGGGCCGCCTGGTTCAGGAAAAACGACGCTCGCACGAATCTACGCACGTGCGCTCGATGCTACGCTCTACGAACTCTCGGCAGTTTCCGCTGGTAAAGATGATATACGTACCATCGTGGCCGAGGCCCCAAACGAAAAAGACACCGTACTGTTCTTGGACGAGATACATCGTTTTAATAAATCCCAGCAGGACTTCCTCTTGCCATTTGTAGAGTCGGGCAAGCTCATACTCATCGGTGCAACCACAGAAAATCCGTCGTTCGAGGTTATAGCGCCGCTGCTCTCGCGCTGCCGCGTGTTTGTACTTACGCCGCTTTCAGAGGAGGCACTACACGCGATTATCGCGCGCGCGGCGACGCCTCTTGCACAAGACACGCTTGCGTGGCTTGTGGGCTACGCAAACGGTGACGCACGGAAAGCGCTCGGCATCATCGAGAGCACACAGTCACTCTATGGCGACGTTACTGTCGGCGCGCTCAATAAGGCGCTGGAATCATCGCACATACGCTACGACACGCATGGCGAGGAGCATCACGACACGGTCTCCGCATTTATAAAAAGTATGCGCGCGAGCCAGAGCGACGCCGCGCTCTACTACCTCGCGCGCATGGTTGAAGCTGGGGAGGATCCGCTTTTCATTGCACGGCGTATGGTGATATTTGCGAGCGAAGACATTGGTCTTGCGCAGCCAACGGCGCTTGTGGTGGCAAACGCCGTCTTTCGCGCTTGTGAGACGATCGGCTATCCTGAATGCGCGATAACTCTTGCGCACGGTGCTGCCTACCTCGCGCGCTCCAAGAAAGATCGAAGCGCGTACGACGCACTTCGTGCTGCACAAGGTGACGTGCAGAAGTTCGGCAATCTGCCAATTCCAAAAAAGATACGCAACCCGGTCACAACACTCATGAAAGACCTCGGCTACGGGAAAGGGTATGAAAAGTACGATACCGAAAACTATCTGCCCGACAAAATAAAGAAACATAAGTATCTGCAATAAGCTCAAGCACGCGAAAGCCGGAATTGACTCCCCGCATATAAAAGCCACGCCCGCCTTCAAAAGGCGGGCGTGGCGGCTGGCCGAAAGGCCGCAAAACAAGCAGGTTATTTAACTGCTTCTTTGAGCGCTTTGGCAGCGCGGAATTTCGGTACGCGCATCGCAGAAATATGTACCGACTCACCCGTGCGCGGGTTCCGTCCCTCGCGGGCAGGGCGCACTTTTGCGGAAAAGATGCCCAGACCGGCGATTGACACCTCATCGCCGCCCTTGAGCGCGCTCGTAATAGAATCAATGATTGTTTCGACCGCGCGATCCGCATCGGCCTTGGTGGTACCGAGTACCTCGTGTACTTTTGCGGCGATATCTGCTTTGTTCATAAGAATATGCTATGGATAATACCTCGTTTGGAGGGGTATGGGGGAAAGTATAGGAAATACGGCGGTTCTTGCAACCATTGCGCCTTCGCACAATTGGTAGTGTAATTTATTGGCAAATAAAGCTTCGCTACTAAATATATATTATTTGGTACACGCTGCGTACTCTACGTACGTAGATATTACCGCGCAAACTCTACAACACGATTCTCGCGGATGATATTTACCTTTATTTCTCCAGGGTATTTGAGCTCTTCCTGTATTCTTCCTGCCAAATCACGTGCCATCTTATGCATGGCGAGGTCGGATACTTTCCCAGGATTTACAAAGACACGAATCTCGCGCCCAGCTTGTACGGCGTATACTTTTTCCACTCCCGGGAAGCTTGATGCGAGTCTTTCAAGCTCACCCAAGCGTTCCAAATAGCGCTCAACGGTATCACGCCGTGCCCCTGGTCTCCCGCCTGATATGGCGTCAGCAACCTGTACAATAACTGCTTCGGGTGTTTCATATGGGTATTCTTCATGGTGCGACTGCATCGCTTGAATCACGCGACGATCGAGGCCAAATTTCTCTAAGATGCGTCGCCCGATTTCTACGTGAGTACCCTGCACCTCGTGATCCACTGCTTTTCCGATGTCATGCAACAGTGCGCCTGCGCGCGCGATGGTCGCCTTCGCACCGAGCTCAGTTGCAAGCATGCCCGCGATATGGGCCATCTCAACTGAATGCTGCAACACGTTTTGTCCGTAGCTAGTACGAAAATGTAGTCGTCCGAGGAGCGCAACAAGTTTCGAATCAAGCCCAACTACACCCGCCTCATACGCCGCTTGCTCGCCCTTTTGTTTTACCGTCTCGATAATTTCAGCACGGGCACGCTCCACCGCGTCTTCTATTTTTGCTGGTTGGATGCGTCCATCAGCAATTAATCCCTCGAGTGCAATTTTTGCTATGTGACGACGCAGTGGATCAAATGATGAAAGGGTGATGCGGTCGGGGGCATCGTCAACGATGACATCGACGCCGGTTGCGCGCTCAAATGCTTTAATGTTCCTCCCCTCTTTGCCGATAATTTTCCCCTTCACCTCTTCGGAGGGAATAGGTACCGAAAGCGTCATAACATCAGCATTCACGGCATTTCCAAGACGGTGAATGGCGGCGATTAGAATATTTCGCGCAGCGTCCTCAAGACGCGCCTTGCCGTGCGCTTCGAGTTTTTGCAGGCGTGCGAGAAATGCGTCCTCATGTACCTGCTCGATATCACGCATAAGCTCTTCTCGTGCTGCGTCTTGTGAAAGCTGCGCGATACGCGCAAGCTCAGTGCGGCGCTCGTGTAGAAGCGCTTCGGATTCTTTTTTAAGACGTGCGGCCTCATGCTCTCGACCGCGGACATTTTCAGATTCGTCGGCGATACTGTGCTCGCGTTCATCGAGAAACTCCTCTTTTTTTGTAAGCCGGTCTTCAGTTTTTTGTAGCTTTTCTTCGCGCTCGCGTACTGTGCCGAGTCGCTCGGCTTCGACGATTTCCACGCGAGACTCTGCTTCGGTAATGATGCGCGCTGCCCGCTCCTTCGCATCAAGCATTTGCTGCTTGATTTCGAGCTCGAGCGAACCGCGCTGCCCAAGCGCAATGAGCCACCTGAGAACATAGCCAAGCGCAATGCCCGCCGCGCCCGAGAGCGCAAGCAGTATGAATACAAATTTTAACGACATAATTTAAGGTGCGCCCTGTCGCGCCCCCCAGTTTCATGCAGTCATTCCTGAGTAGCGAATCGAAAAGAAGGCTCGACGCAGGCGGTTATTACAAGATTCTGTCCGCCAAAACGGTACCGGCACTCTAGCACGGAGGACGTACTACCGCAAAAGCCCTGTGACGGGCACCGGCGCAGCGGCTTTGCAGCACCCCGTTTTGAGTTTCCTTGCGTGCTATTTCGTTTTGTACACCTGGTCAACAATGCCGTACTTTTTTGCTTCTTCTGCGGTCATGAAGAAATCACGGTCGACATCTTTTCCTATCTTTTCGAGTGATTGACCAGTCGCTTTTGCCAGAATTTTATTCAAACGGTCGCGCGTCGCGATAATGTGCTTCGCGGTTATTTCTATGTCGGTTGCTTGTCCTTGTGCGCCGCCCCATGGCTGGTGAATCATTACTTCGGCGTTCGGGAGCGCGAAGCGCTTGCCTTTTTGACCGCCCGCGAGCAATACCGCACCAGCAGAGGCGGCAATACCGACGCACACGGTTGCGACGTGTGGCTTGACATGGTTCATCGTGTCGAGAATCGCGAGACCGGCCGTTACCGATCCGCCAACAGAATTCACGTATAGGAAAATGTCTTTCTTCGGATCTTCGGCCTCAAGGAAAAGTAGCTGGGCGATAATCAGGTTTGCCGACTCGTCGTCTATAGGCCCGCCGAGAAAAATTATGCGCTCTCGAAGAAGACGCGAGTAAATATCGTACGCGCGCTCACCGAATTGTGACTTTTCCACAACCATTGGCACCAAATACGAGGCCCGTTCTTGCTGGTTATCCATATTGTTCATCATAGTATTCGCATAGTAGCGGTATCCGCCCTTTGGCACAAGGGGTGGCATTGCTCCCGACAAGCGCGTGCTAGTGTAATAGTGCATGAAGCTCGCGCGCTCGCCGCTGTTCCTGCTCATCAGTCTTTGCTTTGCAATAATTATCTTTGGAACCATGGGTGCTGCGTACCACTATAATATGTTTCAGCGTGGCGGACAATCTGTGTCGGTTAAGCGCGACGCAAACACAAGCCTTGTAGCAACTTCGTCTTCACATACCGCAGATCACTCCATGTGGATGTTTACAACCGTCTCGTTTGGTCCAAGAGTTGCTGGTTTTTCCTTCGAGTACAAAGGAGTACACATATCACCACAGGATATGCTCTTGGTTATGGTTGATGACAAAGTGTTATTCGGTAGGGCGGCCGGGGAATTTGGCAGTGGAACGTGGCGCAACACGGGACTCATTACTACCGCGGGCATCATCTCTCCGGGCAAACATACAGTGTCTATAGGGTTGGTAACCACCGCATCAGGGCATTCTATAGACATAAAATCCCTCCGTTTGTACCAATCGTCAACAATTACCGCTACTCACAATCTTCCGAGCATGTTCCCGAGTATGGAAATACAGGTTAGTGCCATTGACTCTTCCTCGACCCAGATAGAGCTGTTGTTAAAAGACCCCACCGGGAACATAATTGGATTAAATCACCCAGCAAAAAGCACAGACACAAGACCAAGTTACTACACAACTAAAGAGTCTAACGGCACATCGTCAGTCGGTCTGTTCCTCAAGAATACCGTTCCCGGACTCTACACCCTCACACTTATAGGTATTAAGAATGTACCATTTGTAGTTTTCTTTGGGCTTCTCAATGATACAAGCAATAATCAAACCAGATCAGGTATTATTACTGCCGGCGCACAATATCAAATCCATTTTTCCTTAAACACAACGAATAACACAATGAACCTTACTCTGCCGGAATTTCCGTTGGGCGATTTGAATTTAGATGGAGATGTTGATAGCGATGACGCGTTGCTTTTGGCCCCGTACCTAAATACAAAAGTGCAGGGCGGCACCAGCGACCCGCGTGATCTCAATCACGACGGCATTATTGACGCCAAGGATATGGCATTACTGAAAGCGTCATGCACAAACCAAAACTGTGCGCCCAAAATGTAGTATTTATGGCGTCGTCGTAGCCGTCGTCGTGGCAAGGGCAGCTGCGCCGCCCGGCTCTTTGCCGAGGCGTTTATTCCACGCATAGAAGGCACCGATGACAATCATGGCGAGAATGACCACTATCGCGATGACGGCACCCCAGGACTGCTGCTGCGGTGTTGAGGGTTCCAGAGTAGTATGGCTTGATTCCAACATAATATTTATGGGTGCTGTTCTTTATAGAGTTTTACTGCACGCTCGAACGCCTTCTCTGCTGCTTTTTTGTCCTCAAACCCATTCGTGACCACCTCTTTCTTCTGGAGCTGTTTATAGGTCATGAAGAAGTGCTCGATTTCCTTAAGCGTGTGCGTATTTACGTCGGAAAGATCTTTTGTATCTGCAAAACGAGGATCATCTGCCGGTACCGCGAGCACCTTATCATCATTGTCGCCGCCGTCGATCATACGCAAGATGCCGACCGGACGGGCACGCACGAGTATGCCTGGGGCAAGTGGGTAGGTGGTGAGCAATATTACGTCAAGCGCATCACCGTCATCCCAAATTGTCTGCGGTACGAATCCGTAGTCGAATGGGTAATCTTGCGCGGTATGAAGAACGCGATCGAGTGCTATAAGACCCGTCCTCTTGTCAATCTCATATTTGTTTTTTGAGCCACGCGGAATCTCGATAATCACCGTCATTTCCTCTTTTGTTCCGGCAGGGAGGTCGTGTAGCAAGTTCATAGGTAAAAATAAAACGATTATGTGGATATACTACTCATCAGTTGCGGTTTTGTCTCGTGATTCTTCCTCATCGACAATAGAATTGCCTTCGTCCTCGGTGAGTTCTTCTTCAGCTGGAAGCTCGGTTGTCTCTTTCTGTCCCGTGGCGACTATTTCTTCAGATTCGGTAGGAATAACGCCCGCTTCGGCTGCCGCGTCAAGCGGTTCTTCCGGCGCAATATCTACTGAGTCGCCGTCGGTACCGGCAATCGCTGCACCGCCGGTTGACGCAATATCAATATTCCACCCCGTGAGTTTGGCGGCGAGCCGTACGTTTTGACCACCACGGCCGATTGCCAACGACTGCTGGTCTTCAGACACCGTTACCGTTGCCCGATGATCGTCCGAATCAAGCGCCACATCAATCGCGCTTGCGGGGGAGAGTGCCTCTTTAATATAGGTCGCGGGGTCTTCTGCCCACTCAATAATGTCGATGCGTTCACCACCGAGCTCGCCCATCACCGTTGAAACACGCACGCCTCGCTGGCCAACCAGTGAACCAACCGGATCAACGTGTGGATCAAGCGAAGCAACGGCAAGTTTTGTGCGGCTGCCCGCCTCGCGAGAGATTGCTTTTATTTCGATAGAACCCGCAGCGAGTTCTGGAACTTCCATTTCAAACAATTTTACCACAAACCGCGGATGCGAACGTGAAAGACGCAAATACACGCCACGGAAGCCTTCGTCAACGGCGTACAAATAGGCGCGAATGCGTTCGCCAGTGCGGTAACGCTCCCCTGGGATTTGCTCCTCATAGGGCATAACGCCTGTCGTGCGCCCGAGGTCAACGTAGAGCGCGCCGCGTTCGATACGCTGCACAATGCCTGAAACCACCTCGCTTTTTTTGTGCGCAAACTCATCAAGTATCGAAAGTTTCTCAGCCTCACGAATTTTTTGAATGATGACCTGTTTAGCAGTTTGTGCGGCGATGCGGCCGAAGTCATCTTGCGGCTCGAGCGGGAAAACGAGCTCTTCGCCAACGATCGCATCGCGCTTCATAAGTTTTGCGTTCTCGAGCAAAATATGCTTTTCCGGATCAAAACGCGGCAGCTCACCCTCCGCAAGCGTTTCTTCGTGCTCATGGGTGTGTGAAAGCAGTGGCTCATGGGAAGCTGTCCCCTCTTCATCTGCGGTGGGGAAGCGTACGGTCGAGTCATCCACAACGGTTTTCACTTGCTCGAATGAGACCGTGCCGGTATCAAGATCGAGTATCGCACGCACGATTTGACCGCGCTTGCCGTACTCTTTTTTGTACGCCGTGGCCATCGCGGTCTCAATAGCATCGACCATGGTGCTACGGGTTATGCCGCGGTCTTCAAATTCACCAAGTACTGAGTTTATGGTTTTGAGATCAATCATAAGAATATGGAATATGTATGTTGCACGTTTTTATGAACGAATTATAACAAGAAATGCCCGCAACGCGGACATTTCAGGATGCATAGATAATACCAGACGTTATATCTGCGGTCAATCGGTTCGTTATGGTTCAATACCTTGGAAACACTTCATGTGATTTAACAGTTAGTTTCCACCCAATGGCCTATACCACCAACCCAACCGCTCCGAGAGTCCGTCG
>NCBJ01000014.1 GCA_002255585.1 Parcubacteria group bacterium 21-54-25 | reverse complement strand
TGTAATAAATGCAACGGTAATGCGTATTGCTGTGTTTAGTATAGCGTGTGCGTGACGCGAGGGGGAGCGGGAGTTGGGTGGGTGGGGATAACATGAGAGGGCGCGCGGCACACGTTTACATTCATGGCTACGCGTCACCGGCGCACAACGACACGGTGTGGAATGTCCGCAATAGTGATTACACGCTATGTAAATGGTGCGGATAAGGGGAATCGAACCCCTGCCCGGTGCTTGGGAAGCACCTATTCTGCCACTAAACTATATCCGCGTTTGTTTCCTGTTCACTTCCCTGCTCTAAAGCCCAACCCAGCCGAAGACATGCTGCCACCACGGTGTCGTGGTGGCAGTGCTCGTGGCCGGCTGGGGCGGCACGACGATGATAACCTGTTCACCTGGCCGCGCAACACCAAAAGCGGTGCGTATGGCGGCCTCTTTGCCGCGCGGCGTGTTGAGCGTAGCGATGTTTGCTTTGAGGATTTCCTCGCGTGCGCGAAGCGCGGCCGCTTCGCTTTGCGTCTCACGTGCAGTACTCCATGCAAACTGCGCCTTGCCAGCCAGCCCCCAGATGAGCGAACCGAGCCAAAATATCACCAGCACGAGTACAGCGATGGTGACGCCCTGGCGCACGGGGTGCTGGCTGCTTTCTCGACCTGACCGGCTCGACAGACGTAGTGGCATGATTAAAGTATACCAAGTGAACCCAGACGGCCCCACATCAGCCGCAACGCATTTCTCTGGAAATTCCATTTCCCTTACGCAACGATCCCTGCCTCCCTCACACAGCAATCCTGTCTTTCCTCCTGACCTTCAAAAACCCCCTCTCAGTATTTAGGACACGCCGTGTCCTAAATATCTCAGAAACCGCCTACTTACCGCCCTCCTGCACCATTTTCATGAAAACTTCCTCGGGAATGTCTACCTTCCCAGTGGCCGCCATGCGTTTTTTACCGCGCTTTTGTTTTTCGAGAAGCTTTTTCTTGCGGGTTACATCACCACCGTACAGGTAGCCCGTAACATCTTTACGCAATGCCGAAAGCGTGCGTGAAGCAATGATGCGCCCAAGCGCTTCGGCTTGAAGCTTGGTGACAAAAAGTTGTTTTGGAAGTACGGCGTAGAGTTTTTCTACCATACGTTCTCCCTCCTCCTGCACTCGACGGCGTGCGACCACGCGAGCAAAGGCAGGGATAGATTCTCCAGCAACGAGTACGTCGAGCTTCACGACATCGGCCGGACGCTCGTCGAGAAACTCATACGCAAGCGACGCGTAGCCAGAAGACACGTTTTTCACGCGATCGAAAAAGCCGCGCATAAGCTCGCGAAGCGGCATTTCAGCGGTGAGCTCAATACGACTGTCGGCATACGTTTCGGTTTTCAATACCACTGCTTCGTGATCATGGAAAAGCTGCATGAGTGCGGAGAGCGCCGCGGGTGGTGTGATGAGCACCACGCGCACCCACGGCTCCTCGATGCGCTCGATGTCACCAAACGCGGGAAAGCGCGAGGGCGTATAGATAATCTCACGCTTCCCTTGTTTAGTAGTGATGGTATATGCAATCGTTGGCATCGTAACGACGAGCGCAAGTGAGAACTCACGCCGTAAGCGTTCGATAATAATTTCAAGATGCAGCATGCCGAGGAACCCGCAACGAAAACCGCGCCCCAAGACACCGGAAGATTCCTCTTCAAACGAAAGAGAGGAGTCTGAAAGCTGTAAGCGTGCGAGTGCCTGGCGCAGGTCAGGCAGGTCATCTTGACTTTCTGGATAGACAGAAGCCCACACAACCGGGCGCGGTCGCGCAAAGCCGGCAAACGCCGCTAAGCGGCCGCGGTGCGTACCGACCGTATCCCCGACGGCGACGACACCTGGCTCCTTAATGCCCGTCACCACGTAGCCTATCTCACCGGCAGAAAGCCGCGCGGCCGGTGTTTCGTCCGGCGCAAAGATACCAACCTCAAGCGCAGTGAACTGCTTTCCGGCGGCACGAAAGGAGAGTGTGTCGCCTCGTTTGAGTTCGCCATCAAATACGCGTACATAAATAGAGACTCCGCGATGGGTTGAGTAGGAAAAATCAAAGACAAGCGCACGCGATTCAGTAGCTGCTAAATCGCGCGCGCTGTCTGTACGCTTCACGAACGCCGGTGGCGGCACGCGTGATACGATCGCTTCGAGCAGCGCCGCGACACCCTCACCCGTCTTGCCTGAAACCGCGAGCACTTCCGCGCGCGAAACACCAAGGAGCGCGGCGAGTTCGGTTCGTACCTCCTCCGGGCGAGCCGCTGGCGAGTCTATTTTTGATATAACAGGGATAATCGTGCAGTTGGTAGCTTGTGCCATGGAGAGCGTGGTGAGTGTTTGTGCCTGTACCCCCTGCGTCGAATCCACGAGTAAAATCACTCCTTCAACCGCTTTCAGTGCACGTGAGACCTCGTAAGCGAAGTCGATGTGTCCAGGGGTGTCAATGAGATTGAGGATATAGGCTGCGGACGGTGGTTCGTTGGGACGCGCATACCGCATGCGCACCGGTTGCATTTTTATAGTAATCCCCCGCTCACGCTCGAGATCCATCTGGTCAAGCACTTGCGCACGCATCTTGCGTGCCTCGATAGTACCCGTGTGCTCAAGCAGACGATCGGCAAGCGTCGACTTGCCGTGATCGATGTGCGCAATGATTGAAAAGTTGCGTATGTGGTCGGTGTTCATGACGCGCCAAACGTAGGTGGCATACCGCGTTTTTTAGTAAAACGGTGAACCGCAACGCGTATGTCCTTGAACTCTTTGTTCTGCAGCAGCACCAAGGCTACTCCTGTGGTGACGAGCCCCACCATACCAGCAACAAGCCCTTGGGTGAAGACTGCGGCAAGCGTGGTCAAGGACGCAATATTTCCCATAACGGCGAGAGTGCCGTAGGCGGCCGACCCCCCAGCAAGTGCTGCCAACGCACCCTCCAGGATCGGGCGCGCAAGCGCGCGGTTAAAACCGGGTGCGACCGTGCGCATCGCCGCCATGAGGCACAGTGTCGTCACACACTGTCCAAGTACGGTTGCAAGCGCAAAGATGAGCACGATATTTCCAGACACGTCGCCAACGCGAAACAGCGACCCGAAAGCGGTAAGTGTACTGGGCGCGCGATGCAAATAGTAGAGCCCTCCGGCAGCAATACTGACCGACACTGCACCGCCAGCAAGTTGATAGAAAAGCGGCCGCCAGGACTGACGCGCGGCATACAGAGCACGCGAGAGAAGCAAAATAAGCCCCTGCGCAGCCAAACCAACAACAAGAATAGCAAGCGCCGCAGCAGTGAGGCGTGTATCATTCCAGTTGAATTGCCCAGTACCGAGAATGATACGCACGAGGTGCGCGCGAAGCACGACCACCAATGCGAAGAGCACGATCGACCATAACACAAGGTGTCGCCCCGCCGCTGAAAGTACGCGCGTAAACTCTTGATGATTGTCTTGGCCGGAAAGTTCAGAAAGCACTGGAAATGCCGCTACTGCATACGACGAACCGATAAGCGCAAGTGGTACCGCCTCGAGGTTGGTCGCGAAGGTAAAGACCGATATGACTCCAGTACCAGCACGTGCGGCTAACACGGTGATGATGAAAACGACCGCCGTGCCCACGCCAAGAGCCAGGGCACGTGGTACCGAATCGCGCATAACGAGCCCCATGACGCGCCACGAGGGCCACACGAGGCGCGGCAACAGACGTGCGTGCGCTACAATAGGCACGTGGACGGCGAGATAGGCGAGCGAGCCAAGAATAACCCCATAACCGATACCGATAAGTCCAAAACGTGGGTAGAGCACGAGCGCGCCAAAGATGATGCCGAGATTATAGAGTACGGGCGATAGCGAATAAATAATGAAGCGACGATGTACCTGTGTGACGCTCGCCGCAATGCCCGAAAGACCAAGTAAAATTGGCTGCAGGAGCAAGAGTCGCACAAGCATGACGAACGCCGGCGCTTGCGAAGATGAAGCGAAGCTTGGAAATATGATGAACAGTATGTTCGGCGCGATAAGCGCAATAATTACTGCAACGACACCGCCGACGATAAGTAAGAACGAGACTGCGTGCGAGATGAGCGTCTGTGCCTCGTCTTTACTCGCGCCAGTAAGACGTGGAATGAGCACGTACGCTGAAACCAGTGAAGCAACAAGCGTAAAGACTAGGTCGGGAATCTTAAAAGCCGCGTAATAGAGGTCTAGTGACGCGCTCGCGCCGAATAAGTGCGCGAAGGTCCGATCCCGAATGAGTGCGAGCGCTTGCGAAGCGAGCGTCAGTATAGCAAGCCAATATGCAGCTTGATGTAAGCCGCGAATCGGTGTCGCGATACGTTTCCAAATCCTCCCTACCATGGACGTATATTACTTCTTTGGTACCGTCGTGGGGAGTGGTGTACCAACAGTGTGCGCAGCGAATGGATTGGTATTCTTTGCAAGTGCTGCGCGCGCCGGAGCCACGGAAACAGCATTTTGCGAAGAAAGCGCCGCGACCGCATCAATTTCCTTGAGCGCCGACGAGTAATCTCCGTTATCGGCGTAGGCGACAGCGAGGAAATATAGTGCATTGGCGTATTCCTTGTTGAGTGCAACCGCCTGTGAAAGCGCCTGTATTGCACCGTTCACATCATTAGTTTCAAGGCGCAGTACCCCAACCTGGAAGAGAATTGCGGGGTTATTCGGGATGAAATACGCTGCTGCTTCTGCTGCCTTGAGTGCCTCGCTCGCCTTGCCGAGCTGCGCCTCAACCTGCGCCAGCTCCAGAATAGCGGGTGTGTAGTCTGACTTGAGCGACACGGTCTGCGTGAGGTAGGTTTCGGCGTCTTTGTACGATTTATTCGTAATAGCGAGCTCAGCGAGACTGAAAGGAATCAACGGGCTCGTGGGATTCAATGCTGCGGCGTGCTGATACGCTTTGGTGGCCGCGCTATACGCACCAGAAACATTCAGAGGCACAACAACGTTATATACACTGCCAAGCGCTATCCAGTTTTGATACGCATCTGGGTTTGCACGCGTCGCGTCCTGAGCAGCCGCGATGCTTTGTGAGAGTATGGCTTGTAACTTTGCAGTATCTATGTGAGATCCTGTGGATGCATGTTGCACCAGTTGGTTAATGGCCGCAATGCCAATCACCGCTTCCAAACGATACGCATCATCAGTGGGGGCAAAGAGTATGGATTGCTGCGCTGCCGCAGCTGCCGTCGACAGATCATTCGACGCAAGTGCGTTTTGTGCTTGCAAAAATGCCGTTTGCGCCATGTAGCGCCCTACGACCACGTAGGCAACGGCAACACTAGCGAGCAACACGATAGTGAGCAAGAACACAATGATAAATCCTATTCGTGGATTTTGCGCAAAGGAGACAGCGCGTTGCTTCTCGGGATAGAAATAGCGCAAGGTCGAAGCAAACACGCCAGCCAAGACGAGTCCGAGAGCAAGCAGAATTGGTCCAGAGACGTTGAAAATAAGCTCTAGCATCACAAAAAGCATGCCCACGAACGTGGCAATGGCAACAGCACGTACAAACGAGTTTTCTGTCTCACGCGCAATGAGTGCCCGTATACCAAAGAAAAGAAAGAGGCCGAGAAACGCCAGCCACGCAAGCACGCCAATAATGCCAGTGGTCACAAATGATGTCGGAATAAACCCAACGCCGCTCAAAAAATCTGTATCCCAAAACGGTGTGAGGTTTGCGCTCGCGTTTCTATAAAGTAAGAGTTGTGCGCCAAATGTGTCTGGCCCAGAACCAAAGAGCGCGTCGGTATGGTAGGTGTCTTTGCCAACGGCAATCGTAGACTGCCACGATGGGCGGACTGTTGCGTTGTTAATATGAACGGCGTTGCCAAGCGCGCCGGCAACTGTTGCGCCGCCGATGAGGAAGAAAAGTGCAGCGACGAGTACGATGAGCGGAGCGGCAATACGAGCGCCGGAATCATTCGCGCGTGGAGAATCGCCGGTATCAATTAATGTTTCAAACGCATATGACCCCTCCGCACCTTCAACGAAAGCAAGGGCATCCACCTCTGTTTCTGGCGCAGTAGTAAGCGTACGACGCATGACGCCCTCTACAAACAAGCCGAGAGATATGAGTGCAATGAGCACCCACGTGACGGCGTCATTAGCAAGCGCCAGAAAAAAGAGAGCGAACACCCCCATGAGCCCAAGTGCGCGCGCAGTAGCACGCGATACATTCATGAACCGTAGTACCACAAGCATCATTACCAACCCAAGGCCCGACACGAGTGCGAGATCGGAAAAAGAACCGACGATTGAGAACCCCGGGTTGAGCATAGCGGGTGCGAAATTTCCCGTAACAAGTACGCCGATTTGTACAACAAGGATTACGCCAAACAAAAGCCCCGCGGCCCGCAAGAACGTCCGGTACTGTTCGATGCGACGAATGGAGAGCGCGGCGAACGTACCGAGCAGACTAATTAGGACCATAAAACCAAACGTGTCCGAATCGAAAGCATGACCGAACACTGCCAACGAAACTGGTGTACCAGAAAATAATGTGGAGAGCCCATAGGCAAGCGGCACGAGCCATAGCGCGCCGATGAGTGAAAGCGGCGGCAAAATGAGATTGCCAAGCGTCAGTCGTGCAAGAACGAACAGCACGAGCGTGAGCACGGCACCAATGGCGAGAATAAGTATTTTCGTTGATACAAACGGGATGGCGGATGACGGTATAACTACAATAGTGGCGAGAAAGAGTGTCGCGAGGAGTGCCCACATCGCCCCACGTTCAAAAGACCACCGGCGATCAGAAGACGACGAAGAAAAATTTGGAAACTGCATACGTAAATAAAATAGGGTTAATTATAGTAGTCACCCGCTTCGACGAAATGTGAAGCAACGTCAAATACTCTGCAAGTATACCACGCGTGTGCAAAACGCTTTTCTGATTTATTTAGTGATAGTGGAAAACGCCTCGACCCGCGCTTTTGGCGCGGGTCGAGGATGTGAAGTAGACCGAGCTGATAAGCCGAATTCTGTCTGGCGATATGCCTGGACGACCATCTATCTGGGATTGCCGTTACCGACAACCTCAAGCGGCGCTCCGAGCACGTGGTGCTCGGCACGGCCTTGCACAGGGGTAAGGATTTAGCCGTTTCACTCATACGTTTCCGCATGATTCCTCCCGAAGGAGGCCGTACCCTTTCGGGCTTGGCGTCACTGCTCGCACCTCGCGCCTTGCGGCGGACGGGCGTTACCCGCTACCTTTCTCCAAGAACCCGGCAAAGGGATCGGCTGTGTTCGGACTTTCCTCTCCGCGAAGGTACCTCTTACTATACAATCTTTACAGATGGTGTACGGGTATCCCGTGGAGCGGTCGTCTTGCTCGGTCTGATGCTATTATGCAACGATACCAGGAAATCAGCAAGGGAGTTTTTATATAATATCGCACGTACCGGCGACACACGCGAGCTCTTTCTTCATCTCCGTCTCATCTTGTTTTTCGTATAGGTAGAGTTTTGCATAGTCTATGTGAGGAAATTCGCGCATCAACTCCTCATAGCGCTCTTTGGAAATCTCCTCGTAGGGCGCAAGGCGGTAGACATAATCAGACCGCGGAAGAAACGACAGACCACCGACCATCTCCCAGTTTTCGTAGAGCCAGTTTGCTACCTGAATCCACTCATTCTCACCAACGGAGACGGTGACAGAAGGATTGTGTTCTGTGTAGTGCTGCTTAACGAGTTTCCAATACTCAAGCTGATCGCGCGCAGTGAGATCGTTTTTAGTCACAGCGTTATCTGGCGCTTTAACTGGAAACTCAAGAACGTAGGTGTTCGCGTCCTCCATAGTTTGTCCCACTTCTGGGTGATGCGGTACGCCCTGATCTTTGAGCATCTTAAAAAGTGAATCGGTCGCGCTAATACGAATACGACGAATATAGTAGGCGGAGTTCCTTGGGTGCATACCGCTTGAGACATCGAGTGTTTGCGATACCGTGCCGGAAGGTTTAACGGCGGTAATGGCGGTTGACTCGTTGACGCCAAAGCGTTTCGCGTACTTCTTGTTCGTTTTAATGGTTTCGAGGCGCATCGCTTTGAGCGTGTCGGCATCACGCACCGCTGGTGAGTCCCACTGGCCAGTGATGGAGACGCCGAGCAGGCGCTCGTCTTCACAATTTTTCTTCCACTCTTTCGACAAGTACCCAAGGTTAGTGAGGGTGGACTGATAGGTGCCGAGCACTGCTGCAAGTCGCGCCTTGCGCACGAGTGATTCTTTGGTGTCATCAACCCGTGCGATTACTTCCGAAAGATTGCAAAATTGTTTGGACTTGAGAATAATCTCGCCGCATGGGTTAGTGCCCACCGGCCCCACGACACGCCCGTGGTGCACATAGCCTGAGCGCTCCCACTCGGCGATGCGCCGCTTGGGAAGCTGTGTAGGCAAGCTCCCACGATTAAAGATGCCGCGCTCCCCCGCGCCGCTTTTCATGAGTGCAACCCACTCGTCCATGAAGTCGGCATTATTGGGTTTTTCTAGATATACTGCGGAGTTATTGGCAATAGAGCGATGGGGATGCGTCATGTAAAACGCACCCTTCTTTGCATCGCGCATGGCCTCATCGTCAAGGTCAGAGAGCGAGATCATCGCGCTCCGCCGCACGCCGCCAGCGACCACACATTCGCCAATTTTGCAGATAATGTCGTGCACATCGATGTTGCGCAGACGACGGCCTTGGTGTGAAAAAATGCGTTCGCGTGCAAACGTAAGGAGTGAGCGAAGCAGCTCTGGACCCGAGGCCTTACCGCCCATTGTTTTTAAGCGCGCGCCAGCGGGACGTATTTGTGAAAAATCAAACGCAACGTCCTTGCCGGCATACCACGTCTTCAGGCCGTGCGTGAGTGCGTCGCACCAACCTTCTTTAGAGTCTGCAACGACGTGCGTTGGGAGCACCTCGTCTGTTTGGTAGGCAATTTGCGGAAGCGCCTGCACGTTTGTGCTCTCGACTGAGAAGCCCACACCGGTGCCGCACATTGAGATGTACATAATCTCTGCAAAATCTTCAATCTTAGTGGGTGCGATATACGAACAGTTGTACGCCGCGACGTTGCAGCGACGCACCGCCTCGCCCGCAAACTGCATGAGGCGCATTGAAGGCATCACCTGCTGTGTAAGGATTGCTTCACGCACCTCCGCGTACTCTTTTTCCGTAAGTTTTTTACCGAGATTCTCGCGCATGAAATTTATGTAGCGATCGACTGTCTCGACCCATGTCTCGCGTCGGCCCTCTTCTGGAATCCACTTGGCATACGAGCGCAGATAGACAAATTCGCCGAGCGGATTATTTTTGAAATGGGATTTACTTTCCTCCACAAGCGCGCGGACGTGCGCCGGGATCTCACGCTGCTCCGCACGCATCTGCGCACGTTTGTCGCGATAGAGGATGTAGGCTTTTGCGGCACTTGTAAAATCATTTAGCATGAGTTGCTTCTCCACCGCGTCTTGTATGCCTTCCACCGTCGGCAAGAAATTTTTATACTTCCGTGCAAAACGTGCGAGCTCACCTGCCACTTGGTGCGTGACGAGTATCGCGTCTTCAATACTTCCCTCTCCGGTCTCAAGCATTGCTTTGTGGATAGCCTGGGTAATTTTTTCAAACTCAAACGGTACCAGGCGACCATCTCGCTTCTCAAGCTGCGGCACTAATTCGCGATAACGCGCCGTTTCTTTCGATTCAGATATCTGCGTATCTTTCTTTGGTGCAGACGCTTTTGTGGAGGTAAAGCGAACCGATGATTTTGTTTTTACCATGAGTGAAGAGGGGGGGCTATGATAATTGCGCGCGAGGCGACGTTATCCTATTTTACTGCTAGCCGCACCGTGGGGCTACTGTGGATAGTTCAGTGCGAAACGTCTTCCTAGTAAGGCAAGGGTAGCGCAACCACCGTGCCGATCTTCCACCCTCGATCGTGGGCTGCTCCGGCACGCATTTCAAGGACATATTTCACAGGCTGTGGTGGGTAAAAGACATTTGGATAGGTACGCGGTGATATTGAATCTTCAACACCCACAATAGCTCCATTGTCCGATAACCAAATAATGTCGATGGGCACCAGCATGTCCTTCATCCAAAAGCCGTATAACGCGGCATGTGGGAAAACAAAAAGCATCGCATAGTTGTTTGGGATTTGCGCACGACCGGAGAGGCCTTTTTCCTGAGTAACAGTGGTCGTCGCGATTTCAAATTGCAAGGCGGCAGAGGATTTTAGTGGTGCGATGTGTGTAGCGTTTGTGGCACCCCCATTGGGTGTCCTATACGCTGTAGAATAAAGGACATGGTACTGAAATACCAAAACGCTCCCTATAAAAATAATCGCTGCTCCAAGTGCTGTTAAGAAGCCGCGTACAAAAGGCCGGTTCATTGTGTTCTTAGTATTACACATTCCTGTGCCCACTTGCCAAGCAGGTACAATAACGTACTCTACTATATTATGTTGTACTTCATCGCTCTAGCAACCTTTTTTTCCACCTTCCTTGGCGGTACGTTCGCAATCCGCCTCAAAGACCATCTGCACCTTATTCTTGGGTTTAGCGCCGGTGCGGTCGTTGCCGTTGCGTTCTTTGATCTGCTACCAGAGGCACTGCATCTCGCTACCGGTCACTATACAGATGTGACCGTGCTCTCCATTACCGCGCTTGGTTTTATTCTGTACTTGGCTGCCGATCGCTTACTGCTCTTGCACGGCCACATCCACGAAAACCACGAAACGACACCCGCCCAACACGCGCGCGGCGCAGCGGGAGCCAGTAGTCTCTCGTTCCACAGCTTCCTCGACGGTATCGGTATTGGACTGGCCTTTCAAGTATCCCCTGCAGTTGGACTCGTTCTTGCTGCCGCTGTCCTTGCGCACGATTTTTCAGATGGTATCAATACCGTGAATTTTATACTCAAAAATGGCGGGGAGAAAAAAGAGGCTCGTCGATGGTTGCTGGTAGACGCGACGACTCCTGTCATCGGTATTCTCGTCACGACAATTTTTGCGGTACAGGAGCAAACGCTCGCGCTTATGTTAGCGCTCTTTGGTGGTTTCTTTCTCTATTTAGGCGCAAGCGATCTCATTCCCGAAAGCTTCCATGCACACCCGAAACGTTGGACGACCTATTCGACTGTTTTTGGCATGGCCGTCATCTATCTGGTTATCAAGCTTGCCGCCGCATAAATAACGAAATCCCCTCTTCGGGGATCTCTCGTGTGATAGATTCCTCAAAAAATTTGTCTCCCCTATCCTCCTTGCTGTTTCAGTTGTAACGTGAGCTGCTGAACCAAGTTCAGAAGCGTCTGAATTTGTTGTTGAATGGCAGCAATTTTTGCTTGGCGTTCGGCTTCAGTCATAGAAGTGACAGCGGCCGTACCACTCGTACTGGTCTGCGTGGTGGTTTGTGTGGTGGTTTGTGTAGAAATGCTTGTGCTCCCACCATATACTTCATGAATCTTCGCCAGTGTCTGCGGACCAACGCGACCGTACCCGGTGGTTTGCGGCGTGCCGCCCGTGACAATGCCATACTTTTGCTGGAAGCGCTCGACTGCCTGAGCAGTGAGTGGGCCGTAGTAGCCGGTCACCTTGCCCTGTGGATAGATGGTGGGGTCGGTGGCGAGAAGTGTTTGAAGAGCGGCGACTTGCGCATTTACGTCACCAGGCGCAAGAGGGTGTTGAATAGTGTGGGCGAACGAAGCTGCCCTTGATTCAGACGCTGTGGTCTGGTTGCTACCAGCCGTTGCGCCGGCGCTCGGCGTTGTTGCGGTCGATCCACCCGTGCTGCCTGAGGTGCCTCCTTGTGGTGTTTCTGACGACGCGACTGTACCGCTCGTGCCGCCACCACCATAGGAGATTGCGCCGGTGCTGCCTGCGCTACCGCTCCAGGTGAGGGTGGTGGAGCCTCCAGAGGAGACGGTGGTTGGTGAGGCGGAGAGGGAGAGCGTTGGGGCGGGGGTGGAGGGTTGGGGGGTTGGGGTAACCGAGGGCGTACTGTTCTGTCCAAGAGAAGTAGAGCCTTTGACGACGACAAAGTAGTTTGAGCTATTGCTGTTTGCGCTTGAGGGCACCGTATCGTTACCGCCAAGCGTCACAACACTTCCTTGTGTAAAGGCTTTTTGATACAACTCGTACGGACCATTTTCAGCCGTGATGGTCATACCGCTATCAGTAAATGCGGAGAGCCATGCGGGTGGCGTCGATATACTCTTGTCAAAGGCGATATATACCGTCGCATTTGTGTCTAAGGTAAAAGTAATGTAGTTCGAGCCGGTTACAAATTTATCGTTGTTTGGGGTACGAATAAGGAGACTGCCGTTTAGGCTCGCTGGAACAGACGTGAGTGTATAGGCGCGGTCAGTATAAAACTGATTGCCCCCTGTGAGTGTTCCCTGCCCAAAGGTTGAGGAGAGGCCGGAAATCAAGCTGGAGTTCGTAGGTACTGGCGCAGCCGTCACACTCACACTCGTACTCTGAGAGGTGCTCCCGCCTGTCCCCGTGCAGGAGAGGGTGTAGGTGGCACTTGACTGGAGGTTG
>NCBJ01000026.1 GCA_002255585.1 Parcubacteria group bacterium 21-54-25 | reverse complement strand
CAACGCGAGCGGAACGGCGCTGATGACGGTGAGCGGCGGGACGACGGGGGCCGGCAACCTGATTATCGACAACAACAGCGCGACCGCGAACGGGATCACCTTCGCGACGGGCAGCATCAACAACACCGGCACGGTGACCAACAGCGGCACGGGCGCGGGCGCGGAGACGATCGGCGTGGTGATCGGCGCGAGCGTGACGGGCGTGACGGAGAACAGCGGGACGTCGGCTCTGACGCTCAGCGGCGGCCTTGTAGTGAATGCGACGGGCACGGCCCTGACCAATTCGAACGCGAGCGGCAGCTCTCTTCTGACGGTGAGCGGCGGCGTGACGGGCGCGGGCAACCTGATCCTCGACAACAACAGCGCGATCGCTGACGGCATCACGCTGTCGACCACTGACGTCAACAATTCCGGAACGATCACCAACTCGGGCACTGGTAGCGGTGTGACCCTGATCAGCGCAGGCATCGGCACGAACGTGACGGGCATCACGGAGAACAGCGGGACGTCGACCCTGACCGTCAGTGGTCCGGTTGCGGTCAATGCGGCCGGCACGACACTGATCAATTCGAACGCGAGCGGCAGCTCTCTGCTGACGGTGAGCGGCGGGGTGACAGGCGCGGGTAACCTGATCCTGCAAAATGACAGCGCGATCGCCGACGGCATTACGCTCTCGGGCGCGACGGTCAACAACACGGGCACGGTGACCAACAGCGGCACGGGCGCTGGCGCGACGCTGATCAGCGGCGGCATCGGCACGAATGTAACGACTGTGACGGAGAACAGCGGGACGTCGGGTTTGACGATTAGCGGGCCGGTCGCTATGAACGCCGCGGGCACGACGCTGATCAATTCAAACGCGAGCGGCAGTTCCCTGCTGACGGTCAGCGGCGGGACGACGGGCGCGGGCAACCTGATCCTCGACAATAACAGCGCGATCGCTGACGGGATCACGCTCTCGACGGCGGCGGTCAACAACACGGGCACGGTGACCAACAGCGGCACGGGCACGGGCGCGACGCTGATCAGCGGCGGGATCGGC
>NCBJ01000013.1 GCA_002255585.1 Parcubacteria group bacterium 21-54-25 | reverse complement strand
TCCTTTACGTCCTGAGCGATGCGGTGATTCTTCATACGAGAGTATGTTAACGCTTAATCTCGTCTAGAGAGTGGTCTGAAATTTGGGGGTCAGGTCAGATCTCATACCGCCCTCGATCTTCTTTTTTGTGATATAGAAATTTGGCGGAATCCAAACAATCTCTGCCTGTGGTATAAAAAGAAACAACTAAATCATCGCGCCGATTTTGTGTGAGAACCGTGCTAAGAAATTCATCGATCTCAATATCCGCTTCGCCCTTCCGTCTGCGAGGATAGAACGTCGATAACAAGTCGTCGCGATAAACCAAAAGATGCGGGTAAAGTATGCCGCTTCCTGTCTGTCGTATCTGAATTTTGGCGAGAATCGATTCTTTTAAGAGTTCGTCCTTAATCCTTTGTGCATGTTCTGGGTCGGATATAACTTCTGTTTTGGTTTCGATGGGCAAACTACTCTTGTTGATACTGTCCAAGAGAGCCAACGTCTTGGAAACGTCGTCATGCTGGTTATAAAACAACTTAAAGATAATATTCATTTCAAATTTAGGGTGTTCTTACGACCTGTTGGACGATCTGATCAAAAGTTAGAGTCCCGTCCGTATAGCCTTGAAGTGCCGCGTCGAGCTCGGCATTGGAGAGAAAGCCACTATAGACAACTTTAGGGACGGAAGTAAAACTATTCTTCTTTGCCACGACCTCCAGCACCTGCTCGTTGAATTCTCGCACCAAATAATCTCTAAAGTTATTAAGAAACTTCTTGTAGCGGATTACTGTGTAGATGTCGTAATACTGCGTGAGCTTAGGCCCATTCGTTTCCATCAAATAATTAAAAATGGTGCGTATCTTTCCGCGAGCGATATCGTACTTCCTTTTCTCGCGCGAATAGGTGGTGTACCGTGCTCGCTCGAGCGGCAGATAATGATTTTGTACCTCGACACCGCTCTTTGATTGATCAATGCCGAACTGCCAGAACTTCTTGATCGGTTTTAGATATTTGATGCTCTGCGCCGTCGGCGATTTTTTTGCAAACGGATACTTGCAATAGACGACTTCTTCTTTTTCAAACTCAAATGATCGCGGCTTTTCCTTATCTTCCCATCCCTTGAACCGCTTCTCCTTGAAGTAAGTAAAAAGACTGTACTTTTGCCGATAGCCAACGACCATGCCGTGCTTTTTGATGACCTTCATGGTCTCGTTTCTGAGATACTCAAAATCGATTGGAAATTGATACTTCCGGCCTTTGATATCGACCTCCTCCCACTCAATCATGCGGAATGAATCACCGACGACAAATAGCTCGTGAGCGATACTCTCCAAGAAACCTCCCATTACGTCGCCCTGACCATACAAGCCGTCCCGATAGAACGAATGCTCGTCGGTGAAGTACATCTCAAGGTCTTTTTTCAAAACCGGATCATCGCACTCAATGCTGAAGTAATTGCGTTCATGAGTGACGTAGCCGGGACGATCCGCTACCGGCATATCGCGCAACGGAAAGAGTGAGTAGCGTACAGAGTCGGTTTCGTTGCTTAATTCCATTGCATTCCATGACGCCTTCTCTAGCCGGTCGCGGCCTTGGATGTAGCCAAGAAACGGATCATCGAACACATAGCCTTTCACTCTTTGTTTGTAAGGACGTCGTCTCATATCTTTTTTTCCTTAATTTTCTCAAGCACTTCGACCAATTGGCGCATCGCCTCGCGCTTCTTTACCCATTCGACAAATGCTTCGGCAGACTCTTCTTCCGGTTGAGATAGATGGTAACTCAACTCACGAATGAACTTACTTGGATGGTCGGCAACCTCCTGCAAGCCAGAATAAAAACGCACATGATCGTAGGTCTTGGGGAGATCAAATACCTTGCCCATGATCTCGCCGAACCAATGATGATACCGGGTAAGCTCCCAGTTTATGAGCTTGAGCGTGAGATCGAGACCACCAACTTCCTTCGGCTTCGAGAGTACCTCCATCGCTTTGACGAATTGGCCTGGCTGGTACGCAACCTCGATCGTTTGCACGTACTCTATCAGCAATCGGTAATCCTGCCTGAATTCGCAGACGAGATATACGAAGCCGCCGAGAATAAGACCGAGGCGATTGCGATACATGATGTTGTCGACGTTCTTCTCGTCGGCATTGATGACCGGCAACATGAGCGTGAGAAGGCCAGACAACACCTTAAAGAGCGTCGGACAATTCTCGATGACTGATGGGAATAGGGTCTTCTCTAACTCCTCCCAAAACTCCGAGTCGAGAAGTATCTGCTTCGGCAGAAATGGTAGATAAACGCCCGCGCCGGCGATCTTCGCGCCGTACTCATCTGCCAGAGCAACCTTATTGATGTAGAGCAAGCGACTGATCCACTCGAAGCGAGCTTTGATGAACATCGCAAGCTCTTTGTGCTTTCCTTTCTGATAGAGGTCTTTGAGAACGGTGTTGTGATGCGTGATCAGCTTCTCGAAAAACTTATCGAAATACTGCTTTTCCTTTGCGTGAGCATCGTCGAGCGTTTCCTTTTCGAGACGGTCTTGCGGCGTTATAACGCGCCCCTCGCATTGGACTTCAAGATCGAGACGATCCCAATAGTCGAGAATTTGGTTATAGAACAGTCCCGGCAGATCAAGCCGAGCAAGCTCTTCACGGGTACGAGTGAGCTGACCGTCTGCGCCGATAAGTGATTTTATTACCTCCTGATACTTGGTGTAATCGAAGCCGTCGATAAGAGTCAGCCCGATCGCAAAGTAAGCGTTGAGATACGCGCCCAACTCGTCGTCGGTTTGTACTCTCTCGTACAAAGCAAAGAATGCATCGAGATATTTCTCGAAAGCGTCGGTCTCCTGATTCTCATACAAGCCGGCGACTGTTTTCTGATAACGGCCGTACTCATCTTTTTCGTAGTCGCCGGCAAGTGCGGTCTGGTAAAAATCAATGACGTATTTGAGCAGATGAGTATCCTGCGGCGCAGTCCCAACGCGAGACTCTACCGCTTTGAGAATGTCGAAAATACCGTTCTCGAACCACAAATAGTCTGGGCTACCTATACGCAAAGGCCCTTTGCCCTGAAGCTCGAAATTGAGCTTCAGGGTGAGCGTCGACATACTGTTTGCCTTGACCTCCACCTGCGTCTGCGGGAACCACCAGCCACGCTCCCTGTCGATATATTTCTTTCGCTTGGCGTATTCTGTGATCAAATTTGCAAGCACCATCGGCGTGTAAATCACGTCGTTCCAATTTTCGGCGTGCCAGAGATCTTCAAAGAGAGTTTTGAGTATCGAAAGATGATCCTGCGTTCGCATGCGCGAAGTCTGCACGATGCTCCAGCTCTTATAGGAATACCGGGTCCGATCGGATGCAAGCCGTATGTTCTCCTTCATGTCCGACTGCAACCTCTCAAAGAGATTCTTCGGTTTTATAGTAAGGATGTAGTGATTCTTGAAAACGAGGATACCAAGCAAGCAGATAACCACCAAAATGACAACAGCAATGAAGCTGATCGGTGACGGAAGCGCGAGAAGTTGGACGCGGAGCAAGACGGCGATCGCAAAGATATCGGTAAAGACGAGGAGTTTGAAAAAGAAATTGCCGACGGTCTCCTGATTGACGTAATCGGACACTTTAGACGAGTACTTATCCGTCGTGAGTTGAAGACCGACGGCGTATAAGGCAAACAAAAGTCCGAGGATAGCGGATATCGCACCAATGGAAATCTCAAGTACGAGCTTAAAGAATTCTTTGTCGGGGATAGTAAAGAAATTAAAGTGCGTGGCGAAAGCTATAAACCAGCTAGCCTGTACATGAGAGAGTAGAGTTGCGAGCTTGTCGACACCCCAATCAGCAAGTGTCACCCCGACCAACGTTAGTATAAGAACCAATATCGTACCCATAGACTGCCGCACGATTTGCATCGGTATGGTGTACTCAGTCTTCCGACGTTCCTGATTGCGGTAAAGCGCCCTTAATTGCTCGCGGCGTCGCTGGAAGATGCTGTAAAAGAAACCGGCAAAAACGCCCCAAGTGTAGACGAGCCAGTTCGGTTTTTTCTCAACGTCAAAAGAATATGTGGGGGCTGTGCGTGGCCCCCAAGATATTTGCCGAAAAAAGAATTGGATGGCTCTAAAAAACTTCATGGTTTTAAGCAGGCAAATATTCTCTATAAACTCTCACTGTTTCCTGGTATATCGACTCTATCAGCCGCTCTGTCTGTACGAGCTCAGTGAATCCCTTCTGGAGCAAAAGCAAGCGTACGTTTTGGCGAATACGCGCCTTTATCGTCTCGTTATTCGTCCAGTCAATTGCCAAGTCACGGCGAATACGCTTCGTCAGGTCTTTAACGAATTCTTTGATATCAATTCCGGCTTTCTTGAGGTCAGGATCGGAGGCAAGCGTATCGTAAAAAACCACTTCCTCTTCTGAGAGACCGAGATCCTTGCTTTCCGCGTCAAGCTTCTTTATTTCATCGGCAATCTCAAGCAAGTGTTTAATGATTTCTGCTGAGCTGATGACATTGTTTTCGTATTTCTCAATCAAGTCAGTAAGCAGGGTGAGCATCGTTTCATAACGAGCTTTGTTCGTACGAGAGCGCACCTTGATTTCCTGATCGAGCATTTTGCGGACGGTATCGATGGCAAGGTTCTGGTATTTAACCTTCTTTATTTCCTCCGCGAAGCGATCGTCAAAGATTGAGATGCTTTTCTTCTCTTCGCCCTCTTTCGTGAAGAGGTCAATTACGCCCTCGGCTTGTACGGAATCCTGCACGAGGCTGCGGATCGCACTCTCTGTTGCTTCAGGGAAAATGATATGTGGTATGAGCGTCTGTTTGTTGATTGCTTGCCGTATGGATTGAAAGAATTGAACATCAGTGGCAATTTTCATCGCCTCCTCTCCAGGCATTACGAGTGCATGAAGGTTGGAGAGTTTTGAAACTGCACCCATATATGCCATTTTCCGATCATCAGAAAGACGGCCATCTTTTGAGATAACATCGTTCATCGCCGATTGGAAGAGTTCCACCAACTGCACGCCCTTCTTTTGTCTCCAACCAGTGAAATCTATATTTGAGAAATACAGCGAGATTTCGCCGTGGAGCGTTTTCATTTCGCTTATGATCTCATCGAGGGGAATCATCGCCTCCTTCTGCACATCTGCATCATAGATGGCAAGGGCCTTTTTGAGATTTTCTGCAATACCGATGTAATCAACTATCAAACCGCCCGGTTTATCTTTATAGACGCGGTTCACGCGCGCGATTGCCTGCATAAGCCCGTGATTCTTCAGTGGCTTATCGAGATACATCGTGTGCATGCTTGGCACATCAAACCCAGTGAGCCACATTTCACAGACAATCACTAAACGAAGCGGGTCATTCGCTTTCTTAAACCGTTTCTCCAATTTTTTTACATCGTGCTCCGGTTGAATTTGACCTTTGAAGTCCTCCATGCCTGAGATAATCACCGCGCACTCCGGCGCTCCAGGAATTTTCTTGATTGCGTTATACATTGCAACCGCAATAGGGCGACTCATCGTGACCACCATTGCTTTACCCTCAATGGGCCGGTTGTTGAAGTGGACAACAATATCCTTTGATATTTGCTCAATGCGGCTTGGTGCTCCAACAACTTCTTCAAGCACCGCCCACTCTTTGCGAGCTTTGGCTTTTTCATCCACCACAATTTCACCCAAAATCTCATCGAGTTTGCTATCAACAAATCTATCAGCGAGATGGAGTGGTACAAGACGACCCTCGTAATAAATCGGCACGGTTGCCTTATCCTTTACTGCCTGCCCGATCTTGTACGAGCTCACGATGTCGCCGAACACACGCATTGTGTCGCGGTTGTGGCTAGATATTGGAGTTCCTGTCACCCCTAAAAAGCTCGCGTTTGGCAAAGCCTGCCGCACATTACCCGCAAGCATGCTGTATTGCGTGCGGTGCGCCTCGTCGGTGAGCACGATAATGTTTTCTCTTTCTGAAAGAACGGCATTCGCGTCAGGATCTTCTTGAAACTTTTGTATCGTAGTGAAGATAAGTTCGCTTCCAAGGTGAGACAGCCTGTCTTTCAAATCCTTAATGCCCGAAGCCCGCTTTGCAAGCGTTCCGTAGCCAGTACGGCTAAACGTCTTGAAGAGCGCGTCATCGAGATCTTCGCGGTCGTTAAGGAACACATACGCGGGACTTTTAAGCTCGAGGATGCGCTTCGTCTTGTTCACGTAAAAAACCATCGAGAGTGACTTTCCAGATCCTTGTGTGTGCCAAAACACACCAATTTTGCGCTCCTGTTCACCTTGGACCGAGCGAATGGTGCTGTTGATCGTCTTGTTTACTCCGTAGTACTGGTGATACAAAGCTGCCTTCTTTGTATACGTCACGGCATCACCATCACCGTCAGCTTCAAATACGGTGAAGTTCTGAATCACATCAAGCATTCGGGCTTTATTGAAAAGACCCTTCGCAAGCACCTCGAGCTCTGTCGCTCCCTTGGGCGCATCGGTTTCGGTCTCGATGCCTTTCCACGTACCGTACCGCTCCCATGAAGAGGATATTGTTCCGTGGCGCGCTTCGGTAAGATCACTCAAGCAGAGGATCTGGTTGTAGAAAAAAATTTTAGGGATCTCTTTCTTGTAATACTCCATGTCGCGATATGCCTGACCGATGGTTGCTTGTCCGCGCACAGGACTCTTGAGCTCGAGTACTGCCAAAGGAATGCCATTTATAAACACGACACCGTCGAGGCGACAGACATTCTCGATACCTTGAACGGTAAATTGATTTACAATCAAAAACTCATTCGCATCTACATTGGCGAAATTAATCAGCTTCACGACCTCCGTCTTTTCTTCGCCATTCTCTCGCCATGTTTTCTTTACACCTTCGGTGAGGAGAGCAAACATTTCTTTGTTGCCAAGTATCGGATCAGCATTGTGGTAACTGGCAATATCAGCAACGACTTGTCCCGCTTGTTCGGCAGGAAGCTGCGGGTTGAAACGGCGAACGGACGTGAGCAGTCGATTTTTTAGTACAACACCACGAAAATCCTCACGCTCTGCGTTAGGCTGTCCGGGCGCTATCGATGGACCATGGACATAGTCGTAGCCCTGCGCCTGAAGCCATTCTATGAGCGATTGCTCCGTAAGATTGTTTTCGTTAAGTGGGTTCATGTTTGTTTTTCCGATGATTTCCGAGCCTCAATGAGAGTGTCGTACTCCTGTTGAGTTGCAAGGATAAATTCAAAGATGGGCTGTACCAATTCATCAAATTTATCGATCAATGAAGCCGGTGGTTTGACAACCTGAATATTCTTGAGCGTTGCTGTGGTAATGGCGTCAAAAACTCCACCTACAGCGATTTTCTGCAAACTTTCAATTAACCTCTGAACAAGAAGGTACACGTAGAAGTTGGAAATTCCATCCTTGCCCTTGAGGGCATAGCATGACTGGTTCATTGCCATTGGGACACCCGCGAGTGCGAGTTTCCCTACCGTGCCGCGCGCTGTTATGAAAACAGTATTCTTTGGGTATAGAGCGCTATTACAGTTTTCCAGTCCTTTCTGAGTAATATACTTCTCAGTTTTCAACGAATAGAACGATCCATTGGCATCTCCAGGCGTAAAGAATGGGACATTGCCATTCCAATATTCTTTAACATCCGTTTTTGGGGTGCCTCCACCGAGAACGTCCACACTATCTGTTAGAGCACCTGTAGACCAACCTTCTGGGATTCGACCCACCTCACTATCAACAAATTTGATATCCGAGTTGGTTGGATAATTGAATTTTACGAACCACTCGGCAAAGATCCTCTTGCACAAATCTTCCAAAATTTCGCGTGAAGAGAAATCCAGATTGCTCCAATCGTGTTGAGGGTAAAATTTATTTAGCTTAAAAGAAATTTCTTTGTTAAGAGATTGGTTAATCTTAGTTTGCTTCTTCAAAAAACTAGAGGTTATTGCCAGACTCTCATCAAACGAGATTTTTTCATTTTCGGCCTCAGCAAGACCGACATATAAGCCTGGGTTGAGATAGTATTTATTATTTCTGATTTGCTCTATATTTACTGACTTACAAAAGCCTGGAACATCCTCATATTTATTAGCGTCTGACTCACCGCGCCAAGCACGAACAGTGTTTGCGATTTTACTAATATGGTCCGGGTTTAAGACAACTTGTTTTCGAGATATTTGCTCGAATATACTTCTCGCATCAATAAAAAGTGTCTCACCGGAACGCTTTCGAAAACGATCTCCAGATTTATTCTTCGCGAGAAACCAAAGGGAAACCGGCAAAGGGACATTGTAGAAAAGTTTAGGAGGACAAGAAATAATAATATCTACAATATCTGTCTCTATTAATTTCTGACGAAGTTCGCCCTCCTTACCCGCAACGGCGGTTGCACCATTTGGCATCACAAACCCCGCATACCCGTTTGGTGCAAGGTGGTGAGTAAAGTGTTGCACCCACATAAAATTGGCATTGCTACTTTGCGGAATACCGAGTGTGATACGCGGATCACTATCTGAGAGCCTGGATGGGTCCCACTCTGCATTGAAAGGAGGGTTTGCAATGACAAAATCAGCTTGTAGGTGGGGGAACTTATCTTCATAGTAAGTATTACCGAGTTCTACCTTCCCTGATAAACCACGAATAGCCAGGTTCATCTTTGCTAAACGAAGGGTTGTTTGGTTGCTCTCCTGACCACTGATTGCAAGCTTTGAGGGGTCTTGTCCGTGATTGCGAAGATATTCACCCATGGATACAAACATTCCACCGCTACCGCAGGCAGGGTCGAGCACGCGCGCGTTTTCATATGGCTCGAGAACTTCCACCAAGAGTTTAACGATTGATCTTGGTGTGAAAAATTCACCACCGCGCTTGCCTTCCGACGAAGCAAACTGACCAAGGAAGTACTCGTAGATGCGGCCGAGGATATCTTTCTCTCTGTCAAAATCATGATCAAAAGAAATACGTGAAAAAATATTCACCAGCTCACCGATCACTGCGTGATCGAGAGTGGTGCGTGTATAGATTTTCGGTAGAACACCTTCGAGCTCGGCTCTATTGTCCTCTTCGATAAGATCCATTGCCTTATCCAACACCTGACCGATATCGGACTGCATTGTCTTCGTCTGCAAATATTCCCAGCGTGATTTCTCTGGAACGTAGAACACTCCAACACTCTTATAGAAATCTTTCGTCTCAAGAATTTGCGCGCGAGCTTTTTCGTCTTTTACATAAAAGTCTTCATTCTTCGGATCACGTGTAAATCCTTCGAGCTCCTCGTGGCGCTTATAGAAAGCGTCGGAGATGTACTTCAAGAAGAGGAGGCCAAGGACAATGTTCTTGTACTCAGAAACGTCGATGTTGCCGCGGAGCTTGTCCGCCGCCGCCCAAAGCTCCTTCTCAAAATCGAGGTCGTGATGGTGGCTTTTCTTGATGACCATGTCCGTGGCTTTCTTTTGTTCGGTGCGGATACGCTCCTCAAGCCCAGCCGGGAGAGCTGTTTTTGGTATCAGATAGTTTCGCCCTACCTTCTCTGCGGGGATCTTTTTCTCGGAAATCTGCTTATTTATAGCGGCCCGAGTGACCCCAAGCATCTTAGCCATTTCTGCGACGGTGATGAATTGTGACTTGTTGATTGACATATGTATACTAGCCATTATACACGATTAGAGGGCTTTTGCAAGTATACATAGGTATACCAGTTACCAACTCGGCACTCTAGACTCCTTCAGGGATCGGCGTCATTCATTGGGTATGGAACAAGTCGCACCAAACCCGCTAGAGGCACGACCTGACCGTTTATCAGTAGGAATAAAAGCTATAAAGCCCGTTCGCTATTGTTTGTACGCTCGAAAGTCGACCGAGTCGGAGGAAAGGCAGGTGCTCTCCATCGACTCTCAGATCAAAGAGATGCTCCAGCTCGCTGAGCGCGAAGGGCTGGAGATCGTGGCTATGAAGCGTGAGAGCCACTCAGCCAAAGAAGCTGGGCAGCGTCCTGTTTTTAACGAAATCATTGAGGAGATACGAGCTGATAAATACAACGCCATCCTTACATGGGCGCCTGATCGTATTTCCCGCAATGCAGGCGACTTGGGTCGTGTCGTCGACCTTATGGACGCTGGGATTCTTCAAGAGATCAGAACCTATAGCCAAAGATTCTCCAATAATCCCAACGAGAAATTCTTGCTCATGATTCTTGGGTCGCAGGCAAAACTCGAGAACGACAATCGTGGTGTGAACGTGCGGCGCGGACTGCGGACGCGATGCGAGATGGGACTGCGGCCAGGCAGCACGCTCACCGGCTACATAAACGAGAAGCGCCTGGATCGGAAATGCCAAGTCATCATCGACCCCGAGCGCGGACCGGTAATACGCAAGATGTTTGAAAAGGTCGGATACGAGCAGTGGTCAGGACCCAAGCTTTATCACTGGCTGCGCTTCGATCTGAACTTTCAGACGCAGGGCAAGAAGCCGCTCGCGCTCGGCAATATGTATCGCATTCTCTCCAACCCCTTCTACTACGGCGTCTTCGAGTTTCCGAGAAATAGTGGCAACTGGTATCAAGGCAAGCACGAGCCGCTTGTGCCGAAGGAATTATTCGACAAGGTGCAGGAGCAACTCAAGCGTGGAAACATTCAGCGCGAGTCGCACGAATTCGCGTTCACAAAGCTGATGACCTGCGGCGCCTGCGGATCATGCATATCGGCCGAGGAGAAATACAAACCGCTCAAGGACGGCACGACTGCACGTTATGTGTATTACGGCTGCGGCCGCACACGCGACAAACAGTGCAAAGGCAACAAGTACCTGCGTGAAGAAGAACTAACGAATCAGCTTCTTGGCATCATCGACAGGATCGACATCAACCAGCTTGCAGTGCAGATGAAGTTCGAGGAGGAACTAAAGCGACACAACAGGTTCCAGCGAACTGTTCTGGGCATGTCGGACCCCAAGGCAAAGCATGAGGAGGTAGATTTCAGGGTCTATGCAAAATATATCCTCAAGGAGGGCACCAACGAGGAGAAGCGTGAGCTGATGGGGTGTTTCAAGTCGAAGCTAAAGATCACCAAAGGCGTAGTGGCAATGGAGTAGGCTACGCGTAATCAGATGGCGTTATTATTACCGCACCCCCTGTCTTGCCAATTTTATTTATATCCGCGGTGCTGATCGGAGAATGTCTCGCATACTCCCATCGATCGGAGAAATTCACACGCCTCTTTAATTCTTCAACGTCGCTTATCTTCAACGCGTGGCAAATTTGCATCGCCGTCGGGTAATCCTCAGCTTCGACGAGAAAATGAGGCACATCAGTAAGCCACAATATACTTCGCGGATACCAATCGGGATGGTATTCCTGCCGCCCATTGTTCTCTCCGAACATGGCGAGAAAGAAATCTGTCTCGGTGAATTCTTTCATCGGTAATACTTGCCCCAATTCGCCCGCAGTGTGCCTATCTTTCAAGATGTCTGCATGCAGGGACATGCGACTCCTTTTCTTACCTTCATCTGCCAAGAAAGGAGAATGTTCTGACAGCTCCGTCCAGCTTTCTTGGCTATCTCGTGAATTGTGCAACGTAGGACCAACGCGCAGATTGCCTTTAAGAATATCACCGAGCTCTTTCCACTTCTTCTCTTTAATGAACGGGGAGACGAACGTCACGAAAAGTTCGTGACCAAGAACTTTGTAGAAGTCGCCATCCGTGTTCCACGTCTGACCGCTGCCAATTGACGGCGGGTCATATTTTGCGAGCACCTTCCCAAACCATTGAAATATTTCTTTCGCCGAATCGGTATCCTCCATGAGAACTACGGTCTCAGAGAGGCGGGCGAATTCCGTGACGATATGCTCAGTGGCTGGGAAAGATGCAATTAGTTGTTCAACGGTGCCGCCTTCACGCTTCATAGGCGGTTGTGCTGTTTCAAGCTCACTGAGCACGCCAGCCAAGTGACTCCGCAACTCTATTTTCTTGCTTGGTGCATTACTTTTTATGATTTCGATAATGGGCGATTTCGTCTTCGGTGACGGTACATGGCTAAATCCCGAAAGCAGCGCTGCTTTAAAATCTTTTGCGAGACTTGCACGTATCACACTTCGATCCGCTTCGCCATCTTCCGCTTTGTAGGTAAGTATCCGCCGAGTCTTGAGATCGAAAGGCAGCTTTTCTTTTTTGCCCGACGCCTCGTTAAACACCAACACGATGCGCTCATGACCAAGAGCACGCAGCGCGTAGCCAAGCTCTATCAGTACGTTAGGGTTCGGCGAGGAACGCTTCTTGCCGTTCAAAACTATCGAGATGTCGGCCACGAAAATATCCGCTGCCGCTATCTTGCCGAAAATAGTTGCTGCAATATCAGGAGCACCTGATACTCCCTGCGTATCCCTGTCTATCACCGGCTCAATGTCAATACTCTCGTCGCCATTGCCACGAGTAAAATACAACCTTTTTCATAACTGCATTCTGCACGAAAAGACTTCCTCCCACCAGTCATTAGAGTAAAAGTTCGAATCTCTGCGCCCTCTCTAGCTTTTATAAAAAAGCATGGTCGAGAAATGGCCTAGAATATAGGCTCGACATACTACCGATACCAAGTACTGACTGCGGAGGTTTGGTGATTCGAACCGTTGGCATAGTACCGATAAAAAATGCTGAGCCCTCAAAAAATGGCTCGGGGATTCGAACCGAAAAAACTGGACACAACCGACTTATGTTTTATAAAAGTGGCTTATTTACAGGTTATAACATAACACCGATAAAAAGTATCAAGGGCGGAGAGGGAGGGATTCGAACCCTCGATGCAGTTGCCCGCATGCTGGTTTTCGAAACCAGTGCCTTCGACCACTCAGCCACCTCTCCATTGCGCACTGCCGTTCACTATACCAAAGAGAGGCTGAGTGTTCGACTGGGTCGTCCTCCTCGTGCCTGCCGCGTCGTAATCGCTCCGCGGCATCGGCGCGTGCCTACCGGCATCGGATGAAAAGGCAAGCCGTTGCCTTTTCATCCACTCAGCCACCTCTCCATTGTGCATTTTTAGCGCGCCGTTACACTCGCGCACTGTGGTGCTATCCTAGCATATTTCACTAAACCAAAAGGACGCAGCCCTCTGCCCCCATAACGGGCAAAGGGCTGCGTCCAAGAATAGGCGCTAAAGCTTACTCAGCAGCCGTAGCAGGAGTCTCCTCCTCCTTCTTCTCCTCAGGATTGATGTCCTTTTTCTCGTCGTCCATAGTATAGGTGTCCGCTTTTTTGCTCAAAATGAACAAAAAAACATCCAGTGATTAGACTGGCAATTAATTTCGACCTACAGACACTAAGGTACCATTTCCCGAAACAAAAATCAACCCCTGGAAGCCCCACTATTTGCAGAACGAACGGCACAAAGTCTAGCTATTTCAGCGCACTAATGGCATAGTGGAGCGGTTAGGCCCCATCGTCTAACGGCTAGGACAGCGCCCTTTCACGGCGTAAATCGGGGTTCGATTCCCCGTGGGGTCACACCGGTCAGCACGCGGTTTTTAGACCGCGAGGCTTCAATTTTAGTTCGCAACCGCGAGGGTCGTTCCCGCACAGAAGCGCGACACTCGTCGCGCTTCTCTTCGCGGCTTCCGTTCTTGAGCAGGTACTTAACACACTTGCGTATATGACACTTGGGCTGTCATACCTGGCACCACTACCCTTCATCTGCGTTGCGGTCTAAGGAAAAGATTGGGAGTTAAGTCGCCGTAGATCAGGCCCTCACCATACATATGGAATAAGGCTCCATGTCTTTTTCTTGTAATCATCATATGCGATGCCGAAGCGCGCCTTCAATGCAACTTCCTCAACATGAATGCGCCAGGCATAGCCTATGCCGACCGCAATCACTATTGAGACCAGGCTCATCCAGTTGCCAAGCGCAAGCCCTACGCCAAATACAGATAAAATCGATCCCGTATAGGAGGGATTACGCAGATATTTATATGGTCCCGAAATGATAAGTTTATGATCGTCGTGGATTAAGACGAGGGTGCGGAAGTATTTCCCAAGCGTTTGAATTGACCAAAGTCGAAATAAAATGCCCAGCCATATAAGAGATACACCCATGATAAAGAAAGAAATATCTGAGTCGCTGTAATCCATTCTGAACGTCGGCGCCAAGAACGCAAACGCAAGAGCACTGAATATTCCTGCATAAAACATGACGAGAAAAAACAACGCACTTTGTTTGTCCTGATGGCTTATCTCCAATTTATTGCGAATATCACGCATACTTATCCATGTTTCAAAGACAAAGAACCAGGAATAGAAACTGGCCCAAAAGAGAAGCGCCCTAAGCGGACTATTGGCAATGGAAATGATGCTCATGGAAGTATGCTGCACTGCATTTGTGCAAGGTTTGGCACGACACGTGCTGCGTAAACTTTCCTAAAAAGGATGGCGTAAATTGTTATATCCGTTACGATAATGCCCCAAAGGACAAGAACGATTTGTGTGTACGAAAAGAACATGCCGATAAACGCAGCCAGGGCGAGCAGCGCCTCGACGATATTCATCTTCACCTTTCTATATATCGAGGTAGACTCTTCGGTGATCGTAAGCCCAAGCATATAGATAAGCGCCTCAAACAACAAGGCGCCGAGCATGAGAATGGAGAAATACTCTGGGTGCGCAAAGGAGGCAGCGAGGGCAAAGTAAAGAACAATCTCTGTCACTGTGAGTACTTCTCGAAGGGGCCAACGGGAGAACGTCATTTTAAAAAGAAGCTGCCCCGATACGTATTCTTTCCAGGCGAACATCAAATAAATTACAACAAGCGGCCAAACGATCAATAATGTTTTCCAGGCATATATACTGCCGAGAATGCATAACGCAACAGAGGTTATGAGCTTGCCTTCTTCTTTCTTTTGTCTCTGCATTTGCAATGAACGCATGCGGCTACAGTATACCTCCTCTTTTGCCAGGATGCTCGTAGGGATTTTGTTTTCATGCTTTGACCACTAGAAGGGCATGGAGAGACGATGGGCGGACCATCATGTTCGGCACATGCTCAACTATCGGTGTCCAGTGCACCAAACGCGCCCGCGCGCACTGTCGACACAGATATTCCGATTCCCATCCTTATTTGCTATACTCCCCCCTACATGCGCGGTTAGCTCAGTTGGTTAGAGCGTCCCCTTGACGTGGGGAAGGTCGGGGATTCGAATTCCTCACCGCGCACCAGAAACTGCCTATGCCTACACGAGAACCAAAAAAAGAAAAAATTTACATCTACGGTAAACACGCGCTTGAAGAAGCGCTTGCACACGCACCACAGGCGATTCGCAAAGTGTTTCTGGATCCGCACATCCGCGACGCTCACCTGCGTCGGCTCGTTGAACAGGTAAAAGTTCCCGTTGCCGTGTTGAAAGCTGGCGGCGAGGGGCGAGTAGAGAAAGGTGCGGTGCACCAAGGCGTTATCGGCGTGCTCGACCCTAGCGCACTCCTCCTCCCTCTTGATACGTTCGTACAGACGCTCGACATGAGCACCCGGCCAGCACTCGTGCTCTTGGGTGAGGTGCAAGACCCGCACAACGTGGGCGCAATCATTCGCTCGGCGGCGGCGTTTGGTGTCTCAGGCGTGCTCATTCCCACGCACAACCAGGCCGGTATTACCGGTGCCGTCGTCAAATCTTCTGCCGGTATGGTGTTTCGTGTGCCGCTCGTCTCTATCGGCAATGTGAATCAAACGGTGCGAGCACTCAAAGATCGTGGCTTTTGGGTGTACGGTCTTGCCATGAAGGGTGCGCACGCGCTTGCGAGCGAGAAGTTTGACGCCCCGGCACTTTTTATTATGGGAAATGAGGCGGCTGGCGTACGCGCAAAGACGCTCGAACTCTGCGACGTGTCGCTTGCCATCCACACGCACTCGCGGTGCGAGTCGCTCAACGTTGCTGCCTCGGCAGCCATCGTCTTTCACACGTGGAGCACCCAGCACCCCGAGGCGCTGGAAAATGCCAAATTACCCAGCGCGCACTTTGCAGAAGGCAGCGCAGCCACGTAGAGTGTTCCCTATGACTGACTCTCGCACCGTAGTGCTCTACCATGCCAATTGTCCTGACGGATTCGGCGGCGCGTACGCTGCCTGGAAGAAGTTTGGCGAGAGTGCCGTGTACGCGCCCGTAAAACATGGCAAAGAGCCGCCCGAAGGACTCGATGGCGCGCAAGTCTACTTGATTGATTTCTGCTACTCCCAAGAAATTATGGATGACCTTCTTGCTCGTGCGGGGCAACTCGTCGTGCTCGACCATCATTTGGGCGTCAAAGACGTGGTGGAAGCCATGCCGGAGCACGTGTTTGATGCAAATCGTTCTGGTGCAACCATTGCGTGGGATTATTTTCATTCAGGCACAGCCACGCCGACCGTTCTGAAACACCTGGAGGACGATGACCTCTTTCGCTTCGCGCTTCCGGACACGCGTCCGATTGTGCGCTACATCGGCACACGGGCGTTTACATTTGCGGAGTTTGCGGCGTTTGTGCGAGAGCTCGAGGACACCGGCACGAGCGCGCAGCTGCTCGTGCGGCTACGCAACTACTCCGACTATTTCGATATGCTGGTGGCACAAGCAGTCGAACGTGCCAAGCTGGTACGTTTCGAGGGCTACGAATGCTACTTTGCAAATACGCACCCATCTATCACCATGCGCTCGGCGGTTGCAGAAAAACTATACCGAAAGAACCCACCATTAGCGCTTGTGGTCTCGGCGCACCCCGAAGGGCTTGGCGTGTCTCTTCGTAGCGATCATACAGTAAACGTAGCAAAAATTGCAGAGAAGTTTGGTGGCAACGGTCACCCCGGCTCGGCAGGCTTCGCCATTACTTGGGGCGACCCCCTCCCGTGGGAGATAATCGATGAGACACTGTGAGCACGCCACGCGTTGTCCTCTACCACGCGCATTGCCCTGACGGCTTTGGCGGCGCGTACGCTGCGTGGAAAAAATTTGGAAACGAAGCGACGTACCTGCCGATAGCGTATGACGAGCCGCCGCCTGAGAATCTCTCTGGCGCGCACCTGTACTTCATCGATTTTTGTTATTCAAAAGAAACCATGGACCAGTTCGTGGCACAAGCGGAAGGCGTCACGGTACTCGATCATCACCGCAGCATGCGAGAAACGGTCGAGTCAATGCCGGAGCACGTGTTTAATGAAAACTGCTCCGGGGCGACCATTGCATGGGAATATTTCCACCCCGACGAACCGTTGCCACTTGCGTTATGTTACATCGCGGACGGAGATTTGCACCGCAAAGAACTGCCCCATTCAATGGCAGTCCTCTTATACCTCTACACCCTGCCCTACCAGTTTGAGCTCTGGGACGAGTTTGTGAGGACACTCGAAAATGAACAGGGCTATGCGGACATATGTGCACGCGGCACGATATACGAGGTCTACCACAACCGTATCGTAAAACAGCTTGCTGACGCCGCACGCCCCGTCTCTTTCGAAGGCCAGACCTGTTATTTGATTGACGCACCACGAATGTTTGCAACAGACGTGGGAGAAAAATTGCTCGCGCGCCAACCGACTCTTGCGCTACTGGTACACGCCCAAGCTACTGGAATTGCAGTGTCCGTGCGCAGCACTGGTGCGATTGATGCAGGAGCGGTTGCGCGCAAATACGGCAGAAACGGCCACTCGCACAGTGCAGCTTTTTTTGTCCCATACGAGGGACCGCTTCCGTGGACGCTGCTCGATGCACAGAACCAGCTTGAACGTTAGGGTGTACGCAAAAAATGCTCTCGATAAAATCGCAGCTCGTCTATTGACTGCAAAATATCGTCTGTTGCACGATGTGCGCTTTCTCCTTTACGCTGCACCACCTCTTCATACACCTCTGGCGCCCAGCGACGTGCAAGCTCTTTGAGCGACGATACGTCGATGCAACGGTAGAAAAGGTGCTGTTCAAATTTGGGCATTTGCATACGCAAAAAGTGTCGATCTGTGTGTATCGAGTTACCACACAATGGCGCTGATTGCGGTACCGTATGTTCCTTAACAAAAGAGAGCGCCTGCTGCTCGGCTTCTTCCATCGTAACCGTACTCGCGGCCGCATCGTTCATAAGTTCTATTTGATTTTGTGTATCGAGCATTTCGGGTCGCTTGCGTGCCGTATAGAAATCAAGATCGGTGTGGATGAGGATGCTCGGGAGCTTGGCAACGATGGCAAGGTCTTTGTCCGTGAGCACGACGGCAATCTCTGTGATGCGGTCCACCAAAACGTCGGTAACTGACGTCATTTCGAGGTCTACCCATACCAAGAGGTCATTTCTTTGCATTAGCGTTATACTACACCATAATCATGAACATACTTGCTATCGAGACCAGCTGCGACGAAACTGCTATTGCCGTTGTTGAGGCTACGGGCAATGAACACGCGGCGACATTCCACGTGCTGGGCAATACGCTCCTTTCCCAAATTGAGCTCCATCGACAATACGGCGGCGTCTTTCCGACGCTTGCCAAGCGCGAACACGCAAAGAACCTCGTACCGCTCACACGCGCGGCACTCGAAGAAGCAGAACTGCTCAAAGAAGACATGCGGGCGCTCCCCGACAAAACACGCGGCGCCATTGCGGCACTTCTTGAGCGTGAACCGGAGCTTGCCAAACAGTTCTTTGACTTCATTACCGAGGTCGAGCCGCCCACGATTGACGCCATCGCTGTTACCGCAGGACCCGGCCTAGCACCAGCACTCTGGGTGGGCGTAAATTTTGCAAAAGCACTCTCAGTAGCATGGGGCGTGCCTATCGTCGCCGCAAATCACATGGAGGGACACATTCTCTCGGCGCTTGCTGCACGTGCCGATGACGAAACCATAGCAATCGAAAAGGTCGCACTCCCGGTACTCGCGCTTCTTATCTCGGGTGGACATACTGAGCTGGTGCTTATGCGTACATGGCTCACCTATGAGCTCGTCGGAGAAACCCGCGACGACGCCGTAGGCGAGGCGTTCGACAAGGTTGCGCGCCTGCTCGATCTTCCCTACCCGGGCGGCCCGGAAATCTCAAAACTTGCCGAGCACGCACGCAAAACAAGTAGCATCAGCACCCATAGGCTTCCGCGCCCGATGCTCGCCGACGCCACATGCGATTTTTCTTTTGCAGGACTCAAAACTGCCACGCGCTATATGCTGCAAGATCTCGGTGAGGTTGATGACGACACTCGTACAGAGATTGCACTTGAGTTTGAGAACGCTGCTACCGACGTGCTGCTTACAAAAACGCTTCGCGCACTCGACAAGACCGACGCCAAAACGCTCGTGCTAGGTGGCGGCGTCTCCGCTAACGCGCACATTCGCCGTGTCTTTACTGAAACTATCGCGCGCGAACACCCCGACGTGTCACTACACATTCCACACGCATCACTCACGACGGATAACGCGCTTATGATCGCGTTTGCCGGCTTTTACCACGCGCTTCGCGGCGAGTTCGCCGACCTCGCTACGCTTCAGGCCAATGGAAACGCTTCTTTGGGCACCTCGACCCGATCGGCGAACCATAAAAAGTGAGTGGGAGCTGGCCAAGCGGCCCGGAGCGCGAATTTTTTGGTCTGTCGATCAAGTGGAGGCACACACGTTCCTAAACATCCCTTAATTTGCTACACTTCGATCAACCATGGACCCTGTTAGAAAGAACGATCAAGAAATCCCTGCTAATACTGAGACGAGAAACCACGCCGCTACAGAGGTGTCTAACGGAATAGACGGTGCGTTTTTGAAGCCCTACGACTCACAAAATACAGAGTCCCGCATATACGAAATGTGGGAGAACAGTGGCTATTTCAACCCTGACAATCTTCCCTGCGCAAGCTGTCGCGACCCCTACACCATTGTGATGCCGCCGCCAAACGCAAACGGCGATTTGCATGCTGGCCACGCGCTCTTCATCACCCTTGAGGACATCCTCATCCGCTTTAAGCGCATGATGGGATACCGCGCCCTGTGGATTCCAGGCGCTGACCACGCTGGTTTTGAAACGCAGGTCGTCTATGAGAAGAAGCTTGAAAAAGAGGGGCGCTCGCGCTTCCAAATGGAACCACAGGAGCTCTATGACGAAATATACGCATTCACGCTCGCCAATAAAAAGAATATGGAGACCCAGGTGCGCATGATGGGCGCTTCGTGCGACTGGTCGCGCGAGAAATTTACGCTTGATCCAGACGTGGTCACGCGCGTCCAAGAGGTATTCATCAAAATGTTTTCGGACGGTCTCGTCTATCGTGGCAAACGCACCGTCAACTGGTGCCCCAAACACCAAACCTCTCTTTCAGATGTTGAGACCGCAAATGTCGAGGAGACGGCACCGCTGTACTATTTCAAGTACGGTCCATTTACGATTGCGACCGCACGTCCCGAGACAAAATTCGGCGATAAGTACGTCGTCATGCACCCAGACGATACGCGCTACGCTGCCTGGAAGCATGGTCAAACGATTGATCTTGAGTGGATTAACGGCCCGATTACCGCGACGGTTATAAAAGATGAAGCAATTGACCCTGCATTTGGCACCGGTGTCATGACGATAACCCCCTGGCATGACGCCACCGACTTTGAGATTGCGAAACGACACAATCTTCCATTCGAACAAATTATTGATTGGCGCGGGAAGTTGCTTCCCATCGCTGGCGAATTCGCAGGCATGAAAATCCTAGCCGCGCGTCCAAAGATAATTGAGACGCTCCAACGGAAAGGACTCGTCACAAAAATAGACGAGCAATACCAGCACGTCGCCAAGCGTTGCTACAAATGCAACACGCTCATTGAGCCCCAGGTAAAGGACCAGTGGTTCGTGAAAATGGCCCCGCTGGCGCAGCAGGCTATTGAAGCAATAAACAATGGCTCTGTTCGCTTTATCCCTGAGAACTATGAAAAAATATTCCGCTACTGGATGGAAAATGCGCTTGATTGGAATATCTCGCGACAAATTGTTTGGGGTATTCCCATTCCTGCATGGTTTAAGAATCGTGGAACTGATACGGAAGAAATGGCTGCTTCTTTAGAACGCCCAGACGGTGACGGTTGGGAAGCAGACACCGACACCTTCGATACGTGGTTTTCTTCCGGGCAATGGCCGCTCCTCGTAACTGATTTCCCTACTGGAAAAGACTTCCCTACTTATTACCCCACTGACGTGATGGAGACTGGACATGATCTCATCTTCAAGTGGATCCCCCGCATGGTCATATTCGGTCTGTACTTGGCAAAACAGGCGCCTTTCCATACAGTCTATCTTCATGGCCTCGTCAATGACGCGCAGGGCAAGAAAATGTCGAAATCAAAAGGCAACGTCATCTCCCCACTAACACTGACCGAAAAATATGGCACTGACGCGCTGCGCATGGCACTCGTCGTTGGAAATACGCCGGGCACCGACGTGGCATTGCGAGAAGATAAGGTCAAGGGGTATAAACATTTCTCCAACAAACTCTGGAACATTGCGCGCTTCGTCCTGGAACGCACGGAGGAGGTGCCGATTGCCACGCCACTTGAAAGCGATGATTCTGCGCTACGCGATGAGATGGCATCCGTTGCTGCTGACGTGACGAAAGATCTCGAGGCATATCGTATCCACCTGGCCGCCGAAAAGCTCTATCATTTCGCCTGGCATCGATTTGCGGACGAGATCATCGAAGCGTCCAAACCGCTACTTGCAGGTGAGGACGAGGGTGTGCGACGCTCCCGCAGCGCCCTCCTACGCCTCATGCTCGATCGCACCCTACGGCTTCTCCACCCCTTCATGCCGTTTGTCACCGAGGAAATATGGCAGCGCATCCCCAACCAGAAAGAAAAACTTCTTATGACGGCAGTGTGGATAGGATAGAATACAAAGGTGGAAATAAGCACAATAGCGATTGCTACTGCGGGCGGGCTGGTGCCAGCGCTTATATGGCTTTACTTCTTACTGAAAGAGGATTCTCGCTGCCCGGAGCCACGACACATGGTGGCGCTTGCGTTTCTGGCTGGAATGATTGCCGTGCCATTGGTGCTGCCACCTGAGAGCTTCGCCTTAGCGCACCTGGCAAGTGGTCTCCCACGTGTGACGGCGTTAGCCGCTATTGAAGAGCTCGCCAAGTATCTGCTCGCTGCGCTGGTCATTCTCTGGCAACCAGCCGTCGACGAACCAATAGACTATGTTATATATCTCATTACGGTCGCCCTCGGATTTGCTGCTTTTGAAAACGCTCTCTACATCTGCCAACCAAACGCAGCATTTATGTGTACTCCGTTTGTTGGGACGCACATACTCGCCGGGGCGTTGACCGATAATGTTCGTTTCGTGGGCTCGACACTGCTGCACACTATCGCGTCGGCGTCTATTGGCTTCGCCCTTGCTTTTTCGTATAAAAAATCATCTTTGACGCGAATTCTATTTGTCACAATTGGCGTTATCCTCGCCATCACGTTGCACACCGCATTTAATCTCCTTATAATGAGTAGTGGCGGTGCCTATATTTCAGACGCCCTGCTTCTCGTGTGGACTGGCGTAGTCATTGTTTTCGCACTTTTTGAATTTCTGAAATACCGCACCTATCGGAAATTACCCGCTAATGTGTGCTAGGCTGTATCTATATGTTTACAAACAAAAAACGCTCCCTTCTCGAACGCCTCTCCGGATCTGTCGCAACCGACGACCGTGACAATGCATTCGAAGACGATCTGCCAGCAATACACGCGAGTGAAGCGGGGCAATCGACACGTGCTGCTGCAGAAGCACAGATGATTGAGGATGACGTCGATGCGGGTCAGCTTCCTATCGACGTATTTCAAACACCGGACGAAATTATTATCCATGCATTTGTTGCAGGAGTACGTCCAGATGAGCTTGGTGTGTCTATCAGCCGCGATATCGTTGTTATCGAAGGCACAAGAAGCGAGCGCCAACAGGTCATGGACTCAGACTATTTCACCCGCGAACTCTTCTGGGGCGCTTTCACTCGAACTATCCTCCTACCGCAAGAAGTCGATGTGGATAGCGCCACCGCACAATCAAAAGATGGCCTTCTCGTCGTCACGCTCCCGAAGCTTGATCGCACGCGCCAGACTAAACTACGCGTGAAAGCAGGGTAAGAAGTTTTTTAAAATACCTTTCAAGGTATATCCCCGGCCGCGCCTTGCGCGGCCGGGGATTCTTGGTGCGGAGATTATATCATTTGCTCGAACTTTTTTCGAGAAACAATCGCGGAGTGATTGACTTTTCACGCACAACGCGAGTGGTAACTCGCAACCCCATTTCCTTTCAATTTTTGTCTGGCTCCTCCCCAAACCCCTCCGCCGACAGGCGAAAAAAGAAAGGTAAGGAAATGGTTTTGTTCGGGCGGGTTCGCTACAGTCATTCCAAAATGGCTCGTTAAAACAAGTTTTATTGCTTACGCAATATCACTCGCCATTTCTCCATTCCTTTGCGAACTGTGGCACTACGATTGTGGTAAATAGTTTTCAAGATGTATTTAGAATTTCACTCATCCGTAATCCAAAAAATTCTTTCATAATCACTTTTGTCCCAGTCTCATTTTTGTACCAAGCATCTCTTGAAAATGTGTCAGATATTTTATCAACGTTTGCTCGTATAAGTTTTGTTCCAACTTCGCTCATTTTATTGAAATGCGCCCACCCTCGCCGTTGCGAAAAAGCGGAGTTTACAAGAATAATACTATCATGCTTAATGCTCTCTCTTTCCAAAAGATTGAGCGACCGTTTTACGTTATCGGGCACCGTTATGGATTCTTTTTCTACGATGATGTTGTCTTGTGGCACACCATGTTTAATCGCAAATTGTGCAAATATTTCCGCTTCGGACGTGGTATTTTCGTTTTCGTACGACGGAGATCTACCGCTTACCAATATTTTTGGTGCATATCCCTTTTTATACAAATCAACGGCTTTTTCTATACGAAATGTTTGTTTTGCTCCAAAAACAAAAATTAAATCCGCTTGTTCTGACTCGTCTTGTTCTGACAGATAATCATATAAATTATTGAGTAGCTCTTGTTTTGCAGTATCGTCCTGCGAGTTCAAAATACCATCTATCAAATCGTTGAACATCGCGACTGTCTTGTTGAAAAGCTTGTCGTCGTCAAAATCTTCAAATTTGAAGTCCTTTATAAAAAATTCTGTTGGTAGGTTGAAAGATTCTAGTAATTCGATAATTGTAGAAAAATCAGCGTAATGTACGCCCTCTTTATCGTGCGGGATTTCTCTCGTCGTCTCGGACGCAAGAATTTTTTGTAACTCTTTATAAGTTGGTAATTGTGTTGGACTTGTTCTCATAATATTTATTAGTTTATCCAGACATTGTGGATTTCCAGGCTCTTGGCGCGCTACCAATCAAAATAACT
>NCBJ01000005.1 GCA_002255585.1 Parcubacteria group bacterium 21-54-25 | reverse complement strand
ACCTGCGGATGTACAATGAGACGCGTCACCACTTCGGACTGAACCTATCGACCCCGCTTAAAGTACTTGGGTGTTTCCAAGGTGTTGATTAGAAAACGGCCGTGGAGAAAAGTGCGTCGGTGGAGCGGTGAAGGCCCGAGATTGACGACGGCTGCGCAGTGCGCTTTCGTGCCGTAGCCCTTGTGGCGCGCAAAACCGTATTCGGGATATTGGTCGTGGAGACGAACCATGAGCCGGTCACGCATCACCTTTGCTGCAATCGATGCAAGCGAAATTATTGGTTCTGTGACATCGCCGCGAATGATCGTTGTTTGGTGTATGTACGATTCTGGGGCGGTAAGGAGGCCATCCAGAAGTATCTGTGTATGCGTGGGCGATGGTGCTACCGTACACACAGCCCGCGCAAGCGCATTGGAAACTGCTGGCACAATACCGTGCGCATCTATGTATGCAGCGTCGGAGAATGCGACAGAAAAACGCACATCGCCCCGGGCAGCGCGCGCTTCGAGTGCCTCGAAAAACTGTTCGCGTTTCTTTTCGGAGAGTTTCTTGGAGTCGGCTACACCTGGAAATTCGTGCGCAACGTCAAATCCCATCACGGTGGCAACAGCTCCCACTGCCACCGGGCCGGCAAGCGGTCCTCGACCCGCCTCGTCTACACCAACAAGCCATCGCATACGCCAAGCATACCAAGAAACCACCCGACCAGAATGGCCGGGTGGTTTCTTGGAGACACTCCCGTGCAACCTCATAATTCCAGGTGGGTGCCCTTACCACATTCGTTAAAACGCCTTCCGGCACTTCGCAGTTTGTGCGTATGCAGGCTCCCGTGAGGTGTGCAAGGTTACATCTCAGAAGTGTCTCTAGTTACTAGTATACAGCCACCGTCAAGACTGAGGAGGGGTGCAGCACGCACTTGTTCTTGGTGGCGACTAGAATACTTCTTCAGCGTTTATGAAATCAAAATCGTTGCGCTTGTAGTCAAAAAGCTCGTCTTCCGTAAAGAAACGCGCAACCTCGACCGCGCCATTCTCAACACTGTCAGACGCATGCACAAGGTTCGACTGCGTCGAGAGTGAGAAGTCGCCACGAATGGTGCCGGCCGGTGCTTCGTATCCTTTCGTGGGACCAACGATAAGCCGCGTCGCATCAACCGCACCGACACCCGAGAGCGCCATTACCACCACGGGCGATGTCTGCATGAACTTCTTGATGCCGCCGAAGAACGGCTTATCGGCAATATGTGCATAGTGTGCATCGAGCATTGCGTCCTTGAGCTGGATCATTTTCATACCAACGACCTTGAGTCCTTTGCGCTCGAAACGTGCGATGACCTCGCCCATGACACCGCGGTGCACCGCGTCGGGCTTGAGAATGATAAGCGTCTTTTCTTCTTTGGGGTGGGCCATGGTGCGCAATAAAAAATGAATAAACGCCCGGGGCGTTACTGTGGTCGTAGTATAGCGAACTTTCCGTGCCAGTGCTAGCCGCGTTCCACAAACTGGCCTGTCAGCCGGTTTGTGGAAAATGCGTAAGACGTGGCCAAGCGGCCCGGGGCGTGCATTTTTTCAAACAGACTGACAGGCCCGGGTGACCGAATCACTTCTCACTCGGGCGACGCGTTACGACGAGTGGACCGCCTGTCTCTACCAGAATCGTGTGCTCAAAATGTGCTGACCGCTTGCCATCTTTCGTACGAAACGTGTACCCGTCGTTAGCAATGACTACTGTTGCCTTACCTTCGTTGGCAATGGGCTCAAGCGCAAGCACCATGCCTGGCACAAGTATCTCGCCCGTTCCTGGCTTCCCTGCGTTAGCAATGAACGGCTCTTCGTGCACGTGTGCACCCACGCCGTGCCCCCCAAGCATTTTCACTACAGAAAATCCTGTTCTTTCAAATGCCTTCTCCGTTGCGTACGAAATGTCCCCCACGCGAGCGCCGGGTTGCGCGACTGCCATTGCTGCTTCAAGTGCGGCTGCGGTGGCGCTCATGAGCGCGTAGCCAGTCTTATCAGTTTTTCCAACCGGAACCGTAATGGCCGAGTCGACGATGATGCCGTCGTGTGTAAGCCCGAGATCGAGACTTACCAGATCACCTTCTGTAAGCAAGCGCGGTGATTCATTCGGAATACCGTGAACTACTGCATCGTTTATCGATACGCATACCGTCGCTGGGTACGGGCGCGCAGATCCTTCAGGGGTGTAGCCGAGGAAGGACGGCTCGTCACCTTCCGCACGGATGAGTTGCTCGGCAAGGTCGTCAAGCGCCTCCGTCGAGCAGCCGGGTACCGCGGCTCTTGCAAGCTCGTCCAGTACCACGCCGAGACGACGGCCTGCCTCGATGAGGGTATCGCGCTGTTTTGGCGTACGGACTATCATGCAGAAAGCGCAAGCGCTGTGCAGATGTCGGCAGCGATCGTGTCTTCATCCTGCGCGCCATCGATATCGACCAACATGTGTTCTGCGCGAAACAATTCAATCGCTTGCTGCGTGTATGTGTAGTATTCCTCAAGGCGTGTTTCTACGCTCTGATCGTCTCCGCGCTTTTCACTACGGCTTCGCGTCTCGATACGAGTACGTACTAATTCATCAGAAATAACAAGGTTAATAACAACAAAAGGTCGATTGAGCCATGTGAGAGAATCGACCACTAACCGTGCCTCCTCAAGCTTTCTGTTGAAACCGTCAAAAATAACACTCTGGTTTTCTGGCACGGAGAACAACGATTTTTGGTAGAGATACATAGCAAACCAGTGTGGCGCAAGAGCACCTGAATCAATTTCATTTTTTATTTTACGTCCGACCGGTGAATTTTCAGTCGCAATCTCTCTAAATTGAGCGCCAGCAGAAATAATCGGCCACTCGGTGCGTCTTGAAAGATGCCTTGCTTGTGTACCTTTTCCACAGCCAGGCTTGCCAAGAAAAAAAATAGTGTGGGTATCCGCCATGGGTAGATGAAAGTGTAGGTGAAAAATAGCAAGACTGCAACGACCGTGCCCAAAAACACGAGCGTTAATACTCCCGCAATGAGACCTGTGCGTCGATTTTGAGCGCGAGGTCAAGCAGCACTTGTACAACGATCAGGAGTGCGGTACCCCCAACCAAGAAGGTGGTAATGCCCGTCACTCCTTGAATGATAAATGGCGCAACGGCGAGCAGGCCAAGGAAGACTGCGCCCGGGAGCGTGACACGATTTACGACTGCGCCAACATACTTTTCGGTCTCACGACCGGGGCGCACACCAGGCACAAAAGCACCGCTCTTTTGGAGATCGTCGGAGATACGGTGTGGGTCGAATGTAATAGCGGTATAAAAATAGGTAAAGAGAATGACAAGTAGGAAATAGATTGATCCATATTCCCACGGATTGGCGACGAATGAAGCGTACCAGAGCGATGCTCCCTGCACGCCGGATATTCCTGCTGCCGCAAGCATGGAGAGCGCCATCTGTGGAAGAAGCAGAAGCGACAGCGCAAAAATGATTGGAATAACACCGGCCTGCAAGATGCGAATCGGTAAATAGGTAGCCGCACCTTGTGAAAAAGCTGCCCCCCGCACTGCGCGAGCATAGGCGATGGGAATTGAGCGCTCTGCGTCTGAAACGACTACCACAGCATAGGTGATACCAAGCGCAATAGCCGCAAAACCAAGATACGACGGTATGCTTTGGGCCGTGGCAGTGAAGAGTGCTTGTGAGACCGCTGCCGGAACACCGGAAATGATACCTGCGAATATGATGAGCGAGACTCCGTTACCAATACCGAACTCCGTAACGAGCTCACCGATCCAGGTGAGGAGCATAGACCCGCCCGCCACGAGCGCCACATTCGCTGAAAACGCCAATAGCGAGAGGTGCGGTATGATGCCTTGGTTTTGAAGTAGTATAAGGAAGCCGATGCCTTGAAGAAACGCGAGTGGCACCGTCAAGACACGGCTCCACTGAATAAATTTTGCGCGCCCGGCTTCGCCTTCTTCAAAATATGCTTCTTTAACCTGAGGGAAAATTATTGTTGCGACCTGCATAATGATGGACGCGTTGATGTATGGCGCCACGCCGAGCATGACGATGGAAAGCTGTGCGAGGCCCCCGCCGGAAAAAATATTGAGAAGGCCGAGAAATTGATTGCTTGCAAAAAATTCCTGCAAGCGCACGTGGTTCACGCCCGGAATGGGAATTGCCGCGAGGAAACGAAAGAGTACGAGTGCGCCAATGACGACGAGAACACGGTTTCGGATTTCTCGATCCGTGAAGGTGAGCTTAAGTTTCTTGAAGAATGCCTCAATCATGAGTAACGGTGCCGCCTGCCGTCTCTATAGCGTGAACAGCGGCAGCCGAAACGAGACATTTAGAAACAGTGAGTGCTTTGGTAAGCGCTCCGGTACCAAGAATTTTCACACCGGCGGCGCCACGCAGGGTTCGCACGAGGCCGCTACGCACAAGTGCGGTTGGAGTCACCGTCTCGCCTGCAGTAAAGTGCGCTTCGAGTGCCGAAAGGTTCACCGTTGCAAATGATTTTCGATTACTGCGTACGGTCCGGCTACGGTTTTTGCCGTAGCCGCGACGCTTCGGAAGTTTCTTAATCAGATCGCGCATCTCTGGCCGTATTTTGTGGCCGGCACGCGACTTCTGGCCTTTGGTGCCGCGACCGCTTGTCTTGCCACGCTTGCCCCCACGACCAACCCGACGGGCAGTCGTTTTTGCATGGGACGGTTTGAGTGTGTGCAGTTGCATAACGATAATTATACCTGTGATTTCGGCAGCGAAGGCGACGGCGTGAGCATGCCGAGCGCGATGACAGTCGCACGGGCAATCGTAAGTTTATTTTTTGAACGTGAGAGAATTTTCCCCACAACGTCGCTTACGCCTGCAAGCTCCAATACCGTACGCATGGCACTCCCGGCGACCACGCCGCGTCCGGGCGACGGAATCACGGTGACCACAGACGAAGCATACTTCTCCGAGACGGCATGCGGGATTGAACCTGAGTTCGTCCGTGACACAGTGATGAGACGGCGACGAGCGTCACGCGTCGCCTTCTCGATTGCGAGTGCCGTATCGGCCCCCTTGCCGAGTCCAACGCCTACTCGACCCTTACGATCACCAATGACCACGGTTACACTGAAACTGAAGCGTCGCCCACCTGCCATCACACGCGCTACACGACGCACATCAATCGTCGCTTGATCAAATTCAGAACGGGGGCGCTCGCCGCGGCCACGGCGCGCGCCTCGACCGCGCGGTGCGCGAATCGCGGGCGCCGTAGCACGATTATCTTTTTGCTCGACTTTCGGCTGGGCAGCGGGCGTTTCGACGGGAAGACGTTCCACCGGAGCCTCGACGCGCGGTGTTTCTTTCTCGGTAATTATATCGGGTGTTATCGTTTTCATATCATTAAAAAGCGAGTCCTCCAGCGCGCGCGGCATCGGCAAGTGCTTTCACACGCGCCGCGTAAGCATAGCCACCACGGTCAAAGACAACTGTAGTGATGCCTGTTTTCTTTGCACGCGCGGCGAGAGATTTGCCAACCGCTTCCGCCTGTGCGAGTTTGGCGCCGCCAAACTCGCGACCGTGTGCGCTGGCGAGTGTTTTGGAAGCCACATCATCGATAAGCTGTGCCGAAATAAACCGGTTCGACTTAAATACCGCAAGGCGTGGGCGTTCTTTCGTGCCAGTCACCCGCGCACGCACGCGGGCGTGCCGGCGTATTCTCAAAGAGTGTTTGGTTGTGGAAGTAGCCATACTGTTGTTTATACAGATTTCTTGCCCTGTTTGCGACGGATCACTTCGCCTTCATAGCGAATACCTTTCCCAAGATATGGTTCCGGTGGCTTTACGGCACGCACGACGGCGGCAAACTGCCCGACGAGCTCCTTATCAATACCCTCAAGCCGAACGATGTTTTTTTCGACTGCGGCGGTAATGCCTTCTGGAATAGGAAGTGCAACGGGATGTGAGAACCCGACTGTAAATACCAATTCCTTCCCTTTCTGCTCGACCCGATACCCAACGCCCTCCAGTATAAGCGTTTTCTTAAACGGCGCAGAGACCCCGGCCATCATGTTTTTGAGATGTGCGGCGAACGTGCCGGAGAGTGCTTTCGCAAGTTTACTGTTATTCCGCGCCGCTATAGACACACCCTCAGAAGCGACAGTTATAGCGATGGTGGGGTGCACGGTGCGTGAAAGTGTACCAAGCGGGCCCTTGACCGACAGGGTGCTAACGTCAGCCGCCACCTCAACTCGTGGTGGTACACCAATAGGTTTTTTTACAAAGCGTGACATAGAATAGATAGGTTACCAGATTTCGAAAAGTGATTCTCCTCCAACACGCGCACGACGTGCCTCGGCGTCCGAGAGGACCCCTTGAGGCGTGGAGAGAATGCGCGCACCCGTGCCGCCCGCGACTGTATGAACACCGCGATGCGACACATAAAGCCGCCGGCCGGGTTTAGAGAGGCGACGAACATTACGGATACGGCTTACCCCCCGCGTATCATACGCGAGTGTGACACGAAGTGTTCGTTCATCCATTTTCTCGACCATACCGACAAAACCAAGTTCGCGTAGTTTCTTCGCAATCGCTTCAAGTTGTTTGGAGTACGGTACAGCGACCTCAGTACGCTTTACGGCACTCGCGTTTTTCAACCGAATGATGAAGTCTCCGACGCGGTCACTTACCATGATGCTTTTTTAACGCCCGGAATCTTGCCCTCACGGGCAAGCTCGCGGAACGTGATGCGCGAGAGTCCAAACGGTCGCAGATAACCCCGACTACGGCCGGAGACGGCGCAACGATTTTTTATCCGTACGGGTGAAGAATTGCGAGGAAGTTTCTGTAGTCCTTCCCAATCACCAGCAGCTTTAAGCGCCGTACGCTTCTGTGCGTACTTCGCCGCGAGCTTCACGCGCTTTGCGTTTCGTGCGAGTTGAGAAGTTTTTGCCATAAAAATAAGAAAAAAGACGCGGAGAGCGTCACAAGCTCATCCTATCAACGTTTTGCGTCCCCGTCAACGCGCAGGGGAAACCCCAAGTGACGAAAGAATGCCTCTGCTTCTTCGCGTGTGCGCGCCGTCGTAACGACCGTCACTGCAAGCCCAAAGACATCCTTAAGGTCTTCATCGGCCGTCTCAGGAAAAATGGTGTGCTCACGAATACCGATAGTAATGTTACCCATAGCATCAATTGCTGTTCTGGGAATGCCACGGAAATCGCGCGTACGCGGCAACGCGACATGGATGAGTTTGTCGAGAAAATCGAACATACGTGCGCCACGTAGCGTTATCGAAAAACCGACCGGATCTCCTTCGCGTACTTTAAACGAGGCGATAGATTGCTTTGCGGATCGTGAGGAAGGTTTTTGCCCGGTAATATGTGCGAGCCGATCGGCAATAAGCTCGAGTTGTTTGGCATCACGTTTCTTGCCGGTGCCGGAAGAGACCACTACTTTGACTACACGCGGCGCGGCCATACGACTGGTGTAGCCAAACGTGCCTGAGAGTACGTCGAAAGCTGTCTGTTGTCGTTCTTTTGAAAGCATCATAACTTATTAGGCAAGTGCTTTACCGCTTTTAACGGCGACACGCGTACGAACGCCATCCGTACGTACGATGCGCAAACGTGTTGGCTTTTTTGTCTCCGGGTCTATAGCCATCACGTTTGACGCGTTAATTGACAGAGGGTGCTCGACGATGCGCCCAGTCTGACCAGGCGCACCGCGCCGGTGGCGCTTTGCCATGGCGACACCTTCAACCACCACACGATTTTCGTGCGGCAAAACACGAAGCACTGCGCCGGTCTTCCCTTTATCCTTACCTGTTATGACTTTTACCATATCACCTTTTTTGAGTTTCATACGTATAGACAAATGATTACACCACTTCTGGTGCGGCCGAGATAATCGACTGCCAGCCGCGCTCAGCAAGTTCGCGCGGCACTGGACCAAACACGCGGTTGCCACGCGGCGCCATTTCCTTACCACGCTTTTCAATCAAGACTACTGCATTGTCATCAAAAGCTATGTACGACCCGTCCTTGCGGCGCATGGGCTGCCGTTGCCGCACGATAACAGCGCGCGCTACGTCCTTTTTCTTGACGACCTTGCGCGGCTCTGCTACCTGCACCGAGACAACCACCGTGTCACCGATGTGCGCGTAGCGACGCTTGTGGCCGCCAAGCACCTTGAACACGCGCGCAATCTTACCGCCTGAATTGTCCGCAATAGTTACGATGGTTTGTGGTTGTATCATGATGTTGCAAGCGCGAAGCGTTTCAGTTTCGACACGGGACGGCACGCGATGATGGTGACCGTGTCACCCACCTGCGCCGTATTCCCCGGATCGTGCACAAGATACTTCTTCGTCCGCACTTGATATTTTTTGTACTTCGGGTGCTTTACATACCGTGACACTGCCACGACAGCCGTGTCTTTTGCTGCCGTCTTTACGACGACGCCGTGAAATGTCTGCGGTGTGGTTATGGAAGTGGTCATGGTGGTTATGTGGTGGTGTGTATGTGTGCCTCGTCAGCAGCATCGAGTATGGTCTCCGATACTCGATGCTGCTTGTCGGTAATAGCACGTGCAGAGAATTCGGTCATGATGCGTGCAATTTCTTTACGCAGTTTAGCAGGCTCGCTTGAGTCCTTTGGGCGTGAACCCGCTGCGGAAAAACGCAGTGCGCGCAACGCCTCGCGCTTGTCGGCAAGAAGCTTCGCGAGTTCGCCGTTCGAAATTTTTTGATACGCGTTTTTCGTTTCCATAATAATTTATTACCGTATGACGACCGTTGTCTTCATCGGGAGTTTTGTGCCCGCACGGCGCAACGCATCACGAGCAGGGGTGTCTGCCACGCCATCAATTTCAAACAAAATGCGGCCCGGGCGTACCTCAAACACGAAATACTTGGGATCGCCCTTACCGTGACCCATGCCCACCTCCGCCGGCTTCTGCGTAATCGGTCGGTCGGGGAAGACACGAATCCAGACCTTACCACCTTTTCCGGTTGCGCGCGAGAGGATCTTGCGCGCTGCCTCAATCTGGTTGCTCGTGAGACGGGCGGGCGTCGTGGCCTTGAGGCCATAGCTACCAAACGAAAGGGTGATGCCGCGCGTATCGGGACGTGAGCGACGCGCTTCACTCTTGCGGCCAGTTTGCCATTTGCGATGCTTTACTTTCTTGGGAAACAACATAGTAGATGGTGGTTACGCAGCGTGGCCGGGGAAGCGTGGCGTGCTCACTCGCTCATCGTCCGCGTGTTGATCGCCCATATAAATCCACACCTTAATCCCAATCACACCGTATGGCAGATATGCTTTCTCGTGTGCAAAATCGATATTGGCGCGAAATGTCTGGAGCGGGATGCGGCCTTTTTTAATCTCTTCTTTGCGTGACATATCCGCGCCCCCCAAGCGGCCGGACACCGTAACACGCACCCCGATGACGTCGCGCACGGCCATCACTTTCTCGGCCGTCTGTTTCAGGATGCGACGAAACGGCATGCGTTTCTCAAGTCCTTCGGCAACCATGTATGCAACAACAGCCGCGCTCGTCTCTGGCTGGCGAATCTCCGCAACATCAATTTTTATGATGCGATTATGCGCGGGGGCGGTGGCGCGTGTGATGCGAATTATTTCTGCGCGTAGTTTCGTCGCGTGTTCTCCAGATCGACCAATAACCAGCCCTGGACGCGCGGTGTGTATGAGAATACGCAATTCGGTGGCGTTGCGCTCAATTTCGACGTGGCTGACATGCATACCTCGCAGGCGCTTCGTAAGAAAATTACGAATGACATTGTCGACATTGAGGTTTTCTCGATACTGCTTTTTGTCAGCAGCGAACCAACGACTTCGCCAGTCGCGAATGATACCGAGTCGATGTGCGTAGGGATGGACAATGTGTGTCATGGAAAAAGAAATTATGCGCCCTGGTCTTCTGAGAGCGTTATCGCGATGCGACTACGGCGATGGCGAATCGTTGCACCGCGGCCAAACGCGCGCGCGCGGTAGCGACGCAGCATGCCAGAACTATCGACCGTGATGTTCTCGATACGCAGATTCTCCACGTGGTCGCCCCCCTGCGCGGCATTTGCCGCTGCTGAGCGAATAAGCTTTGCAATCGGCTCTGCGGCACGCTTTGGCAAAAACGCGAGCGCTGTAAGGGCGTCAGAAACGCGCTTACCTTTCACCAAATCGGTTACCAGACGCACCTTGCGCGGCGATTGTCCATAGCCAGTGAGCTCCGCTTTCATATCTATTTTCCGGCGACTTTCGTCGCCGCTGGCTCTTTGGCCGCTTTCGCCGCTGCAATTTCCGTTTGCTGACGCTTCTGTTCGAGTTCTTTCTGCATCTTGCCACCATGGCGTACAAATTTCTTGGTCGGCGAAAATTCACCAAGCCGGTGGCCGACCATGTCCTCGGTAACGAGGACCTCCACATGCTGCTTGCCATTGTGCACCCCGAAGGTAAATCCGACCATCTCCGGCGCGATTTGGCTTCCGCGCGCCCATGTTTTTACAACCGAAGACTCCGACGGCTTCTTGCCGCGGATTTTGCTCATGAGCTTCAGGTCTACGTAGGGACCTTTCTTGATTGATCTGGACATATGAAATTAAAACCCGCGGGGCGGGATATAAGAAAGGTACAGGAAACAGACCAAGGAGTCAACAATCCTCCTAGCTCAAGCCGAAAAACACAACGGTATTATCCAAACAATACACGCCCGAGAAAATACGAAGCGGCGTTTGCTAGAAGTGAGAAAAGAAAGGCTTGGCGCATGGAGAGTTTCCCAACGAACCTATAGAGCAGTGCCTCAGCAACAAACGCGAAGCCTTCGGCAGTATAGAGTGCGGTATTTGCAGAGTACCAGAAAATTGTAGGGAAAACGAACCATACATAGGGAATAGTGCCCATTGTCCCAAATACCGCAACCGAGATGGTCGCAAGTATCGTTTGTCTACCTTTCCTTAAGAGTAGGCACAATAGTAGTACAACAGCACCTTCAACAAGAGCTGAAAACACAAGCGCGTTGAGAAACTGGTGGACGTAGATAAGCATGCTAGAGCCACGACGTGAGCCAACTCCAGATGCGCGCAAAGAATCCTTGCGGTGCAGGTGCCGCAGTGGTGCTCGTAGTAGCAGATGATGTGGCTGTTTGCGCGTGGACAGGGTTCTGCTTTGCCTTCGTGGATGAAGTTGTAGTGTGCGGCGCACTGCCAAACAGCATCGCCATATTCACATTCGCAGAGTTTCTTGTGACTGTCCGTGTTGTTCCATCATCGAGTCCGTACACGCTCTTTTCCCATGCCAGGACGATTTGGCCGTGCACCTTGGTAAACATCCAGTAGTTGTGGACTGACACGAGCGGGCTGGTGATTGGGACGACAGGGATAGTATCAAGATACCAGTGACCCCACGGCGCCCAACTTATCTGCAGGTCTTTACTGGTAAGAATCGCGTCATTCCCATAATCCACAGGCGCATACTGAGTTTCAACGATATCGCCCTTGGGGCCATAGATATAATTACCGTAGGTGAGGTTCTCGGTGTACACGTCATAAAAAGAAGGGTCCCCACGTGACGGTGACACATACAGCGTATCCATCACTGTGCTGGTGCTAAATTGTCTGCCGGGACCGTCTCCGCCAACGTCCACGTACCAATTTTTGGTTGCGATATTGTGAATAATATCGGCGATTTCATTTTTATCATAGATGTGAAGGGTTAGAGACGGTATTTGCGTTGTCGAGAAAACGACGCCCGCTTTTTGAAAAGCGCTTTGCAGCAACGGAAGAAAATGTGCCTTATCCAGCACTACGTATCTCGTAAGAGGTGCGCTGACGTCGTCAGGCGAATCGGCAACGGTAACGGTCGTACTGGTACTGATGTTTGTGATGTATTCAGAATGTTTTGTGTATACCACCGGCGGACCAATGGCGCCGCTAGATTCTATACCAGTACAGGTGTACTGTGCGCACACGTCTTTGGTTGCTGATTGTACAGTGACACCAATACCGAAATGCGTAGCAAGCCAATAACTATCCTGAAGTGCGGGATCGATAGAAATAGTATTATATATGCTTTTTATAAGACGACACGTCCCGGCCACCGCGTTATTCTGCTGAACAAAACCATCAACAGATGTCGTGCTGAAATTAGAGTATGACGTCGAATCTAGCGCGCCTTGTACTGCGGTTGAAGTGGACGTATCGGCTGTGCCGTTGATAATACTCTGTTCCTGTGCTGGCGTTATTTTCTGGTTATAGCATTGCGGCGAATAAGCCGTAGAATCTGCTCGTGTGAGTGCAGGATATCCAAAAAATATAAAAACTGCGAGCACGAGCACATATTTCCTCATTGCCTGTAAAAGTAATGTGTCAGCGGCATTGTGTCAACGGCCACTTGTGCGTACGTGGTCTCGGAAGCGCACGGGGTGATTACGTTGGGACGCTCGTGAGGAAGGTCTAGGTTACCGTGAGTAAGGTTAAACCTTACTCACGGCAGGAAACGAAGCATGGGATCAATAAAATACCGGCTGGAACGGTCTCACTGCGGCTTTGCTTCAAAGTCTTACATTGTCGTAACCCGTAGGGTTTCGAGCATGGCGGCAAGTGATCGAGCATTTTCGAGGGTCTGTGCTGGAATATATGCCTGTCCAACCGTTTCCGGCCCGACCCCGTGTGCCGCGTTCTCGATACCAACTGACGCAATACCGAGCATGCGTTCGAACATACCCTGAGAAACTTCAATGTTTTGAATGGTCCGGTAGAAGATGTGCTTTTCTTCCGTTCCGATGACCTCACCCCGCAATTCAAGGTACTCTGGGAGAAATTTAAATTGAATGTTTTTAATCGCAATGGCAATGTATACGGCCTCGGCAATAATACTGGTCGGAAGAAGTAAAACGAGGACAAACAGGTTGATGCTGGTCGAAAAATGCAGGCCGAACGCGGCGGACAACATAATCTGCAGGAAAGCCCATGCGATGGAAGCGAGAAAAGCCCAGCTTGTGCCAAACAGAAGGATGATGCCGCTATACGCGACGAGCAGGCGGTGGCGCTGTATCGGGTAATTTTCGCTCGAAACACTGCCGTTAGTGTACTGTCGGATATCGTTTGATACTAACCCTTGAGGCATGCGCAATGAGTTGGGTTATAGCCCGGTTCGCGACGAATCTTTGGTCAGAATGATAGATTTGAGCGCATCGGTAATAGCACCCGCGTTGACAAGCGTCTGGCCGGGAATATTAATACTGCCCACCCCACCCTGGGTCGCGTTCTCGATCCGTACGTTCGCAAAACCAAACATTCTACCCCAAATGGGCTGCGAGAGATTTACGTCTTGGATTGTGTTGTAGGGAATGTGTCGATCTGACCAGCTAATGACGCCCGTGTGTACCAAAATATATTCTGGTAAAAATTGAAAACGGTAATTCTTTTTCCAAATGAGAACATACCCTGCCTGAAACACCGACACGACCAGAAATACGAGAACCCCGAGAGAGATGTTGTAGTTAGCCCAAACACCAACGATGACGCCCCACACCATGCCGTGAAGTACCGCGGATATGATTCGCCCAGTGAGCCACGTTCCTTGAATGGGGTATTCGCTGTTTGAGATATTCCCATGGAACCCCGGCCGCGGCTGCGCAGACTCGGTAGGATGAGTTTGCGGCCCTGCTTGAGGAGATTCGGGGAACGAGCGCGCGTTTCCCTGCACTCGAGAGAGCAGGACGTCCTTGAGTCTGCCCGCAATGTCGGCGTTTACCCCATCAATATGCGCCTCCATACCAGAGGTTACGGTAGCGCTCGCGAGGTGCACATCATAGAGGCCAAGCAGGCGATCGATCAAATCCTGATCAACATATACATCTTGGACTTTTGGGTACTGGACGTGGATCTCCTGCGGAGTGAAAACCCCTTTGCGAATAGTAATAAACGACTCGTTGTCGTTGTAGTAATACAAACGGATATACGCCTTCACATACCATGCGTAAAGAGCGAGAGCTACAAAATATGGGACAAAAAGCACCAGCCCTGTAAAGGTGAGCGCTGGTAAGTTGTATATCAGGCCGCCAATGAACAAAACGAGGGTTGGCAAGAAAACGGTAATACCCCACCCAATAGTTTGGGATAAAAGTTTCTTCCAGAACTTCCTGCGCACGCTAAGCGGATATTGTGCTTGGAACGCGCTGGTGCCCGCCTTCGCGAACGCACCCGACGCGTGGCTCGCCTGCGGGGTGGGTGCAGGGGCTGTAGCAATAGGAGCGGCGGGCACTCCCTGCGCGGCAGCAAGCGCTGCGCGGATGGATTCATCATTCCAACCAGCAGTGCGAAGAGCTTGTTGTATTGCATCAGTGGTAGCTCCACCTGCAAACTGTTGGCGCACATAGGTAACCACCTGTTGATCAATCATTGCTTGTTAGTATACAAGAGCAAACAAAAGAAAATGGTGGCAGTGGTTGTTTTTGTGAATATCCATACGTAGTATCCGTGAGTAAGGTTTAACCTTACTCACGGCAGGAAACGAAGCAGGGGATCAATAAAATGAAGGGAGTTAGACTTCCTTCATTCAGCATGTATACACGCTGCCAGTGTGTTGGCGGGTTGTGTGTGAGCTGAATGATTTTGAAAATTAGCGGCGCTTACCGACCTTGCGGCGAGACACGATGAACGTGTTCGAGAATTTCTTTGGACGGCGTGTCTTCTGGCCCTTGCCAGAGGGCTTACCCCACATTGTCTTTGCGCGCCGCAGACCGCGCCCTTGCTTGCCCTCACCGCCGCCGTGCGGGTGGTCGACAGGGTTCATGGCAGATCCGCGAACAGTTGGCCGCTTGCCCATCCAGCGCGCGCGACCGGCTTTGCCTATATTCACCAGACTGTGCTCTTCGTTACCCACTGAACCGATAGACGCGAAACACTGATCAGAAATCTTGCGTATTTCTGTCGAAGGCAGCTTCACCTGCGCATACCCTGCGTCATGGGCAACGACTTGCGCATAGTTTCCTGCTGAGCGTGCGAGTCGTGCGCCGGCAGCTGGCGAAAGCTCGATGTTGTACACAAACGTACCGACTGGAATTTTCCCGAGCGGCAAGCGGTTTCCCACCTTTACCGGTGCGGTACGAGAAACGGTAAACGTATCGCCGACCCCCAGGTCTTTTGGCGCAAGCACATAACGTCGCTCGCCGTCTGCGTAGAGCACGCGCGCGATGTTCGCTGAGCGATACGGGTCATACTCGATGGTCTCGAGTGTTGCGAGGATGTCAAATTTGTTGTACGTGAAGTCAATGTCGCGTAGGCGGCGCTTATGCCCGCCTCCCTGGTGCCGGGTGGTAATGCGTCCAAACGCGTTCCGCCCCGCCTGGCGTTTTTTGCTTGCGAGCAGCTGCTTGGTGGGCTTATCGCCCGAGAGCGTCTTGCGGAAAGGCAGGGTCGACATGTGTCGGCGGCTTTTGGTGGTTGGTCGATACGTTTTCATACAGAGTACAGAGTAAGATTAGGCAAATTGGATCGTGTCACCTTTCTTGAGGTACACGTACGCCTTGCGTCGGCGCGGGCGAAGGGCGACCCCGCTTGTCGTACGACGCGAGACGCGCTTACCCGGCAAATTGACTATGCGCACGGAACGCGGCACAACTTTGTACACGGTCTCAATGGCGCGCGCGATGTCGCCTTTCGTAGCGACGTGCGAAACGGCAAATACATACACACCCTTCTCGGTGCCGATGAGTGCTTTTTCAGAAATCCACGGTGCAGTGAGTGCCACTGCAGCGCGCGCGCGTATCGCCGTGGTTGCCTCGCGCGTTTTGGTACGCGGGGTAGCTGCTGCAGACGATTTTTTCGCCTTGGTTTCTTTCTTGGGATTGCGGGAGAAAAGTGCCATACGATAATAATTATGAAACACGCTTTGCGGACGACAGGCGCGCACTAAGCGCCTCGAGTGCCTCAGCCGGTTTCTCGATAAGCAGATACTGGTACCGCAACACCTCGACTGGGTTTATGTTGCGCACGTCCTCCGTAAGCAGATTACCAAAATTAGTAAAACTCTTCTTGGCAGCGAGGTCATTGCTAGAAAATGCAATGAGAGCAGCGTGTGCGCGACGCGTGGCAAGCGTCGGCGTGCCGGCAGCTTTCGCTATCGCTACCAGCGCCACCTTTGCGTCTTTCGTCTTAGGTGCGTCGAAAGAAAGCGTATCCACGAAGAGCACCTTGCCGTCCTTGAACTTTCGGGAGAGCACGGATGCAAGTGCACCCGCACGCATTTTACGGTTTATCTTTTGTGTGTAAGAACGCTCCGCGCGTGGGCCGTGCGTGGTGCCACCGCCGCGCCAAATCGGCGAACGCGATGATCCGTGGCGCGCGCGCCCAGTACCCTTCTGTTTCCATGGCTTTTTGCCGCCGCCGCGTACCTCGCCACGCGTTTTGGTGTGCGCGACGGTCGGTCGTGCGTTTGCTTGCATCGCCGTTACCACCTGGTGCACAAGGTCTGCTTTCCATGGCACGCCAAATACGGTCTCCGGGAGCGAGACGGTGCCCGCCTGCTTTCCCGCCATCGTGTACACCGGCGCAGAAAGCGGGGCGGCAGGTTTTTTTGTAGCAGACTCATTCACGTTCACGGCAGTCACGCTGCGCGGCGTAGCTGTTTTCTTCGTGGTCGTTTTTGCTGTAGTAGTCATACGTGAATTCATTACATGCTCACAATCTCGACCAACGAACCGCGCGCGCCTGGCACTGCGCCGGAAATAATGATTTCTCCTGCTTTCGAGTCGACCGCGAGCACTTTGAGTCCTTTAACGGTTACGCGCGTATTGCCCATACGGCCAGCCATACGAAGCCCTTTTGCCACACGGCCACCTGCGCGGCCGCCGGAGCCACCAATAGAACCTGGTTCGCGCTCTGAGTGCTTCTGACCGTGTGTGCGCGGTCCGCCATGAAACCCATGGCGCTTCACCACACCAGCAAACCCGCGGCCCTTCATGGTGCCCGCTATCTGCACTTTGTCGCCTTCAGCAAATGAATCAACTGAGATTTCCATACCGACGGTATAGTTTGTCGGATTCTCCACACGAAACTCTTTCAGCACTTTAAACGCCTTGTCTTTGAGATGGCCACGTACCGCCTTGGAGAGCCGCTCTGGCTTCTGTGCATCAAACCCGACCTGTACTGAAGCGTACCCATCGGTTTCGGGGGACTTCACTTGCGTCACGGTCACCGGACCGGCCTTCAGTATGGTGCCGGCAAACGCACGCCCTTCCTCAGTGAATATTTGCGTCATGCGCTCCTTGCGCGCAAGGATAAACTTCTTCGCCCCGTCGGAAACGGCTGCGGCATCTGTATGGGTATCAGTCGCGGCGTGTGCCATGCTTTAGGTTTATAGTGAAAGTAAAACGCGCAGTGGCATATCGCGCTGCGCGAATGGCCATTGGTCTTTATCTGAGTTGCATGAGCGACCCGATAAGTACGTAGCGTTATGGGAAGCACTCTACACGAAGGCGAGCAGATACGCAAGAAAACAGGCCGCTAGTTATGTAGTGGGGCGGCGCGCACGATATAAAAAAGAGCCATAACGCACTGTGCGTTATGGCTCTTTGGTGGGTTGGGTTAGCCTCCTGGATTAGCCTCCCGGAGGGGCGAACACCACCCAAGCGGGGCCCGACGCCACCGACAAGTTGCCAGGAACAGGTATCGCAACCCGCCCCGTACCGTCCGGCTTGACCGCATACAGTTTGCCGTTGTACGAGTACTCAATCAGGTTGCTTCCCCCGAGATCCCAGTACGGATTGTCTCCCAAGCCGAGATCTGTCACCGGACCCCCCGCGGTCGCCTCTACCATGAGGTGATTCAATCCGTTCACCTTCTGCACGAAGGCGACCTTGGTGTAGTCTAGGTTCACCGATAATGCCCGATCGTCATCAGCTGCGTCCTTCGCAAAGACGGTCGGCGCGCCGACGAGCGTCGTGGTGCTCGTTGAAGAGACGTCCACCACTTGCTTCATGATGTTGCCCGTGGTGGTGTCCACAAAGAGCACTGTCACCTGACTCTTTGCCAAGTTGATACCGGCAAAAACAGGCGATCGCTCGATGTCCATATCGGACGTGACACGAACGTAGTGTCCCGAACCATCCATCTGAACGATGAAGATGTCCGTTTTATTCCCTACTCCTGGGACCGAGCAGGGGGCTGTTACGACCGCTATGTCGCCAACACCCGAGACACTTGCGGTGTCGAAGCTTCGGCCGTCAGTGATGGCGGAGCAATTGGGCGTCATGTTCCCTCCGTTCATGAACACCCGCGGCGGCGACGGCATGCCCGGAAGAAACGACACCCAGGAAGGGCCAGCGAGATTTGACCCATCGTAGGCAATCGAAATCCCCACGCGCATGGGAACAATCGTGAGCGGCTGCCACGCCGTTACACTGGGGTTCTGCAGCAGCACATTCGATGTCCCCGTCGCCAAGTTTTCTACGCACACCGCGTAGAGGCACGGGAAAAGAATGTCCCCCGTGGTAAGAGGCGGGGTTGGTGCGGTGAAGTTTACACCCGCCACACCGGCACCATTCACCGTCACGGTCTTGCTGGCCGGCGAGAACACGGTTCCCGACCCGTCAGATGGAGTGATTGTGTAGGTGCCGTCCGGCAAGTTTGACAGGGTGTAAGCCCCGCTTGCGCCGGTTGTTGCAGCGGTACCCCCGGGACTGGCGGTAACCGTCACTCCCGTCTGTGCGCCTCCGACGATGTAACCAGAAATATACGTTGCCGCTGGAGACGGGGTCGGAGTTGGCGATGGCGATGGCGAAGTGGTGGGCGTTTGGGTCCCGCCACTACTCGCTGACGCCACCGAGTTCCCGCTGCTCTTGCAGGCCGCAAGAGACAGGGCCGAGACCACCATAAGTACTGCAACTACTGTCTTTCGTGTCGCTTTCACGGTGCACCTCCTCGTTGTACTCGTTTGGATACTGAGATCTGTATTGTGATAACAAAAAACGTCTGGTGCAGATAGTACACGGAAAATATATTTTGTCAATTTTTCGGTTACGGCTCAGTGTCTTGTGTACGCTCTGGTTAACTCGCCGACTTCTCTTCCGAAAAAAGCAGGCGGCCCTTCCGGGCCGCCTGCTTTTTCTCTTCGAGACTGAAATCAGACCATTTTCACGTCAATCGTTACTCCAGAAGGAAGTGAGAGGTTCGTGAGTGCCTCCACAACCTTTTGCGAAGGGTTCATGATGTCGATGAGACGTTTGTGGATACGCATTTCGAACTGTTCGCGCGCATTTTTGTGCACGAATGTCGAACGGTTCACCGTCCAGCGCTTCACTTCCGTTGGAAGCGGCACGGGACCAACGACCTGCGCGTCGAGGCGCTCAGCGGTGTCCATGATTTGCTTGACCGAGAGATCGAGCACCTTGTGCTCGTATGCACGCACACGGATGCGCAGCTTGTGCTCGGGTACGACCGGCACTTCGACAGTCTTGGCTGTTTTTGCCGTCTTGCGCGTTGTCGTTTTCTTGGTCGTTGCGGTTGCCATGCTGATGGGAAAGGTCTGTGTGTTGTTTCGAAGCGTCGCGTTACGCGTTAATCTTTGTGACAACACCTGCGCCTACCGTCTTGCCACCCTCGCGGATAGCAAAGCGTTGCTGTTCCTCGAGCGCGACCGGTGCGACGAGCTTTACTTTGAACGTGACGGTATCGCCCGGCATGACCATTTCTTTTCCTTCGGGAAGCGTCACTTCGCCAGTGACATCCGTCGTGCGGATGTAGAACTGCGGCTTATACCCGGTGAAAAACGGCGTGTGGCGACCACCTTCGTCTTTGCCAAGAATGTATACCTCTGCGTCAAACTCGGTGTGTGGCGTCACGGTGCCCGGCTTGGCAAGCACTTGGCCACGGTGCACGTCCTCTTTCTTAGTGCCGCGCAAGAGAACACCCGCGTTGTCGCCGGCCTGGCCCTCCTGAAGGTGTTTGTTAAACATTTCAATGCCCGTAACGGTTGTTTTTGCCGTGTCTTTAATACCCACGATCTCGACTTCCTCGCCAACGCTCACCTTACCTCGCTCGATGCGCCCGGTGACCACCGTACCGCGTCCTTCAATCGAGAAGATGTCTTCGATCGGCATGAGAAACGGTTTGTCGAGATCGCGCTTCGGCTGTGGGAAGTACTCATCCATCGTGTCGACGAGCTCCTTTACCTTGAGCGCCCATTCGTCATCGGCCTTGGTTGCCTCGAGCGCTTTCAGACCTGAACCGCGAACAATCGGCGTATTAGCACCATCAAAACCCTGTTTGGTGAGGAGTTCGCGCACTTCTTCTTCTACGAGGTCGATGAGATCGGCCTCTTGCACCATGTCTACCTTGTTGAGAAAAACAATGAGTTGCGGCACGCCTACTTGCTTCGCAAGAAGGATGTGCTCGCGCGTTTGCGGCATCACGCCGTCGGTCGCGGCGACTACAAGCACCGCACCATCCATCTGCGCGGCGCCGGTGATCATGTTTTTGATGTAGTCAGCATGGCCCGGAGCGTCAACGTGTGCGTAGTGACGTTTCGGCGTCTCGTACTCCGAGTGGTGAAGTGCGATGGTGATGCCACGCGCCTTTTCTTCCGGCGCGTTGTCGATGTTCTCAATTTTCTCAGCACGGGCACCGTAACCGCTGTCCTTGTTGAGAAGAAGAACGTTCAAAATAGCTGCCGTGAGTGTGGTTTTGCCATGATCAACGTGACCGATGGTACCCACGTTCATGTGCGGTTTGCTGCGATCAAATTCTGCTGCCATATGTCTTGTAAAAATTAATGATAAAGACCGAATAAATGACCAACGCGCCGCGCGGTGCGCCGACGGAAATGCCGCCGCGTTTACGTGTGATACAAAATGTACCGCACGTAAACGATTGCGTTACTAAAAAGACTACCCGACCACTACAAAAAGGTCAAGCAAATGAAACAAAAATCCCGCCAAATGCATACGCGCATCCATTTGGCGGGACGTGATCCGATATCGTCAGACCCAATCTCCCTTCTCGTCAATGAACTTCCATCCCTCTTTTTTTAAGGTGAGGATGACGACGTCCCGAAGCACACGCCAGTCCGTGATGAAGGACTCTCCATTGTGCTGTATTAGAACGTCCGACCCAAATCTGCCGATTTTCACGCCGTCTACGGTCGACGGCACCATACGCCCCTGAACGAACGCGCTATCAAACTCGTATGCGGTGGAGAATCCATTGGTCGTGGCAACAACCTTATCGTCACGAATTGCAAGGTTGCTGCGACAGAAAGTAAGCCGTTCTTTTTCTTGCGTTTCCATCAGACGGTCTCCTCAAAAAAGATCTAATCCTGTATCACAGCCCATCGATGAGCTGCTATCGCTGAGTGTATAAACAAGACACACGTCCTGTCAACAAAACCGCCGCGGCAGTTCTCCCACGCAACGTCTACGCTTAGTTAGGGGAGGCCTGCTGCCGCGCAAGCTGTTGTTGGAGCTGGAGCACAAGTTGTAAAAGTTGCTGGAGTTGAGTCTGTAGCTGGGCGGCGGTTGGTGCGGGCGAGGATGCGCTTGTGGTGTTGTTTGTTTGCGCACCGTTCGTTCCGCTAGAATTGCCAACATTGTTCGTCGCCTGCGCACCCGCTGCTGCGCTACTGCCCTGCTGGTCATAGAGCATGTTCAGTTCGTCGCGCGTCTGCGGCCCCACCACGCCATAGCCGGTGGCGTCAGGCGAGCCAGAACAAACGATGTTGTACTTGCACTGGAAATTTTGCACTGCGGACTGCGTCAGGTAGCCATAGTAGCCATTTTCTTCACCTGGCGAGCCGGGACCTGAATCCGCAATTTGCGTATTCGGGTCGCGATTAAGGAGCTGTTGCAGCTGTACCACTTCTTCCCCATGCTGCCCGCGCCAGAGGTTTTGGGTGAACGGGCCAGCTGGCGTATTTGTATTTGAGGTCGGTGGGGTATTTTCGTTAGTTGAAGGTGTTGGCGTACTGCTGTTTTGTGCCGCATCAATCGTTAGGGTAACTGGAATGCTGAGCGGTGAGCCTGAAAAATTGCCCGACACAACCAGGGTTGCCGTGTATGTGCCCGGCGCATTTACTTGCGTGGCGTCCACTGACGCCTCAAGCTCCACGACACCGCCCGCGGCAAGCGTCAGGGTGTTGGTGCTATAGCTCGTGTTCAACCACGCTGGTTGGTTAGGTACGTTGAGCGTGTAGTCCACCGGTACCGAACCTGCGTTCGTAAGCGTCATAGGGACCGGCGGTGGATTGCTCTGGCCTTGTACGACGTGAAAATTCATAAACGTGGTTGACGGGATGATCCTTCCTGTAGCCGGACTTGTGACAGATACCGAAATCTGATTCGTGCCGAACGATGTTCTGGCATAGACGAGGAGTGAGTAGGTCCCGTTCGATAAGGATGGAACCGTAAAGGACACTTGCGTACCATCGGCGTTCACGGTGCCTGGCACATCAGCGGAGTAGACTGTCGCGCCCGCAGCGATAAATCGTACTTCAACTGGAATGGACCCCGCTTGGTCAAGGTTCGCACCGAATACTCGTGCTGGTTCGCCTGGATGGAGCACGTTGTTGTTCTCGGCGGGCACTTGCGCAAAGGTGATGGTGGGGGTCGAGTTTAAGACGCTCAAAATCTGTATTTGCACCGTGTTGCTCACACCGGTGGTAGGACCGGTAACGAAGAGCGGGTAGCTCACGCCAGCGGAAAGGTTGCTCGGGACGTCGATCAAGATCGAGGTCCCGGTGTTACTCGTAATCGTGGCCTGTTCTCCGCCAATGTATACCGCTGTTGCGCCGGAAAAGTTCGTGCCAGAAATTTGTAGGACACCACCAGCATCCGCCTGGAACGTGCCTGCGGCCTTGGCGCTGGTGGAGGTGATGTGCGGGTAATTGGCAAGATTGCTCAAGATTTGTATTTGCACCGTGTTGCTCGTGCCGCCTCCGCCAGTAACATACATCGGATAGCTCGCGCCAGCAGAGAGGCTGGTTGGAACGTTGACCCCCAGTTCAGTACTTGAGACATAGGTGGTCGTCACCGGTGCCCCGTTGATATACGCCGTTGCACCGGAGGAAAAACCAGTGCCGAAAACCTGCAAACCGCCGCCAGCATCCGCCTGGAACGTGCCTGCGGCCTTGGCGCTGGTGGAGGTGATGGTGGGGATAGATTCCGACGTCACGGTAAACGGTTCACTGTTGGTTGTTCCATTCGGCGATTGCACATTTATTTGATATGAACCTGCGCCCTCCATACCCATGAAGACACCTGAGATAATGAACGTTACGTGTGTGCCGTCAGAGGAAACGGACGTAACGTTCTGGCTTGCGACAAATTGTCCGCTTGTGTTGTAGAACCGTACCTGTGTGGCCCCTTGAAGGTTCGTGCCATAGAGAGTGACGGCTGTGTTTGTAGAACCACTCGTAGGCGAGACGGAGGTGATGGCGGGGGCAGGTGTTTGGGTTGAAATTGTTTGATAACCGGCATTAATTGGGAAGTTGACCGAGGGATCAATAGCGCCAAAAGAACCAACGGAAGCGAGTGCCACGCCGATCTGCTGACCAGATGAGGCGCTGTTCGCGATGTCGGAAAGAACCGAAACCGAATACGTACCCCCCGCCGGGACCGTGAAGAGGCCCGCCCCATCTGTGAACGAAAATTGGGAATTATAAACTCCACTAGACCCCGTCACGCGCGTACCGCTGTGCGAGAGGTACACGTTTGTCATCGCCGAGTCGCTCGAAGCGCCGATACGGTTGAAAGCAAGACTGGTCACAGTAATCGGAACTGAGCTTGGATTCGAGAACACGAAGTCCGCGAGATCAGCGCCACTCTGACCCTGAAAGAGGGTGGTGCCGTTCGGCGACGTCGGCAAAAGCGCTATTTTGAGACCCGTGCTCGCCGGGGAATTCGTGATGGTCGCCTGATATACATTACTTGCACCAGCTGAAGTGGTGACCTGTACTGAATAACTGCCAGCACTAAGACCGAAGTCCGTCATCTGGAAGTTGATATTCGTCCCGTTGAAAGATGGCAAGTTCCTACTTGTTCCACCAATAGTAACGGTGTTCGAGGCCGGATCGAAGTTCGTGCCAGAAATCGTCACGTTCACGTTCGGCGTTGCGTCGTTAACAATATTGGTGATGACCGGCGCGCTCGTGTTATTGAACGTTATTTCCCCGTCGCCGTTTAAGTCGTATTTGCTTGCGGCCTTAAACGCGCTTAGGTCAGCAAAATTCACCATCCCGTCACCGTTTAGATCGGCTTTAGCACACGGACTACCGGCCGTGGGCGTTTGGCCAAAACAGGCCTGTAGCGCAGCGGCGTCCGCGCCGTTGGGGGACAGATCTACGGCCCCGTCACCATTGATATCGTATTTTATGGCACTCTTGAATGCTGCTAGGTCAGCGATATTAACGATGCCATCGCCATCGAAATCTGCCTTGGCACAAACACTACCGGCTGTGGGCGTTTGGCCAAAACAGGCACTCATGATGTCGTAATCGGTCGGGGTGTTGGTCGCCGCAAAGGCGGGGGTGGCAAAAGCAAGGAACAACACAGGGAGCACGAGCGCGCGAGAAATTTGTTTCATGAATAGAGAGTTATTTTGTATAACGTGACCACACCGTAGCTCAAGTACTTGTCAAGAAGTCGCTGTGGACAACACGGTTCGACACCTCGGAGCATTCTGCTGCTACCTGCTACTATAAAGGATATATGGATATGTCGTCTCGCGTCCCGTCCGCGTCGCCACCAAAAAATACAGGCGCCCGCAAACAGGACGAGCCCGTGCTTAGCGTACAGCGCAGCACTTGGCGCTATTTGTTGCAGCGGCGCCCCATGCACACATTCATGGCTGTAGCAGCTATGCTTCTGCTTGAAAGCGCGGCTTGGTGGGTAGCTTCGGCAAATGATCTAGCCGCCATAGCAGATACGAACACCGAGACAGTTATTCTGTTACTGCTCTTTCTTCTTCCGCTACTCATTCCCATCGTCTTATATTTGCGTGTGTATTTCAGAATGCAGAAATTGTTTTTCACCGAATTAGCTGACTCGCTTGGGTTTACGTATGCGCCCTCTGCATCTACCGGAACAGTATCAGGCAGCTTTTTTGAGCGCGGACATGACAGAGCACTTTCGCATGTGCTTTCTGGAACATACAAAGATGCTGCGTTACGGCTGTATAACTACTCGTTCATCGTTGGCTTGGGCAGGTATCAAGAACAAATACAATACATTGTCGGTGAGATTGAGGTACAGCATCAACTGCCTCATCTTCTCATCCGACCGCATACGTCCCTTATGACGATCGACCCAGCGCTTGTTTGGAAACCGTCAGATACGAAGCCGCTCACCGTGGAGGGTGATTTCAATAAAGAATTTTCCGTGTATGTGCCGCAAGGCGAGGAGATAGAGGCACTTGAAATACTGCAACCCGATGCTATGGCAATGCTTATGGAAGGATACAAAGAATTTGGCTTCGAGTGCTACGGCGTGAAAACGTATGTATTTAAGCTTGGGGTACTCAAACAAAATCGCGACGAGGTGCTTGTCCTTCTGCAGCTGATTGAGCGGCTTTATGAGAAACTGCTCCCCGAGCTTGAGCGCGTGCGTATTGCGTCATAAATAAATAAGAGATGCCCTACCGAGACAGAGAGTGAAGCATTCTTTATGCTTTTACTGAGTTTTACTTACGGCTCGCGATGATATCTTGCGCAACGTTGGTCGGCACGGTCTCATAGTGGTCGAACTCCATGGTCATGGAACCGCGACCCTCGGTCATGGAACGCAGTGTTGTGGTGTAGCCAAACATCTCTGCAAGCGGCACCTTCGCGTGGATGGCCTTGCTCATACCGCGGTCTTCCATACCTTCAATGGCACCGCGCTTGCCCGAGAGGTTACCGGTAACGTCGCCCATAAATTCCTCGGGCACCACCACCTCGACGCGCATAATCGGTTCGAGTAAAACTGGTTTCGCTTGCTTCGCCGCTTCCTGAAAAGCTTGTGAGGCGGCAATTTTGAATGCGATTTCGGATGAGTCGACGTCGTGATACGAACCGTCAAAAAGGTCGACAGAGACGTCTACCATGGGGTAGCCAGCCAAGATGCCGCGGTCCAACGCCTCGCGAATGCCTTTTTCCACTGCCGGAATGTATTCCTGTGGGATCACGCCTCCTTTAATGCTGTTGATGAACTCAAAGTGGTCTTCGCGCTTCGTGTTATTTGGAATCTTTGCACCTTCAGGCAATTCTTCAAGCGGCTTGATGCGGATTTTCACATGGCCGTACTGTCCACGACCACCGGTCTGTTTGATGTACTTGTTCTCCACTTCGGCAGTACTTTTAATCGTTTCGCGGTACGCTACCTGCGGTTTACCAACGTTTGCTTCGACGTTGAACTCGCGCTTCATGCGATCAACGAGAATGTCCAGGTGCAGCTCACCCATGCCAGCGATGATCGTCTCCATGGTCTCATCATCGGTAGAGACACGGAACGTGGGGTCTTCGTCGGCGAGCTTCCTGAGCGCAATACCGAGCTTCTCTTGGTCGGCTTTGGTTTTCGGCTCAATGCGAAGCGAAACGACCGGTTCCGGAAAGTGAATCTCCTCAAGCACAATAGGGTGTGCTTCGTCACAAAGCGTGTGCGAGGTCTTCGTGTCTTTCAGTCCTACGGCAGCGGCTATTTCACCCGTGAAGACTTTCTTCACCTCTTCGCGTTTGTCAGCCTGGAGCCGCACAATGCGACCAACGCGCTCTTTCGTGCCCGTGTTGGCGTTGTATATATACGAGCCGGCTTCGAGTGTGCCCGCGTATACCCGGAAGAACGTAAGTGCGCCGACGAATGGATCCGTCTGGAGTTTAAACGCGAGCGCGGTGAACGGCTCGTCGTCAGAGGGCTTGCGCTCAATTTCTCCGCTTGTTTTTGGGTCAATGCCTTTCACGGGCGGCAGATCAAGCGGTGAGGGGAGATAGTCAACAACAGCGTCAAGCACAAGCTGCACGCCCTTGTTTTTGAGCGCCGAGCCAGCGAATACAGGAAATACTTCGTTTGCAATGACTGCGTTACGCAGCGCCTTCTTAAGGTCTGCGAGCGGCGGCTCGTTGCCTTCGAGGTACGCGCTCATGAGGTTTTCATCTTGTTCGACGATGCGCTCAACGAGCTCGGCGCGATATTTCTCGGCGTCAGTTTTTAACTGTTCCGGGACTGGAACAGGCACCACGTCTTCGCCCATGTTTCCGGTAAACGTGTACGCTTGCATTGTGAGGAGATCCACGACCCCTTCGTGCGCCCCTTCCTCGCCCATAGGAATTTGCATACGCACGGCCTTTTTTGAGAGACGGTCGAGAATGCTCTGGTACGAGCGTTCAAACGAAGCACCGGTGCGATCGAGCTTGTTTATGAGGCACAGGCGCGGCACGTTTGCGTCATCCGCGTAGCGCCAGTTTGTTTCTGACTGCGGCTCAACACCGGCGACACCGTCAAATACGACGATTGCACCGTCCAAAACGCGCATGGAGCGCTGCACCTCGGCGGTGAAGTCAATGTGCCCTGGCGTATCGATGATATTGAAGCGAAATTTTTTCGAGAGGTCCTTTTTGTCTTTCTGCTCGGTCTTGCTCCAGAAACAAGTGATAGCAGCGGCGGTGATAGTGATGCCGCGCTCGCGCTCCTGCTCCATCCAGTCTGTTGTGGTTTCGCCTTCATGCACCTCGCCGATTTTGTGCTGAGAGCCCGTGTAGAAAAGCACGCGTTCACTGGTGGTGGTTTTACCAGCGTCGATGTGGGCAATAATGCCGAAGTTGCGTACTTTCTCCAGTGGATAGTCTCGATTCATAGAGCGTGATAATAAAAATAAAAACCCGCCGAAAGCGTTGCTTGTAGAATAGCTCAAATCCAGCAAAATGCAATCTTTGTGCCGTAATCCGCTCGATTGCGTGGCAATCTTATTTCTCTCATGCGTCGGTGCCGCGGATCGTGCGTTTGCGGTATTGGTAATACGCACGTAATATGCAGTGAGACAGTAGGAACTGGGGGAGTTGCCCATGAGTGAGGAGAAACTCGTACTCGAAATCTACTCTTTCACACAGTTGAAGGAGCGGGCGTTCGAAGCGTTTCGTCACCTCTTCCCCGAAGAGAGTGGCTATTTCTTTGTTTGTTTTTTGGACGAGGATGATGGGTGCGCTTGGAATTTCATTATGTTTGACGATGGAAGCATTTGGGCATCAAAAACCGAATACATACTCGCTGATTCGCTCCGAGCGCTTGGGTTTGAAGAGCCCGATTTTCAATCGGACAGTCCAACAATACATTGACGCGCGGTCCGTACGGACCGCGCGTTCTCTATAGACCTATGCCGCCAGGCGTGCTTGTCCCGACAAGCTGCTCGACGGTCTTGGCTCCGGACGGGGCCTGAATGGTTACTGGCTGATTAATGCGCGACATGTTCAACGTAAACGTGAGACGTGCTTGTTTATCTTTCAGCGCGGTGGCGGTGTCTGGCGGTACAAAGCGAATACTGTAACTAAGCTGCGCGGGGAATCCTTGCGGGTCAACCCACAACGTAAGTGCGGTATTCTCGTTATAGTACGCAAAAACGCTGTCAAACTCAGGACTCTTCAGGTAATTAATGAGGCCCGTGTCGGTAACGAACGGCGCGTTGGCAAGATCAGGGTCTTGCTTTGCCGCGGCAAGCAGTTTTGTATAAAACGGTACTATCGCATCCTTATTGAGTACTAACTCGTACCGATAGAGCGTGCGGCCGTTGACGTGGTCGACCACAGGCGGTGTTTTGAAATGCATAAGGTGCACGCTGTCAGCTATGTTTGCCGCCATGAGCAGCAGTTTGGTATAGGCAGCCCGCTGCTTCTTGTAGTCTTTCTCCGCCTGTGGGAGCTGGGATGTAATGCTCGACAATTCTGAAATGGGGTATGCGGTAGCTGTTGTCGTCGCCGTTGCTGGATCGTACTTAATCCACTTTCCTTTGTAGTCGGCGAGCATGCCGACTATGCCAGGAATGTCGTTGATGCGCAGGTAGTACACGCCATCTTTCTTTAGGGCATCTCCACCAACTTTATACGTGAGATCACCAAAGTCTCCCGATGCGGAAAGATTGAATTTCCAGTCTGCGCTGTGTGCCCAATCCACTGTGGCACCTAAAGAAAACGCGACAGCTAATTGCGGAGGAAAGTAGCTCGCCATATCTTGCATCTGTACAAAAAACGGTTTGGGAGGGGTCGATGAGAGGTAGTAGTATGTGGGGCTATTTTTGGTAAACGTGACCGTTTGTCCCGTAATGGGCGTGTTGGTGGCTGAATATCCATATTCTCTCTGAATGGCCTGTATCGCATCACTCGTTTGAAACGTAACGCTCAGGGCAAAATTCTTACCGCCGTTAGTAAGCGTGTAGTCGTAGGGTTTGTTTGTTACGGGATCATTTATCGATATCGAAAATACAGGATTGTAGAGGTGCGAGTTGTTCTGTCTCTGTAGCTGTAGTAACGATGCTGGGTAGCGTGTTGCATACTGAAGCTGCATAAGGATATTTGACACAGATTGTGCGCGCTGCGCATCGTTTGTGTACTCTGCAATGAGTTGTTTGCTTGGTGGCTGATAGGTGAACGGCTTCGCGTCTGCCTCTCTCGGCTCCATGATAAGCGTTGAGGATGCTTCATACGTGGATGTGCGTATGAGTGCCGCCTTGGTGAGTAGTCCAGAGAACAGATTGTTTTCAGTGTACGGAGGGCTTGAGAACGGTCCTATCTTCTCTACATAAGCATAGGCAACGCCTGCAACCAGCACAACAAGAACAAGCACCGAAACCCCTATGGTAAGTAGACGCGCCCACGAACGATGTGTGTTTGCCTCTGGTGTCGGAGAGCCCGCTCCCACGGCGGTTGCTGCTGGCGCTTGTTCGGGCGGTAGCGTTGGCACCGGTGCGGGTGGTGCTGGCACCCCCTCTGCAACGAGAGCGGCGTTGATATCGTTTTCACTCCACCCAGCAGTACGCAGTGTCTCGACTATAACGCCGCGCTCGGCACCCGCTTTTCGTTGTGCACTAATGTAATCAAGCAGTTGTTGCGAGTACATGTTGCGATGAGTAGCGCATGTGTAAAGGAGACATGTTTAGTTTAGTAAAGCACACAAATGGCGCGCCGGGGCGCTGTCGTGTGGATAAAACGTACGCAGTTTCTCGTACACAGCACAAACACGTGGACAGGCAAATGAGGGAGGAACGTCTGACGTCCCTCACACTGCGCGGGTGTAGGTACCCATGAGCTCTGTGGTGGCAAGGACGTGCCCTTTTATAGCGGCAAGCACGCGGTCCTTGGTCACGCCATCGACAAGCGAGAGCTCGGCATCAAGCGCATAGAGACGGAAAAAGTAGCGGTGCTCTTTGGGTTCGTGATCGGGCGGCGGACACGGGCCGGTGTAGCCGGTCTTCCCGCTCGTAGTGACGCCCTCCTTCCCCACCGAGGAAGCGTCTTCAGCTATCTCAGTTGTGCTCGGCGGAATAGTAAAGAGCGTCCAGTGGTCAAAAACATCAATGCCAAATTTCTCCTTTGCAAACTGTGGGATGTCGGGATCCTCCATGGTGAGCGCAAGTGACACGGTGCCCTTTGGCACCCCCGAAATGGTGAGCGGTGGAGACACGTTTTCGCCATCGCACGTATATTTCTTTGGAATACGTCCCGCGTGAGCAAACGCAGTGCTGGCGAGGGTGAGTGTCATAGGCGCAGTATAGCAAACCACCCGCGCGCCTGTGGCGCGCGGGTGGTTTGCATCTTCCTACAGATGTTCTACCACGCAAAGTGGGCGAATGCTTTGTTGCTTTCGGCCATGCGGTGCATGTCGTCTTTCTTTTTCACGGCTTCACCCTCGTTCTTGGCGGCAAGCATGATCTCCTCGGCGAGTTTCTCTGCCATTGGCTTTCCTTTTTTCGAGCGCGCGGCATTGATGAGCCAACGAAACGCAAGCGCGAGACGGCGCTGCTGGGGTACCTCGCGCGGCACCTGGTAGTTTGCGCCACCGACACGGCGCGAGCGCACCTCCATCAACGGCGAAATGTTGCGAATTGCGGTTTCAAAAGTCTCAAGTGGATCGAGTTCATCTTTTTTTATGCGTGCGAGCGCAGCATAGACCACGGTGCGCGCAGTGTCTTTCTTACCGTCGAACATGACCGCGTTTATGAAGCGCGTCAGTGTCTCCGACCCATACGTAAGGTCTGGCTTCCAGGTGCGCGGTTTCTTAATTGGGTGTCGCATAAAAATTATTCGCGTGGCTTCTTTGCACCATAGCGCGAGCGCCCGCGGCGGCGCTTGTCGACACCGGCAGCGTCGAGTTTCCCGCGCACGACTGTGTACTGCACGCCGATGTCCTTCACACGACCGCCGCGCAAAAGTACGACCGAGTGCTCTTGCAGGTTGTGTGTCTCGCCCGGAATGTACGCCGTTACTTCCATGCCGTTGGTAAGACGCACGCGAGCGATTTTACGAATAGCAGAGTTTGGTTTGCGAGGAGTTTTCGTGGTGACTTTAGTGCACACACCGCGCTTAAAGGGCGACGCATAGTACGCTGGGCGGTTCTTGAGCGCATTAAAGCCACGCGAAAGCGCGGGGACCTTGCTCTTCCTTGTTTTACTCTGTCGATGTTTCTTTGAAAGTTGGTTGATGGTAGACATATCGAACGTAAAATCCCCACGCGGGGGTTGGGAGCACTATATAGGAATGGACGCGGAAACGCAACCACGTGAAAACCCCGCGCGCCAGGGGCGCGCGGGGTTTTCACTCCATACCCGTTTTCTTACGCGGACGGGGTTTTGGGAGTGCGCTTGCTATTCATCCACCAGAGAGCAAGGAGAAGTGCAATAACAATAACGACTATCACAATAGGTAGCGACGAGCTTCCGCCGGAGGTGCTGCTGCTGGTCGCGGCTGTGGCGGGCGCAGATGTCGCGGCGGGGGCAGTTGCCACACTAGTGGAAGCTGCAGTGGTGCTGGCAGACGCCGATGCCGTTGCGGTCGCACCAAACGCGACAGCACGCACAACCGAGGCCGTCTGGGTCGTTGCGGCAGTTTGTTTTGGCTTCGGAGCTGGTGTGGGGGTGGGCGGTACAGTTACTACCACACTCACCAGACCCTGTGTGCCAGAGAGCGCGTTTTTACCGTTTGCATCAAGCAAGAGCGACTGGTTGGTTGCCGTAATAGCCGCCGTACCCGCTTTCTTCGCGGTGAAAGTCGCAGTGCCAAGCACCGTTGGGTTCGTGATTCCGCCTGGGTAACCGGCAGTTTTTATGAGCGAACCATTGGTATTGTCGATCGCGTCATAGCCAGGTTGCGTAAGCTGGATCCATTTCGGTGCGAACGCAAAGTTGGTTACCGACACTAGTGACGGGTTAAAAGAAATATTTGCGCGCACCGTGTACACATGCGCACCCGCAGGGTTTGCAAGCACTGTTACGGTGAATACCTCGCCCGGCTTCACTGAAACCGATGCCGGAGAAAGCCCGACTGACGCCGCAAACGCGGCGGCTGGTAATACAAAGGAAAGCACGAGCGCCCCTACTGAGAATATTCGGTTCATACGAGTCATGAGTAATTAAGCTGTCCAGTGAGCCATGAGTAAATTGAAATCGAGCACGTCAACAACGCCATCGTGGTTGAGATCGGCAGAAAGGTTGCTGCCTGTCTCTCCCCACTGCACCAAGAGCGTGTTAAAGTCCAGCACGTTCACCTGCCCGTCGCCATTAATGTCGCCTACAAGCGTTGTGGTAGCAGTTGTCGGCGTTGTAATGACGCTTCCGCCGCCACTGCTCCCACCACCGCCTCCTCCGCCACCGCTACTTCCACCCCCAGAAGAAGAGGGCGTCGGAATATTAATGCCGTACGCGAAGACGCCTACTGGCGACGCGACGGTGCCGAAACACGCAGCCGCGCGAATGGTTTCTGAGCTAGAAACGGTAATCGCTCCAGCGTACAGCGTTCCCGTCGTGGGAGCACATGCTGGTGACGAACCATCCACCGTGTAGTAGATGTTGTCAGAACCGCTCGCCGAGAGCGCGACGCTCTGCGTACTTGCATACGTTCCAGGCGGAACGCTTGCAGAGACACCCGCGTCCACGATACCTGAAATACCCGTCGAGACACCCGTCGATAGCGTTCCACTCACCGTAGACGCCATTGCCGGAGCTGCCAGCGCCAGAAACGCAACGCTCGTGATGAGTGTAGTGAGTGTTTTCATATATCTATTAAGGAATTACCGGCGGCGTGCTGGTCGATTGGATGCCATAGCTGGTCGAGTAGGAGCCCCCTGTAGTGCCGGTCGGCACACGCATTTCTACCACAATATCTACCTGTCGTCCAGCCGTGCCTGGTGCCAGGTCGCCCGTGAGGTGCATTGGCGCGCTGTAGGCACCGGGGCCGGCAATCGTAATTGCGCTCGTCGTCGCGTTTGCGTCAGATGATTGCAGTGAGTAGAAACGCACGTTACCCGCGACCGGAATAGTGCCGCTTGGCGCACCGAGGAAATCGTTGAACTTCATCGAGAGATACTGTTCAGTCGTCGGAACGGTCACGTGGAAGGTCCACGCCCAGCCATTGCCAAAGGTGTCGTCGGCGATGGCGTAGGTCTTTGTCGCGTCGATACCGTTTACGGCGAGTACCGCAGTATTGTTGTCGACTGCCGTCGTGAACGTGTTGTCGACCGAGGTTGCGAGATTGTTCGATGCGTCGGCTGATTTAACGCGGAAGTGATACGTCGTGTTTGGTGTGAGGCCGGTGAGCGTCACGCTGTGGGAAGAGGTGAGTGTCGAGTCGACGGCAGTTGAAGTACCGTAGCCTGACGTCGTACCGTACTCCACCTGGGACGTCGCGTTCTCGTTTGTGAGCCACGTTATCGTCACTGTGCTCGTGCCAATGTTTGTTGACTGTATGCTTGAGATAATTGGCGGCGTGGTGTCCGGCACCGTCGCGCCCGTGAATGTCACGGTCGTTTGTGCTGGTGTGAGTGGGCTACTTGCGGCGTTCACGTGCACGGTGCCCGGCTGTGTGCTCGTGAGCTCGGTTGTTGACGCACCGTTCACGAGCGTCAAGAGCGTCGTGCCCAATGTCCCGCCACCATCGGTGGAAAGAACGGCGATTGTTGAGTTGTCGCTCGGCACCGTGTTGCCGTACTGGTCTTGGCCGCTAACGGTAATGGTGCTTGCATTTGCAGTGGTGGGGTTTGTTGGCGCAGCGGTAATACCGAGCTGCACGAGCGGACCTGGATTGACCGTCACCGTGAAGGTGGTCGGTGTTGCGACATTGCCGTGTGCGTCAGTCTTGGTGCAGGTCACGGTCGTGGTCGCGTTTACCGGAAAGAGCGTGCCGGAAGCCGGTGCACACGTTGCCGCCACCGTGCCATCAACTGCGTCGGTCGAGTTAGGCGCGGTGTACGTCACTTTACTGCCGCCGAGCTGATCGGCCGTGACGGTAATGTCAGCGTGCGACGCGATGATGGGCGGTGTCGTGTCGCGCACCGCCACCTTAAAGGTTGTTGACGCTGTGTTGCCCGCGTGGTCGGTCGCGCTACAAGAAACGGTCGTCGTGCCGAGATTGAACTGCGAGCCAGATGCTGGAAGACAGCTTACCGTATCGGTTCCATCAACGACGTCGGTCGCGGTCGGGCTCGTCCAGCTCACGTACGCACCGAGAGATGACGTTGCCTCGGCAGTAATATTTGCAGGTGTGCCGGAGATAGTTGGCGGTATTGTGTCTATGATACCCACTTCCTGCGTCGTGCTCGCACTGTTGCCTGCCGCGTCCGTTGCCGTCCAGGTGACCGTCGTGGTACCAACCGGAAATGCAGACGGCGTGTCATTCGTAACCTTTATTGAACCGGTTGTGGTAGATAGGTTGTCAGAGACCGTGGGCGTGCCAAGAGTAACCGGCGTCAAAGATCCCGTTGCCTCTTTCGTGATGTTTGCCGGAGCGGTAATTGTGGGGGGTACGGTATCCCAGGTGAAGCTCAGCGTTGCCGTGCTCGTATTGCCCGCCTTGTCGGTTGCGGCAAGTTGGAGCGTGTAGAGACCGTCGATGCTTGCCGTAAGCGTTGTGCTTGTCGCATGCAGCGAGCCGAAGGTAACCGTGCCCGGGCCAGCTACTTGCGTCCATGTGGTGGAGGCGACACCCGAGAGCGCGTCTGTGGCGGTTGCGTTTTCGGTTACGGTAGTGCTCGCGATGATAGCCGGCCCCACGTTAATAACAGGCGGTGTCGTGTCAATGATAAAGGGCGCGATAGTAAGCACGTTACTCGTGTTCCCTGCGTTATCCGTCTCGGTAATGGTGCACGAGTTGTACAGACCATCAGAAAGCGAACTAAAGGTCGTCGTTGCGTTACCTTCGGCGCTCACACTTCTGAGCGAGCCGTTGTTGCAGCTGCCTGCGTAAGCAAGGCTGCCTGGCTTGGTTGTGTTGAACACGTACGACACCGTCGTGCTTGCGGTCGGTGTCGTAATTGGTGTGACTTCCTTGAGGACTGGTGCTGTCGTATTAATCGTCCACGTGTACGTGGTCGGCGTCGTTTGCCAGTTGCCTGCCTGGTCGCGGCCAAGGACGTTCAGTGTGTGTGAGCCGTCGGCAAGACTTGATGTTGCGATGGCAACGCTCGTTGAGGTCGCTGCACTCCACGGATACCCGTCAAGCTGATATTTGTAATACACAACCGTACTGGCTGAAGAAGTGGCGGAGCCAACGGTAAAACGAGGACTTGTAACATTTGTTGGATTATGGGGAGGATTAGTTACAACTGCCGTTGGCGCGCTACCAGTCGACGAACATGACGAGTCGGTGCACCACGGTGTATAAGAGACCGGACCGTACACAGAAGCACCATCTCCATAAGGATTACTAATCGTGGCGTATGCAGAAGTTTTCGGACCTTGGATACTCCCCCACCAGTTACCCGTAGCGGTTGTGGTCGCGGTCAAAGTGGTCGTCGCGTTTCCTACGCCGATGATGTCAGACGCGAATTGGTTTTTAGATATAGTGACCGTCGACACGCCACCATCGTCTTGCAACATAACACCCACGTCGTCGGTACCATCTTTGTTATCAGTGAGACCACTGATGATGTTCCCTGTCACGACTGCGCTCGGCGTGTTGCCTTCAAGACCAATTGCGTGTGCCCACAGGCCATTGAGTCCCGAGATGGTGTTGTCTTGAATGAGTAGTCCGGTTGTTGCGCCCGTGACCGAAGTTGCATGATTCACCAGAACACCATAGGCGCCTTTGTTCGAATTATCGGCAGTTATGCTTGAGATTTGATTCCCATCAATTGTCACGTTCGAGATCGTGTTTGAGCCGGTCGAGTCGCCAATGTAGATGCCTTTTGAACTACCGTTGCTGTTATTCCCAACATTTGTAATTGTGTTACCAGAGATGGTGATATCCGACATTGAAGTACCTCCGCTACTATTTACGTCTATTGCTTGAATGTTCCCCGTTGCAGTACCAGTACCGATACCGTTAAACGTACTGCTAGCGACCCTTACATTACTTGCGCCGCTAATAACGAGTGCCGTGCTCGCACCTGGGTTCGTAAATGAGAGGTTCTGCACGGTGGTACCGCTTCCCGTGGAAGGAATCGTTACCGTGCCCTTAATTACTGCTTCGTTAGAAGAGCTCTGACTTTCAAGCGTGAATGGGTTATCAAGCGTGACGTTTTCGGCGTACGAACCAGTGCCTTTATAGACACTGATTGCCTCGCCCGAGAGCCCTGCCGCGTCAGAAGCCGCGACCGCAGCGCCGATAGAGCTGAAGTCGGCGTTGTCGCTTGCTTGATTGCTCACGGTGAGCGTTTTGTTGTTGTCAAAAACAAACGAGACAGGCGCCGAGGAGACGCTATTACCCGCGCCATCGGTCACCGTCACGACGAGTGTGTGCTGCCCGTCGGTGAGGCCGGAACCGGAAAGAGCGGCGGTCGTAGGCACGCCATTTTGAGCCGTCGCTGGACTCGTGGTCGCGTGGCCGTCAATAGAATAAGTGTACGTGAGCGGGTTGGCGTCAGAGGCGGTGAAATCAAGAGCGGTCGTGCTTGCTGTTGTGTTACCGTTGGCCGTTTTGCTCTCGTACACGGTATTCGCCACGGGAGAAGAAAGGGTGAGGGTTGGCGGCGTTGTGTCAATCGTAATGGTGTACAGTGTGAGAGAAATATTTTTAACATCATTCCCATGTAGATCGATAATATGCGCCTTGATGGTGTATATACCTTCAGAAGCAGTGCTGGTGGCAGTCTTACCATCCCAAGTTACCGTTGCGGAATTCGTCCCGTCATAAGTTGAGCTGACGGTAAACGTTTTTACCGAGCTTCCACTAGCGTTGACCATTTGTATAGAAGACCAATCAACCGGCTCGTTTGCGGTAAGGGTGATCGTCGTTGAGGCGTTGGGGAGATTCGGATTGAGATAGGCGTCAGCGGCCTTGCCGTTGAGTGTGTAGGAAGAGATGCTTGGGGCTTGGGTGTCTACTTTGAACTCTGCCTGATGCGCTTTCTCGACGTTGTGCACACCATGTTTATCAACCGCGTTGTCCTCTGAGTAGTAGACCAGAATGTTGTCGCCTTGCGGGATGGAACTCGGGTCTATCGTTGCAGTCGCACCAGTTGTTGTCGCGGACGCGACAAGCGCACTTGAGGTCGCGTTGTACCAATTCTGCACAATTTCTAAGCAGCCGCTCAAGTTGTCGGTGCAGGTGAGTGTGATTTGGGGCGGCGTGTATCCGCTTGTGTTGTTGTACCAACCCGTTGTCGGGTCTGGGGACGTCGTTGTCGCGAGCGTTGTTGTGGGGGGCGTGTTGTCTATATTAAACGTTGCAGAAGTACCGCTATTATTTAGACTATCCTCTAAACGAACTTCGTATGTGCCATTTGGAATGTCTACTGTCGGCCAATCATAATTAAGTGTTGTCGTCGCGATCGATGATCCAATGACATTATTCTGCCAAGACGAGAAGTTGCTTGAGTATGTCAGATTAGCCGTACTGGAAAATACCGTCTGGGTGAACTGCCAAGCAAGTGCAGTTGTACCGCGCACATAGCTTCCGCTAATGGGTTTATCGAACGTTATAACGTTCACTGTTGATGATGCATACGCCTGGCTAATAAAAAATCCGCCCATGGCGATGGCGGAGACAGAAAGGGATAGCGCGACGATGCGAGCCGTGCGCGTAGTGAGAACAGATAGAAGTAGAAGCGAGCTTTTCTTCATAGGTTTTTACTATTTATTATAAGAGAGTAACCAACCAGCGCCCCAAGCGTTGTGGTGCATTCATTCTCTACCCCTCACAATCGCTGTCAATATGGCAATTTTTCAAAAATGTATTCTAAAGAGCTCCTGCGCTGGCAAAACATGCCTAAAACACTGCTTTTGGGCTCTTAGCTCGGGCTGTACGGACTTTTGATTGGTTGACGAGCCACTTTGACCTCTATGGCAACCCCGCCGAGGATTTCCGCGCCCGTTTTTTCCGGCTCAAGACTCACTATTTCGTAGCGGTAAATGCCAGGGACACTCACTGGGAAGCCGTTGAATTGTGCGCGGAAACGCGCGCGCTTGTGTGGCGCCTGCATGACCACTTCCGCCTGGTTTTCGTGCAGAATATTCCCTATCGGATCGCGCAGCACCACCTTAAACTTGAGCGTGAGCGGGGTGCCGGTCTCCTCGCGCTCCCAAAGGCTCAGAAGGTGGTGGTTAACGGGAATAACCGTGCGCTCGGGCATGCTCCCGCTCACCTGGAGCGTCAGCTCCTCGAGAATATCAAAGAGAGAAAGGGTGTTGTTGTCCTTGTCGATGGCCGAAGATATGGTCGCGATAGTCCAGAGGTTTTTAAGTGTTGATTGTGGTGCTTTTTCGGTTGCCATAGTGTTATTTTAGACTGATAAATAAGCGCGTATTGGATTTTCGCGGCGCGAGACGTGCGCTTATCCTCCCACGAGCAGGTGGAAAAGCAAGAAGACAAGGTTTGCAAACGGGCCGGAAAGGAGTGTGATAAATAGGAATAGCACAACAAGAAGTCCAACCGGCCCCCAAGAACGGACGCGTTGCTCGAACGCGCGCAAAGCAAACGCGTGGCGATACGACAAGGCGCGAGAGAGCACGGTGTAGCCGTCAAAGGGCGGAATAGGAATGAGGTTGAAGAGACCGAGGAATAAGTTTATGAGGATGATAGCCCCGGCAAGAGACAGTGCCTGCGGCGAAAGCAGTGTGCCGAAAAATCGGACGATGAATGCGAAAATGACCGCAATGAGCAGATTGGTACCCGGCCCAGCAAACGCGACGAGTGCTTCGCCCCATCGCTGATTTTTTAGATTGTATGGATTGTACGGTACCGGCTTCGCCCACCCAAAAAGAATTCCTGCGTTGGTGAGCACAAGAAATGCAGGGATGAGTATCGACCCGAAAAGGTCTATGTGGGGTATGGGGTTTAGGGTGAGACGACCTGCAAGTCGTGCGGTCGGGTCACCGAGCGAATGCGCCGCATACCCGTGCGCCACCTCGTGCACGATAACCGAAAATATGAGGATGAGTATAAAGAAAAGTGTGTTGCTGTCGACGAGTTGCATATCGCTATCTTTGCATGGTACCATGCGCAGCACTATGGCACGCATTTGCGACATTACAGGCAAGACCTCCCAAGTCGGTGGGCGGTACTCAAACCGCACGCGTGCGACGCAATTTAACCCGACGGGCAAGACGCGGCGCCAGCCGAATTTGCAAAGGCGCCGCATTTTCGTAGCGGAGCTTGGCAAGACCATAACGGCATCTGTTTCCGTGAAAGGCATGCGCCACATCAAGAAAAACGGCGCGTACGCAACACTAAAAAAGGCCGGGCTGATTTAGGTTTGGCGCACAAACCCCGAGCCGGGCGAGGCCCGGCTCGGGGTTTGTGTATACCCACGGCCCGTGCTATAGAGAGGCCAGTTGCACATTTACAGATAGACAAACCAAGGAGGCTGCCATGGTCGCATACGGGTTTTACCCGCACCGAATGGCGTTCCTCGAGAACGCCGAAAGTCGAGAAGCGTTTCTGAAGCACGTGCGGCGGCACTTTCTAAAGAAAAGTGCTGAATACGCAATGATCGTGAAAGCGCATGATTTGACTGAGGAACTGTTTGCAGACGTGCGCCGACTGCGTGGAGAACCGTATATCGAACACCCGCGCCGCGTCGCGCTTATTGCGCTTGAACGTGTCGGGGTGCGCGATGCGCACACGCTGACTGCGTGTCTGTTGCACGACAACCGAGAGTTTGATGAAGAACAAGAGCTTGGTATATGGACGAGCGAGTTTGTGGAGCGCGAGTTCAACTACGGTGTAGAGGCAATTGTATCGGCGGTGTCCGCGCCACGCACCAAGGAAGGGCGTTCAAGTGATGAGGCGCACCGCATCTACCACCAGCGCTTCCGTGATCTTGCGCGCCAACGGGTGTTGTTTGAAACGAAGCTTCCCGACCGTCTCGACAACCTCATGAGTCTTTCGTGCGACATCATACCGCGCAAGAAAGTAGTGATGAAGGTAACGGAGACACGAGAGTACTACCTACCCTTCGTGCTCCGGCACCAGATCCTTGTTTCAGACTACAAAAAAGTTATTGCGTGGCTTGAAAAACAAATAGCCACGATACATTGACGGTGCTGGCGTGACGGCCAGCACCTTTTTTTATTTTCGCCACACCGCTTGTCCATCACTCACAAACGCCACGGTGCCACTCGCGGTCGTGAGCACGCGCGCACCGGCACGCACAAGTGTGGCGAGTGTCGTGGTGGCGGGGTAGCCGTACGGATTGTGTCCAACGGACAGGACTGCGTACGTCGGACGCACCTTCGAAAGCCAGTCGCCAGCGACCGTGTCTTTTGCGCCAAAGTGCCCCACGGCAAGCACGGTGCTTGAAAGCGTGCTCGTAGCGTCGAGCTGCGCCAGCCAACGCTCAACGCCAACGGGCGCATCGCTTGGCAGCAGAAAGGCGGTGTCGCCATACACAATACGCAGCACGGTTGAACCCGTTTCGGCGCGTACGCCCGACACGTCGCGATCTGGCGCAAGCACGTCGATGAACGCGCCGGCGCCGAGAACCACGCGCGCGCCGCGCGTTGCAGAAATATAGGCGAGTTGCGGCTCGTTTCCGGCGGCCGCGGCCGCCATGCGCGCGGCGACGCTGCTGTTTGGCACGGCCGGAGCCATAAATGCGTGCACGTCGTAGCGATCAAAGATGCCGGGTACCCCGCCAGCATTTGCGGTGGTCGGGTTGGTGAGAATGACAAGATTGAGCGATCGGTTGAGCGGCCCAAGCACCGCGGGCAGCGCGCGCAGCACTGCGTGGTCTGGGCCGCCGTCTATGAGCACGGTTGCACCGGTCGGGCTTTGCACGAGCACCGCTCTGCCCTCGCCCACAGCGAGAAACGATATGTGCAGCATGCCGTCTCCAGCAGAAAATACTGCTAACCAGATGAACGCATTGACAACCAAGAGCGCGATAATTCCAAGATACAGGGCGGTATGCGAGCGGCTGACAGTTTGCATAGTCTTAAAATGTATTGTACACTTTGTTTAAGTAAAGTTCCTTGACGAGGAGAGCCGATATGCGAGAGATGCCAGATGATGCAGAGGCGGAGCGGCAAATCGCCTCGCTACGCCTGGAGTACGACCCGGGCGAGGAGACCGTCCGGAAACTGCGCGGCAGGAACTGGCCGCCCTGGAAAATGCTCCAGGCGTTGCGGATGATGCGCGTCCTGGCATCCAGAGATCAGGCGCGCAAAAACGAGAGGATCCATTAAAACCAAAAACCACCAAGGCCGTCGCGGTCCGAAGATCGCGGCGGCCCTTCTTTTTTACGTTTACGCGCGAGATTGTGGTTATGCGTTGTTAGTTCCCTTCACGGATGTCTTTAGAGTGTTGTTCTATCGTCCTGCGCACACTCTCCTCATCCTTAGCGTGAAGAACATCTCCCGTCCCTGGATCGACAATCGGTATACCGACTTTTTTAATCTCTTCCCGAGCGGCAAACAGTTCGTCCATGGGAATGTTCTCTGGGTCCACATTCTGTCCGCGTTTCCTTGCATTCTCCGCATATACTCTTGCCACAAAAAGAAGTTCTTCGCCGGTAAGCGGATTCCCTCTGCGCTCGTTTTCGGGGCGCAGCGCGTCGTGTACTTTCTGTACCATGATGTCTTCGTCAGAACCTTCGTTATGAGTACCGCTTGCTGCTGTTGATGCTGGTTTGTTTGTTGGAAATTTTTCAGGCATATAGCTTTAGTGTATACGGACTTGCGGCAACTGCAAGTACCTTGGATGAATAACAATTTAGCGTTTTCGTCGGTCAGTGCACCGTCTCGGGCAGCACACCGATGGCACGAAGAATTTCATCGAACGCTGCGTCAGTGAGCGCCACTTCGTGTGGTGTTCCGTCCTGTGCCTTCTTTTCCACATAGCGCCTGAAACGCGCCGCAGGCGTTTGCGGGTCGGAAGCGTCAGCAACCCACTCCCGCGCAGCAAGCGTGCGCGCGTCGGGATCGTCCAAACGCACATCGGGATGAGAGAGCGCAAAGAGTCGTGCCATCAAGTATGGCTGTAGCTTCAAATCCGAAAGCGCAAGGCGCTCCATCCTCGCGTCCATTGCGGCCGCGTGTCTTTCTGGCATGCCGGGGTGTTCAAAGGGCATACGAAAATGGTACCACGCGAAACAAGGCGCGCGTTCGTGTATACTATGTATATATGGAATACAAAACACGCACATTCAACATCCCCGAACTTTCTGGATTGTCCGCTACACAAATAGAGGTGCACCTCGGGCTTTACGCTGGGTATGTAAAACACACTAACCTCATCCGGCAGAAAATAGCCGAGCTAGCGGAAGAGAAAGAAGCGAATGCGTACCTCATCGCCGAGCTGCGCCGCCGGTTTGCGTTTGAGTTCAACGGTATGCGCATGCATGAGCATTATTTCGAGCAGTTTGAAGGTGGCGCAAAGGAACAAAATACCGCCAGCGCACTTGCAAAGGCGGCCGAGGAAAAATACGGCAGCTACGAAAATCTCATTGCCCACGTGCGTGAGGTCGCCGGCAGCCGCGGCATCGGCTGGGTCGTCGTGTATTTCGATCCGGCAGGCAAAACACTCCACACCGTCTTCGTAAACGACCACGAAATTGGTCAGCTCGCGGGGCTTCCGGTCCTGCTTGCGCTCGACCTCTGGGAGCACGCCTTCATGGTGGACTACGTCCCGGCTGAGAAGTCGAGCTACGTGGACGCCTTCTTTAAAAACCTCAACTGGTCCGCCGTCGAAGCCCGCTTCGACGCGACGGAGCGTGGCAGATAAATAAAAAGCTAAAAACAAGCCCCTGATCGATGATGCCTTACGGCACCGGTCGAGGGCTTGACATATATTAATACTCGTGCTAATATTGTGGCAGGTAATGAGGTTACAAGCCCGCAGGAATACCGAGGAAAAGCACTTGACAAAATATACTGTCCATGCTAATATACAGACACAAAGAAAGAGCGCGGGCACGAAAGAACCTTACAAATCAACATAAAAGATGATTTCTTAGAGAAGAGAGTCTTAGGGAGAACGCGATCAAAGCATACGATATGCGGCGTCCCCGAAGTTTCCAGACTGAAAAATGACTGGCTCTCCTACTAGAGCCAGTCATTTTTCGTTGGAAGAAGCCGGTCGGCGAGGGCAGTTATTTTATTGCGTCGCCACCGACTTCTCCCTGCGATTTAAAGAGGCAGGATGTTGCTTGAAAATTGAATAGGTAGTTTGGGAATAACGCGGAACAATTGTTCGCGTGTGTAACAACCGCGTTGTTATTCCTCGCTGCCGGACTCATCGCGCAATCCGTGCGCTGGGTGCGGTATGAGGGATTGCAAAGCAATTCCTAAATAAATACTCCCCATTTATAAGGGGATTAAGGTGGTACGTCGCCGCCATCCGCCCCGAGCGGTTTCTCGGAAAAATTCTTAAGCCCAGAAACGGGCGAGGAGGAATTATGAAAGTTCACACGACCGTGGCCGCCACGAGGCGGCAGTACCAGGAGCTCGTAGAGCTCCTGGTGGGTATCGGGGCCGGCCTCGCGGCCGACCTGAGAAGCAACGAGGGAGAAGAGCTGATCTGCTCCCCGGGGCAGATCGTATTGAAAATGGGGCGGCATGAGCCGCCAAATGTATGGAGACTGGTTCTCCATACGCTCTTGGAGGGGCCGGGGCAAGAAGGGCTCGTGAGTGTGACCGTGGAGTTTGACGGCAGGCGGCACGCCCTGAACTTCCACGGTACCTTATCGGAGTCCTTTAGGGCGCTGTTCCGCGAAGCGGAGCAGCGAGGACTCCTGATGGTGGAGTCCTCGAAAGACTGGCGGTGGGACACCACTGCCGATGATCACATGTCTGAGTTTCCGGTTGAGGAGGGCTTCGTAGAGCTCAGCGGAGCCTACGACGACTGACTCATGTTGTTCTTGCCTGACTCGGTGCTTTGTTTGTATCGAGTCAGGCTATCTTTTGGGAACTTGAGCACGCGTTCGAGTTTCCAAAGAGATAATTCTTCAAAAAGAGAGGTGCAACATGAACATGAAAGGAAAGAAGGTAGTAGTAACCGCAATTGCGTTTACCAAGGTGGTAGACGCACAATATTGGCGGAAGACGCTCGAGCAGCGTCTTCCTGGCGGCGGGGTCGGGTCGGTGATTTTAGGTGTGAGCACCCCTGAGGAGTTGGAGCAAGCGCTCCTTGAGGCGGAGTGGGAGGCGTACTCCCATCCGGCTATTTCGGAGGGCTGCACGGCCTTTCGGACGCGGAGCCTTCGCGGGCTCCTCGGGGTCAAGCCTCTGGCGGAGTTACCCGCCGGAACCACCGTCACCCTCGACGACCGTAAGGGCACCGGCCGGGTGTCGGCGGTTGTAGAGGGCGTCCGGGGTGACGATGTTGACTTCCTTGTCCTCATCGTCGGGGAGGAAGACGGTCGCGAGATCGTCTTCACCGTGCACCCGGGCGAGCCGGTCCGCCCGAGCAGCGTCCAGGCAACGCCCGGACTGCATGGAAAAAAAATTACTGTCGAGGAGGCCCTCGGTATGGGCCTCTCGACGGCGAAACTAGTATAGTTCTTTCGATGTGGAGATGCGATATCTCCACTGGTTTATTGGGCGAGCTTCAGAGGAATCTGTTGCTCGTCCTATCTTTTGGGAACTTGAGCACGCGTTCGAGTTTCCAAAGAGATGGCGGCGTACCCGCGCCCTATGGACATTATCCACACGCCGGGCATTGTGTGTGAAAAGGAGAATACGATGCACAACAACGTTGTCCTCGTGCTTGCAATTTGGATTCTGGTAGCGGGACTGGCGTTTGTGTTTCGCGGGCACCGAGGTGCCGGCGCGGTTGCGCTCTGGCCGCTGCGCGCGACCTTGCGTTTCGTGCGCCATGCGGTCGGCGGAGCACTCGTGACCCTCGGAAATGCGATCCGAGGCGGAAACCGACGACGGCACTAAATACGGGGGAGCGCTGCTCCCCTCTGTCCGCGAGTGTGTGCTCGCGCTGATGAGCTCAAAAGAGCGAAACAGGAAAGAGGGGTGTGGTGGCGAAGCCCTGTTGTGCGGTGGGTCGAATTGGTCAGTCGGGTCAAGGGATCGTGTGAGATCTGTTTGGGTACGATACATTGTCGTATGAAAACAAAAAACTCTCTCCTCTAACCACGATCTCTTGACCTAGTTGGTCAAAGAGCGGACGCCCGCCCCACAACCGAGCGACTTGACAACAAAAGGCAAATAGGTAAGTATCTTATCTATTATGGATACCCGAACAGCAGAGCTGCAAAACATGCTTGCGGGGTTCCATAAAATGCGTCAGCACACCAACTTAAAAGACCTGTGTCGTACGCACGGCCTTTCGGTGACTCACACGCAGTGGATGGTGCTCCACTTTATTTATAAAGAGAGGAGTACCTCTATAAAAGATATTCGGCGCACGTTTGGCATCACCAGCAGCGCCGCGACGCAGCTCGTCAACGAGCTCGTCAAGAAACAGTACGTCATAAAAAAATCGAGCACTGTTGATCGTAGAGAAAGTGTGTTGACGCTCTCTCCCACAGCGCGACGCGGCATGGCGCGCGTACAGCATGCCATCCTCATCCATCTCAAGCGATTGTTTTCAACGCTCACAGACCAAGAATTTACTCAGTATGTACGCCTTACTAAAAAAATAAATGGCGCACTTGCCTAATCTTTTTATATGTCTCTACTGACACCGTTTCGTAACGTTATCGCACGCGCGCCGCTGTGGTCGTTTTTTGGAGGTCTTGTTCTTCTTGTCGCACTTGGCGGGGGGATACACGCGTACACCGCACGCACGACACCAGCAGCAGGCGATACGTCTCTTTCTAACGCCGTGCAGGTAACCGTTGCTCCTATTGCGAGTTTTTCATCTGCGACAAGTTCGCTTCCGGTCATCGGCACGGTAACGTCACTCAATCAGGCAACCGTGCTCTCGCAAACGGCAGGCGAGATTGTTTCTCTTCCACACGCCCTTGGTGACCATGTTTCCGCAGGTGAAATCATTGCCTCCTTTGAAAATAGCTCCCAACAGGCGGTCGTCTTGCAGGCGCAGGGCGCGTACGAAGCAGCGCAGGTTGGCGTTGCAAATGCTGAAGGCACATCAGCAACGGGGTCCCATATTTCCGTTGTGCAAAGCACGAGTGTGCAGAATAACGCACAAAACGCCTTTGCAAATGCGCTCCAGAGTACCTATGCCGCGCTTGACGACGCGATACACACGAAAGCAGACGTGCTCTTCTCCAATCCTCGCACAATTTCCGCACAACTAACGCTTATCGTACCCGATAATAAACTTATAAATCTGTTGCAAGAAGAGCGAAGGCAGCTTCAAACGATATTTGCGACGATTCGTCCCGAGGTGCAAGATACCGCAAGCTCAACACTCGACGCGCACGGCACGGACGTGATCACTGCAGCGAATTTTGCTACACAATTTCTTGGAAACCTTACCGCTGCTATCAATGAAACCCAGCCGAGCGCAAGCGTGTCTGCCAGTACCCTTGCGGGCTACGCTGCATCTGTTTCTGCAGGCCGTAGTGAAGTGAACGCCGCCCTTTCCGGTCTTATTGCGGCAAAGAGTGCGTATGACAACGCTATTTCAGGAACACAAGCGGCACAAAACGTAGCGACAGGCGGCACGGCCGGTGCCATCGCTCTTGCAAAGGCGCAAGTAAAGCAAGCGCAGGGCGGCTATGACGCCGCACGTGCAGCACTTGAAAAAACGATTGTTCGAAGCCCTGTTAGCGGAACAATCGTCAGTTTACCCATCACGCTTGGTGACTACGTACCAACGTTTTCCCCTGTTGCGGTTATTTCAAATCCGCATGCTCTGTATATCAAAACGGCCGTTTCCGCCACCGACGCCGCGAAACTGGCCGTGGGCGATAGGGCTATCATAAATGACTCTTTCCCAGGTGTCATAACCTTTATCGCGCCAGCGCGCGACCCCCTGACAAACAAAATTGAAGTCAGGGTAGGTCTCATTGGTTCCCCACAAACGCTTACCGATGGAGAAACCGTACCCGTTGTACTTTCTTATCGAGTTACTTCAACATACAGCGGCCCGCTTCTTTTTGTTCCTCTCACCGCGATAAAAATAACACCGGCGGGAGCGGAAATCTTTACGGTGAGCAGTTCGAGCGCGCTCGTCGCGCATCCGGTTACGATTCAAGACATTGCCGATGGGATGGCGGCTCTTCAGCCAGACGTGAGCGCTTCTTTGCGTATTGTGATTGACGCGCGCGGGCTTTCAAGCGGCCAGTCGGTCATTGTTGGCACCCCCTAAACTATGTTGTGGCTGTGGCATTTTTTTCTTGATCGGCGACAGTTTAGCTATGTGCTTGTCGCCACGCTTATCATCGCTGGCTCTTTTTCTTTACTCCAAATCCCCAAAGAAGTACAGCCGCCTGTAAATATCGCGGAAGGCATCGTCGTCACGACGCTCACCGGAGCGTCTGCGACCGACATGGAGACGCTTGTCACGAACAAGCTTGAAGATCAGATATCGGGCATTAGCAATATTGATACGATGACGTCTACCTCGCGCGACAGCGTGTCTACTATCACGGTGCAGTTTGACGCGAATGCGAACATTGATCAGTCTATACAAAATTTGCGCGACGCAGTGTCAAAAGCCGTTCCCAACCTCCCTGCCGATGCGTCCACTCCCGCTGTAACAAAAGTAAGCTTCTCCAATACGCCGGTTCTTATCGCGTCAGTCGCGGCGCCGGTGCCCCCGCTTCTTTTGTCGGAGACGGGACAAACAGTATCAGACGCACTGAAACGCGTGTCCGGTGTTTCCGATGTCAATGTCGCGGGCGTACCGGATCGCCAGGTCGACGTCATCGTCAATAAAAATAATCTTGCGGCATACGGACTTACGCTCGCTGATGTCATAGGCGCTATCCAAACAGCAAATGCGCCTATACCTGTTGGCGCTATTTCAACAAACGGTGTTTCGTATACGGTGAATTTCAAGGGCGGCATCACAGACCCCGCCACTATCAACAACGTCGTCGTGGCGAGTAAAAACGGCGCGGCGGTGTATGTGCGCGATGTAGCACAGGTGATTAATGGTCTTGCGCCAGCGACCACCTACTCGCGACTTTCTCTGGGCGGAAAGCCCGCACAAAATGCCATTACCTTCTCGGTGTACAAACAGTCCAGCGCCTCCACGCAGGGCGTAGCGAGCGCCGTAAAGGACGCGCTACAGTCTCTGCAAAAGACAACGCTTGCTGGTTTTACTGTCTACGTATCTCCCGCAACCGATATGAGCGTGCAGGTTGGAAAACAGCTCGGTGATCTTGCGAAAACTGGAGTGGAAACGGTTGCGTTGGTGTTGCTTGTACTGCTCATCACCATTGGTTGGCGCGAAGCAGTTGTTGCTGCGATTTCTATTCCCCTTTCCTTCCTTATCGCGTTTATCGGTCTGTACATGACCGGTAACTCGCTCAATTTCATTAGTTTGTTTGCACTTATTTTGGCAGTCGGCATTTTGGTGGACTCCGGTATTGTCGTTACTGAGGCAATTCACGCGCGTATGCGAGGGAATGGAGGTGCGCTTGCTGCGGCGCGCCAAGCACTCGCGGACTACGCGTGGCCGCTTATCGCGGGCACTATGGCAACGGTTGCTGTTTTTGTTCCGCTCTTTTTCATCTCTGGCATTGTAGGAAAGTTTATTGCTGGCATTCCCTACACGCTCATCTTCGTTCTCACTGCGTCTATTTTTGTATCGCTCGGCCTCGTGCCGCTCCTGGCTATTGTCTTGAGTAAAAAACATACAAACGCCTTTGAAGAGAAGCAGGAATACTATACGGCGCGCATTACCGCGTGGTACAAAAATATGTTGCGACGCATACTAACGCATCGGCACACGCAAAAAATATTCTTGCTGCTGCTCGCCGGCCTTTTTGCCGTCTCAATCTCTCTCCCTCTTCTCGGTGTAGTACAGACAGTGTTTCTTCCGCAAAATAACCAAGATTTTGTCTTTATCAGTATCACGAAACCCTATGGCACCACGCTTGCGGTCACCAACCGCGCAGTGGAGCAGGTAGAGGCGGTGCTGTATAAAGACCCCGAGGTATATTCTTTTCAAACAACGGTAGGACAGGGGTCCGCGCTGGCTGGCGGCGCGCTCGCAAATGCAGCAAGCGGGGCAAACATCGCAAACATTACCGTCAACCTACCGCCCGGACACCCGTACACCAGTACGTACGTGGTAAACGACCTGCAAAAGAGACTTGCTTCAATTACCGATGCAACAGTGCAGGTTCTGCAGGTGACGGGCGGGCCACCCGGCGGCGCACCCGTGCAGATAGAATTTCTTGGAAACAACCTTAACGACATCATCACTGCGGCCGACAACGCAAAACACCTGCTTGCAACCATTCCCGGAGTTACCAACCTGACAAGCAGTACCCAAGATAACGGTACGGAATTTGATTTCACCATTGACCGAGCGAAAGCCGCCGCGCGTGGCGTGAGCACGCTTGCGGTCGCCCAGACCCTGCGCAGTGCGATAAACGGCACCAAGGCAATTAGCATTACCCAACCGAATCAAACCATGGATGTCGTGGTAAAAATGAACTTGAACGCAGGGGGTACCAATCCATCACACACCGCAAGCACCACGCTGGGCACTCTTAAAAACCTCACCGTCTACGGAACTCAGGGGCCGGTCTTGCTTGGTTCTATTCTTTCAGCCACGCTCGCACAAAACAATGCAAGCATCGTGCACAAGGACAAGGTGCGTATGGAAACGGTGTCGGCGTATCCAAGCTCAAACACAACTGCCTCTGCTATTGTGAGCGCGTTTCAGAAAAAAATCAGCTCCCTCTCTCTGCCACCCGGCGTCTCAGTGTCTTATGGCGGCGACACCAAGAGCATAAACCAATCCTTCTCACAAATGTTTGTCGCGCTTATCGCCGGGCTGGTTCTTATGTTTATGATTCTCATCGTTGCGTTCAACTCCTTTCGCTACACTTTTTACCTTATTAGCATCGTGCCGCTCTCACTTATTGGCGTGCTTGATGGCTTGGCGCTCACCGGTCAGCCCATCTCTTTTTCGTCACTCCTGGGCGTTATCGCGCTTGGTGGCGTCATCATCAACCATGCAATCATTTTGATGGATTCAATGATTCGTCATCTGCGCGCGACCCCGGAGGCCGCGCCGATTGATGTCGTCGTGGACTCGGCAGCAACACGCTTGCGCCCCATCGTTCTGACAACGATTACCACGGTCATCGGCATGATTCCTCTTTCGCTCACCAACGCCACGTGGGGGCCACTCGCCTTCAGTATTATGTTTGGACTCGCGTTCGCCATCGTGCTCACGCTCGTCTTGGTGCCGGTATTGTTTTATCGCGCCCAGCTGCGCAAACAGAGGCGCGCGTAATTGCCAAAGGCAGTAAAAAGTTGACGCTGCACGGGATTTCCTTTTTGTTGACCCTCTGACCTCCTCATGCCAAAGTAGGGGCGGATTAAAGAACCATTGTGTTTGAGAGGAAAAATCAATGAGTGACTCGGCGTGGTATCTTCTCACAGACGCTTTCACAAACGAGTCGCTCGCGCGGGAACTCACGCGAGCGGGCATTACAGAAGAGGAGGCGGCAACGAGAGTTATCTGGCAGGGGAAAGAAGTTTTTGTGTGGCGCGTTCCTTTTCGGTTTGCGCGACGCATGGAGGAAGACCGCCACACCTTCTCCTTCCGATTTACTATTCTCATACAAGAAGGCGGCGGTGCGGCGATGGAATTTGCAGGGGCGCGGGAAACTCGCACGAAACAAGGTGGTACAAAAAGCAAGGCGGGATCTCGCACGAACAAAAAAGAAATAGTCGCAGTTACTGGAGGAGTTGGCTGGCGCTCGTGTTCGCGAGCGCCGGTTTTTTATTTTTTGCGAGGCGGTACACGGGGAGCGCGAGGAACGCGTAGGCAAGAATGACAAACACAAACGAGAAACTCGGCACTGCAACCGTCGCAAGCGGCAAGGTGGCGGCGGCGTGCACTACCCACGCGATGTAGCTTAAAAGCGCGTATGCCGGAAGCGCTGACGCAGGCGCAAGCGCCGGCAGCACAACACCCACAAGGCCGGCAAATGCTGAAGTCGCCATTGCAAGCGGCACGAGCGGTAACACGAGCAGGTTTGCAGGAAGCGCAACAATCGAAAAGAGGCCGTTGGCGTAAAGCAGAAGCGGCAACACCGCAATTTGTGCAGTGATAGTCGCGGCCGCGGTTTCGCGCAGAAATAAATTTTTAATGAAAGCGAGGTGCGGTTCGATGAGCGGCACGCCAAGGATGAGACCGAGTGTCGCAATGATTGATAAATCGAAACCGAGACTAAATGCAAGAAGAAGTGGATTCCAAAGAAGCATCAGGAGCGCGGCTACAACGAGCGCGCGCGTTACGTCGTACGTACGGCCGGTTGCGCGTGCCAAAAGCGCAAAGCCTGCCATGAGCCCGGCGCGAATACTTGCTGCGCCAGCACCAGCGGCAAGCACAAACGCGCCGATGACCAGCGCGGCGATGCCCGCAGCTGCGCGCCGCGCAAGAAACGAAAGAGCGAACAGCACAGCCTCAGCAACGATCATGACGTTGTAGCCGGAAAGGACGACGATGTGGATGAGGCCTGAACGCACGAAGTCACTCGTGAGCGACGCGCCAAGTCCCTCGGTGCCTCCCGCAACAAGCCCGCCGGCAAGCGAAGCTGCCGGCTCCGGGAGCGCCAGCCCAAGCGCATGCAGAAATGACCGCTTCACTCCAATGAGCGCACCATACACGTGCGCCCACACACCATAAGGCGGTGCAACTTCAGTGAGTAGCGCGTGCGGCATGATGGCAAAGACACCAGTGGCGGCAAGATAGCGATCGTAACGAAAAGTGCGACCATAGTCGGTGGCAAACGATTGTGGCGATGTTAGTTTCCCGCGCACAGTAACGCGCTCACCATAGGACACGGGTGTGCCGAGCGAGACGACGGCGAGCACGCGCGTCGTCGCGTTGTCTTTTGAGACCGTAATGGTGATGCGCTGACTGCTTTCGCGAATGTCCGGCGCCGCCGAAACCGTACCAGTGAGCGACACATCCGTATCAAGTTCGTCTGCAAATGCGCTTGGCAGCTCTTGTGGAGTAACTGAAACGCGCACCACACCAAATGTAAGGGCGGCGAGTGCCACACCAAAAAATATATACACTGGCTGCCGCGCAACAACCCATGTCGCAAGTGCCGCGACTGCAGCAAGAGCGGCAATGGCGACAAACGAAATCGGAAGCACGTAGAGCGATCGTATGAAAATGCCAAGCGCAAAAGTAGCGGCCGCGAGAAAAAACACGCGTCCGGTTGTGGAGAGCGGCATGGAACGTAGTTACTCGGCAGCGTCCATCGCTTCGTTTGCGAGGAAGTCAGCGTCTTTGTTTTGCGCGCGTGGCACGTGCATGAACGCCACTTCTCCAAACGTTGCGATACGTTCCTTGAGTTTCGCCTGCTGCTGTTTCAAAACGGGGTGCTTTACTTTGTACTCGCCACGCATTTGCTTGACGACGAGTTCGCTGTCCATTTTTACGATCGCCTGTACCTGTACGCGCTTCTTTTCCGGCACGAGGTTCGCAAGTTGCTCAAAGGCAAGTATGATTGCTTCGTATTCAGCAAAGTTGTTGGTGCGGTGTCCAAGAAATTTAGAGACTGAAGCGACGATGCTGCCGCCCGCGTCACGGATGACCGCGCCGGCGCCGGCGGGGCCTGGGTTCCCCCGCGCGCCGCCGTCAGCATGAATCGTGAATTGCATGCGTGCAGTATACCAGTGCGATGACGGGCGTTTCGCAAACCCTGCACAGCAGAAAAAGTGACTAAGACTTGGGCAAACGCCCCGGAGTGGTCACTTTTTCTGCTGTGCGGATTCGTGCGCGGTACTATGTAAGCGACAGAACCCGTAGACGGAGCGCATTCCGACGCAAAAATGTATCCCGCTCGACGTGCGCAAGGAGTGTCACGCGCGTACCCGGTTGGAGTTGTCGTGCGCGCTCACGCAAATCATGCTTAGCAAAAAACGCGACCGCTTCGAGCGTGGAACGTGCCTGCGGCAGCGATATTTTCAAATGTTCTTCGTTTTTACCAAACCATGAAACTTTTCCGACCTCAATTTCGCGCAGAAGCCACGCTGGTTTCCTGTTCCCTTCTCCAAACGGCGCGAGCTGTTCGAGCCGAACAAGCAGACCGTGTGTTGCGTCAGCAAGCGCAAGCTCGGCGTCGGCGCGAAGCGGCAGTGCTTCCTCGGCAGCACCGTGTTCAAGAAGAAGGCGCGCGTGCGCCTCGTTCAAACGCGTCGCGAAATCGAAGACCGCGTCCGCGCGAACGCTAAATCCGCCCGCCAGCGCATGCCCGCCTGATTGTACAAACGTGTCGGGTGCTGCGTTCATGAGCGAGAAAACATCAGTAGTGCCATTACTGCGACATGACCCTTTGATTGTTTGGTTCACTTCGCGCCCCCAAAGAAATACGGAGCGACCATACTCTTCGGCGATAGTGCCCGCGACTAGCCCCAAGAGCGCAGGACTCCACTCGGGGTCACCAAGCGCAAGTACCGGCGGCAGGTCTGCACGCGCGCCCTGCTCGGCAAGACGCGCGTGCACATGGCGCGTGATCGCAGCCGATGCGCTGCGACGACGACGATTCGCCGCTTCAAGTTTTTTTGCCAGTTCATTTGCTTCGACGATGTCGTCGGTAGCAAACAGTCGGAACGCATCAATAGGATCGCCCATGCGTGACGCAGCATTCACGCGTGGCGCAATCATAAAACTCACGTCGTCTTCACTAAGCGCACGCTGGTTCACACGCATCGTGCGACAGAGCGCCACAAGCCCTGCGCGTGGCGACTTGCGCAGCACGAGCAAGCCATAGTGCGCGAGTACGCGGTTCTCATCGACGAGCGGCACCATGTCCGCAATTGTCGCGAGCCCCGCCATATCGAGTAGCCACTTCTCCCATCCTTCGGGGATGTGCTCGCGGCCGGTAAAGCCGTGCGCGAGCGTCGCGACGACGAGCTTCCACGCGAGCGCCGCGCCGCACAATTCACGAAATGGGTACGTCTCGCCATCCTGTTTCGGATCGACGACCGCATAGGCGTCAGGAAGTATCTCGCCGGGCTGGTGATGATCGGTAACGATGACGTCCACACCAAGTTCTTTGGCGCGCGCAACAGGCTCAGTGTCGGTAATGCCTGAGTCCACGGTGATGACGAGCGCAACGCCTTCCTTTGCAAGTTTCTCGATACCCATCACGTTGACGCCGTACCCTTCGAGGTGCCGGTGCGGAATGTAGTTTGTAAAATGTGCGCCGACCTTTTTCAAGAAATCGTGTAGCACGACGCCGCCCGGGATGCCGTCGGCGTCGTAGTCGCTCCATACCGCAATGTACTCGCCATCGCTAATCGCACGCGCCAGGCGCGCTGCCGCCACCGGCATGTTTTTCATCTGCAACGGGTCGTGCAGGTGGCGTTCATACGAAGGATTCAGAAACTGCTCCGCCTCTTTTGCAGTTCTCACACCGCGGCGCGCCAAAAGCGCGGCAGTCAGATCGTCGTACGCAGAAAGCTCGTCTCTCAAAGAGTCGTCAATCGGTGCGTGGAATGGAGTCATGTGGGAGTGATTGTATCAAATATAGGAAACAAAGAGCGCCCCAACGCGAAGCGAAGGGGCGCAAAGACCGAAAAACTTAACTCGACAGGAAGGACCCGATACCGGCCCCCATGGCAGCCGCATATACGTATATCGCAACTCGAAACAAAAGGTTGAGCCTCCTTTTTGCGACGATGTCGCCGGTGGCGCGGGTGGCGACGGCTGAAGCGATAAGAGCGACAAGGGTGGCGGCAACGGCGATCGAACTAGCGATGACGACAGTAGTGCCAGTGGTGGAGACAAAGGCGATGGCTACGGCGGCGCCGGTGATGAAAAGGGTGATGACGCCGGCGCCCGAAATGAGGATCGAACCCTTCTCACTGTATCCTTTTTCATTATTCACCTCCCACACAAATATCCACATCATCACGCCGGATGCCGCCCAAAAGATAAGAAGCGGGTTGAAAATTCGGCGTGTGTCCTCTTTCACGCCATGCACCAGATGTACGCCGGTTGCGTTGCGCATAATGCCCGTATCCACAACGGTTTGTTCTGTCGTATGGAACAGACCGTCGCGCTGTTGCGTCACGTGTGACGCAACAGGCACCGGCACGCCTGGGTGAGCCCACGCCTTCTTCCACGCGTCTCCGTACGTGAAGACGTCCTTGTCAAAGTGCACATCGATGCGGCGGACGACCTCGCTCCTCTGCGCGAGACGCACGGAGCCGTTTTGCAGCACTTCGACGGTTGCCGCCGAAGCGGCGACTGATAGCAGCAGCGCGACAATCACCACGAGCACAATCAGTATTTTCTTCATGTTATTTCTCCCGTGCCGCAAGCGAAATGCGTGCGTTCTTTCTGTGTATTTCATAACACGAGCGTGCGTGTTTGTAAAGAGTGGGTGGGTACCGGAGCGTGCGGTACTATAAGACCCATGGAAGATACTCTTTTCGCAAAAATTATTCGCCGAGAAATTCCGGCTGATGTCGTATATGAAGACGACGAGACCCTCGCGTTTCTCGACATTCATCCGAACAATCCAGGCCACACACTCGTGATACCAAAAGAGCCCGCGCAAAACATTTTTGATATTTCTGACGAGGCACTTTCAGCAATGACACGTACCGCACGAAAGATTGCCCCCGCAATTATGCGGGCGGTTGACGCAGACGGCATGAACCTCGTCATGAATAATAAGAAGGCGGCCGGGCAGCTCGTCTTTCATGCACACCTGCACCTCATCCCCCGCTTTGCTGATGACGGTCTTCGCTCCTGGCCTAGGAAAGAGTATGCGCCTGGCGAGGCGGGCGCTGTTGCAGAGAAAATTCGCGCAGCACAATAAAAAAGAACGGCACCTTGCGGCGCCGTTTTGTGCTGTCCCTTTGCTCACGAGACAGCGAATATGATGAGGGTTATGAGTGTGGCCGGGGCCATAATAATGACATAAAGCAGTGTCTTATGCGGCCATGGCTGTGGCTGCCGCAACCGCTGCCCTGTTCGCATCTGTGCAGTTTTAACAGTCAGCACCGCAAGCGGAACGATCAGCATACTCGTTACGGCAAACATCACAAGCCGGTAGCGGTACGATATCGGCGCGATGATGGTGTTTACCACAGTTAACATCCCCACGGTGGTGCATGCGATTGCGGTGTACGTTGCCGCAAACACCTCAATAGCGGTAAGCGGTTCCGCCACTTCTGCCATGGAGCGGTTCTTAGACCGCGCAAGAGGCGAGAGTATGAGAGCGAACGACACGCTCACGAGTGTCGCCACCGAAGCGGCCACGAACAGACAGCGGTGCGGATCCGCCCGCAGCCAGGCAGAGGGCGCCCATGCAGGCCAGACGGCAGCTTGGTGCACCACCAGCACGACGACCAGGAGCTCTATGGCGAGCACCGCTGTAGCGGCATACACTGCTCGATCAAACACATGCCGAGACACAAACGCGCACACACTTTCGACATTCATGATTTTCTCCGGCAGCGCCTTGCGGGGCCGCAGTTCGATGACGGGTGCGAGCATGGCCATTCCCTCCCAATATATCAACGCAACAATATGTTGAGTTGAATTCTGTCGCTGACTTTACTACAAAATAGTTACCTGTCAATTACTGGTCGGCGGCGAGTGCTTCGATGCCAGGAAGCGTACCGTGTGTAAGGAAATCGAGCATCGCGCCGCCACCCGTCGAGATGAAAGAGAAGTGCTCGCCGATGCCAAGTTCTTCGATAGCGGTAATTGTGTCGCCCCCGCCAACGATTGAACGCGCAGAGCTCGCGGCAATTGCTTCGGCAAGCGCCTTGGTGCCCGCGGTGAAACCGTTTTCATAATGGCCAAGCGGACCGTTCCAAAGAATGGTTTGTGCGGTGTGTGCGAGAGTGCTGAGCGCGGCCTGCGTCTTAGGACCCGCATCAAGTACCGCCTCTTTTTCTGGTATGGCGTCGAGTGCGGCCGACTGTGCACTCGAAACATTCGCATCTGGTGCAGCGATTATCACGTCTTGCGGCAACACCAGCCGTTCATTTGCAAGAAGCATCTTGATGGGCGTTGCGTCCGCTCCAGAGAGAAGCGATGCACCGAGCGCGTAGCCTTTGGCAACAAGAAAATCATTTGCAAGCGCACCGCCAACCATAACGTGGTCATAGCACGTGAGCAATTGTGTAAGTACTGGTTCTTTCGTTGCAAATTTTGCGCCACCGATGACAGCCAGCGCAGGGTGCTGCGGAGTACGCGCGGTGGAAAGTTCACGCACTTCCTCTTCGAGGAGGAGTCCCGCGTACGACGGCAGCAGTGCTGGCACGCCGACGATGGATGCGTGTTTTCGGTGACAGGTATCAAATGCGTCTTGCACGAACACATCCGCATTTTGTGCAAGTTCATGCGCGAAGTCTGGATCGTTCATAGCTTCGCCTTTGTGGCGCCGCAGGTTCTCAAGCACGAGCACGTCGCCCGGATGGAGCGCGCGTACTTTCTCGCGCACGGCGGGCCCAACCGACTCTGGCGAGAACGAGACGTGTGAAAGGCGTTGCGCAAGCGCGCGATAGACAGGGGCGAGCGTCTCGCCTGGATCGCGCCCGATGTGCCCGCACACAATGACGCGGGCGCCCGCATTGGCAAGGAAGGCAATCGTCGGCAAGGTGCGTCGCAGGCGAAAATCACTTGCTATTTCGCCGTTTTCGATCGGCTCATTGAGCGGCGCGCGCACCAACACCGGCACATTGTGAAGAAGCGAGATATCACGCAGTGTCTTCATGCGTCTAACGAGTTGAAACGGCTTTCACGAGCGCGGTAAAGGAAGCAACATCCGTCGCTGCATGCCCCACCAAAAACCCATCGATGCCGCTCCCCTCGGCAAGTTCGCGCGCGTTGCCAGGCTCAACCGAACCACCATAGAGAACGCGCGCGGTGGCGACATTTTCCCCAAGGAGAAACTCTGCGAGTGCCTTGCGGATGTAGAGGATCATTTCCGTAAGATCATTTGGGCTAATAGAGTCAGCCGCAGTTTTACCGATGGCCCAAATGGGCTCATACGCAATAATAATTGTTGCGCGCTCTTTCTGTGAAAGTGGTCCAAATGCGGATGCAATTTCTTCACGTAAAAAGGTGAGGTAGCGCGCCTGATCATCGCGCGTATGTTCACCGATACACAAAATCGGAACCATGCCTTGCGCGAGTATATGTTGTAATTTCAGCGCGACCGTGGCGTTGTCGTCGCCAGCGGCGCGCCGTTCTGAATGACCGACGATGGCGTGCGTTGCGCCTGCTTCGCGCGCTGCGGCAGCGGTAACCGCGCCCGTATGCGCGCCGCCGGTTTCCGTCGACACATCCTGCACCGCAAAAGCAACCTTGGAACGATTCCCTGCGGCAAGCATTCCAAGAAAGGGTGCGGGTGGCGCAAGCACCACATCTTGCTTCGCGTGCACGGCGAGACGTTTCGCGCTCGCCAGAAGTTTCTTGGCCCGCGCAGTCGATTCTACATAGGTTTTCCAGTTGGCAGCAATAATCATGCCTTTCATCTTACCATTATTACGAAACGCGCTACTGTTGTCGCCAGTTAACGAACTGGTAGTCGGACGAGAGCACCGGAGTAAACGGCGGTGGATTTTGGGCTAACTGTTGATCGGGGTAGTCTATAGTGCTCGCGTATCCGCCTATCGGTTGTCCACTATTATTTACCCAGGTTGTCGCAGACTGCAGCGCCGAGACAATAGTCCCGACCGTCGTTAACGTGCCGCGTGGCTCATATTGCGAACTATTGGATGTACTGCCGTAATAATTCCTGCCAAACGCGCCGCTCTGCGCTACGTACACCCCATCGAGGGTCATGTTCTGTGGAGAATCGGGTGTAATTAAAATATCGTGCTGCGCGATGAGTGTGAAGCCATCCGAGCCATTCCCCGAGGCATAGGTTATGTTCCCTGGCAAAAATGCGTCAGGGGTAACGCCCGTGTTCGAAACATTTGCGACGACAAGGGTAACCTGTGCGGGAATAACGCCGCTCACCCACGTGTTGTCTTCCACAAAGATGAGCCCACACGCAGAGGGAATTTTGAGCGTCTCGTATGCCGTCTCATTATTAATCAGCGCGTAGTCATTTCCGAGAGTACCGCTATCAAGAAGGCCCACGTTTGAGGTCTTCTGTGCGGTAACACGGTCTATAGTAACCGTACCGTCTGCATTAAAAATGAGGTGGTAGCCCTTGTGGTAGGCGCTTGAGTTGCTGTTACCCGTGCTGTAGCGCGGCAGGTAGATGCCACTAGATTGCGCGATAGACTTCAGTGATGGAAAGTTTGCGGCGATGGCGCCAAAATCAACTTGCGATGTCGGATACTGCCAAAGGGTTTGGTTGGAGCCGCTTCCGAATACTCCCGGCTCCGTCTGGCTTGGCGAACAGCCAAATGAGGAGGTGCACGTCCACGACGCGAGCGAACTGGTAATGGGCGCATTGCTCGTGCCATCCATACGCACGCCGCTATTTGAATGGTAGGGACCGTGCACCGCGTCACCAGTACCTATCCACACCCCTGCGTTTGAAATGAAATCATATTTTGCAACGGTTGGTTGTGCATAGCGCGCAATGAGTGTTTGCGAGACCGTGGGGTTGTCTGCTGGCCTACCGGTTGATGTAATGTCAATTGACGTCGTTTGGCCGCAGGACTGGTTGCCGGTGATATTGAGCGTATAGGTACCCACGGTAGCACCGCTCTGCGGGTCAGAGTAGGTGATGGTGTAGGGCCCCGGCTGCCCGGTACCGTTTTGCAAATCGGTTGGAAAGTGTGCGAGGTGCCAGCGGTAATATTCAAGGCCCGCTTCCGCGATGGCGACCGCCTCGCTTTGCGCTCGAGTAAACATTTCAAAATTATTTTCGACCAGCACGTACCCGGATAAACCGGAAAATACCATGAGGAATATCGCGCCAAACACGAGCGCGAGAAGCATGATAGAGCCGCGCTGAGGTGTGGTACCCATACCGTGTATGATAGCGCGTCGTTTGTGCAGGGTAGGCGGCATGATGTAAGGAATGCCTCTAGGGCGCAGCACGCAAGTTACGCAGCGTTGCGCCTACTGAGAGAGTGAAATCTTCCGGTGCGCGCGCGGGGTTTAGGTTTACGGTAACGGTAGTGTTGACCGATGCGATATTTGCAACAGTAATTGGTGGCGTGAGTTCGTTCCCTTTCGCATCGTAATAGCGAAAAATCGGCGTCGAGGTACTGTTGCGCACGTAGGTGGCAAGCGTGGTTGTGGCTTCTGGTTGACCCACATACGAGAGCGGGTTACCCACCGGCACCGTGACCCCTTGATATAACGTGGTGCCTAAGCGGTACAGGTGCACGCGGTCAACGATGCCATTCCCCTGGATATCAACATAAAATTCGACACTCGAAGTTGCGACACTCGTAATAGGATACGAACCGTCCGCACCATAGGAGGCCTCGCGCAAATAGCGCATCGCCGTCAGCACTCCATTACGCGCATTTTCAACCGCGGCCGTCTGCTCAAAAACGTACGTGTTCGTACGATAGAAATACTGAATGAGGAATGTGAGCGCAGTCATGACCACTGCCGTTATAGCGATGGTGACCAACATTTCAATTAACGTAAAGCCGCGCGGCGCGTGCATGTAGTGCGTATTGTTTTTCATGGGAACGTGGCGGTGTAGAACGTCTGACCGGAAACAGAAACACCGGTGAACGTGGCGTTTGTGTAGCCACTTTTACTGATGTCGATTTCGTAGTCACTCGCGGCCGAAAGGTTGCCGAAATACGCACCGGCGCATGCAGAAGTTGTGTGGGTGCTCGTGTAGCCGGTGCGCGAAAGCGAGACCGTCGCGCCGGAAACTGAATTGCCGTTTGCATCCTGCACGAGCACGTAGAGGCGGTTGGCAGTACCGGGCACGAGCGTGAGCGTTGCCGCGTTGGTCGAACCGGGCGCAAGTGAATAGGGCGGCGCCGGACAGGCGTCTTCGATGTCGTACCCCGTAACATTCGAGAGGCCGTAGGCGTCCCACTCGAGCGAAAGCGTACGCGCGCCCATCGCATTGGTCGTCGTTGCAACAATGGTTTTATAAATGGGCACGCCAGACCCCGTTGATCCGATGGTCTTCGTGCCCGTCAGCGTAAAAGGAACGTTGGGAAGTGGCGTGGGACCAGTCGTGTAGCCCAGTGACCACTCAAGAATTTGTGGGACGGTGGTCGTGTTTGGCGTTGTCATGTCAGCGCCGATAGCCAGCGTCGGGTACGTGCTTGTAGAAATACCAGAAAGATCCACTGGAAACGAGGAGAAGCCGGTAGCGTTCCCAGAAAGTACGCTATCCGGAAGAAGCACTCCGGAGCCGTCATAGATATGGAGCAGCACACTAGCGCCAGACGGTACCGACAGGCCTGCTGAAAGATTCCCCCAGGTGTCGAGGTTGCTTGGTGAGACGGCAACTGAGCGGGCGGTGCCGGAAAGCGCGCTCCCAGACAGTTGTAGCGCGCCGCCGACCGCATCGATACTCGTGGTTGCCGCAAGAAGTGACTCGTCGTTAAAGGTGTCCAAAAATGTACCGGGAGTAGGCGGTGAGTAGGTGCGCATAGTGAGCGAGGCGAGATAGTCTATGGCAAACGTACCGGTGGTCGTTTGGTCTTTTACCACTGTGAGATAGCCCGGCGAGGGGTTTTGATTGGTTGTGGTACGCGTGTACGTTTGCGCATTCGAATACCCGGCCTTGGTCACGGCTACCTGATAGTTCGTCGACGTTGCTGCGCCTGGCAGGTACACCGTGCCAGCGGCATTTGAAAAAGTAGAGAGGTCGACCGTGGGTGCTGTGCTGGTGTTTACGATGTGCACCGTGGCGCCCGGCACGGCTGCACCATTTGCGTTCACGACGTTTATTTGCAGCGTGCCGCCACCGCCGGTCGTTTCAATACCGGGTGGTGCGAAGTTTGAGACAAGAACAGCTGATCGCGGCTGACCGGCAGCGAAATAGGATACCGTGACCTTCGCAACTTTGTAGTCGGTAGTGATACCGTTTGTGTCATTTACGCCCAGCCCGTCGGCCGGGTCATCTATGTATTGAATATAAGTCTGTATCGTATAGGCCGTACTATCCATGACGGTGGTCGTAGCCTGCGGCACGGGACCGGCAGGAATGCCGCCCACGGTACCGAGGTTGTCGTAGGTGAGGCCGCGCAGATATTCCATCTGACTATCGGCGAGCGACGTGGCGCCGGCGTTTGCTTTGGCGAGCGCTGAGAGGAGGATTGAGGCGCGCAATACACCCATGAGTGCGAGGAAAACTATGAGCACGAGGGCCGAGCCGACGATGACGTCAATAAGACCCATACCGCGATATTGGTGCTGCATGTCACTATGATAGCGCACTCTATTGCGCTGAATTGTGTGTTGCGGTATAGATTGGTGAGAAGTTTCATATCGAGGTCTCCTCGTGTCACTCACCCTCCGGAGGAGTTGCGATGCATACGCAGCGAAAACGAGCCGCCCTTCAGTCGTTCGAGACTGGCTTCGTGGAAATGATGGCCGCTTTTGGATTCGTGCTCAATCTTAAGCTCACAACTGAGCATCTTTGGGTGTGGAATATATGGTCTTGCGCAGTGTACTACACCAGCATAGTCATATGGGTGATTGTTTCGCTGTGGTTGTTGCGGCCGTATAGCAAGATACTGAAATAATCCCCCGTGCTGTCGCTACATTACACACACGTAGCGGCAGCATTTACTTAATGAATTGCTGAGGAGAGCGAATAAATCGGCGCGATGATGGCAATGGCGAAAACGCCGACGCCCGTGCCGATGAGGAGCATCAGAATTGGTTCGACGATGGTCGAGAGATCTTTAGTGCGCTGCTCGACATCATTTTCATAAAACTCCGCGACCTGTTCCAACATGTCGTCAACTTTGCCTGTTTCCTCACCCACAGCGATCATGTCGGAAAACATGACGGGGTATCGATCGACGTGATCCAAAAACGCCGCAGAAAGCTGTTCGCCCTTGCGGACACGATCTTCCGCCTCTTTCAGAATCGACGCAAACGTTTCAACGCCGACCACTTCACGGGTAATAGCAAGCGCGCCCAACATGTCGACACCGGAAGAAAGGAGTGAGGAGAGGGTTCGTGCGGCGCGTGCAGCATAGGTTTCTTGCACCAGTTCTCCGATAACCGGAACATGGAGAATGCCCACAAAGAGCAGTCGGGCGCCGACACGTGAACGCACAAACACTACCGCCGCAGCGATAACCATTGCGGCGATGAGTACCACCATAAGCGTGTTGGTGAGTAGGAAATGCGACGCGCCAAGAATGATGCGAGTGGGAAGCGGCAACGCAACGCCGAGCTGCGAGAACGTACTTGCCAACACCGGCACCACAAAGACCAGCATGAGAATGGAGATGCCGACCATGGCAATGATGATGATGGCCGGGTAAATCATCGCGCCCCGTACTTTTTTCGTGAGATTTCTGCTCCGTTCCATCTGGGTACCGACGATAGTGAGCGACTCGGCAAGCGTGCCACTCTCTTCCCCAGCGTGCGTCATAGAAATAAACAGCTTCGAGAAAACCTTTGGATAGGCCTCGAGCGCAGTGTGAAACGCCGATCCTTTTTTGACTTCCGTGCCAACGGCGGAAATGATCTGCGCAAAACGTTTGCTGCGTGCTTGCCGCTCAAGGATCCCAAGCGCGCGAGAGAGCGTGAGCCCTGCGTGGAGCATTGCGCTTAGATTTTTGGTCATGACGACGAGAGCGTCTGGGGAAACAATGCGACCAAAGGACATGTTGAGCCACGCTGGCATGGTGAACCCTGCTCCTTCGGTGATGGAAATAACCGATGCGCCCTCTTTTTCAATCTGCTCATATATTGCAAAATGCGAAGGCGCATCGATGACACGCTGATCTTTTTCTCCGTCTGCTTTTCGTATCACAACGCGAAATTTCATAGTGGTAAGTTACTCGGATACCGCGCGCAACACTTCTTCAACCGAAGTGGTGCCGCGCGCCGCTTTATAAAGACCGTCTTCGAGCATCGTGAGCATGCCCTCTTTGCGTGCCTGCGCCTCAATTGCGTCAGTCGTGCCCTCATGCAAAATAATATCGCGCACAGCCGAAGAGACGGAGAGGATCTCATGCACACCGATACGCCCACGGTACCCATCTTCGCACTCGACAGAGGGCTTAGGATGGTAAAACGGCACGTCATCGAGCGTCGTGCCCGATTTAACCAGCTTTTCTTCCGCGAGCGAATTGAAAGCGGCCTCAAAATGTTCCTCTGATGCAATTTTTCCACGATCGGTTTTTGACAGTGCGTACGTCTCCTTCTCCTCGCAAAGTTTGCGCACGAGACGCTGCCCGACGATAACGCGCAGTGTCGAGACCAACAGAAATGGCTCTACGCCCATGTCTACCAACCGCGGAATTGCGCCAGCAGCGCTGTTGGTGTGGATAGTCGAGAGTACGAGATGGCCGGTTAAGGCCGCATTGATGGCAAGCGAGGCAGTCTCGCCATCGCGGATTTCACCCACCATGATGATGTTTGGGTCCTGGCGCATGAGCGAGCGTAGGCCCGTGGCAAACGTGAACCCAATAGCCGGATTTACCTGGGTCTGATTGACGCGCTTCATCTGATACTCGATAGGGTCTTCAATTGTCGAGATGTTAACATCCGGTGTGTTGACTATATCGAGCACAGTATAGAGTGTTGTTGTTTTACCAGATCCGGTCGGCCCAGAAATCAAAATGATGCCCGTTGTTTCGCGTGTCGCTTGATGCACGCGCTCCATCGTCTCTCCATGAAACCCGAGTGTCTCGAGAGAAAACCCTCCTCCACCTTCTCGCAATAAACGCATGACAATCTTCTCGCCGTAAAAAACGGGTAGGAGCGAGACGCGAAAAGAAACTTTTTCACCCTCAGTTTCCATTTTGAACCGGCCGTCTTGCGGCAGACGCTTCTCGTCAAGTTTCAAGTTAGCGAGCACTTTGATGCGCGCAATAATGCCCGGCCCCGCCTGCTTCGGTAGCGTCATAGCGTCGTGTAAAATGCCGTCAATACGGTAGCGCACGAGCACCGCTTCTTCCATTGGTTCGATGTGAATGTCCGAGGCGCTCTGCACGATTGCGTGACGCAAAAGCGAATCGATAATGCGCACGATAGGCAGATCCTCAGCCATTTTTTTCAGATCTTCCCCGCTCGTTTCTTTGCCGCCCTCTTCCTTGATGACTTTAATGCGGCCCGCTTCGGTAGCGATGATGTCACCAAACTCTTCCTTGAGTGATTTTTGATACTGCAAAAGCACGTGCTTGAGCGATCCGTCATCCGTGAGACGTGGCAGAATGGTGAGGCCGGTTTTTTTACGCACAGAATCAATGGAGGCGAGGTCCTGGGTATCGAGCATCGCTACCTCGAGGCTCTTATCACTTTTCTTATACGCAACAATCGAGTGCGTGCGTGCAATCGGCTCAGGGATAAGCGAGAGTATGTCGGCGTCAATCTTGCTGTCTTTCAGGTTCACGAATGGGATACCGAGTACGTATGCTTTAATGCGACGCAGTGCGTCGTTGGTGAGTGCGCCGCGTGCGACGAGCACGTCCCCTACTGATTGTTTCCGCTTCTGCGCCTCTTCCTCGGCGCCATCGACGTCCTTGCGAGAAACGAGTCCCGAGTCAAGAATAAATTCCTTCAGTTCTTTTTCAGATACTTGCATCGTAGTAAAAGTATACCGTGCCCGCGCTTCGCGCGGGCACGGACGCGTGCGTACTGCGGGGAAAACAAAACGCGGGCCGCATTATGCGCAAGGCGGTAGCGAAAACGAGCATAACCGACGTTTTCTAATCAACACCTTGGAAACACCCAAGTACTTTAAGCGGGGTCGATAGGTTCAGTCCGAAGTGGTGACGCGTCTCATTGTACATCCGCAGGTA
>NCBJ01000004.1 GCA_002255585.1 Parcubacteria group bacterium 21-54-25 | reverse complement strand
GCTCCTTTACGTCCTGAGCGATGCGGTGATTCTTCATACGAGAGTATGTTAACGCTTAATCTCGTCTAGAGAGTGGTCTGAAATTTGGGGGTCAGGTCAAAGGGCACGGACTCGACAGCCAAGAACACCGATGCCGAGAGTTCGCTAGATCCAACGGCTACGAGGTAGAGGAAGTCTTTAGAGATAGTTTCACCGGCGGCGGCGATTTTATGCTGAGGCCTGCTATGCAAAGGCTACTTGCTCATGCAGATAATCATCCCCATAGAAACTACGTGGTTATTTTTGACGATTTGAGCCGGTTTGCTAGGGACGTTATTTTTCATTTCAAATTAAGACAGGCCTTCGAGACTAGAGGAATTAAACCACTCTGTTTGAATTTCAACTTCGACGATTCGCCGGAAGGAGAGATGTTCGAGGGAATGGTGGCGTTGCAAAATCAATACCATCGCAAGAACAACAGACGCCAGGTAATTCAGAAAATGAAAGCTCGCCTAGAGAAAGGGTACTGGCCGCACTATCCGCCGCCCGGATACAAGCAGGTCAAGGATCCGGCGCATGGGAAGATACTTCAACCCCATGAACCGCAGGCCAGCCTCATTAGAGAAGTGTTTGAAGGATTTGCCTCTGGCAAGTTTTTGTCGCAGGCGGACGTGGTTAAATTCTTGCGTGCTACAGACTACAGCAACGGACCGATTTACCAAGAAGGCGTTAGACGTCTTCTTCGACGAGTTGTGTACGCGGGATACGTCGAGCGTGAGGAGTGGGAAGTTTCGAGAAGAAAAGGGCAACATGAAGCGATCATTTCTCTCGAGACATTCCAAAAAGTGCAGGGAAAACTGGATGGGAAGTGCAGGGTGGCTGTGCGGAAAAGTGATTCGCTCGACTTCGCGCTTCGCGGATTCCTCCTGTGCCCATTCTGCCAAGGCGCACTCACCGCAAGCTGGTCGAGAGGCAGATCAAAGATGTACCGTTTCTATCGCTGCAAGAGCCCATCCTGCGTTCGATTCAATAAAAGCGTGAGCGGAGACTTTGTCGATGCAGAATTTGTAAAACTCCTCCAGTCCATCTACCCGAAGCCCGGGGCCATTCGTCTCGCTAAAGCCGTAGTTCTGGAATTGTGGGAACACAAGGTGGGTTCTCTTGAGCAGCAACAAAGATCCTTGGAGACGAAGCTGAAGGAAACGCGGCGTCAGGTGGATGTTCTCGCTGGACGTGTCGTGAAGGCGGTAGACGAAAGGGTGATCAGCGCATACGAGGAACAGATCGCGAAATACCGAAGCGAAGGCGATCTCTTGCAAGAGCGGATGAAAGGGCTGGGCGTCTCATCCGTGAGTTTTGAAACCGCACTAGAGGTCGTACTCAACTTCCTAGAAAACCCGCTAGTTATCTGGGAAAAGCGAGACATAAACGCAAAAAGAGTAGTTCTAAAACTACTCTTTGCGGAACGATTGGCATTCCATCCAAAGTTTGGATTTGAAACCGCGCTAAAGTCGCCATTTATCGGCCTTTTTGAGCAGTTTGCTACCAAGAATTCACAAGATGTGGAGGTGGGGAGAATCGAACTCCCGTCCGAATCCGGACCATGAGGTGCTTCTACGACGCGTAGTTTCAGTTGAAGCTAGGACAGGGTGCGAGGAACTGAAACAAAATCACTCCTGTCGGATCCCAAAATTTAGACAGTACGCGTGGGCGCGCGCACGTCGAGTATGCAGTACATTCCGCCTCGACTACCCCCTGCAAACGCAAGGTAGGGAGACGTCGCGAGAGCGAGGCGAGCTTACGCTCGAGCCGTCACTGCCGCGAACGCAAAGTCGTTCATACCGAAGTATGGCGACACTGCGCGTGCAAGAGATTTCTTGGCACGTTTAGGTGCTCACTAGTTTTAGGTGGTAAGTGAGCGTGCACCGCGTCGCGCATTCTCAAGGTACAGACCGTCAAAGCCGGTCACCCCCGATGTCGGCACAAGCAACAGGAGTGCTTATGCCGACGTCGGGACTACCGGTTTCCTTTCAAGGCGCGCTCGGCTTCACGTGCCGCCTCGCGCTTTTTTAAATCTTCTCGCTTGTCGGCCTTGCCTTTGCCGCGCACGATTGCGATTTTCGCCTTGATTAATCTGTGCGCATTATACATTGAAAGTGGCACTAGTGTCAAACCTTTTTTCGCGTCAGCCCCGGCGAGCTCTGCTATTTCGCGTTTGGTGAGAAGGAGTCGTCGCGCTCGTTCGGGGTCGTAACCTTTAGGGGTGTTTGCGGCTTGGTAGGGCGGAATGGTCATACCACTAATAAACGCTTCGCCACCGCGCACCACCACGCGCGCACCGTCGAGTGAGCCCATTTTTTTGCGGAGCGCCTTCACTTCCACACCCGTGAGTTCCACGCCCGCCTCGAAGGTTTCAAGCGTTTCGTACCGCAGTCCCGCCTTTTTATACTCGATAAGCGACATGGTGAGAGTATACCCCGTCCGCGTGGCACGTGTGCGCGGCGGCAGCAAAGGGCCGACGCGTGATTTAGCGTGTGGGTGTGCTATAGTTTGAATTATCATGCCTACCCCGCGTCCACGTCTTGCGCGTCGCTCTACACGCAGCGGCAGCGGCAAAAAACAAAAACCAGGGATAAAGCCACCGCGCTTTCCGAAGTTCGGCTCCTCGTTCACGGGCAACCTCATTTCAACCATCCTCATTTTCCTGCTCCTCATGAGCTTGTATACTCTCTTTTCTTCGCCGGGGACCAAGATACAAGACATTCCACTCTCGCAGGTTGCGCAAGACGTCTCTGCCGGTAAGGTGGCCGCAATAAAAGTCTCGGGCGACAGGCTGAATTTGACGTATACCGACGGTACGGTGCGTACCTCACGCAAAGATCCGGCTGCCGCGCTCGCGCAAACACTCACCGCCTACGGGGTAACGCCCACCGAGCTTTCGAAAACGGCTATCACGATAGAAGGAGAGTCTGGTTGGTACTTCTGGCTCACCACGCTTGCCCCGGTACTCTTGTCGTTTTTGTTTTTCGCGCTGTTGTTCTGGTTCTTGTCGCGCCAAGTAAAAGGGGCTGGTATGCAGGCCTTTTCTTTCGGTCAATCAAAGGCACGTATGACTGACCCGGCCGACACCACCCAGCGCGTTACGTTTGCTGACGTTGCTGGTGCCCGCGAAGCAAAGGAAGAACTGGTTGAGATTGTCGACTTTCTAAAAAATCCAAAGAAATTTCTTGATATCGGTGCGCGCATTCCCAAAGGGATTCTCCTCATGGGTGCGCCAGGTACTGGTAAGACACTTCTTGCGCGCGCAGTCGCCGGTGAGGCGGGCGTGCCATTCTTTTCTATTTCTGGTTCGGAATTTGTAGAAATGTTTGTCGGTGTGGGGGCGAGTCGCGTGCGTGACCTTTTTCAAATGGCAAAGCGCGCAGCGCCCGCGATTATTTTTGTCGATGAGATTGATGCGGTTGGACGCGTGCGTGGCAGTGGCGTGGGTGGTGGCAACGACGAGCGCGAACAGACTCTGAACCAAATACTTGTTGAGATGGATGGCTTCGAGCCGACTGAAAAAGTGATTGTCATGGCGGCTTCTAACCGTCCGGACGTGCTTGACCCGGCGCTTTTGCGTCCCGGTCGTTTCGACCGACGTGTTGTTATTGACTTGCCAGACCGGCGCGATCGCGAGGAAATCCTCATGATTCACGCGCGCAAAAAACCACTTGGTCCCGATGTAGACCTCACTGTTATTGCCGAACGAACGCCAGGATTTTCTGGCGCAGAGCTCTATTCGCTCATGAATGAGGCCGCCATCCTTGCCGCGCGCGAAAGTCGCACGGAGGTAACCCAATATGATCTCATTCGCTCAATCGAAAAAGTCATGCTCGGTCCGGAGCGCAAGAGCCACATGCTTTCAGCGAAAGAAAAAAAGATTACGGCCTACCATGAAGCAGGCCACGCGCTCGTTTCTTCGGTGTTGCCGTATGCCGACCCGGTGCATAAAATTTCCATCATCAGCCGTGGCCGCGCTGCCGGGTACACGCTCAAGCTGCCTTTCGAAGACAAAAAGATGCAGAGCAAAAAAGAGTTTCTCGATGACATTGCCTCAACGCTCGGTGGTTTTGCTGCGGAAGAGATGATTTTCAATGATGTAACGACCGGTCCGCATAATGATTTAGCGGTCGCGACGGCGCTTGCGCGCGATATGGTGGTGCGCTACGGCATGAGTGCTGCGCTCGGTCCGGTTGCCTTTGCCGGAGAACGTACGTCAGCACCGCCAATACACGAACCGTATTCGCAGGAAGTCGCGGCAAAAATCGACGCAGAGATTTCTCGCATGATAGAGGAAGGGAAGACCCGCGCCCACAAACTGCTTGAGAAGCATCGTGGGGCACTCGATGCGATTTCTGGAAGACTTATCGAGGTTGAGACACTCGAACGCGATGATTTTGAGAAACTGCTTATTGCAAACGGCATTACCCCAAAGAAAAAAGAAGAGGAAGAGAAGACTGTCGTCGCTGCATAGACACCGCTCGGCATTGGTAATCCCCGCCACCGGTCCCGTATTTACGGAGAGATAGTTTATACTTGCTACATGGAAGGAACGCCACAGCTCTCGACACCAGAGGAGGAACTCGCGCACTTGCGTGCACAGGTAGCCGCTAAAGAACAAGAGCTCATAACGTTGCGTCAGGTACCGCTCGCGCCGGAGGCCGCTCGCCAAGAGCGTGAAGCGGCGGCGCATGAGGCGATACAGACGCACCGACAGGCACCGCAGGAAGCCGTGCTTGCGCCGCCCTATCGGATGGCAGCGTCTGAGGTGCATGAACTTTCGTTGGGACTGGATCCCGACAATAACGACGACACGATGACGGAGCTCTACAGCATCATGGAAACGCGCGGCATCAAGAACTCGCTTGCCGTGCTCGATAAACTGAATAATCCACACATCACTGACGATTTCCATCGCTTTCTTGTGCGCTACGTAGCGGCGGGATTACCGATACGCGGCATGGTTGAGAACGCCCCACGCTTCAGGGCACTTCATATGACACTGTATGAAGTAACACTGCCAGAGCACAAGGGCGATGCGCCGGAAACGCGCGGTAAAACGCTCAAAGAACTCGTCTCTGCAATGGAGCAATTTTACTCAGGCATGCTCGCTGTGGGGGCAGTCGCCCAAAAAGAACCACCGTACGTAGCGCTTGAGCTTGCGGTACCCGTTGAGAGCGCACATCTTTTCTTTTACGTAGCGATTCCGAACAGCCGCCGCGACCTTTTTGAAAAACAGCTTCTCGCGGTCTTTCCAGACGCGCACATAGAACCGCAGCCAAACGATTACAACATTTTTGTCGAGAACGGCGCATCACTTGTTTCGACCGCGCGTCTCGCTGCGCCAGCGATGCTGCCGCTCAAAGACTATACAGATTTTGATTACGACCCACTGAACACCATTCTCAATGCATTTGCGAAAATTGAGACCGAGGGCGAGGGGGCTGCGCTGCAGATAATTTTTGAGCCACAGGGACAGCGTTATACGGCGCACTATCGCAAAATACTCTCGGCGCTCAGGAAGGGCGTCAAGCGCGAAGAGGCATTTAAGACTCCCGAGACAACGCTCGGCGAAGTGGCGCATGATTTCGGGAAACTTTTCTTTAGGAACAAGCCAAAAGATGAAGAGAAGGCGCGTGAGGCAGAAATGCGACAGGCCGAAGCAAATAAAAACGACATCGAACAGGTGGAGAAAAAGATTTCTGCGCCGGTCGTGGGAATTACGCTGCGGCTGCTGGTTTCTTCGCCGCAGGCCGCACGTACCGACCAAGTGCTCTCGGACCTCGAGGCGGCGTTTAACCAGTTTGACAACACGTTTGGAAACCGGCTTATATTTACGCGCGCGACAGGAAGCCGCGCACGTGCGTTCATGGACGAATTTTCATTCCGCACGCCGAGTGCCGCCGCCATGCCACTTTCGCTCCGTGAGCTCACCACGCTGTATCACTTCCCGCCAGAAGGTATCGAATCCTCGCCACATTTGAAACAAACACGCTTCACCGCCGCACCTGCGCCGCTCGATCTGCCGCAATCGGGAACCGTGCTCGGGACCAATTTGTTTCGCGGAAAAGAAACTAAGGTACGTATTGCGGAGGAAGACCGGCTCCGACACCTCTATGTTATCGGTCAGACTGGCACGGGTAAAACAGTTTTCTTGAAAACACTCATCGCGCAAGACATAAAAGCGGGCGCCGGTGCCTGTTTCATCGATCCGCACGGTAATGACATTCTCGACATTCTCGCAATGATTCCGCCCGAGCGTTACGAAGACGTTATTTATTTTGATCCCGCATACATCGAGCGACCGTTTGGCTTGAATTTGCTTGAATACGACCCGAAGCGTCCCGAGCAGAAAACCTTTATCGTGAACGAACTCCTCGCGATCTTTCGTCGCCTGTATGGCGATGTGCCCGAGAGTATGGGACCGGCGTTTGAGCAGTACTTTAGAAACGCGACGCAGCTTGTCATGGAAGACCCGGGAAGTGGATCGACCATGCTCGACATTCCTCGCGTACTTTCGAACACTGCGTTCCGCAATATGAAACTCTCGCGTAGTAGAAATCCGGTGGTGAACCAGTTTTGGACAGAGATTGCCACGCAAGCCGGCGGGGAAGCATCGCTCGAGAACATCGTGCCCTACATCACGAACAAATTTGATGACTTTACCGCAAACGATTTCATGCGTCCCATCGTCGGACAGCAGGAGTCATCGTTCGATTTCCGGCAGATCATGGACCAGAAAAAGATATTGCTCGTGAATCTCTCCAAGGGCCGCTTGGGCGAGCGAAACGCGAACCTCATCGGTCTCGTCCTGGTCGGTAAGATTTTCATGGCCGCACTTTCGCGCGCCGACTCACCAGGTACTGATTTCCCGCCGTTTTACCTCTACATCGATGAGTTTCAGAACATCACCACCGATTCAATTCCTGGTATTCTTTCCGAGGCGCGCAAGTACAAGCTTTCGCTCAATATCGCGCACCAGTACCTCGATCAGGTGGATGAGAAGATTCGTGATGCGATTTTCGGCAACGTGGGCTCCATGGCAGTATTCCGTGTGGGAGAAGAAGATGGTGAGTTCTTCGCCAAGCAGTTTGCACCGACGTTCGAGACGTCAGATTTCATTAGTATCGAGAACTATCGCGCGTATGTGAAGATTCTTGCACGCGGCGTACCACAAAAACCGTTTAATATAGAGACACTACCGCCGCCTCAAAGACACTTGGCGCAAGTGGATGATTTGCGCCAGCTTTCCTACCTCACCTATGGGCGCGACCGCACGATGGTGGAAGAAACTATTCATGCACGCTATCTTACCGGCGGGTAGCCCCTGTGCACAGAAGGGTTTGGCGTTCGCATGCTTGTCGTTGATAATACATAATATATGAGCGAAGGTCCCACAAGAAATACGGGAGAAACCCCGCACGATAAGAGAGAGCAGCTGCGTGCGACGGTAAAAGAATTGTCTGATGTCGCACCCCACGACACGAAACTCACGGATTCCATATCAGTCCCAGGGTTTAAGAACCCTTCCGAAGCGGAGCTTGCTGTTGCGGAGGAAAAGCTCAGAAAAACTGGGCTGCTCAGATCTGATATACCAAGCGGGCGAGTCGCTGATTCCAGCGAGCTTAATCGTCCGCCCGCTCGCGCTCTGGGGGTTGCGCCGCAGACAAATATCGCTGATACATTAGCCGAGCGCGCTGGTGTTGCAGACGCACGTAGAAAAATGCTCAAAGCTGAAGCGGCATACCTGGGCGCGTACCGCGCCCTGCACAAAGAACACGGGTTTTTAAGTCGACTTGCCGGACGCAACAGCCCAGAGCGGCTCGCACGAGAACGGGTGACGCAGCTGCACGAGGAATATCAGGACGCACAGCTAGCTTTACGAGAGGCAATAAATGAATCGGTCGCGCAACGCGCCGCTAAACGTTTTGTGTCCGCTCCTGAAGACGATCTTGCCTTAGCGAAAAAACACCAGGATTTTTTCACACGGAACAATGCGATACTAGCTACTGAAGAAGGAGCGCTGGAGCAGGAAAGGGCTCGGCACGGAGATGATGCGGATACGAAAGTTCAACGGGAGACACGAAAGCTCATCTCGCGCAACACATCGTCCGTTGATCGCATGGAACTTATTGAAGACATTCACGCGCTCACCGACAAAATTGAAAGTAAAGAAATTTCGCAGGAGGAAAAAGAGCAGTTTGAAATAGAGCGCGCCGCACTCCGCGCTCGGTTTAGAAAAAGTAATGTCATACATGACGCGGACGATCGACGGGCCATTCACGCGCGTTATAACAGTATGGTCTCGCACCACACTATCGGACGAGGAGAACGTGCGCGTATCGCTGCCAAAGAGCGCGGACTCGATGAAGCCAGCCACCTTACTTTTCGGAAAGCGGTGCGTTGGATGCAGCAAAAAACCGAAGCGCAGGAGGCGCGCTACGGCAAGCGTGTGGCACGCGCAAGACGTGTCGTCGCGTTTGCCTTTCTTGGTACCGCCGCAGGGACTGTGGTGGGTGCGGTGGCGGGTATTGCCGCGCCAATTGCTGCGCTTTCGGCGTTTGGGTTGCGTGCTGGCCGCGGTCTTGTCGGTGCGACCGTCGCCTCCACACCGCTTGGCGCGGCGGCAGGTGCCGCTGGCGGGAAAGGATACCGAGCAACGGTTGGCAAGCGTCGCGAAGCAGCGTTGGCGAAGGCGCGTACGCAAGATATTTCAAGTAGAGAAGAGCTCGACGCGCAAACACGTGCATGGAAAAAAGGATCGAAAGAGGCGATCGAACGCGGTGCCCGTTTCTGGGAGCGGGCGTCCGCGGCGCTGTTTGCGGCTGGTGTCTCTGGCGCTGCTGCCCATGAAATCATGTCTGCTGCCTCAGTGTTGGATCACGCGGCTAGTGCCACTACAGGAATCGAGCAGGCCACTCATTCTGCCGCGCCGATCCCACACGCTCCTGAAGGTGTCGCGACTATGCCTGCCGAACACACCGTAACACTTGCCGCTCCTGCACCTGTTGAACACGTGCATTCAAACAGCAGTTTGCTGCCACCCGTTGAGCACGCAGCCCACGCACCGGCTGTGCACGAAGCCCCCATTCGACCTGCGCAGGAAGCCACCGTTCCGCACACCGCTGGAGAACACCACCTCGATGCCCGTGCGGCCGTTGCGCACATAGATAGGTCGGACGAGGGCGCAGACGCGCTCTTTGGAGATCTGAAGCACCAGCTGCGTGAACTCTATCCGGATCCGAGCAAGGCGCCGCCGGAAGTGCAGTATATTTTACACACACGCCTGCACGATCTCTCAGAAGAGTATGGGTTCGCAAAAGCACCGTCAGCCGCTCGCATGCTCGGCCAAAGCAGTGTAATGCATGCCGGAGACACCCTGCAGTATGACCCGACGAGCGGACATTTGGTTTTCAACAACCACGTTCTCGCAAGTGATGCGAGCGGCCACATAGAGAAAATCAGTCAATTTAGCGGATCGTACCACACCGATCACGCGCCCAGCGGTGCGGGGCATGCGACAGAACAAGTTGCTCCTGGTGCCACAGCGCACGCAGAAGCCGCGGCATCCGCGCCGCAACATGCAGCAGAAACCGCCGGTCACCATACCGCAAATGCACCACAGCACCAGCCGGGTGTCTTGTATAACCAAGAAGGGGAAATTGTGCGCGATTCGTCGGGGAATCCGGTGCATACCGGTTCTTGGGTTGCACCGACCCACCATGTGACAGAGGCGGCAGCTCAGGTATCGCCAAGTCCCGCATTAATCCACCACGAAATTGCTAAACTGCTGGATCCGAGCGAGCTTGGGAACTATGCGCACACTCCCGCGTTTGCGGTGCTCTATCATTCTCCACATGTTTCGCCCGAACTTCACAAAGAACTGGTAAATGTTGTGGCACAATCCGGTGTGGGTCCGGAGAGCAACGAGACACTCGCGCATTTCTTAGAACGAGTAAACCACACTGCGTCACAACGCGGGCTTGATCCGACGCGTGTGTACTCGAACGCTCCACATCGTATCGTCGTATATGGTGGCGATATCGATGCGCAACGACTCGTCGCGTATGAGCATTTACTCAAACATCCCAAAGATCAGGCGTTAGTTCCCTATCAAATGAGTAATGGGCGCATGACTGTAGCTAATTATTCATTCATACAGACCGCGAAAGATGGTCCGCCGCTACAATCACTTAGACCAATGCTTGATGCCTCGGGGAACCCTGTTCCACCTATTGATATATCTAAGTTCACGCAATCAAAATAGTTTTATAAGTATAATTTCAAGCCATGACCACTTCCACACCACACCACTCCTCAATTGAAACGCTTTTTTCCACACTGGACCTTTCAGAATACCCACCCGCGGAACAAGAGCAGATTTTGCTCGATCTCTCTGATACAATATTCGAGGGTACGCTCATACGGCTCATTGAGCGCATGGACCAGAAAACTCGCGATGACTTCGAGAAGCTTATGGAACGCGATGCGTCCGAAGAAGAGGTTTCGACGTTTCTTACCGAGCACGTTCCGGACGCCGACGAGATTATGCTTGAAACCGTACGCGCTATTACCAAAGATGTTGCTGCGCTTGGCGAGCCAGGGCCCACATCATAATTTGTTAACATACACTCATCATCTATGAACACTTCTACTGGAATTGCCGTTGCTCTTGCGATTGTCGTGGTCGTCTTTGGTTTCTTTGGCCAGTCAATCTTTGCGTTTTTTACCGGCGTAGGTACCCAGTCGTCCATCAATCAGGCAGTATCCGTGGCTTCGACCACCGGTACGACAACGTCCGCGACACCAGGGAGCCTCTCTGTCGTGGATACGGTAGTGGGTACGGGCGCAGTTGCCCAACCAGGCGATCAAATTTCCATTCTCTACGAGGGCATGCTTTCCAACGGCACGGTTTTTGATTCCTCACAAGCACACGGCAATAAGCCGCTTCCGTTCACCATTGGAGCACACAATGTCATCCCAGGTATGGAGGAGGGCGTCATTGGTATGAAAGTCGGCGGGCAACGCACAATCACCATTCCGCCGGCACTTGGCTACGGCGCACAAGGTAATGGCCCCATCCCTCCGAACTCGACACTTATTTTCAAGGTGCAGCTTGTAAGTGTGACACCAGCAACGACGACTCCAGCCCAATAGTCGCGCGTATTTACAAATCGTAGGACGTGTGCTATAAGGATGCCAGAGGTGCGAGGAATCTTCTCGCACTCACTTGAACGCCGCCAAGGGCGGCCACAAAAAAGGAGGGCCAGTCTATGGCCAAAAGAATCGTGCGTGGGATGGTTGCGCTACTCATTTTCTTCGCAATCTTTTCTTCCAACGGGTGTGCGATGATGGGAGGTAATCATGAGTTTGGCCCGGTGCGGGTGAGTGAGATACCAATCATGAAACCACTGGTCGATGGTCCGGTGACAAGGACCGATCAAGCGATGCACCGAAAGATCTTCGACCAGTGCAGGCTCGTAGTTAACGACATTCGCGGCAGCGCCGTCAAGGGAGGTGTACGTAGGGCATTTTTTTCGGCTGTTGCCGGTGGCGCCGGTGGCGGTTTCGGTGGATATCTCTACAACATAACCTCCGATGGGGCCAGTATGCTGATCAAGCCGCTCATGGCGATGTATGCGGCGATTACCGGCGTCACCATGGTCCCCTCCTGGGAGTTCAGTTATAGGGATGAAAACATGAACCTCGACCTCACGTGCGTTCGTGATGGAGAAAGCAGCAAAAGGATTGTCTGGTATTCGCCGGAGGAGGTTAAGCGACTCCTTCATGACCCTGCTAAATACGCCGCGTTCCAAAGGGCCTTCCGCAAAGGAATGACGGAGATGGAAAACGGTGGTCAGGCGTTCTGGCCGCCGTATCAGAAGTAGAGGTAACTCTCCCGCGGGATATCGGTATCCTTGCGGGAGTTTTTCTAGCAGATGCGCACGGCACGTTTTGCTGGTATCGTCAGCGCATGGGTGCGTTGATTTTTTCTATAGAAGCCCGGGAGCACCATGCGCGCGCGGGCACACTCACTACACCGCATGGCGTTATCAAAACGCCTGCGTTTATCCCCGTGGCAACCCAGGCGAGTGTGAAGGGCGTGTTGCCCGGGCTTCTCCCAGCACTTGGTGCGCAGGTGGTGCTTGCCAACACGTACCACCTCTACCTACGGCCCGGCGAGAACATAGTTAAAGCGGCCGGCGGTGTAGGGACATTCATGGGTTGGGACGGGCCGACATTGACTGATTCGGGCGGCTTTCAGGTGTTTTCACTTGGTGCGGCATACGGCAAAAACATTACGAAGATTGCGCATGGGCAAGAGGCACCGCGCGAGCACGGCGTGGCTGTCTACGACGAAGGTGTCGCAAGTCAACACGGGCAGCTCGCGGTTATCGACGACGAGGGCGTGACGTTCACATCGCACATCGACGGTTCGCTCCACCGCTTCACGCCGGAGCGCTCGGTCGAAATTCAGCATGCGCTGGGCGCTGATATTTTCTTTGTATTTGACGAGTGCACGGCACCGACGGAGGGAAAGGAGTATCAACGCGAGGCAATGGAGCGCACGCATCGATGGGCGGCGCGATCACTCAAGGCGCATCGCCAGAACCTCGCTGCAAACAACGCACAAGCTATTTTCGGTATTGTGCAGGGTGGCCGCTACGAAGACCTGCGTCGGGAAAGTGCGCGCGAAATCGCGAGTATTGACTTTGACGGTTTCGGCATTGGCGGGTCGTTCAGCAAGGAGGACATGCAGGGCGCGCTCCAAGCCGCTGCCCAGGAATTGCCAGAAGAGAAACCGCGTCATTTTCTTGGCATCGGTGAACCCGGCGACGTGCTTGCGGGTATTGCGCACGGTATGGATCTGTTTGACTGCGTCGCGGCAACACGCATGGGGCGCCACGGCACTATCTATACGCATCGCGGGCCTGTACACCTGAAGAACGAGCAATACAAAAATGATTTCACGCCGCTTGATCCAGAGATGCGCGTGCCTGGTACAGAGCCGTTTACGCGCGCATACATTTCGCATCTACTGCGCGCAAACGAAATGCTCGGACAAACCATCGCCTCCATGCACAACCTCGGTTTCATTCTCTCATTGGTCGACGGTGCCCGAGAGGCAATAGTCGCGGGCCGGTTTGAGGAGTACCATGAGAGCTTTCGTCGTACGTATTATGGCAACATTTAAGCTTCACACGCCCTACCAGCCGGCAGGTGACCAGCCGGAAGCAATCAAAGCTCTTTCAGAGGGTTTGGATACCGGCATACGTCACCAAACGCTTCTCGGCGTGACGGGTTCCGGCAAAACGTTCACCGCAGCAAATGTCATTGCGCATTTCGATAAACCGACGCTTGTTATGGCGCACAATAAAACGCTCGCGGCGCAGCTGGCGCAGGAGTACCGAGAGTTTTTCCCTACGCACGCAGTGCACTACTTCGTTTCTTACTATGACTACTATCAGCCAGAAGCATATATCGCGCATTCGGATACGTACATAGAGAAGGAGGCACAGATTAACGCCGAGATTGATCGCCTGCGCCACGCAGCGACGCAGGCACTGCTCACCCGCAAAGACGTCATCATCGTGGCGTCCGTGTCTGCTATTTATGGTCTCGGCTCACCTGAAGAATATGAGAAAGTGCACGTGAAGCTCGCCGTGGGGGAAGAGCTCTCGCGCGCGCAACTGGTGCGCAAGCTCGTGGGCATTTACTTTGAACGTACCAATGCCGACCTTTCTCCTGGACAGTTTCGCGCCATCGGCAACAGCGTGGAGGTGATGCCGGTCAACGAAAAAGTACTCTACCGAGTCGCCTTCGACGACGAAGACCGCATCACCGTAATCGACACACTGGATGCAATTTCGCGCGCGCGTATTGCCTCACCAGAATCGCTCTTCATATTTCCAGCCAAGCACTTCGTGACGAGTGGGGATGAGCGCGCCCGCGCGATTATTGATATCAAGGCCGAGCTCGACGAGCAACTTGTCAAACTGAAGCGCGAGGAGAAAAATCTCGAAGCAGAGCGTTTGAAGCGTCGCACGCTCCACGACCTCTCGCTTATACGCGAAGTCGGCTACACCACCGGCATCGAGAACTACTCACGCCACTTTGATGGGCGTACTCCGGGCGAGCCGCCCCACACGCTGCTTTCGTATTTTCCACACACTAGAGACGGCACAGCAGATTTCCTCACCATCATTGACGAGTCGCACGTAACAGTGCCGCAAATCGCTGGTATGTATGCGGGCGACCGTTCGCGTAAAGACGTACTGGTCGAGTTCGGGTTCCGTTTGCCATCAGCGCGCGACAATCGGCCGCTCACTTTTGAAGAGTTTGAAGAGCGCGTGGGGCAGGTTATTTACACGAGCGCAACACCCGGTCCCTACGAGCGTGAGCACTCGGCACCACCTGCTGGTCAGGTGGTCGAACAAATAATTCGTCCGACGGGGCTCATCGACCCTGAACTCGACGTGCGCGGCGTCGTCGAGCAGGGTGCGTACCCTGGACAGGTAGCGGATTTTATACGTGAGGCGGAGGCAGTCATCGCGAATGGCGGTCGCGTACTTGCAACCACACTCACGAAAGTGATGGCCGAGGACCTCGCCGAGTTTTTGAAGCAGCGCGGCATGCAGGCCGAGTACCTGCACTCGGATGTGAAAACCATCGATCGCATCACAATCCTCACCGAGTTCCGCAAGGGCGTGTTCGACGTGCTCATTGGCGTGAACTTGCTTCGAGAAGGGCTCGACTTGCCCGAGGTTGAGTTGGTCGGCATCCTCGACGCAGATAAAGAAGGATTTTTACGGAGTGAGACTTCGCTTATTCAGACCATCGGCCGCGCGGCGCGAAATGTGCTGGGGCGCGTGCTCCTCTACGCGGATGTCATGACCGGTTCACTCACCCGCGCCATTGATGAGACGAATCGCCGGCGCGCAAAACAGGTTGCGTACAACAAAGAACACGGCATAACGCCCAAGACGGTGCATAAGGAGATTCGCGACATTGCCGAGTCAATGCGCAGTGAGCATGATAAGACGGTGCACTCGTTGCTCGTGGTCGACGCAGCGCTTTATACGCAGAACCCGAAAAAATTTATCAAGGAGAAACGCACGCAAATGGCCGAAGCTGTCGCGCAGCTCGATTTTGAAACCGCGGCACTCATTCGTGATGAGATCTACACGCTCGAGGAAGCGGCTCCAGCAGCGCATGCGACAAAAACCACGCACCGACCTCGGCGACGCTGAGGCGGGGTGGTATGCTACACATATGAAACTTCGTAATACCCTACTCATCATTCTCGGGAGTTTTGCTGTGGTGGGGTATGGTGCCGCGCTGCTTTTCTTTCGCCTTCTGGTTGCAACAGACCCAGCAACTCCCGAGTCTGCGCTCCTCAACCTTCTCATCTTCGCAACACTCTTTTTAGGACTCATTGCGTTGCTAGCATTTTTGTTTTTTCGTTTAGTAGGGGTGCCAATTAGGAACCTCACTACCGCGATGAATGCGTTTGCGAAGCAGGGCGTACGCGTGCCTATTAAAATTTCTCGACTGACACCACGCGAGATCCGCATGCTCATCGTTACTTTCGTGGATCTTTCTGAGCGCGTTGAGCATTCACACGCACGGGATACCGAAATTTCACACGTGAAGTCAGACTTCATCACGACGGCCGCGCATCAGCTCCGCACGCCGCTCACCGGCATTCGCTGGGCACTCGAAGCACTCGAAAAAAGCGATACGGTTTCAGAAGAGCAGCGCGCACTCATTGAAAACGCAGCCGAAAAAAGTCATCAACTCGTTAGCATTGTCGGTACACTGCTCAACATGTCGTCCATAGAGTCGGGGAAACACCAGTATCATTTTGAAGCCGTCGACATGCCAGCATTTCTCAAAACAGTGGTCGCCGATTTTGATCACATGGCGCGTGAACGGAGCGTCACGCTTTCGTACAAAGAAAATCCGCACGCGCTCCCGCCAGTCAGGGCCGATCGTGAACAAGTTCGTTGGGTGTTGAATAACATCATTGAAAACGCGATTCGATATACGCCAAGCGGCGGCTCCGTCACTGCGTGGGCAGATATGCGGGACTCGCTTACCCTTTGTGTGCACGTACGTGATACCGGCATCGGCATCCCCGAGACAGACCGCTCAGGCATATTCGAACGGTTTTATCGCGCGAGCAACGCAGTCTCAAAGGAAAACGCCGGCAACGGTCTTGGGCTTTACATCGCTCGCACCATCGCGGCTGACCATGGTGGCGACCTGTCGTTCTCGGCGAATGACACTAAGGTTGGTACCACGTTCACGCTCTCGCTTCCGGTGGCGGGATAGCATATCGCTTGCTATACTGCATATACCACTCACTACTATGGAATCTGATACCGTTATCTTGGTCGTAGAGGACGACATCATCCTTAAGAAACTGCTTAGCCGCGCGTTTGCCGATCAATACAACATGCTCTACGCCAACAACGGTGCAGAAGCGCTTGCGCTTTTGGATACACAGACGCCAACACTCATACTGCTTGATTTATTGATGCCCGACATGGACGGGTTTACTTTTTTAGAGAAAGTGCGCGCGCGTAATGATGCGGTTAAATCAACACCTATCATTGTCGTGTCTAATCTCGGACAGCAAAAAGACATTGACCGCGTCAAAGCATTGGGGGTGAGCGCGTATCTTGTCAAAGCAGAAGTCTCTATTGATGAGATTACGGCGAAAATAAACGAAGTGCTCAGCACACTTCCCGCGAAGTAAAAAAGTGGTATAATGTACTCGATTCTGCGCCCCCACGCGCAGCGTTTCATCATGACTACTTCCAAGAAAACACACGCACATGGGCATCAGCACGGGAGCGATTGGCTCGCGGTCGTTGGTGCACGCACGCACAACTTGAAGAATCTCTCGGTCAAGCTGCCACGCGGCGCTATGACCGTTATTACCGGTCTCTCTGGCTCAGGCAAGTCTTCGCTTGCATTCGACACCATTTTCGCCGAAGGGCAGCGCCGTTACGTGGAGTCGCTTAGCGCCTACGCGCGTCAGTTCTTGAATCACATGGCTAAGCCCGATATTGAAGATATTACCGGTTTGTCGCCAGCCATTGCCATTGATCAAAAAAGCCGTTCAAACAACCCGCGCTCGACGGTCGCAACCGTGACTGAAATATATGACTATCTGCGCGTGCTCTATGCGCGCGTCGGGCAGCCGTACTGTGTTCATCACGATGTGCCCATTTCTAAACTCTCGAAAGAAGAAATGATACAGCTCGTACTTGAAAAAGTAGCGGCGCGCACTGCTTCGCAGGCGCCACGTGGCGGCGAAGCAAAAGCAAAGACCGTCATGGGCGTACCCTACGACCGCCGTACGGTCGTGCTATACGCACCGGTCGTAGTTGGGAGAAAAGGCGAATACTACCAACTTCTCTACGACCTGCTCGGCAAAGGATATGAAAAAGTTGTCGTCGACGGCAAGGCACAGTCACTACGTGAAAAAATAGTACTCGATCGAAATAAACGACACGACATTGATGCCGTTGTCGACAGCCTTTTTGTGTCAGAGTTTGAACGATCACCAGATGCTGCGCGTGAGCGTCTCTCCGAAGCACTCGAGCTCGCACTCAAAGAAACCGATGGTCTCGTAAAAATTGCGCACGCCGATGGCACGACCGAGACGCTCTCCTCGAAGTTCATTTGTCCTGACGACGGTGCTTCATTTCCCGAGGTCGAACCACGCCTGTTTTCATTTAATTCACCGTATGGCGCGTGTCCGGCGTGTAACGGCCTTGGCACTGAAACACTCTTTTCAGAGACGGTTTGCCCGGTATGTACTGGCGCGCGCTTGCGGCCCGAGGCGCTGCGCGTGTACCTCAAAAGCGAAGCAGACAAAGGGCTTGGCAAGAATATTGTCGATTTTACCCGTCTATCAATCGCCGACGCCAAGGCGTACATCGATCATCTTGAACTTTCTGATATGCAGCTTGAGATTGCCTTCTCGGTTGTTCGTGAAATAGAAAGCCGTCTCCGTTTTATGCTCGACGTCGGCCTTGAGTATCTGACGCTCGATCGCTCGGCCGCAACCCTTTCGGGCGGCGAGGCGCAACGCATCCGGCTTGCTTCGCAATTGGGGAGTGGTCTTACGGGGGCACTTTATGTGCTTGATGAACCGACGATTGGTCTTCATCAACGCGACAACGACCGACTCATCAAAACATTGCTCACGCTCAAAGATCTCGGCAATACCATCATTGTCGTTGAACACGATGAAGATACTATTTTTGCAGCGGATTATTTGATTGATATTGGGCCGGGAGCGGGCGTTCATGGTGGTCGTGTGGTTGCCGCAGGATGGCTTGCCGATCTCTTGAAAGAAACCGCGGATACGCAGGAGTCACGTACGCTTCCGTACCTGCGTGGCGATGCGGAGATTCCCATACCGGTGATGCGCCGCACTGCCGACAAGGGAGCAGTGCATATACACGGGGCGACACTCCATAATCTAGAAAACGTGAACGTGGATGTGCCGCTTGGCAAGCTTGTGTGCGTGACCGGAGTGTCGGGGTCCGGCAAATCCACATTCCTCTACGACATCCTCAACCGCAATCTCGCCGCACGTTTTACCAAGCGGCAAGCAAAACCAGAGCACTGTGCATCAATTACTGGTACCGAGTACGCTGGCCGCGTGGTAATGATCGATCAGTCACCCATTGGACGTACGCCGCGCTCTAACCCCGCAACGTACACGGGCGCCTTCACACACATTCGACAGCTGTTTGCGGCCACAAGCGAAGCGCGCGCTCGTGGTTGGAAACCGGGACGTTTTTCATTTAACGTGCCCGGCGGTCGATGCGAAGCCTGTCAAGGGAATGGTTTGATTGCGGTCGAAATGCACTTTTTACCAACGGTCTACGTCGTGTGCGACGTGTGCAACGGGACACGTTTTATGAAAGAAACGCTTGCGGTGACGTATCACAGTAAGAACATTCACGACGTGCTCAAGATGACGGTAGAGGAGGGTATTGAGTTCTTCAAAGACGTGCCGGCGGTGCACGATCGACTCGCCGCGCTTGCCTCGACCGGCTTGGGATATCTGACACTCGGGCAAAGTGCAACCACGCTCTCAGGCGGCGAGGCGCAGCGTGTAAAAATATCAAGCGAGCTGTATCGACCCCTTACCATGAAAACAATTTATTTGCTCGACGAACCAACGGTCGGGCTCCATTTCGAGGACGTGCGTAAACTGTTGGACATTCTCCAGGAACTTGTTCATCGTGGCAATACAGTCGTCGTAATCGAACACAATCTCGACGTTATTAAAAGTGCTGACTACCTGATAGATTTCGGTCCCGAAGGTGGCGTGGGCGGCGGCAAGGTAGTGGCCAAAGGTACACCAGAAGAGGTTGCGAATAGTAAGGGATCACACACGGGCGAGTATCTAAAACGCGTCCTCGTGAAGCGGCATGCAACAAAACGATCTCGCAAAACATAAGCTGCCCGACGTGCCGGGCGTGTACCTGTTTAAGAAAGGTCGCACCGTGCTCTACGTGGGGAAGGCAACCAGCTTGCGCGACAGGGTGCGGAGTTATTTTGATTATGACCTCATCGCGACACGTGGGCCGCGCATTGTGGACATGGTGACGCAGGCCGACCGCGTGGCGTTCGAAACGACACCAACAGTGCTTGAAGCGTTGGTGCGTGAGGCCGTGCTCATTAAAAAATATCTACCCAAAGCGAACGTCGAGGGAAAGGACGACAAAACGTTTCTCTATGCAGTGATTACAAAAGAAGAATGGCCGCGCGTACTCATGGTCCGCGGAAAAGATTTGAACGAGACGCGCACAAGTGCTGGTGGCGTGGGCATACGCTACGTATTTGGCCCGTTCCCTTCGGGGCCACAGCTGCGCGAAGCGCTGCGACTCATTCGCCGCATCTTTCCGTTCTATGACACGACTAAGCCCGTAACGATGTCGGGCAAGCACCAGCGCGCTAAGATCGAGTTTAATCGTCAGATTGGACAGTATCCGCGCGAGCTCAATAAAGCAGCGTACCGTCACTCTATTCGCAGTATCGCGTTGTTTCTTTCGGGCCGCGCGAAGGAGCTCCGGAAGACGCTCGCACGCGACATGAAAAAAGCCGCGAAAGATGAGCGATTTGAAGATGCTGCAGAAATCCGTCGCGAGCTCTTTGCGCTCGATCATGTGCAAGATGTGTCGCTCATTAAAGAAGAACACGATCGCGCGAAGGCGAGTCCACGCATCGAAGCGTATGACACCGCGCATCTTTCTGGCACAAACGCCATTGCGGTGATGACGGTGACAGAGGACGGTGCACCGAGCAAAAAAGACTACCGCACGTTCCGCATACGCGGGGCGGGCAACGACGACATCGCGTCACTCAAAGAAGTGCTCTCGCGCCGCCTACCGCACACAGAGTGGCCGCTGCCAGTGGCATTCGTGATAGATGGTGGTACAACGCACAAAAAAGCCGCCGAGGAAGTGCTCAAAGAGGCGGGTGTGGCAATTCCGGTAGTAGCAGTTGTGAAGGACGAAAAACATCGCCCACGCGAAGTCATTGGCGCGCGTCGTGCGGGCGTATCCGAAGTAGACGCCGTGCTCGCTAACAGCGAGGCGCACCGGTTTGCCATCTCTCGCCACCGCGCCGCTCGGCGCAAGAACCTGGCAAGATAGCACCAGAGTAATGAACTCATTCGTAAAACTACGAACTGCACAACTACGGTGCCAGTGGCCGTCCTCGGAAAGGAGGATACAGTAATGGGCAATGTTTTCGGTCGTTGCTCCTCATTACCCGCGCGGCCAATGCTCATTGCGGTTTTCCATTGAACCAAGCAGCACCATCGCCACGACGGATTAGCAACACCCCCGATCTTTTTATGTATACTGTACGCATGCAGACCATCGTTGGCGTGTTACGGGGCGGACCATCGCGCGAACATGAGGTATCGCTTGCAAGCGGACATTCTATTCTCTCGAATCTCTCGCCCGAGCGCTACACCGCGCGCGATATTTTCATAGACAAGCAAGGCACATGGCACGTGGCTGGGCGCCCTGTCGAGCCGCACCGTGCACTCAGACAAGTCGACGTCGTACTAAACGCACTGCATGGTGAGTATGGAGAAGATGGAGAAGTACAAAAAGTGCTTGAGCGCAACGGCGTTCCGTATACCGGTGCCGACTCATTCGCGTCCTATCTGGCGGCGCATAAAGCACTCGCCAAGGAGCGGGCGCGCGAGGTGGGTCTCAAGACACCGCGATATACACTTATTGAAGCGCGCACCGGTGACGATCGCCATATCGTCGAATCAGTCCGTTCGTTTTCTCAGCCGATGGTTGTAAAACCGCTGCGCTGGGGATCATCGATAGGCGTCTCGGTGGTGACGGGGTACGCCAAGCTCTATGAGGCAGTCGTGGATTTGCTTGCGCGCGGCGCCGGCGGCGTCCTTGTAGAAGAATATATTCGTGGCAGGGAAGCAACGGTAGGCGTTGTGGAGAATCTGCGCGGAGAGGAACTATATACGCCACCACCAGTCGAAATTGTGCCGCCGGAAAAAGAAGAATTTTTTTCATATAGCGCAAAGTATTCTGGCGGCGCGCGCGAAGTGTGCCCCGCACCGTTTACGCGCGCCATTTCAAACGAACTTATGCAGGCGGCGCGTACGGTGCATACAGCGCTTGGCGCGCGCCACTACTCGCGCTCCGATTTTATCGTAGCACCGAATGGTGTGTACTATCTTGAAACCAACACATCTCCCGGTCTTACTAATGAATCGATACTACCAAAATCGCTCGCAGCAGCGGGTATTTCTCTACCGTACTTTTTCGAGCACCTCGTGAACCTTGCGCGTGCGCGATGAACTGCTACGGTACAACACAATGACTGACTTGAATAAACAACAATGTGTTCCCTGTGAAGTCGGTGGCGCTCCTCTTACACGCGCCGAGGCGGAAAAGCTCATGCGCGATCTCTCCGGTTGGACGCTTGCGTTAGACACAAAGTCCATCGCGAAAGAGTACTCATGTAAGGATTTTATGAGCGCCATTGCACTTACCAATCAGATTGCTGCGCTCGCCGAGAAAGAAGGGCACCATCCAGACCTTTCAGTGTCGTGGGGTAGGGTCGGCGTTACGCTTTCTACCCACGCGGTGCAGGGACTCTCGCTGAACGATTTCATTCTCGCAGCAAAAATTGATGCGCTTGGGTAGCCAGAAAAGCTAAAACCGGGTATGCTCCTTCTTGCGGGCCTTTAGCTCAGTTGGTTAGAGCGCCGCATTTGCAATGCGGAGGTCACCGGTTCGAATCCGGTAAGGTCCACAGCACATTTTGTTTTGGTGTTTTTTCTGCTATGCTCCGGTCATTCGGGTGGTTAGCTCAGCTGGTTAGAGCGCACGCTTCACACGCGTGAGGTCACAGGTTCGAATCCTGTACTACCCACCGGGATACGCACTGCTGCCGCTGTGTGTGTTCCAAAACCGGGCTGTATCCACACCCTGTGGGATACGTCTCCTCGTTGGCGGGCGCACCATACACGAGCAGCTCGGTATGGTACGCTACTCGCATTTGGGCCGTGGTATAGTGGTAGTACGTGCGCCTTGGGGTCGAGCCGAAAGTCGGGCCGTGGTATAGTGGTATTACGTACGCTTCGGGTGCGTATAACCCGAGTTCGATTCTCGGCGGCCCGACTTTCGGCTCGACCGGTAGTCCGGGGGACTGCCGAGGCTCGAAGGGGTATAACCCGAGTTCGATTCTCGGCGGCCCGCCCAGTAAACAAAAACCATGCGATTGCTCTAAGCAATCGCATGGTTTTTGTTTCTGCGTCAATTCAGTTTGCGAATCTCGGCGGTATGGAGGGGTGTCAGTGAACGGTGTGTTTCAGGGGACACATCTGCAAACGCGGTCTGAAGTATTTGGAGCGTATCGCCATGCGATACGAGTACGATAGGTTTCCCAGCGTAATTCTGCTCAAGTTCCGCGATTAGTTTCGTTGCGCGGTCGAGCACTGCTGCGACGCTCTCGACGCCGTTGGCGGTATGGGTAGCATTGTGCGCATCGTCAGCCCACACCTTCTGGTAGTTGTCGTTATGCGTACCATCCCACGCACCGAAAAAACGTTCTCGCAGCTTCGGTGTCGTTGTAACCATGTCGAGATCAAGTGTATCGACAAGCATTTCGGCAGTCTCGCGCGCGCGAGTAAAGTCGGACGAGATGACAATCGTATGTGCATCGAGCAACCCTGTTTCTTTTGCACGTTGCGCAGCCGCACGCACTTCTTTGCGGCCTTTCTCGGAAAGACCATAGCCAGCGACACCTTTGGTCGGATCGCTTACAATGACGCCCTCCTCATTTGCCACACTCGTACCATGGCGCATTGCGAAATATGCATTTTTGAGCGGCTGCTCTGTCGCCAGATGATTCATGCCGGCATTGTAGCAAAAGCGTAGTATGCTGCTAGTATGGCGCATCACGCATATGTCGTTGCCAGGGCGGGGGAAGCAGGCGCGCGCCACGCGCTCGCTTTTCTTGCCGAAACGTACGGACTGTCGTCCCGCGCAAACCCCGACGTGGTGGTGCGGCAGTATGGGCTTTTTTCAGTTGAGGACGCGCGCGCGCTTTCTGCCTTTGCCACACTTGCGCCGGTCGCGGGAGAGACGAAGGCGCTCGTCATTGTGCTTGATCGCATCTACCACGAAGCGCAAAACGCGCTTCTCAAACTTCTTGAAGAGCCATCTGCGGGTACCGTCATTATACTGGTCGTGCCACAGTTTTCTATGCTCTTGCCGACCGTACGTTCGCGCGTGATATCGCTCCCGTCGTCACACGCCGCGCTCGTGTCCTCGGTAGACGCACCAATTTCAGAAGAGGCGCAGGTATTTCTTCATGCGACGCAAGAAAAGCGCACGACGCTCATCAAGAAGCTGGTGGGCGGCAAAGACGAAGACGCGCGTCGACGTGGCCGTGATGCGGCGATACGCATTGTTGATGACATTGAACGCGCTGTACATCAAGCATTTCAGCACGAGCAGCACCCGCAAAAGCGTCGCGTGCTTTTGCGGGTGCTCTCCGATATTGAGATATTGCGCGGGTATCTATACGATCGCGCAGCACCCGTGCGCATGATTTTAGAGCATCTTTCGCTCGTTATGCCGAAGTTACAACAGTAGTATGCACTTACGGGTTATCGTGACAGCCAACGCGCGCAAAGAGCGGATTGAAACCATGGAGAATGGTTCATTGCGCGTGTTCGTGCGTGAACCATCTACTGAAAACCGCGCCAATGTCCGCGTGCGCAATATCATTGCAGCGCACGTCGGGGTGCCGTTTGCACAAGTGCGCATCATGACAGGACATCATCGACGGTCTAAACTAATTGCAGTTACCAGCATCTAACTTGCTCTCGTATGTACACCACATTCAAAACAACAAATAACGAACTTCTTGATGAAATGCGCACGCTTGTTGACGAACGGTTTGGGTCTCTTGAACGCGTACTCGCCGACCGTTCCGCTTCCGCGCGGCTTGCCATTGAAGTGGAAGAGGAAGCAAAACAATCGACGGGCCGTACGCTACTCTTTCGTGTTTCAGGTAACTTGACTATCGAGGGACATAAGTATACGTATCATGCAAGTGCCGTAGCAAATAGCGCGGAACTCGCGCTCGATCGTATGCGCGATGAGCTTGTGCGCGAAGTGAAAAAGTCGCGCGGACGCAGTGCGCGGCTCATGCGTAAAGGCGGCGCCGCACTAAAAGCACTACTGCGTTTTGGCCGTTCGTAACAGTGGGCGCGTTACTCCGCCACCCATCCCGCGTCCAAAAACGCAGCGTACGGTTGTTCGCGCTTACCTTCCGGTATGACACGCTCAATAATAAATGCGTCTGAGGCATACGCTGCACGTACAATTTTAACGCGGACACGCGCGTTGTCGCGCCGTGCAAAAAAATACGTACCAGGCCACTCAGCGTATGCACGGTAGAGGTTCCAGTTGTGAGTGGCGTTGTCGGCAAGCGATATTTTTCCATCTTCTTTTTTTATTTTTTTCGCATAGGTAGCGCGCCGTGCGTCCTGTGGGGTGCCGGTGAGTGTTCCGGCGGTAATCGCCGGTATACTCTCGACAAGGAGAGCTGCGCCGAGCGCGATGAGCCGTGGTCGCAGTTCGCGTGCAGTTTCCTCCGGGTGTATCGGAGTGCTTTGCGCAGCCAACACATCGCCTGTGTCGAGCGCTGCTGCCATTTTCTGTATGGTGACGCCGGTCATGGCATCTCCTCGTTTTAGCGCTTCTTCCACAGGGGAAGCGCCGCGGTAGCTGGGCAATAGCGAATAATGCACGTTGATAACACCTTTCGGAAACGCATCAATGAGTGTTTTTGGAAAAATTTTCCCATAGGCAACAACTATCGCAAAATCGGCTCGGTAGGCGCGAAGCGCGGCAATCGCGTCGTCGTCGAGCGTGTGCGGCGTTTGCACAGGGAGCGCGTGCGCGAGCGCCCACGCCTTTGTTTCAGAGGGTGACTGCACGAGACCGCGTCCTTTTGGTTGATCTGGATTGGTTACGACGACTGATGGCGTAATACCGTGCGCTACAAGAAACGCAAGCGTATCGCGTGCTGCGTACGGGGTGCCGAAAAATGCGATATTAGGATGGGGATTCGGAGTCATGGTTGTCTGCAGTTTTGTCGCGCAAGGTGTAGAGATCAATTGCATGGTCGATAAACAGGATGCCCTCCAAATGATCGATCTCATGTTGGAACACTTGCGCAAGGAGGCCACCGGCACCGCGCACAAACATGCGGCCTGCCGCATCGCGTGCCCGTACGGTTGCGCGGCTGTGGCGTGTTGTTTTTCCGTAGATACCGCGTACGGACAAGCACCCCTCGTCCACGACTTCGGTGCGCCGCGCCGTTTTTATAATCTCAGGGTTGATATACACGCCGATATTTGCCGCCGGTACCGGCGCGCCTTCTTCGCGTGGAAGTATTCGGTCATAGCGCACGACAAACAGTCGATGTGGCAACCCAACTTGCGGTGCGGCAAGCGCAACGCCATCAAGTTCGGCATCAAGTGCGCTAGTCATGGCGGCAATAATACGCGCGAGCTCCGGTGTGCCAAAAAGCGTTTCTGGTACCGCAGTAGCTTTCTGGCGCAGAATAGGGGCCGTATCGGCCTGTACTATAGAAGATGTCATAGCGCGACTATAGCACTATGGCGGCGCTGCTGCATTGCCTATATTGCGTGTCTACTTATCCACAAAGAGCACTGCGGTTCATTGACCTTGGGCCGTCGAGACGTACAATAAACATATCTCGGCCTGCTTCGGGATATTATCAATCTCCCACATCTATGAAAAAAAATATCGCTGCGATTACGATGCTTGCGCTCGTCACTCCGGTTCTCGCGTTTGCGCAGACGTCCATTAACAACATATCAGGTGCCGGACAATTTATTATCAACACTATTAACGGTATTCTCGTACCGGTGCTTTTTGCTGTTGCGTTCATCGTGCTGCTTTGGGGTTTGTTCAAAGCATTCGTTCTTGGTGCTAATGATGAGGAAGCAAAAGGCGAAGGGAAAAACGTCATCATGTATGGCATTGGTGGCTTGGTAGTGATGCTCACCATTTGGGGTATTGTGCATATTTTCACCGGTTCTTTTAGCACTCAAAATTCAGGTCCTGGGCAGCTGCCGAGCGCTGGGGTGAACATCGGAGGATAACGCGGCGTGAAGCAGGCCACGCGCTTCCATTCGTTCTTACATTGCACACCGCGGTCCCTGAGGCCGCGGTGTGGTGCCATGGTCTGATATACTGCTGCTATGAGCTTCAGTGTGTTGTTGACAGGTGTCGTGACGCAGATTGTGAACCCGCTCATTACATTGCTCGCGGGCGGCGCATTTGTGGTGTTTCTTTGGGGAGTTTTCATGCTCATAAAAAATGCCGGTGATGATGCCGAGCGCGCAACGGCGCAAAGCGCGATTTTGTGGGGAATCATTGGTCTCGTTATCATTTTTGGTGCCTATGGCATTTTGAATATTGCTACTGCTACGTTTGGTTTGGCACCAGTAACTCCGATTACGGCGCCGTAGCATCACGTGCCAGACCGAGAGAGACTTCACCACACAACTTCGAGTGTGGTATCATGATCAGGCACGCGAGAGGGTACTTTCGCGCCGTTTTTTTTCGGTAGCGCGTGGAGGGGCGTATACGCGTGCATTTTCTACGTAGTATGAATTCAGGTATTCACGTCATTCTCAAGGCTGAACAGCTCGGGTCCTTCTTTGGGCTGCCCATCACCAACAGTCTTTTGATGACCTGGGTGCTTATGGCGCTTCTCATTGCGGGCGCGTATTTCTTTCGCCGCCGCCTCGCGCTTCGTCCGGGAAAATTGCAGGCAGGTGTCGAGTGGGTGTTCGAACGATCATTTGCGTACACTGCTGATTTGTTTGAGAGTGAGGAACTGGCCCGACGATTTTTCCCGCTTCTCGCAACTATTTTTCTTTTTGTGCTGATTGCTAATGAGCTGGAGTTTTTCCCCGGCGTGGGCTCTATCGGACTTATGCAGGGAACGGTCTTCGTGCCACTGTTGCGTACGCCGACTACCGATCTCAATGTCACGCTGGCACTTGCAATTATTTCGTTCTTAACGATAGAAGTGACGGGCATTCTAACTTTTGGGGTGTTGAAGTACGGAAAGAAGTTTATCAATTTTGCCTCGCCACTGGGATTTGTTGTTGGTCTCATCGAGCTCGTGAGCAATCTCGGCCGGCTCGTGTCATTTTCGTTTCGTTTGTTCGGCAATATTTTTGCTGGGGAAATACTCGTACTCGTTGCGGGTTATTTTCTGCCATACATACTGCCGGCACCACTCATGGGATTTGAAATGTTCATCGGAATCATTCAGGCGCTCGTATTTGCCATGTTAACGCTATTTTTCATTAAGCTTGCAATCATGGAGCCGCATGGGGCACACGCATAGCGCGTTCCCATGCGGCTCCGGGATGCCCGGAGCACCTTTATTCGTAACGTACGCTTAGACACACTATATGGATCTAGAAACTGCACGCATGATCGGTATGGCGCTTGCCGCAGGGCTTGGCGTCATCGGTCCCGGTATTGGCATCGGCCTTATTGGTGGCGGCGCCATGCACGCCATTGGCCGCAACCCTGAAGCGTCCGGCAAGATTGTCTCGAACATGATTCTTGCTATCGTCTTTACCGAGGCACTCGGTATTTTGGCGCTCGTGGTCGCCTTTATTATTAAATTCGTTTAAAACGTCAAAGAGTAATGCGATTAAAATATCCTTAACCGAGCACCGTGCCGCACTATCTATCGGTATGCAATTGCGTAATTGCATAGTGCCCGGTCTAAGAGTTACTAACCCACCGCATTTCTAAGGAAATCTACGATGCAACAACTTCTCGCGGCATTCGGTATCAACGGAAAACTTCTGATCGCGCAGGCGGTTAACTTCGGGCTGCTCCTTGTGGTGCTGACGTACTTCTTTTACCGGCCGCTGATGCGCATACTCGAAGAACGTCGCAACATTGTTACTAAGGGTGTTGATGACGCCGCACGCGCTGCCGAGAAGCTTGCTTCCGCTGATACGCTTGCCGCCGCGCACGTCGCCGAGGCAGAAGTAGCGGCAGGACATATTCTGAAGGCGGCCCGCGAGGAAGCGGGTACCGAACGCTCGCGTCTAGTGAAAGAAGCCGAAGCACGCGCCGCAGCTATTGCTGCTGACGCGCAGGCGCGCGCCGAGGAAGTTGCCGCTAAGACACAGCGAGACAGCGAGAAAGAAATTGCGCGTCTGGCGATTCTCGCCGCGGAGCGAGTGTTGCGCAATCAATAAATCACCATGAGTACCACCCAACAGCTTTCACGACAGTACGCCGCTGCACTCATGCGCTTAGGTGCGCTCCCGGGCGCAAATGAAGCCACGCTCACCAAGAGATTGATCACACACTTGCGTGCGAAGGGTCGGCTTGGGCTTCTGCCTAGTATCGTGCGCGCACTCAAGAAACACGCTGCACAAACGGCACACACGCGACCACTTCTTGAAACGGCGCGCGTAGAAGATCGTCAGGAAACCATGCGGGCGGCCGCACAAGCGGGGTTGTCTACACCGGACGTTGTTGTGAACGAAACGCTTATTCGCGGGTGGCGCGCACAGGTGGCAGGGGTGCTCGTCGATCGTTCAGCAAAACGCGCGCTCACAGAGCTTTATCAGAATCTCACTCGCTAAGTAATACGTATGGAGAGTCTTATCAAGAGAATCGAAAAAGAAATTGCAGCACTGGAGCCGTTGGCAATCGTGGACCAAGTGGGCACCGTACGGGCGGTCGGCGATGCTATCGCGGAGATCGACGGTCTTGAAAACGCGGTATTAAATGAGATGGTACTCTTTGATCCTACGTTCGACCGTACGCTTGAAGAAGCACTCAGAGATCCGTCACCCGTGTACGGTCTCGTCCTCAACCTCGAAGAAGATGGCGTGCGCGCGGTTATTCTCGGCGACACCGCCAAGGTGTACGAGAGCATGCTCGTGCGCCGTCTGCCTGTCACGCTCGGGGCTGCTGCGCCAGCAGGTTTTGGACGCTTGCTCTCCATTCCCGTAGGTGAGGCGATGATAGGCCGTGTGGTGAACACGCTCGGTGAGGTCGTTGATGGGAAGGGGCCGATTGATGGCACGATTGCGCGCCCGATCGAGCGCGCCGCGTATGGGGTGATTGATCGCGCACCAGTCGATACACCGCTCCATACCGGCATCAAAGCAGTGGACGCAATGATTCCGATTGGTCGCGGTCAACGTGAGCTCATCATTGGGGATCGTGGTACGGGGAAAACAACGATAGCGATTGACACTATTTTGAATCAAAAGAGTGAACCCGAGGCGACACGACCAATCTGTATTTATGTAGCAATAGGTCAAAAAGAATCGAAGACGGCTAAGCTTGTCGCCGAACTTGCCGAGAAGGGGGCCATGGACTACACGATTGTCGTTACGGCGCCCGCTTCTGCGCCAGCAGCGCTCCAATTTCTCGCTCCGTTTACCGGGGCGACCATCGGCGAGTATTTTATGGATCAAGGCAAAGACGCGCTGGTTGTATTTGACGATTTGTCCAAGCAGGCAGTCGCGTATCGCCAACTCTCGCTTTTGCTCCGCCGCCCGCCAGGCCGCGAGGCGTATCCGGGCGATATTTTCTACCTACACTCGCGTCTCTTGGAACGCTCAGCCAAGCTATCAAAAGAAAAAGGGGGTGGGTCACTCACCGCGCTCCCAATTATTGAGACGCAAGAAGGCGATGTTTCGGCGTATATTCCCACAAACGTCATTTCGATTACCGATGGACAGATTTTCTTACAAACCGATCTTTTCAACAAAGGGATGCGTCCAGCGATTGACGTCGGTATTTCTGTTTCGCGCGTTGGTTCTGCGGCACAAACAAAAGCGATGAAGAAAGTCTCCGGGAAAATCAAGCTCGAGCTGGCGCAATTTCGTGAGCTCGAAGCGTTTATGCAGTTCGCGTCGGATCTCGATGCGGATACTAAGACGCAGATTGACGCAGGCCGCCGCATGACCGAAGTACTCAAGCAGCGAAACGGCGCCCCGCTGCCTTTTGAGATGGAAGCGGCAGTTATGTTTGCGGCCACAAACGGCTACTTCGACCATGTTGCGCCTGAGGCGGCCAGCGGTGCCGAAGCGAAGCTGCAGGACTTTTTGTTGCGTGAAGGACAGGATGTGCTCGCGGTAATTCGCGAATCGAAAACAATTAGCGAGGAAATAGAGCAGAAACTGCGCACCGCCTTCGACGTGTTTAGGGCACGCACCGCATCATAATGTATGGCACTAAAAGATATTAAAGCAAAGATTAGCTCCACAAATCGTACGCACAAGGTGACACGTGCGATGGAAGCGGTTTCGGCGGTGAAGATGCGCCGCACGCAGCAGGCGGCACTTGCCGGGCGTCCCTACGCACGTGCGGCACTTGCGATCCTCGCTCGGCTTTCCGGAACCACCGAGCTTGCGAGCCACCCGCTTGCAGCTGTGCGTGACGTGAAGCGTGCCGCGCTGATTATCATCACGAGCGATAAGGGTCTTGCCGGCTCGGTCAACAGTGGTGTCGTCAAGGCCGCGGTCGAGGCGGTTGCTGAGAGCCTCCCGCGCGAAGAAGTAACTATCTACGCACTTGGGAAAAAAGGGGAAGCATACTTCACGCACCGTGGCTATCGCCTTGCTGAGGCATTTGAAAACGCATCTGACAATGTGCCGCTTGATGTGGTGGATCAGCTTGCAAGCCGCCTGACTGCAGCGTTTACGGAGGGGGTATACGATGAAGTGCTTGTTGCCTATAGCCGGTTTCGCTCGACCTTCGAGCAAGCACCCACCGTTAACCGTCTCTTGCCGCTCTCGCTGGTGAGCGTATCGCAGCTCGTTGAAGATATCGTACCGGCCAAAGGAAAGTGGAGCGACACCAAAGACACATCTGTTGCGCCCAGCGCATACGTCATGGAGTCAGATTCGGCCGACCTTCTGAGCGCCGTCGTGCCACGGCTTGTCACGGCATCACTCTACCACATGCTGCTTGAGGCGAAGGCTTCGGAGCACTCGGCGCGCATGGTGGCAATGAAGAACGCGAGTGACAAGTCGAAAGAAATGGTGCACAACCTGACGCGCACGTACAACAAAGTACGCCAGGCCGCCATTACCCGCGAGGTTTCAGAAATCGTGAGTGGGCGAGAAGCATTAGCCACGTGAGGAATACTGTTTCATTTGGCACAATTTACTTACATTTACTTACATAGAACATGAGCACAGCAACTACTTCGACAAACGAAAAAGCATCTCGCGTGGGGACAGTCACGGAAATCATAGGACCGATCGTCGACGTGCATTTCGCGGAACGGCGCCCTGCTATTGGCGAGGCCCTTACGATCGAGGGAGAAGGGCTGCACGGCGCCATCACGCTTGAAGTAGCGGCGCATCTCGGGCTTGAGCGTGTGCGCGCGATTGCGATGAATGAAACGGCAGGACTCGCTCGCGGCACCTCGGTGCGCGCAACGGGTGCACCGATATCAGTACCTGTTGGCGAAGAGGCGCTCGGGCGACTTTTCAACGTGCTTGGCGAGCCGATAGACGGCAAGGGCCCCATGCGCACGGACGTGCGCCGTGCACCAATTCACCGCGATCCGCCCGCATTTGACGATCAAACGACGAAAGCCGAGGTGTTTGAGACCGGCATCAAAGCAATCGATCTCATAGTGCCCTTTTTAAAAGGCGGCAAAGTCGGCCTCTTCGGTGGTGCCGGTGTTGGGAAAACAGTGCTTATTCAGGAGCTCATAAGGAATGTTGCAACCGAGCACGGTGGCTACTCGGTGTTCGCCGGTGTGGGCGAGCGTGTGCGCGAAGGCAACGATCTCTACCACGAGATGCAGGAATCCGGCGTACTCGAAAAGACGGCGCTCGTTTTTGGACAAATGAACGAGGTACCAGGTGCCCGCGCGCGCGTTGCGCTCTCGGGCCTCGCACAAGCAGAGTACTTTCGCGACGAAGGCGGCAAGGATGTGCTTTTTTTCATGGACAATGTGTTCCGCTTCATTCAAGCGGGCTCGGAAGTCTCCTCTCTTTTGGGTCGCGTGCCGTCGGCGGTGGGCTACCAGCCGACGCTCGCAGAGGAAATGGGGAAATTACAGGAGCGCATCACTTCGACAAAAAAAGGATCCATCACTTCTGTGCAGGCGGTATATGTGCCAGCAGACGACCTCACCGATCCGGCACCCGCGACGACGTTTGCGCACCTCGATGGCACCGTCGTGCTTTCCCGCGCACTTGCATCGCTGGGTATCTATCCATCGATTGATCCGCTCGACTCTTCCTCTACGGCGCTTACGCCTGACGTGGTCGGCGAGGAGCACTATCGTGTTGCGGGCAGTGTTAAGCAGGTATTACAGCGCTACAAGGACCTGCAAGATATCATCGCCATCCTTGGCATCGAGGAGCTTTCCGAGGAGGATAAACTCACGGTTGCCCGCGCGCGCAAGCTCCAACGTTTTCTCTCGCAACCGTTTTTTGTCGCCGAGGTGTTCACCGGCACGCCGGGTCAGTATGTCTCACGCGAGGAGACCGTGCGCGGTTTCAAGGAGATTGTCGAAGGCAAACACGATGACACACCCGAGAGCGCGTTCTACATGAAGGGCTCGATTGATCAGGTGGGGTAGGCATGCGCATGCATGGACTGCATAACTAACACAACGTATGGCAAAAACTTTTCATCTTACGGTCGCACGTATCGGCGAGAATGTCTTCGATGGTGAGGTGACCATGCTCACTGTGCCGGGGACGGAAGGTATGTTTACTGTCCTCTCGAACCACGAACCGCTCGTTTCAGAACTCAAAGACGGTGCCGTACGTTTTGAAGCATCTGACGGCAAACACTATCACGTACCAGTACAAAAAGGTGGTATTGCAGAAATATCGCAGAATCAGGCGACTATTTTGTTATAAATCTCAGACACACGCGGGATATTGTTGTTATACACAACCCGTATTCGTAGTTGTCAAAAAGGACTATACTATAGCCATGGAAGATGAGATCGATCGTAGTACGCCGATGCGTCTTCGTCGTTCGATTCCGCACTATCACGGCGATGCGGTGCGTTCACTCATGGTGAGCGCTGCGGTAGTGATGCTCGTCGCAGAAACTTTCTGGCGTGCACTACCGCTTGCCGTTCCTGTTACTATCGCGCTGGTCATTGTATTTGCGGTTGCCGCAGGTCTCACCAATCCAAACGCAGTGTGGATTCACTACCTGAACGTCCTGCTCGCTGCGGGGAGCACCTTCTTATTCGGTAATGCTGCTCTTACTGAGGGTTTCGCACTACATGATCCAGGCGCGTTGACAAACGAAATACTCGCGCTTATCGGTATTCTCACACTCTATTTTGCGACCAAGACGCTTCGCGGAGTACGCCTCTTTCATGTTCGCACACACCCGCCCGCGGAATAGGTTTCATTTGAGCTGGTGGGCGTGCTGGGAAGCGACGTGTGTGCTACAGTAATCGCATGTCAATACAAGGATTTCTCCTTCGCAAGTACGCATCTTTTAAAATGAAGGATGTGCCGGAAGCCCAGCGTGAGCAGATGCTCACTATGGTGGAAAAAGACCCAGCACTTTTCAAGAAAATCGGCGAGGAAATAGAACGCCGTACGAAAGGAGGCGAGCCACAAATGAAAGCAACCATGGAGGTCATGAAAAAATACCGCGCGGAGCTCGCGGTGCTTATGGGAAAATCCTAATACTATGTCGGTGCTCGTACCTATCGCCGTGGCACTTTTTGTTGCTCACATGCTCGCGACGTTTCTCGGCGCGAGCAGCATCACGTTTGCCGAATGGCAATATTTTCATGCGATTGTTGACGGCCGCATTGAGGCGGGTGAGCGCGCCCATTTAGTGACCCTATTCTTCTCATTGCGTTTTGCACTCATTATGGTGCTTCTAGTAAATATCCTGCTTGGGTTTGTGCTTGCCGCGGCCGGAAGCTCGTTTGTTCCAGGGCTCACCACGGCGTATTGGTTTGAAATGGGTATCATTCTTGTGCTTATTACAACTTCATGGCTCCGTTTCCATGGGCGCATTCCGTTTTGGGCGGGGTCGTCCATTGCGTTTGTTGGATGGTGGTACCTCGCGGGTATGGATCTTGGGTTTGTTCCCGTCACAGATTTTGCCGCGGCCGCGCTTGGTTTTGCTGTGAGCGTTATTGTGCTAGCGGCGTTGTTTGGCTATGTGCGGTTCTTGGTGCGCAGCAGCTCGTTGCGCGCATAACACACACTCCCTGTATCGTATGTTGAAAATCGGTATCGTCGGTCTTCCGAACGTGGGGAAGTCCACACTTTTTAACGCGCTCACCAAGGCCTCGGTACCAGCAGAAAACTACCCTTTTTGCACCATTGATCCGTCAGTTGGCGTTGTGGGTGTGCCGGATGAGCGTCTCACAAAACTCGCCACGCTCTCGCAAAGTGAAAAAGTCATTCCCGCGGCCATCGAGTTTGTTGATATTGCGGGGCTTGTAAAAGGTGCGGCCGAGGGCGAGGGACTGGGCAACCAATTTCTTTCGCATATCCGGGAAGTGGACGCTATTTTGGAGATGGTGCGCTTTTTTGACGATCCGGACATTTCGCACGTGCATGGCGAGGTAGACCCGGTACGTGATATTGAAATCATCAATCTTGAGCTCGTGTTGGCAGACCGCGAGCAGGTGGGGAAGCGTCGTGAGAAACTTGTGCGCGACACGCGCGCGGGCAATAAAGAAGCAAGGGTAGAAGACGCCGCACTCGCAAAAATCGAGCAGACTCTTTCGGCGGGGAAACTCGCCCTCACCACAACACTTTCCGAGGAAGAACAACGCACGATAGTGCATCTGAACCTCCTCACATTGAAACCGATACTGTACTGCTTCAACGGCAAGTCAGGCGGACACAATCTCCATGAGCTCGCAGACGGACGCGCGAAGAAAGCATACGAACTCGTCGAATCGCTCGGTTCCAGGTACGTGCACGTGGATGCCGCGACTGAACATGAATTAAATGATGTGGCTGATGAGGACAAGTCAGTGTTTCGCCAGGAGCTTGGCGTGCAGGCAGATGGTGTAGCGGATCTCATACGCGGCGCATACGCGGCGCTTGGACTCATTACTTTTTTCACCACGGGTCCAAAGGAGAGCCGCGCATGGACGATTACGCGGGGTGCCACGGCACCGGCAGCCGGTGCCGCCATCCACACTGATTTTAAAGACAAGTTTATCCGCGCGGAGGTCGTGCCCACCGACAAGCTTCTTGCTGTCGGCTCTTGGGCCGCGGCGCGCGAGCAGGGAATCCTGCGTACCGAAGGCAAGGAGTACATCGTTCAAGACGGCGACGTGATGGTTTTTCTGCATAGCTAGTTGACAAATCTCTTTTTATAATCTAAAGTATTTTCTAGGTTGAATACGTTTGGTGCCATCGGATTCACGCAAAAAATTGAACAACGTCAAGGAGAATCGTGATGATACTGATGCACGTTGATAACTTCCTACTCACCCGGGCGCAGAGGTTTAGCGACTGTTTCACCGAATGGACTGGACTTACGAAGTTCTGGTTGGAGAAATGGAGTCTTATAGGTGCAGTAGTATCACTGATTGTAGTCTACATTCAGACCACACTTTGGATTTTTGGTGTGTTCGCATTAATGATGCTGCTCATCGGGTCTCTTACTGTTGTTACTATCGAGTTTGAGGAAAGAGATTTCCTTTCTCGGGGTAGGTTGTATGTGAGCATAATGCACAATCATGTCGTACGCAGAGGACGCACGGGCTTTTACATAGCGCTCGGATTTCTTAGTGCGTGGATGTTTTCGTACGCTTTTGCTGTCTGGTGTATGTTCAATGTGGCGCGTGTATATTTCGAGATATGCGTTCCAAAACGGCCTGGCAAGAGCAAACTGCGAAAGTTGATAGATAGCGGGAAAGAACACTTACGCAACTCTCTTTCCGATACGCCAACCGTCCAAAACATCTGATCGTTCCTTCCACGAGAGCCTGCGTCAAAAACGCAGGCTCTCATTGCAACACAAACAGGGTGTCTACGTCTTTTTACGAAGGTGTACTATAATCCGCATATGGAAAACAACACCCGGCAGGCCGTACGGTCCAAAGCAACACCGAAAGATTTCTTCCTTTGGGCAGGAGCAATGATTGCGCTCTACGTGAGCGTGTTTTCATTTATCTCGCTCGTCTTCGATTACTTTAATTACGCGTTCCCCGACCCGCTCCAGTACTACGCACCCGATCCATACCTCTCCGGCGTGAGTTATGAAATGGCGTCGCTCATCGTGCTTTTCCCGTTGTTTCTCGTGCTCATGCGACTCATTCACAAAAGTATCGAGCGAGACGACACACGCGCGGACGTGTGGGTGCGGCGTTGGGCACTGTACCTCACGCTCTTTATTGCAGGCGCCACCATCGCAGGCGACATGGTGACGCTCGTCATGTACTTCTTTAATGGCGACGTGACGCTACGTTTTGCACTTAAAGTGCTCGTAATACTGCTGGTTACCGGCGGTGGTTTTCTGCACTTCCTTGCCGACCTGCGCGGCTACTGGAAGAATAATCCAGCAAAAGCGCGAGTCCTTGGCTGGATGACGAGCGCCCTCGTTGTGCTCACTATCGTCGCGGGGTTCCTCATCATCGGTACTCCCTGGCAAGTGCGGCTCTATCGCTATGATGCCGAGAAAGTGAGTGACCTGCAAAATATCCAGTCGGAAATCGTGAGCTACTGGCAGGCAAAACAGGTGCTCCCTGCAGCACTCTCCGACCTGAACTACACCATAGTTGGGTACACCGTACCGACCGACCCCCAGACGGGAGAATCATATGAATATCATGTCACCGGGGCACTTGCGTTCACTCTTTGTGCGACGTTTAACGCGCCTACACAAGCCACACACACGCTTGGCGAGCGTGCGCTCCCTGTTCCTTTAGGTTCTGTGAAAACAGTAGGGGTTGTTGGGGACGTGTGGACGCATGGTGCAGGTCAGACCTGCTTTAAGCGCACGATTGACGCGAGTCGTTCAGCACCCGTGAAATAGGCTAGTGTGGATTAATGAAACTAACGCGACATGGCCTATGATCACCGCAAAATAGAAGAAGACGCGCAAAAAAAGTGGGAGGCTACGAAGCTCTATCGTGCACAGGAAGACAAAAAGAAGCCGAAAAAATACGTACTCGACATGTTTCCGTATCCTTCGGGAGAAGGGCTGCACGTCGGTCATCCAAAAGGCTACATCGCGACCGATATTTATTCGCGTTTCTCACGCATGCGCGGGTACTCAGTGCTTCACCCGATGGGGTGGGATGCGTTTGGCCTGCCGGCCGAGAACTTCGCCATCAAGCACAAGGTGCACCCGCGTGAAGCGGTTAAGCGCAACATTGCAAATTTTAAGGCGCAGCTCGCACATATTGGTTTTGATTACGATTGGTCGCGCGAGATACAGACCACTGATCCGCGCTATTACCACTGGACGCAATGGATTTTCCTCAAAATGCTTGAGCATGGGCTCGCGTTTCAGTCAGACGAGCCTATTAACTGGTGTCCATCCTGCAAGACCGGGCTTGCCAACGAGGATCTCGACGGTACTGCGTGCGAGCGATGTGGTACCCCGGTTGAAAAGAAAAAACTCCCCCAGTGGGTCTTAAAAATTACCGACTACGCTGACCGCATGCTCGCGGACCTCGACACGCTCGACTGGCCCGAGCACATCAAAGAAGCACAGCGCAACTGGATTGGTCGCTCGGAGGGCGCGGAGCTGGGCTTTCCTCTCGTGGGGCGCGACGAGAAGATCATGGTCTTTACTACGCGTCCTGATACCCTGTACGGCGCGACGTATCTCGTGCTTGCGCCGGAGCACCCACTCGTTAGCACACTCACGGCAGAGGCGAGAAATGCAAAAGAGGTGCGTACGTACGTTGCTGCGGCGGCAAAAAAGACCGAGGTCGAGCGCGGCGCAGAAGGAAAAGAGAAGACCGGGGTGCGGCTTGAAAGCATCATGGCAGTCAACCCAGCGACTAAGGAGGAGGTGCCGATTTTTGTCGCCGATTACGTGCTGAGTTCCTATGGTACCGGTGCCATCATGGCGGTGCCTGCGCACGACGAGCGCGACTTCGATTTTGCACAGAAGTTTAATTTGCCAATGCGGCAAGTTATACAAAGCGGCGAGGACTGCTACACAGGCTCCGGCAGACTAATACACTCTGGCGCGTTTACTGGGCAGGACAACGAAACCGCAAAGCTCGCCATTACTGAATCTGTAGGTGGCAGGAAAGTCGTGCGCTACAAGTTGCATGATTGGGTGTTCTCGCGCCAGCGTTACTGGGGAGAACCGATACCAGTTATTCATTGCGCACAATGCGGCGTCGTGCCGGTGCCATACGAAGACCTGCCAGTGACGCTCCCCGAGGTTGATCACTACGAGCCTACCGGCACGGGCGAGTCGCCTCTGGCGGCCATCGACTCATGGGTGCATACCACCTGTCCGAAGTGTGGTGGCGCTGGCAAGCGCGAAACCAACACGATGCCGCAGTGGGCCGGCTCTTCCTGGTACTATCTGCGTTTCATGGATCCAGAAAACGACCACGAGCTTGTTTCTTCCGCAGCAGAAAAGTACTGGGCGCCGGTTGATGTCTACGTCGGTGGCGACCACGCGGTGCGGCACCTCATTTACGCGCGTTTTTGGCATAAATTTCTCTATGACATTGGTGTGGTAAGCACGTCAGAGCCGTTTGCGCGGCTCGAGTTCCTGGGATTTATTTTGGCTGAAGACGGCCGCAAAATGAGTAAGCGTTTTGGCAACGTCATTAATCCGGATGAGGTCGTTGCGGCGTACGGCGCGGACGCATTCCGCACGTACGAAATGTTTATGGGACCGTTTGAAAATACGGTCGCGTGGAGCACCGATTCTATCGCGGGTACGGCACGCTTCATCGAGCGCGTGTGGAACATGCAAGAAAAAGTAATAGATGAAGCACACGCAGCACTTGAGCCACTGCTTCACAAAACCATTAAAAAAGTAAGCAGCGATATTGAAGCGTTCAAGTTCAATACCGCAGTGAGCCAAATGATGATTTTCCTTAACGCGGTCGAGAAAGAAAGCGCGATAGGAAAAAGACAGATGAAGATATTCCTTCAACTCCTGGCACCATTTGCACCGCACGTGACCGAGGCGCTCTGGGAACGCATTGAAGCCGAGGGATCAATACACCTTTCAAAGTGGCCTACATACGATGAGTCACTGATCGCGACGCAGACGGTAACGCTCGCGGTGCAGATAAACGGCAAGCGCCGCGGGGAAGTGCGGCTTGCGCCCGACGCGTCCAAGGACGATGCGCTCGCCGCCGCTCGCGCGATACCCGCCATCAACAACGCACTTTCTGCCGGCGCTCCCACGCGCGTTATCTACGTCCCCGGCCGCATTTTGAACATTGTGGTGTAAGGTAGAGGTATGGCAATTGTTTGGGACAAAGTGACATGGTATTCGCAGATAACCGCAATCGTGCTCGCGCTCGGTATTTTTGCGGTTGGGTTTTTTCTTGGACGTGCTTCGGTGCCGCTGACTGTGGCACCGCCGGCACAGACAACTTCTGCAGCTTCATCGATACCGACCCAGCTCGGCGAGCCGATTAGTAACGATGTCACATTCTCGTGCGATGGTGGCAAGACGATACGCGCCATATTTCGCAACAACGAAGTGCAGTTACTTTTGAGCGACGGGCGCAACCTTCTTGTACCCCAGGCAATAGCAGCATCCGGCGCGCGCTACGCAACACAGAACGATGCATTCGTATTCTGGAACAAAGGGAATACGGCGTTCATCACCGAAGGCTCTACGACGACGTATAAAAACTGCGTTGTTATGCCACAACCGCGCTAGCTGCTGCGCATTCGCCGATTGCGTACGAGGCGTATGAAAAAGGGCAGGAAAGAAATGAGGACGATAAGGAGGCTTAAGGGCAACAGATAATGTGCGGCATTAGGAATGCTGCGTCCTAGAAAGTAGCCAAGCGCGATCACAAGCGGCCCCCACAAAATGCCACCAATGACGTTGAACGGAAAGAAACGATCGTAGCGCATGCGGCCGACGCCGGCCAGAACGGGCACGATCGTACGCACGATTGGCACGAACCGCGCAAGCACAACCGCGCGCGCCCCCCAGCGCGCGTAAAACTGTTCTGTTCGCTCGATATGTTCTGGCTTTATGAGGCGCGGATAGCGACCAAGTACGGCCTCGCCTCCAGCGCGGCCGATCCAGTAGCCGGTTGCGTCTCCCGCAATTGCCGCGAGCGCGACGAGTGCTGCAAGTGCGACAGGGTCCAACACGCCTTGTGAAGCCACGAGCCCCGCAGCAAAAAGCAGGCTATCGCCCGGTAAGAAAATGCCAAGCAGAATGCCTGTTTCGGCGAAAATGATGAGCGAGACACCCAAGTATCCCGCCGCAGTCACAACCGCGGCGGGATTAAACACAAGCTCCTGTAAAAAGTGCAGCATGTGCCCCATTAGAGCATACCTTTGCAGGCAACACGAGCAGACGGCACGAGCGGTTGCTCCATGCTATGCTACGCGCATGATTCATACGCTTCTCCACTGGCTCGTTGCAGCACTTGCGATTGGCATTGCGGCGTACCTCGTGCCCGGCGTCCAGGTGACGCTCGTGGGCGCGCTAGTGCTCGCTGCGGTGCTTGCGCTCATCAACCTATTTATTCGGCCAATCATTACGGTGCTCACCCTACCGTTCACGATTCTCACGCTCGGGCTTTTCTCACTCGTCATAAACGCACTCATCATACTGGGTGCCGCGGCGCTTGTGCCGGGCTTCTCGGTTTCTGGTTTTGGCACCGCGTTTCTTTTCGCACTTCTCCTCGCGCTCGTCAATACCCTATTTGGCGTTCGCTTTATGCGGGTTTAGTATTGGGACATCCGCGTTAAGCGGTATGTTCGCTCGTAGCTCAATTGGTTAGAGCACTGAGCTTACCACGAGCGGAGCGAGATAGGATACGGGCGTATAGCTCAATTGGTTAGAGCACTGAGCTTATACCTCAGCGGTTCCAGGTTCGAGTCCTGGTACGCCCACAAAAACGACCATATACTCCAATCGATCGGTGGTGTATCAAACTCCGTTTGATACACCTGGCGGCCCATGACCTCCCGGCATGGCGAGCGAGCTACGTGGAGCGCAAGGAAGCTGTGGAAAAGATGTTGCGCCTATCGGCGGGGCCGGGTACATTTGAATGTACATGCAAATGAGAAAGCGCAGCCTCAAGAAAGAACTACAAAACGAAAAAGAGGTGCAGAAATGCGCGGAGGAGTTTCGCGTGGTGGGAGACCCGACACGTTTGAAAATATGCTATCTATTATGCCGACATAGTGAACTCTCTGTCGGGGAAATAGCCTCGGCCGTCGGTGTTTCGGTTTCTGCGGTATCACACACTCTTACCAAACTGAAACAGGCTGGGTTGGTGGAGGACCGACGAGACTTCCGACATGTGTACTACCGTTTCGGGAGCTCACCTTTTTCAGATTTATTACGTAAAAGAATGCAATCGTCTCTATGAAAAAATATGATCTCATCATAATCGGCGGCGGTGCCGGTGCGTTTGCCGCAGCGATTAAAGCAAACGAGCTTGGGCTCGCTACTGCCATGAGTAACTACGACCTTCCCGCCGGCGGAACGTGCGTCAATGTCGGTTGCGTGCCCTCCAAGGTGCTCGTGCATGCTGCGCACGTTGTGCACATGGTACGCGCGCATGGTGTTCCTGGCATCCACACGACTGTAGAAAAGATAGACTTTGAAAAAATAATACAAGACGAACTCGCGACAGTACAAACATTTCGAGATGAAAAATATGAAAAAGTGCTCGCACGCCTCCCCAACGTAACCTACAAGGAAGGAGGGGCGGTTTTTAGCGCACAGAAAGAAATTACGGTTGATGGCGAAGTGCTTTCCGCTGACAATTTCATCATCGCTACCGGTTCAAAAGCAACGGTGCCGCCGATAGACGGGATCCATGAGGTGGGGTACCTCACCCACATTGAAGCATTAGCGCTAAAAAAGCTTCCAAAAGAAATGGTTTGTATTGGCGGCGGGCCAGTAGCGCTTGAGCTTGCGCAAGTGTACGCACGGTTTGGCACAAAGGTAACCATACTGCAACGCGGTACCCGTATCTTTCCGCATGGCGAAAGCGAGCTTATAGACCGGTTGGTTTCCGTTTTAGAGAAGGAAGGCATTACTATTAAGACAAACGTTTTGGTGCAGCGCGCCAGAATAGAAAACGGAAGAAAAGTGTTGACGTATAGCACCGAAGGCCATATCGAAGAAATTACTACAGACGAGATTCTTCTTGCTGCTGGTAAAACACCCAATACCAAAGATTTACGCCTCGATATTTCTGGCGTAACGGTGAATGAGAGAGGTGCGGTTGTGGTGAGTAATACGTTTCAGACAACTGTGCCTTTTATCTATGCGGTGGGAGACGTGACTAGCTTACCGAAGCGATTAGAAACAACGGCCGGACACGAGGGGACGCTCGCGATTGAAAACATTGTGCAGGGAAAGCACAACAGCATTGACTACCGTACCGTACCCTACGCTATTTTCACTGATCCTGGGTACGCGAGTGTGGGCGTTACCGAAGACGAGCAAATGAAAGAGGCGGGCGTGTGTGCGTGTCGCACGGTGCCCTTTACGCAGATACCCAAGGCTGGCATCATTCGTAGAACAGAAGGACTTATAAAAATGGGCGTTGATCCAAAAACGGGCGTCATCGTCGGTGTGCACATTCTCGCGCCAGACGCCGCTGATCTTATCGCTGCCGCTGTTCCGCTTATTAAAAATAAAAATACCATTGACGACGTACTGGCTATGGAACCAGTATTTCCCACGCTTTCGGAAGCAATAAAATACGCCGCGCTTTCGTTTACAAAGGATATTTCACAGCTTAGCTGCTGTATCTAAGATATGAAAAACAGAGTCGTCGGCTTTGTGAGTATCGCTATTGTCATCGGCGGAGTCGTGTGGTTTGCGGCGCGCCATCAGTCGTCTGCGCCATCAACTTCACCAACTGCGCAGGGACACGTGGCGCTCAATGCGCCAGCTCCGGCGGCTTCTTTTATAAATCTTCAAGGCACCACAGTAAAACTCTCCAGCTTCAAGGGGAAGAAGGTGCTGTTTTGGTTCATATCTACGTGGTGTTCAAGCTGTTCTGAAGGCGCGCGCGTACTCGCGCAAAACGAAAGCACGCTCGGCAATCTCACCATCATTCCCGTCGAGACGTACCACAACGACGGATACCCTGGCCCGAGCATTAACTCTTTCATACAAACAAGCGCCCCTGCCACGCTTACCAACCCACAGTGGGTATGGGGTCGCGTTACAGCCAGCACGACGTCATCTATATATAACCCCGATCACTATGCAGATATTTACTATCTGATTGACGCACAGGGTGTGGTGCGAGCAATAAGTGGTTCACCCGCAGCGACCACTGCTACCATTAGAGCTTTTGCAAACTCATAGTCTCGTATGACGTTTCTTCTGGACGCAAACCGCATTGTATTTACGCATCGCCGCTACCGGGGGGCAGCCGCGCTTCTATTTGCCATTTTCTTTACGCTGTATGTATTTATTCTTCCAGCGCGTTACACGGGCGGTAGCATCGGACTCGTTTCATTACATTTCATTACGCCGCTCATCATACTATTTGCCATATTATTTTCTTTTCCCCTTACACTCTCAACCGTCTACGCATTCTATGCTGTGCAGAAAAAGCAGCACGCTCGTACCCGCGGCGTGGTGGGAGGCGCTCTTGGAGGAATTCTCCTACCTCTTATGTGTTGCTCACCTTTATTGCCCAGCATTGCCGCGGTGTTTGCAGGCGTGCTACCCGCAGCGTTTGGGATAAGCGGTTTTTTACAAGGACTTCTCGCAACCTATGAAATACCGCTCTACGTGCTCATTATCATTTTTCTTTTGTATACTGTCTGGCAAAACGCCAAACAAGTTGTGTACGCTGAACGCGGGGTGTGCGGCTAATAACGACTCGCCCTGCTACTCCCCATGCAGCTCGGCTTGCCGAGTGCGCGCGAGCTCGGCTAGCGCGCGGTGGGCGGCGAGATCAGGATCTTTTTGTATGAGTCTTGCCGCTTCCGTGCGCGCTGCTTCGACGAGCTTCACATTCCGGAGCGCCTCCATCGCCACATCTGAAATACCCCACTGACGCTTGCCATAGAGTTCGCCCGCGCCGCGCAGTGACAAATCGTACTCCGCGAGTTCGAATCCGTTCTTTGCTTTTGTGAGTGCAGTCAGACGGTCTTTGGTCGCCTGTCCGTACGATTCAGGGAGCGCAAAACAGTACGCCTGATGCGTGGAGCGAATCACGCGTCCACGCAACTGGTGGAGTTGTGCTAAGCCAAAGCGCTCCGCACCTTCTATTAAAATCACGGTGGCGTTTGGTACGTTCACACCAACCTCGACCATCGACGTGGCCACGAGTATCTGGGTCTCGCCAGTAGAAAATTTCCGCATCGCCTCTTCTTTTTCTATCGGCTTCATCTTGCTGTGGAGCATGCCGATGCTCGCTTCGACAAAAACTTCTTTTTTTAGCCGTGCGGCTTCTGCTTTGACCGATTTGGCTTGGAGGGCAAGCTCTTTTGTTGGGTCTGGTTCATCGATGCGCGGGCAGATGACGTATGCTTGGCGTCCAGCAGCAAGCTCCTCTCGTGCGCGCCCATATGCTCGCTCGCGTTTTTCGGGACCGAGCACCTCGGTGATAATCGGCTTTCGGCCGAGCGGCATCTGGTCGAGGAGTGTGAGGTCAAGATCACCATAGATGGTGAGCGCGAGCGTGCGTGGGATGGGTGTCGCGGTCATGGAAAGGAGATGTGGGGCGAGGCCGTCTTTGTGTGCGAGCTCTTGGCGGTGCACCTTTCCGAAACGGTGCTGCTCGTCGATGATTGCGTACGCGAGTGTTTTGAAATTGAGTGATTTCTGCACGAGCGCGTGCGTGCCGATGACGATAGGAATCTCACCATTTGCGACCCACTTTTGAAACTGCGAACGTGAAATATGTGTGGACTTTTCGCGCGTGATTTTTGACGGGAACTTGCGGCACTCGCTGCCGGTAATGAGGCCGATCTGGATCGGGTGGTCCTTAAAGAACGAGACGAACGTCTCGAAGTGCTGTTTGGCGAGGATCTCCGTAGGGCAGAGGTACGCCACTTGGAGCGTGCCAGCGATTCTCCCTGGTGGGCGCGAAGTAGCGACAAGGTATGCCGTCGCTGCGGCGACCGCGGTCTTACCGCTCCCCACATCGCCTTCGAGGAGCCGCATCATCGGGTGCGGGTGCTCAAAGTCGTTGGCAATAGTGTTGATTGCTTTTTGCTGCGCATCGGTTGGTGGAAATGGAAATGAACTTACAAAGTCGGTGAGTGCCTCGCGATTGACCGTGACCGAAAGGGCATTGTCACGCGCCGCCTTGGCACGCCGGCGCGCCATCATGAGTTGAATGGTGAATACCTCTTCAAAGGCGAAACGCTTGCGTGCCGCCTCGCTGTTCCCGCGTGTGCGCGGTAGGTGCATCCACACGAGCGCGGTGGCAAGTGTAGGGAGGTTGTATCGCTCAAGAAGTTCTGGCGGTACTGCGTCCTCCATGCGCTCGTGCACACCACTTGCAATACATTTTTTTACCGCATGATAGAGCCAAAGTGAGGAGATACCTTTACTTTCTGAATACACCGGGTAGAGTGTCTGGTCACCAGATTCTGTCGCGTCGGCAAAGAGTGTGTCGTGCACGTCTTCGGGCGAGACCGGCGTGCGCTCAATGTCAGGGTTGGCGAGGTACGGCTTTTCAGCGGCGCCCGCCATGCGCCCTGTTGCTTTGACCACCATGCCATCAGCTAAACTCTTAGCAATGTAGGGCTGCGAAAACCACATGACTTTCACGCGACCAGAGGCGTCCTCGAGCCACGCCTCGGCGATGGGTCGTCGGCTCTTCCACGCCTTCCTTGCGGCAGGCTTTCTAATGGTGCCATAGAGTGTGACGTCTGCACCGGCGGCGGCGCTCGCAATAGTGCCCGTTGGCCCCGCGTTTTCATAGCGAGCCGGGAAGTGATAGAGCAGGTCGCGCACGCTCAAGATACCAAGCTTCTTTAGCGCGATTTTCTGGTCCGCGCGCAACCGCGGGAAATGCTGGATGAGCAGGTCGTCGGCGTTCATGGGGACAGTATACGCGCGCAACTACAGCACCCAAAAGAACAAACTGCCAAAGACGGGGAGGAGAAAGAGGTAGTTAAGCGAGCTTACAAACAGCAGGCCGGTACCGTACACAAACACCCGCGCGAGCGTCACAGGCACCTCGCGGAAGACGATGAACTCTGCTGGCGCCGCGCTCTCTTGCGCGTAATCATACACAAGCGCATTAAACGGAATAAGTAGTAGCGCGCCAAAAAATCCCACGAACAAGGTCAGGGCATAGAAGGACACCTCACGGTGAGCAAAAAAGAACACAGCCCAGATGGCCATGGTGATAATCGCACCGACGCGCAGGATGCTCGTGCGCTTCAGCCGATCGGCATAGCGACCGATGAGAAGAATGAACAAAGCACTACCTATTTTTGTAAGCACACCTACAACACCGACGGAAAGAATGCTGTCGAACGTAAGGAATATCACGATAGGCAGCACAAGACCTCCTACCTCTTCGCGTATATTCTCACCAATTTCTGCGAGGATATAGCGTGGATAGCGGCGCGCCAACGCGACAAATTTGCCGAATTGGAATTGTATAGCCGGGCGACTATCGGGCAAGTATAGAAGAGATATGGATACGATGAGATAGAGCACTATGGTGATTGCGAACAGGAGGGGAAAGCCGCCCTGAATCGCTATGAATGCACCGATAAGTGGTGACGCGATAGTAACGAGTTTCGGTAGAGCATAGAGTTTGCCGACAGATTCGCCCATTTCTTTCTTTTGTGCTTGGGTGACGAAAAAAAGATGGAGCGGGTACCAATAGAACGCAACGGCAATCGCGTTTACGCCCGCGATTATCCAAAGCGGTATGGTCGTGTGCGGGAGCGTGTAGAGGAGGCCGAGATAGAGAAGTTGGAACGGGAAATAGACGAGCAGGGTGCGTTTCAACCCGAGCCGTCGCGCAATGAAGCTCGCAAATATGAAGAGGAAAAATATGGCAACATACAGTCCAAGGTAATATTCAAATACTGTGCTCACGGGGTAGTGCAGTGTAAGGAGGTAAATCGGGATGAAGATACCGATGAACGAGCCAGCGAGACTGTTCAAGGAATGCATCAGATAGACCGCGTTGATGTTCTTCTTCATGTAACGTATTAATCCCGTTGCACGGCCTCTCGGACACGGTCGAAGATGGTGGCGAACCAGGCGCGGTCTGCTGTGTTGCCAAGGCGCGCGGCGACTTCGCGGTAGGGAACCCACTCGACGTGTTCAATTTCCATCGTGGGCGCGAGCGTGGCGCCCGGCGGTGCAGCAAAGAGGAACATATGAATTTCCTTTTGCTCGTTCTCATTCAGAGAGCCGTCTTTCCGTATGTGCGGGCGCGTGTAGCTGCCCAAGTCGTCGATAAATTCAATATTAGCGAGCCCCGTCTCTTCTTGGATTTCCCGTCGCGCCGCCTCTTCGTCCGTTTCGCCTGGCTCTACGTGGCCTTTGGGGAACAGCAGCGCACCGTCACCCTCGCGCACGCGCACAAGCACAATGGTGCCTTGATCACCAAGAACGACGCCGCCTGCTGAACGCGAAGTTTCCATCGTGTAACCAGTATACATTTCTCGGGGTTTACATACATAGGAAGCACCTTGCGTGCGCCGCTTCGCGACGCACGGGCACGAGCACTGAGACGACTCACTCGTCTTGCGGCGTTCGCACAGAGCACCGCTTAGCCATCACCGTCCACGCCTATGAAAATATTCGGCGCGCTCGGTCTCGGACTGACGATACTCATTCTCAAAGCGCTCGTCCCCGAGATCTTTACGTCACTTACGCAGACGATTCTCGTAGCACTACACGGCATTCGAGTTGCACTGCTTGCCGCGTCGCATTTTGCAGTCGCCGCAACCCAGCTTGCGCCCGTTGCCCACTAGATTCTGCTGCACAATCCACAGGCCGACTTTTGTCGGTTTGCGTGTTTTATATGGCATACTTATTACTAATGTTTACGCGCAAGAAATTTATTTGGGCTGGACTTTTCATTGGCTCCACGCTTGGCAGCATGACGCCGGGCCTCTGGGGCGGCAATATGTTTTTCTCCATGAGCTCGGTGCTACTCACTGCGGTGGGCGGTTTTGTCGGCATTTGGGTCGGCTTCAAACTCGCGTCGAGACTTGGGCTCTAGAGGCCAGCGGTCGCGCACGCGATTCGAATGTGGTCGTGATAAAATGGAGGCATGGCGGAATCGTTTATTTAAGAGAGTCGTGTTCCAGAAAGGTGTACAAGAAGCGTTTTTCAAACACATCAGCGATAGACTGACGGTTGCAGACATGGCGCACCTGTGCCAGTGCTCAGAACGTACCGTTCGAGACTGGCGGCGGGAGAAATTTTCAATGCCGCTTTTTGCTGTGCAGGCGCTCTCTGCAAAAACCGGTGTTTCCGTGCCCGCGCGTATGCGTGTTCGCGATGCGTATGCGCACACCGCGCGGGCTGGTAAGACGGGCGCTGCCGCAACGATACAAAAATACGGATGCATCCCGCACGATGAGGCATGTCGAAGTGCACGGTGGCGCGCGTGGTGGAACAAGGTAGGGAAGCATAAGCAACATTCGATCCTTGCACCAAAAATCATCCACAAACCAGCAAGGAGCGCCATGCTTGCAGAGTTCATCGGCATTATGATGGGTGACGGCGGCATGAGCACATACCAGGTTGCCGTCACGCTTCACCACATCGATGATCGCGAATACACTTCTTTTGTCGAATCGCTCATCGAGAGTCTTTTTGAAATTGCGCCAAGCACATATCACACGCCGAAGAAGTCGGTGTGCAACATCGTCGTTTCAAGGAAGCACTTGGTCGATTATCTGCACGGGCTAGGTCTGCCGATAGGAAATAAAATCAAGCAGCGATTTGATATGCCGCCGTGGGTAAAGAAAAACGAGGCATTCTCGAGCGCGTGTCTACGCGGACTCTTTGATACTGACGGAAGTGTTTTCACGCACCGGTATCGTGTTAAAGGCAAAACTTACACATATAAGAAACTCTCGTTCACGAGCGCTTCGGAACCACTGCGCCGGTCTATATGCGATGCACTGTGTGCGCACGGATTTCATCCACGGCTCGGTTCGCACGATGACGTGCGTCTGGATCGTATCGCGGATGTGAAGCGTTATTTTTCAGTAATCGGGAGTCATAACCCGAAACATTTGAGAAGATACAAAAGTACGATAGGATAGTGCCGTACGGAGACGTGGGTGAGTGGTTGAAACCAGCACACTGCTAACGTGCCAGCGTATAAAAGCGCTCGTGGGTTCGAATCCCACCGTCTCCGCCAAGCTTTTTCGCTAGAAGTGACAGGAGGTGGCACGTCGCAAAATAATTACATTAGCGGGCTGCTGTTTTATTTTTTGTGGAGGTTTCGTTGCGTTGCGCGCGGTCGTGTAGGGTGTTTCTTTTGGAGCCATTTCACCATAAACGCTGCATACCAACGCGGCCACCGGGAGTCTCGTCGCCCAAGTCTTTTTTCGTAGACGCCGTGCGCCTTTTCGGCGGCACGCAACGCCTTTTCAAGAGTGCTTTTATCTATACCAGTACGCGGTTGCATAAGGTACACGTAGTATACCGTAAGTATACAGAAACGTTCCTCCTAATCTCGTCCGTACCTTGTTTATTACTGTATACTCATACGCGTATGCATCCTCATAAAGCCGTGGCGGTGTTCGGAGGCGGGTGTTTTTGGTGCACGGAAGCGGTATTCAATATGCTCAACGGCGTCTCGCGTGTAGTGCCCGGTTACGCTGGCGGTACGACGGAGAACCCCACGTACGAGCAGGTGTCGACAGGGGAGACGGGCCACGCCGAAGTGGTGCGCGTTGAGTACGATCCGGCGCGCGTCGACTACCGCACGCTCCTTACCATCTTCTTTGGTAGTCACGATCCGACGACGCGCAACAAGCAGGGTGCAGACGTAGGTACACAGTACCGTTCGGTGATTTTCTATACGACGCCCGAACAGAAAGAAGCCGCAGAACAGTGCCTCGCGGAAATAAACACGTCAAACGCGGAGGGCGCGCCGGTCGTGACGGAGGTAGAACCGCTCACGAATTTCTACGAAGCCGAGCAGTATCATCACGACTACTTCGCTGTAAATCCGGGCGCGCCGTACTGCGAGCTGGTCATAAACCCAAAGCTTGAGAAAGTGAAAAAGCAATTCGCTGACTTATTGAAACAGGAGCATGACTAAGGCGCGGGCCGGTGCAGCGAAAGAAGTCCACGCTCCGGGCCGCTTGGCCAAGTCCTACGGACTTTTTCACTGCACCGGCGCGCTTAGCAACACTACATAGTATTTCTTTATGAAAAATATCTCAAAAACAGAAGAGGAGTGGAAAGAGGAGCTTACACCTGAGCAGTATCGCGCGCTTCGTGAGAAAGGCACCGAAGCACCGTTTTCCGGAAAACTTCTCGAGAACAGTGCACATGGCGCGTACCTATGCGCGGCGTGTGGCAACCCGCTCTTTGCCGCTGACGCCAAATTTGATTCCGGCACCGGCTGGCCAAGTTTTGATCAGGCGCTTCCGGGTGCAGTTAAGGAAGTGCCAGACGACTCGCACGATGCGCAGCGCACGGAGATAGTGTGCGCCAGGTGTGGCTCGCACCTAGGCCACGTATTTGAGGACGGACCAACCGCGACCGGGAAGCGTTACTGCATGAACGCCGTGTGCCTTGATGTGGAGGACGGCCCGTATAAGAACACACAGTAGAATGCGAGCAGCGAAAGTGCTATGATAGATTCACGTGAATCGTGGAGCGTTTATCATCTAGTGTCATTTTTATATGCAAATTCGTGTCTGCACCGCAAAAATTCACCGCGCAACTGTCACTAAGGCAGATTTAAACTACATCGGCTCTATCACCATCGATCAAGCAATTCTTGACGCGAGCGGCATCCTGCCGTTTCAAATGGTACAGATTACGAACCTCTCCAACGGCACCCTCTGGCAGACGTACGTACTGGCCGGAGAGAAACACAGGGGCGAGATGTGTCTGAATGGCCCGCCCGCGCGTCACTTTCAGCCAGGCGACAAAATAATCGTGCTTGCTGAAGCAGCCGTAGATCCAGCAGAATTGGGAGACCTCAATCCGATTGTAGTGTTTGTGGATGAAAAAAATCGGATAACCGAAGTAAAAAAGCATCGAGCAATCCCGCTCGGTGCAACAAACGAGCATGGCGGCGCATGAGCACAACATGTTTTCTGGGTCTAGAGCGCTCACTGCATTTTTAAACCCGGGAGACAACACGCCGTCTCCACTCGTTGAGTTGCCCGCATCGCTCAATCCGCTTGCGGGTGAGCGCGTGCGTCTTTTTGCCAAGGCGTCATTTCTTTCGCCACTCTTTAACATAAAACAGCTCGCCGCGCACAATTTATTGCAAACGGCATACGATGCCGGGAAACTCAAAGGGGTGCACACGCTCGTGGAGAATTCGTCAGGAAATATGGCGCTCGGGCTTGCGGTACTGGCGCGGCACTATGGCATACCGCGCATGGTAGCGGTGGTGCCGCGTGACATTCCAGCGAGCAAATTAGAGCTGTTAAGACTTTTCGGTATTGATGTCGAGTTCAGCAGTACCTCGCCCGGTGGTGCAAGCGGCATTGCGCGCGCTAAGGAACTTGGTGCACAAGATGGTTGGTACAATCTCGGGCAGTATGAAAACGACGCAAACCCCAGCGCATATGAGAAGTATCTCGCACCAGAAATCTGGAAACAAACTGACGGCACACTCACGGTATTTTGCGCGGGACTCGGCACCACCGGCACGCTTGTTGGGTCGGCGCGCTATTTCAAGAAACAGTCGCCGCGCATAACGATTGTTGGCGTCGTGCCCCGCCAAGATTCTGTGCCGGGCGTCAGGAGCGAACGTAGACTCAGAGAAGTCGGTTTCAAGTGGGAGGGCACGCTTGATTTTCATGCAGAAGTAGAGACAAAAGACGCGTTCAAACAGAGTCTCGAACTGTGCCGTGTTGGCCTGCTCGCAGGGCCGAGCTCGGGCATGGCACTTGCGGGGCTGGTGCAGGTGCTTAAGGCGCAACATAACGCGGGGACACTCGACGCGCTACGCAACGCCCGCGGCGACGTGGTCGCGGCGTTCGTGTGTCCGGACACCGCGCTCCTGTATCTGGAGAAGTACTCGACCCACCTTGATCCGGAGGACTTTCGCGCGCACGATTAACGCATGAGCAACACCGCGGCAGACACTTTTACTCCAAACGGTACACGCACGCTTATGATGGCGGTGGGCGGTGTGTCGTATCTACGGCTGCCGGTACGCACGCGTCGCATCAGTGAGCACGATGATCTCATGGCGCTACTCAAAGAATACGTGGCGCCGCACGTAGAGCCCGGTGACTACATTTTCGTAAGCGAGAAAATAGTGGCACTCACGCAGAGGCGGCTGGTGCGCATTGCTGACGTGCAGACTTCGGCGCTCGCGCGATTCCTTTCAAAGCGCGTGCATAATCATGTGGGCACAGAGAAATTCAAAGGCTATGGGCACGGTACTGCGCCGGCGATGCAGCTTCTCATTGACGAGGCCGGTGTGCCGCGCGTACTGTTTGCTGCGGCCGTTGCGGCGCTCACGCGCTCGCTTGGTATCAAGGGCGCGTTCTACTTTCTCGTTGGCAAACGCGCTAAATCGGTGGATTGCCCGATGTCGTTTGATATTGAACCGTACACGCACTATGCGAAATTGCCGCCACTAGATTCTCCTGGTGTTGCGCGAAAGATCCGCGCTGCGTTTGGTGCGGAGGCGGCGATCGTGGACGCAAACTACATTGGTGCATTCACACTTGGCAAATCGACTCGTCGCATCACCGAGGCATTCGTGCGAGCGGTGCTTAAAGATAATCCCGCCGGTCAGGCCGACGAGATGACGCCATTCTTTATTATACGAAAAGAGGAGAAGCAGTGACCGAGCGGCAGTGTTGTGAAATCAATGTGCAAGCGCGATCGGGATGATGCGTGCCGCACCGGCCTGGGTGAGCGCGTCGATAGCTGCCTGCATGGTGGCCCCGGTGGTGAGGACATCATCGAGCAGTATGTAGGTGCTCTCAGGTGAGAGTGGGTGCACAGCGCCGAAGGCGCCGTGCACATTTTCTTGCCGCGCGCTCCCCGAGAGTGTCGTTTGTGAGGGGGTATCGCGAAGGCGAACAAGCAAGTCGCTATGCACGGTGATTGACACACCGCGCATGGCGTATGCCAGCACGCGCTCCACCTGGTTGTAGCCGCGCGTCTTTTGGCGCGCGGCCGAAAGCGGTACGGGCACCACGCACACATCGCCAAAGCCAACGTCAGCAGTCCATTCAGCAAGGTACTCATGCAACGCGCCGCCCAAGAGCGCAAATGCACGCTCGTGCTCGTGGTATTTTGCTTCGTGTATGAGTGCGCGCACCAGTGGATCTCGAAAGGGAAGTAAGCCGATTGCTGGCGGCGTGCACGTGTCGATGACGGTTGGCGAAAGAAGTGCCAACACCGCATTCGTGTCACCGCGTCGCATGCGCTGCTCGCTCGCGCGCGGGGGAAAGAGCAGGTCTACTAACCACTCAGCTATCCTCATGTTGGTATGGTACCGCATCGCCCCGTGGTAAAATGGCGCACATGAGTTTTCTGACGAACTTTTTCGGAAAGAAGAAAGGCGCGAGCGTGTTGGGAATCGACATCGGCTCATCGTCGCTTAAGGTAGTGCAGCTGCGCAAAGAACGCGGCGTCGTTGTGCTTGAGACGTATGGCGAACTAGCGCTCGGTCCGTACGGCGGTGCCGAAGTTGGCCAGGCGACCAATTTACCGGCCGACACGATGGCTAAAACACTCACTGACCTGCTTCGCGAAGCAAGCGTGACCACAACTAATTGCGGTGTCTCTATTCCCTCGTCGCGCTCGCTGCTTGCGTTTGTTGAATTACCGCGCCGGGACAATCCTGCAGAGCAAAAAACCGTTATAGAACTAGAAGCACGAAAATATATCCCTGTTCCTGTTTCTGAAGTACAGCTCGACTGGTTCATTCTGCCTGAGCCTACGTCGGAAAATGGTGAACGCGCACAAAATGTCAATGTGCTGCTCGTTGCGGTGCATAATGACGAGATTAAACTACTTGAAAACGTAATTGCAACAGCGGGGTTGGTAGCCTCGTTTTATGAAATTGAGATTTTCAGCACCATCCGTTCGGTAGTGGACGAACCAGCAAAGCCGGTCATGATTATCGATATTGGTGCGGGTTCTACCAAAGTGTACGTGGTCGAGCAAAACGTTGTGGGCGTCTCACACGCTATCCCACACGGTGGCCAGGACGTTACGCAAGCTATCGCGGTATCTTCGAGTTCTGACATCGTGCATGCCGAACAAACAAAGAAAAAGACCGGTTTTGTCGATGCCGAACGATCGCTACGCGAGTCCATGGAGAGCGTTTTCTCGGGCATCTTTGGCGAAGCTAGGCGCGTGCTTGCACAGTTTGAAGCGGAACACCACCGCTCCGTATCGGCTATCATCCTTACCGGTGGCGGTGGTGTTACCAAAGGGCTTGCCGACTATGCCGAGAAATTTTTCTCTATCGCAACACGCATTGCCGATCCGTTTGCAAAAACACAGGCACCCGCATTCATGCGGCCAGTGTTGAAAGAAATCGGTCCGGAGTTTTCCGTTGCGGTTGGTATTGCGTTACGCAAACTTACTGAGCATACATAGCGCCGTGTGCGCCTCCAGCGCGGCCTGTGTATAACTAGTCCTGCAACGTCGGTACTCGCGTATACTATAAGTATTCTATGCCAATTCCTTCCGGGGTACCAACCTCTTTCGTACCGCGCCCGCCCACGCACACGCCGCAGCGACGCGCGCGATTCGATCTGGCGGGCGCGGTTGCTTTTGCGGCAACGCTATTTTTTGTTGTTGCGCTCGTCGTCACGGGGGGGTTGTTTTTGTATGGGCAGTACCTCACCTCTCAGCTTGCGAGTAAGCAGACGACACTCCAAGAAACTCAGCACGCGCTCGACCAAACAACCGTGACCCAGTTTTCATACGTCAGCAACCAGCTCGCGACTGCGCAGACCCTGCTAAGTCAACACAGCACATTCTCACGTCTCTTTGATTTGCTCGAAAAAACAACTGTTCAGAATATACAAATTACCTCACTTTCTCTCACTACACAAAAAGACAACACCGCTACGCTGGACGCGCAGGGAGTGGCACGTGATTTTAACGCGCTCGTGAGTGAATCGCAGGCGCTTATGCAAAATACCGACCTCACAAATGTCATTTTCTCTGACATCACACCAAATTCGCAAAAAAGTACCGAAATTAATTTCTCCGTATCGGCCACCGTTAATCAATCAATCGTTGACAACTTTGCTGCTGTAGCAAATCCGACCACGGCCTCTTCGACCGGTGCGGCCGCAACCAGCACTGCTGCGACCGCTACCAGCACCACACCATGAACAACCGCCTCGTCATCCTCATAGAATTACTCTTTGTTGTCGGTCTGTATTTTGTTTACATACAGCCAACGTACAGCGACACGATTGTACCACTTAACGCGCAAATTACCGCGACCGAGGCCGCTCAAATAGCAGCAAAACAATACACAAGCAAGGAGTCTCAGCTACAGAATCAATTTAACCAGATCTCTACCGCAAACCGCACGCGCCTCGACCAATTTCTGCCTGCCACCGCGCATAGCGTGCATTTCCTCTATGATCTCAATACGCTTGCGGCTAATGCGGGGTTCACGCTTTCGAAATTTAGTGCAAATACACAGACCCCGGCTACCGCGCAAAACGGTCGCGCCGCTACGGCGCCGTCCGTTCAATCTTTCACGGTTGATCTTTCCGGCACCGGTTCTTACCAGAGCTTCCGCACGTTCCTTACTGGTCTTGAGCACAGCTTGCGTTTGATTGACGTGCAATCGATAAAAGTGACGGCCGGCACCGCGTCTGGCAGCTCAGCCAATAAGAATGCTGCGCAAAATGCGACATATAGTATGACACTCAAGGTATACTGGTTAGGAGACTCTTCACACGTATGAACAAAGACTCTTCACTCACACCTGCCGTTATTGCCTTTATCGTAGTTGTTGCGATGGTTGGAGGGTATGTGTATATGCAGAGCGCCGGGTCTACGGCGCCGCCGCTCACAGCTTCTAGTACGGCAAGTTCGACCGCTGGACAGTTCGAACAAACGGCAGGTCAGCTCTCGTCCATTTCGTTCTCCGTATCCCTTTTTTCCGATCCGCGTTTTACGGTGCTCCAGGACATAACGACACCAATCACGCAAGAACCGATTGGTCGCACGAATCCTTTCGCGCCTCTTTAAATTTTATCGTGTAGACCTCGGCTATGAATCATGAATATTCTCGACGTACTCATCAAGCAGCAGGTCATAACGATCGAGGACCGGTCGGCTATCGAGGCTGAAGCGCGAACGAGCAGTGCTTCAGTGGAAGCGGTGCTTGCCAAACATAACGTTACAGCGGAGGCAATGCTCACCGCACTCGGTGAATACTACCGCCTACCGCATCGTGTTCTTGGTCACACAAAAATTCCTTCGGACGTGCTTGCCTATGTGCCCGAAGAGTCCGCTCGACACTATCAATTCGTTCCGCTCAAACTCGTTGAGGGCGCGCTTGAGGTGGGTATCACCGACCCGGACAACATCGAGGCGCTCGACGCACTACAATTTATCTCAACGAAAGTCGGCATACCGTACAAACTCTATATTATTTCTGAAGCCGACCTCAAGACGGTACTCGATGAATATCAGAATATTACGGGCGAGGTCGATGAGGCGCTTTCCGAGTTTGATACCGCGGCGAGCACTGCGCAGCGTGAGCTCGAACAAGACGTAGCGGAACCACAGGCCGTCGAGGAATCAGATATTAAAACTGATGCGCCGGTGACGAAAATCGTTGCGACTATTTTGCGATACGCCGTTGAAGGAGAGGCCTCTGACGTGCACATTGAACCCACTGCAAAAGGAACCCGTGTGCGTTTTCGCATGGATGGCGACCTGCACACATCACTTTCATTGCCGCCCAAGATTCACCAATCAGTCGTTGCGCGCATCAAAATACTTTCTCAAATGCGGCTTGACGAGAAGCGCAAGCCACAGGACGGGCGTTTTTCCGCAACGGTCTCTGGACGGCGCATCGATTTTCGTGTTTCAACCTTTCCGACGCAATACGGCGAAAAGGTCGTGATGCGTATTCTTGATCAGACAAAATCAAAGGCGACGCTTACCTCGCTGGGGCTGGTCGGTGAAAAGCTCGATGCAGTGCATAGTATTATCCAAAAACCCTACGGCATCGTTCTTATTTCTGGCCCCACTGGCTCAGGTAAATCAACGACATTGTTCGCCATGCTTTCCGAGCTTGACCGAGAAACGCGCAACGTCGTCTCGCTTGAAGACCCCGTTGAATATGACGTGCAAGGTGTTGCGCAATCGCAAGTGCGTCCAGAAATTGGCTACACGTTTGCCACAGGGCTCCGCTCTATCTTGCGCCAGGACCCGGACATCATCATGGTCGGCGAAATTCGCGACAAAGAGACCGCGCAGCTTGCGGTGCAGGCGGCACTCACCGGCCACTTGGTATTTTCGACCATCCACACGAACACCGCTGCCGATGCGCTTCCGCGCCTTATCGATATGGGAGTCGACCCATACCTTATTGCGCCGACGTTGATTGCCGTCATTGCCCAGCGCCTTGTGCGCAAACTGTGTCCGAAAGCGGGGAAGCCATTCCCGGTGAGCGAAAGCCTCCGTCTCCTCTTGGAGAAGGAGTTTTCCGACTTGCCGGAGGAATATCACCCGCGCCTTCCGCCGTTCAAAGAGTTCTACCACGCCTCATCCACTCCGGAGTGTCCGACTGGTACCGCAGGCCGCACCGGCGTGTTTGAGATTCTCACTATGGACAAAGATCTCGAACATATCGTGCTTACAAACCCGGCTGCCGAAAAGGTGTACGCTGCTGCACGACAAAAAGGCATGTTGACTCTGCACGAAGATGCTATCATAAAAGCTCTCGCGGGCGAGATTCCATTTGAAGAGGTGAATGCGCTTGGCGGTGACTTTTTAGCAGAGGACGGAGATGGAGAGCGTACATCCTAAAATAACTTATTCGACTTATGGCGGCCCCGCACACGATATTTCTGTTAGACGACGATCGTTTTCTGCTCAACATGTACGCAGCGAAGTTTAGGAACGCTGGTAACACGGTCGAATCATTCACCTCTGGGCGAGAGCTGCTCGCTGCATTGCGCGAAAAACCAACGTTTGACGCCCTGCTTCTCGATCTGATAATGCCAGAGCTTGACGGTTTTGAAGTGCTCGAAACGATTCGTAAGGATGGTCTTGCAGAAGGAGCAAAGATTATCGTTCTTTCCAACCAAGGTCAGGACCCCGATATTGAAAAAGCCAAACAATTTCACGTTGACGGCTATATCATAAAAGCGTCCGCGATTCCCTCCGAAGTGCTTGAAAAAACGGTTCGCATTATTGAAAACAACGCACCATGAGCCCCACCACATCACACATTACTGATTTACTCGACATTGTTATCGCAGAAGGCGGTTCAGACTTGCATATTACCGCCGGGCAGCGCCCGATTATTCGCATGACCGGCTCGCTTATCCCGCTGACGCAGCAGCCCGTACTTTCATCAAGCGACACAGAGACAATGCTCAAGAGCATTTTGCCCGAGTCACGCTGGGAGACGTTTGAGAAGAACCAATCAGTCGACTTTTCCTACGCGCACAAAGATCAGGGTCGTTTTCGTATCAATGGCTACGTCGTGCAGGGGGCGGTAGCCATCGCACTGCGCCTTATTCCGCGCGAAATTCGCACCTTTGCCGATCTCAGTCTGCCGCCCGTACTCGATGTTTTTACCCAGCACGCACAGGGCTTCTTTTTGGTGGTGGGGCCGGTGGGACAAGGGAAGTCCACCACACTTGCCGCTATTATCGACCGCATAAACAAAACACGCACCGATCACATTGTGACTATCGAAGATCCGATCGAGTATCTTTTTGAGCAGGGGAAATCGCTCATCCACCAACGTGAAGTGTATGTGGATGCACCAAATTTTCACTCGGCACTTCAAGCAGCATTTCGAGAAGACGTAAACGTGATTATGGTAGGTGAAATGCGCGATCCCGAAACCGTCGCTTCGGCAGTCACGGCTGCGGAAACTGGCCATCTTGTTCTTTCAACCCTACACACCAACAATGCGGCGCAGACCATCGACCGTATCATAGACATGTTTCCTGCAAGCCAACAAAAGCAGGTGGGTATGCAGCTTGCCGGTTCACTCGCAGGTATTTTTTCTCAGCGATTGGTGCCGCGCATCGCCGGCGGTCTCATACCGGCCTATGAACTCCTGCTCAACAACAGCGCGGTAGCAAACCTCATTCGCGAGGGCCGCACGAGCGAAATACCCACGATTATTCAAACCTCCTCACAGGACGGGATGATTGACATGGATCGCACGCTGGCCGAACTCGTGCGCCGCGGCGAAGTTACCGTTGAGCACGCATACGAGCACGCCTTCGATCCAAAAACCTTTGAGCGGTACCTATAGTAGACCTCTCGCTTTCTATGCTTTTTACCTATCACGCACTCGATAAAGACGGCCACGAACGCGAAGGCACCATAGACGCGCTCTCGATGGACGTGGCCGTTTCCGCGCTGCAGCGCCGCGAACTCATCATTTCTTCGATTGAGCCTACGAAGAAGAAGGGGTCGCTTCTTACTGCCGACATCGCTATTTTTCAGCACGTGTCCAATAAGGAGGTCGTTATTCTCTCGCGGCAGATCTCGACACTTTTTACCGCGCAGGTTTCAGCGCTTCGCGTATTCCGACTCCTCGCAAGCGAGATGGACAACAAACTTCTTGCCGACATTTTGACCAAGGTTGCAGACGATTTGCAGGGGGGGAGTGCCATTTCGCAGGCACTCGCGCGACATCCGAAGGTATTTAGCACGTTTTACGTAAACATGGTGCGCGCCGGTGAGGAATCCGGCAAGCTTTCCGACACCTTCAATTATCTCGCCGATTATCTCGACCGCACCTATGCGCTCGTGAGCAAGGCGCAAAACGCACTCATATATCCTGCGTTCGTTATTTTTACGTTCTTTGCGGTTATGATACTCATGCTCACATTCGTCATTCCGCGCGTGAGCGCCATTCTTGTGGACTCTGGCCAGCCAATTCCAGTGTACACACAAATCATCCTCAACCTCTCGAACTTCCTCATTCACTACGGCCTTCTTGCACTCATCGTGCTTATTGGTGGCGGCATTCTCGGCTGGCGTTCGCTGCGGACGAGCCACGGGCGTTATGCGTATGATCATTTCAAGATCTCGCTGCCCTACCTGGGTGACCTGTATCAAAAGCTCTATTTGTCGCGCATCGCGGACAACTTATCAACCATGCTGCTCTCCGGCGTGCCGGTCGTGGACGTCATCGACATTACCGCAAATGTTATCGACAACGCCGTGTACCAGGACGTTCTCCACCAGACGCGCGATGCGGTGCGCGGCGGCTCGACTATTTCAGCGGCGCTTGCCGCACACCCAGAAGTCATACCAGGCATCATGACTGCCATGATTAAGGTGGGCGAGGAAACCGGCGAGCTCGGCAGCATTCTCACGACGCTTTCAAAGTTCTACTCACGAGAAGTTATGACAGCAGTAGACACGCTCGTGGACCTCATTGAGCCAATGATGATTGTGCTCTTGGGTGTTGGGGTCGGCGTTTTGCTTGCCTCGGTGCTCGTGCCAATTTACAATCTCGCAAACGCATTTTAACGGTACCAGTTATCCACACCCTCCTGGGAAACACCATTGGCGGGGGCGTACAATGAGAGTAACGGAATATTTACCAATAATGCATTATTCCGGTTCATAATCCTTACTATATATTCTTATGCAGAAAAAGCTTTCCGCATCACGCGGTTTTACTCTTATCGAACTTCTCGTGGTTATCGCCATCATCGGCATCCTCTCGGCTGTTGTGCTCGCGTCTCTGAACACGGCGCGACAGAAAGGCTCTGACGCGGCAGCTCAAACTGATATCGGTAGTGTTCGCACTGAAGCGGCCATTTATTACAGCAACAATAATGCCTACTACGGAACTGGAGGTGCAGCATATACAGCGAAGTCAGTAACACCGGCCTCACCACTTACCTACTCCAGTACTGGGGTGGATATGTTTACGTTCGACAACACCATCGTGAACGCTATGAACCAAGCCGCAAAAGACGGCGCTGGCACAGTATATTATGCTATAGGCCAAAACGGTTCAACCTATGCCGTTGCTGTCGAGCTCAATAGCAGTGCTACCAATAATTGGTATTGTGTTGACGCTAACGGGACGGGTGCGTTGATTTCGACCACACAAGTTGCTAGCGGTGCAGGATTGGGCGGTGGCCTAAGTGCAGATGCCACGTGTCCATAATCGAGTTCTTTCTCACAACAGTGTTTACAACAGCCCGCTTTTGCGGGCTGTTGTGTTTATAACCGGCAAGGTAGCCAAAAAGTACGCTACACTATAGGCACATGTTGCTTGCGCTTAGCATTTTTTTCTTTGTGCTTGGAGCGGTCATCGCGAGCTTCCTCGGCGTCGTTACCGGGCGGCTTCACACTGGCGAGCCATGGTTTTCCGGCCGCTCGCGCTGCGACGCTTGTGGCACGGCACTCACGACCACCGACCTTGCGCCAATCCTCTCGTGGTTGGTACTACTGGGGCATTGTCGCCACTGCGGCGCGCGCATCTCTCCGTGCTCTTTGATTGCCGAAGCGGTGCTCGGCACGCTGTTCTGGCTGGCATACGTGCAGCTCGGCCTTGCGCTCCCGCTAGTTTTCTTCCTCATTGCGCTTTCGCTTCTTGCTGCGCTGGTGCTCTATGACCTGCGGCACACCGTCGTTCCCGCTGTATTTTCGTTGCCGTTTGCGCTCGTGTCTGTTGCTTTTGCTGCGCTCGTTGCGCCGGACGCGGCTGCTTTCGGTTTTTCATTCCTCACAGCCGCGCTCATCGGCCTCTCGCTTGCGTTTCTTCACTTTGTCTCGCGCGGCCGCGCCATGGGGCTTGCGGACGCGCCGATTGCTTTTTCGCTTGCGCTTCTTGCCGGCCCACTTGCGTTTTCTGGGTTTGTGTACACGTTTTGGATCGGCGCAATCATCGGGGTAGTCATCTTGGCGCGCGCACCCAAAGGTCATAAAATGGGCATTGAGGTGCCGTTTGCGCCCTTCCTCGCAGCCGGGTTCCTTCTTGCGTTTTTCTCGGGCTGGAGCGTTTTTTCACTCATCACATGGATTATCACCCGCTAATGCGCTCGCCTCGCCTCGTCCCGTTGCTTGCTCGAAATAAAAACTCGAGAATGTCTTCAGTGGGATTTACGCTCCTTGAGATGCTCATCGTGCTGGCTATTATCTCTGTTATTATTGGGATTGTGGTTGTGAACCAGCGCTCGTTTGATAATTCCATAATCCTTTCCACCACCGCCTATGACGTGGCGCTTTCCATACGCGAAGCAGAAGCGTACGGCTTTGCTGGACGTGGAGTAACCGGCGGTGGCGGAGTTGTCTCTTTTCCGGTTTCATATGGTACGGGCATCGATTTCAACATCGCCACAAACAATACGTATACGCTTTTTGCAGACACCTACACCTCTCCCAGTTCCGTCCCTTGTTACCCCTCATCGTCCACCGGTCCATCAAACTCGCCAGCCCAAAAAACTGGGGATTGTGTTTTTGAGCCGCCGCCGCTCGACGTCACCCTAAGCACTTTCAATATCAATAATGGGATTACCATTTCAAAGATAGATGACTCAGCAGGAACATCACTTAGCAAACTAGACATCGTCTTTGCGCGCGGAGAAGTAACCAACAAGATGTCTGCCACTCAAAGTGGCGGCGGGACGTTGGCGCCGAATCCGCCGTCTTTTACAACCGCACACATAGAGCTTGCTTCCTCTGATAAAGCGGCGCATGCGTGCATTACCGTGACGACCGCCAATATTATATCGGTTGACCAAGGAACCTGCCCATGATACATCACCGCACTACACCCAAAGGGTTCACGCTCATCGAGCTCATTGTCGCGCTCGGGATTTTTAGTATTGTCATGACCATTGCCGCGGCGAGCTACCTGTCCGTGGTCGCCGCGACACAAAATGTGCGTGAATCAACGAAAGCGCTGGATAGTCTCGCCACAGCACTAACAGAAATTTCAAATGAGATTCGTGATGGGTCGTGTGTAGTAGGGTCTTCCCAATGCGGTGGTTTAGGCAGTAGTTCGAACTCTATCTCAACTAACTCTTTCTCTTTTACCAACGTAGACGGGAATACTATTACGTACTGCTTAACGCCCGTCGGTCTTAGTGGTAACGTTGTTCAACGTGTCACGGGTTCGTCCTGCTCTGGCGGTACCGCAGAAAACATCACTGACCCAAGTAGCGTTAATGTAACCAATCTAATTTTCATAATTACGTCTTTCAGCAAATCTTCTGGCTCCGCGACGGCTACGCAGTACTGGATTCAAATTTTTCTTGCTGGGAAACCGGTTTCTAGTGGAAGCTCCGCGCAGACAGTATACCTGCAGACAGGCGCTACGTTTCGGCAATTAACCGCATCTTAATCTTTGTGGCATGAACTATCCTTTTTCTAAGATTTCTATTTTGCGCTGTTTTAAGCAGGGCAGGCGCTGGCCTCGCAAGAGCGCAAGTCTCCAAGGATTCACGCTCGTTGAGACGCTCGTTGCTATCGCTATCATTATGGTGGCCATCACTGGCCCGTATGCTGCTGCAGAACAAGCCATAACCGCCGCGCGTATTGCCCAGGATCGCACCATCGCCACGTTTCTTGCGCAAGAGGGCGTTGAGGCTGTGCGTGCCGAACGCGACAAAACATACATCAACGACTGTGTTACTTCGACGGGCTGTAGCGGGTCATCCGTGTGGTGGGGTAGTGATTTTGCAGATCCTTCCGGTTCTTCAGCACAAGACATATTGCGATGTTCCGCAGGTACTCCGTGCGCCCTTATTTCATCATTCGGCGGTTTATATTGGTACCCCCCGTCCGGTTGTTTTAACAACTTGATTTGCAACAGAAGCTTATCAGGTCGCCGTTTGTATAGTGGCTCAGGCGCCCCTGCTTATTATAATACCTTGTCTACTCTGTACCCCATAACCCCATTCACGCGTACTATTTATGCCTCTGCCTTCACCTCCGAAGAAGTCAAAATTACGTCTGAAGTAACGTGGAAAGAAAACGGTACGGTATTTACGGTTACTGCTACGGACCATCTCACGCCGTGGTTTACTGGCCCATAGCTGTCATATTTCGTATTATGTTTACAACCGCATCGCATACACATCGTCATAGTGGCGCCCACAAAGGCATCGCACTTTTAGTTGCGGTCATTTTCACATCCGTCATGTTGGCGATAGGAATTTCGCTCGCATCCATTGGTTACAAGCAAACCATTCTTTCCTCCACCGCTTCGGAGTCGCAGAAGGCGTTTTACGCAGCAGACACAGCGCTTGAATGCGTACTTGAAACGATATATAATAACCCTACTTATCCGGAATCTTCCCCACAATCACTTTCTGGACTAAATGTGTATTGTAATGGTGCGTCTTATCAACTCGAACTTCCCACCCCTCCAAACCCCTCAACGTCCGGATCCGGGGCATGGCATATTTATAATGTTGTAAGTGGTGGTAGCCAAAGTATGGTAGTAAATGCTAACGCGTGCGCACAAGCACGGCTGTACTGGCCACAGGGCTCTGGCAAAAATGCATTTCTCTATGCTGTCGGCTACAACAACTCTTCTTGCACAATTGACTCTCATACCACCACCCAAGGTCTCCAAACACAGTTTTAACGGAGAGTGTCTTCTGCTCTATTAACCAACTAAGGTTCTTCATAGAAGTGTGACGTTTTGTTAGGTCAAGCGCACGGTCTGGCAATTTGCTACACTAGACAAATCTCCTATGCCCGTACCAAAACACATACAGCGTCGTGCGCACAAGCTCCGAGCGAGTATCGACGCCTATCGAGCGCGCTATCACGAAAAAGACGAATCACCTATTTCGCCTGAAGCGCTCGATGCGCTAAAGCACGAACTTGCAATCATCGAAGAGGCCTATCCCGAGCTCGTCACACCCGAGTCGCCTACGCAAAAAGTTGCGGGTGCGGCGCTCCCAGAGCTTGTGAAAGTGCGCCACGCTGTGTCCCAGTGGTCGTTTAACGACGTGTTCGATGAAGCGGAGCTACGCGCATTTGATGAGCGCGTGCGGCGTGGCCTCGCGAAGCGAGGCCACGCCGTGGCGCCGACCTACGACTGCGAGCTCAAGATCGATGGTCTAAAAATCGTGCTGACCTACGCAAACGGCACGCTCGTAACGGCAGCGACGCGCGGAGACGGCGTAACGGGCGAAGATGTGACGCACAACATTCGCACCATTGTGACCGTGCCGGAACGGCTTACGCGTCCAATTAATCTCATCGCCGAGGGCGAAGTGTTCATGACGCGCTCAGGGCTTGCGACACTGAATGCCGCGCGTAAAAAAACAGGCGAGCCACTGTTTGCAAACCCGCGAAATGCAGCGGCGGGGTCAATCCGCCAGCTCGATCCGGCAATGGCAGCTGCGCGTCCACTTGCACTTTTTTGCTACGACGTAGCGCGTACGAGTGAGCCATTGCCGCCGACACAAAGTGCAGAGCTTGCATATCTCGCCGAGCTCGGGCTGCCGGTCAACCCACATCATCAGCATGCTGACACGATAGACGCCGTTCTTGCATATTGGAAACACTGGCAGGGCCGCGCGCGCGAGAAGGAAGATTATCAAATCGATGGTATCGCGGTAAAAGTCGAAGATCGCGCACAGCAGGAGGTGCTCGGCTACACCGGCAAGGCACCACGTTTTGCAACGGCGTTCAAGTTTCCCGCCGAACAGGTAACCACGGTGGTCGAAGACATCGCGCTCCAGGTGGGACGTACCGGCGTCTTGACGCCGGTCGCGCACTTGAAACCGGTGGCGGTAGCTGGCACGGTCGTTGCCCGCGCAACGCTTCACAACGAAGACTTTATTACCGAGAAAGATATTCGCATTGGCGATACGGTCATTTTGCAAAAGGCGGGCGACGTCATTCCGGAAATTGTGCAGGTGCTGTCGGAGTTTAGAAGCGGTAAAGAAAAGAAGTGGAAATTTCCCACCCACTCGCCGCTGTGCGGGGGCACCGGTGCAATTGAACGCGTGCCCGGTCAGGCCGCGCGTCGCTGCGCGACGCGCGGTTCCTATGCCGAGCAGGAGCGCAAACTCGTGCATTTTGCGGGGAAGCACGCGCTTGATATCGACGGTATGGGAAAAAAAACAGTAACGCTCCTCATGCAACACGAGCTCGTCAGCGATTTTGACGATTTTTTCGAGCTTACGCACGACGAACTGCGTGCACTGCCAGGGTTTCAAGATATTTCCGCTAGAAAACTTATTGCGGCGATCAGAAACGCACGCACCGTGCCGCTCGACCGCCTGCTCGTCGGGCTTTCCATCGCGCATGTTGGAGGAGAGACTGCGCGCATACTCGCACAGCGCTACAAGACGCTTTCCGCGCTCCAGAAGGCGCGCGCGGAACAGCTGGCAACTATTAATGGTGTTGGTGACATTGTCGCGCGCGCGGTGGTTGCGTGGTTTGCCGACACGCAAAACTGCGCGATGCTCGCGCGTCTGGTGAAGCATCTTTCCATACAACCTGTCGGCGCGCCGCGCGCTATCGGCCCGTTTGCTGGCGAGATCGTGGTGGTGACGGGCACGCTCGAACACTTTTCGCGTGAGGAGGCCGGGGCTGCCGTGCGGCGTGCGGGCGGCACGGTGGCTGGCTCAGTATCCAGCAAGACGTCGTTTGTGTTAGCGGGGCGCGAAGCTGGCTCAAAGCTTGCGCGGGCGCGGGCGCTTGGTGTGCCCGTGCTCTCGGAGGACGAATTTCGCGCTCGCCTGGGAATGTGATTGTGGTAGAGTAGCCATATCATGGCTTCTGCTGATGACGTTAAGAAACTTGCCGCACTTGCACGTGTATCTGTCTCTGAAGAGGCGTTGCCACGGTTTGTGAAAGAATTTGATAGTATCCTGTCCTACATTGGGCAAATTGAATCACTTGCACTTGTGAGCGATGGGGCACCGGCGGTGCCGCTTCTTCGAAATGTTTTTCGAGATGATGAACAGCCAACGCCGCCCGGAACGAACACGCAAGCGCTTGCCGAATCCTTTCCCGAACGTAAAGGGAACGCACTTTCGGTAAAGCAGATTCTTATCCCGTGAGCGCCGTGTGATGGGTTACGATATGAAAAATCCAAACGAAATGACTATTGCAGAGGCGGCGCGCGCGCTCCGCGCGCGCGCCCTTTCTGTGCGTGAGCTCTGGGATCAGACGCGCGCATATGCTAAAGCAAAGAACGATGAAATTTTTGCCTATCTAGAACTTTTTGATGCTGACAACGCTGCGATTGCCGCTGCGCAGAAACGTATTGATGCTGAGGAGGACGCGGCACCGCTCCTTTGCGGAATACCGCTCGCAATCAAAGACAACATCCTTATAGAAGGCAAGACGGTAAGTGCTGCGAGCAAGATGCTCGAACAGTACACGGCTTCTTATGATGCGACCGTCATCACAAAACTCAAAGAAAGCGGTGCGCTTTTTCTTGGCCGCACGAACATGGACGAGTTTGCCATGGGGAGCTCGACAGAAACCTCTGCATTTGGCGCGACGAAAAATCCGCACGACCGCTCGCGCGTGCCAGGGGGCTCCTCTGGTGGCTCCGCAGCCGCCGTTGCTGCACACCTGGCTATAGCCGCACTCGGTTCGGACACCGGCGGCTCCATTCGCCAGCCAGCATCGCTCACTGGCGTGGTGGGGGTAAAGCCAACCTACGGCGCTGTTTCGCGTTACGGTCTCATTGCGATGGGTTCGTCGCTTGATCAGATTGGCCCGCTTACGAAAACAGTAGATGATGCAGAAATACTTTTTGATACGTTGCGCGGTCGCGACGCGCGCGACGCAACATCGATTCCAGACGATCTGTATCCCGCACATAAAACGCCAAAGACGTTTCGCATTGGTGTACCGTATGCACTTCTTGAACAGGGGGTGAGCGCAGACGTGCGCGCGCGTTTTGACGAGACGCTCAAAGCACTTGGCGCGGCGGGACACCGGGTGGTGGATGTCGCTCTTCCCACGAGCGCGCACGCGCTTCCGGTCTACTACGTCATCATGCCGGCAGAAGCGTCAACCAACCTTTCTCGTTTTGACGGTATGCGTTACGGCTTCTCCAGGCGAGGCGACACCCTACTCGATGACTATCTTCTCTCGCGCTCGGAGGGTTTTGGTGAGGAAGTAAAACGGCGCATTCTTCTTGGTACGTTCGTGCTCTCCTCCGGCTATATCGACGCATACTACCGTAAGGCGCACGCGGCGCGTACTGTGCTTACTAAAGAGTATGACGATGCCTTTACAGAAGTTGATGTCGTTGCGGTGCCGACGTCTCCTTCTCCTGCATTTCGTTTCGGCGAGAAAAGCGATCCGGTTTCCATGTATGTAGAAGATATTTTCACCGTGACCGCAAACCTTACCGGTATGCCCGCGATTTCCGTGCCCATGGGCAGTGTCGAGCGCGCGGGTTCGACACTGCCCGTCGGTATACAATTTACTGCGCCGCACCAGGCCGAGAAACTGCTTTTCGCAATCGGGAGCGCGGTCGAAAAAACGCGCACAACATAGCACCGCCGTATGCACAGAGCGTGCCACCACCCCCCACGTGCACGCGTTATACTACTAGGCAATGGTCTCTGGCAGCACCACCTCAATTAATATCGAATATTTTTTCCGCCTCTTATACGATGCGGTTACGGGCGCACACGTTCCTGGCGGCACCAATGCTCTTCTTTTTTCAGTGTGGCAAATTATCATTGTCCTTGGGTACTTCGCCGCACTCGTTGCGCTTTTCATACTTGTCTACTCACTCATGCGCCTCTACGATGTTCGCCGTCAGGAAGTCACCATATACGGACCGCTACCGGTGGTGCAGGAACGCAATGTGCTTACTAACCCGCGCTGGCTGCACATTCAAGACCTGATTGGGAGTGACAATTCAAACGACTGGCGTCAAGCAATTATCGAAGCAGATATCATGCTTGGTGACATGCTCACGCGCCAAGGCTATCAAGCCGAGTCAATTGGCGGGCAGTTGAAACAGGTAGAACCGTCTGATTTTGATACGCTCAACGATGCGTGGGAAGCACATAAAGTACGAAACGAAATTGCGCACGCCGGATCCGCGTTTGTGCTTTCCGACACGCTCGCGAAACGCACTATCGCTCACTATGGAAACGTTTTTCATGAATTCGAGATGATATAAGTGCTTGCGATAGACACTGTTTTCTCATATAATCCGGAATAGCGGGGTAGAGGAGAGGTACCTCGGGGGGCTCATAACCCCCAGACGCCGGTTCGATTCCGGCCCCCGCAACACGGTTGTGAGTCAGTGTCAAGTACCCGTTATGGTTCAATACCTTGGAAACACTTCATGTGATTTAACAGTTAGTTTCCACCCAATGGCCTATACCACCAACCCAACCGCTCCGAGAGTCCGT
>NCBJ01000003.1 GCA_002255585.1 Parcubacteria group bacterium 21-54-25 | reverse complement strand
GAGGCGATGCTGTTGGTTAGGGGGGTAGCGAGCGTGAGTGAGGAGTCGAGGTGCTTGACGATGGCCATCTTGGGGTCGCCGACGACGACTTGTTTCCAACCAATGTAGTTGTCTGCCATGCCGAAGCTGTCGGCCATGGTATAACCAGAAGCATATTTAGGAAAAAGGATGCTTGGGAGAGAGAGTCCGCTGGTAAGCGGCTCACTCACGTAGCCAGCCATCCCCGATATCCCATTAGCCAACCAGTCGGCAATGAGCGACTGCCCATAAATAGGCGGCCAGGTGAAGGTGCGACCGGATGATGACACGGCGGTGTCGCCGATGGCGCCGTTCACGTACGTGTTGTGTGGAATGGAGTTTGTGGTAGTGGCATAGTCATCGTTGCTGCCCCAGGAGTAGTAGCCGAGGACGTTTTTTTGGTACGTTAGGTAGGTGGTTGTTTGATCGAGGTTCACGTTAAATCCCGCTGCTTGGAGGGGTGCGGCTGCGTTTATTATGGAGTTATTTATATAGGCATAGGCACCAGTTTTCGTAGGGTTACTATCCAGCACAAACGTTCCTTGTGTAGTGGTCGTTGCATTGCCCGAATGGTCAATCATGTGCTCCACGTCTGGAATGGTGTAGCCCGTGAGACGGGTGACGAGGTAGAAGCCGTACTTGGTGCTTGAAAATGGACCTTGGTTTGCATATGAATTATAGAAATATGGATTGTATAGAGTCGGATTGCAATAATTATTGGAAATAACGCCCGCGGTACCAATGTCGTTACTGTATTTGCCAAGAATAAGCGCGAGGCCCTGGTCAAGAGACATGGTGGGGCCCCCGCATACCGTCATGTTAAAGGTGAGCGGCACGCCTTTGGTGGTGATGATGTAGTTGGTGGTGGACGCGAGACCGTGCGAAATGAGAAAGTTTTGAACGGGGATACGGATGTCGTTTGTAAACTCAGTGATGAAGTAGTTGGCGATAGTGGTGGAGGTGGCGGAGGCATCGTTGACCACGAGAATGGTGTCGTTGTATGAGTAGTAGCTGGTGGGGGCGGCGTGGGCGGGGGTGGCGGAAAAAGCGAACGTTGCTGCCGCAGTAAAAAAACAAAGTCCCATGAAGTAAGGGGTGATTGTTCTAGTGACCGGGCTCATCCATACCCGTGGTGCATCCGAGACTGAGCGCATGTGGATTGCATTGTAGTGCATGGGCACAAAATGGGCAACAAGCATCGGCTCTCTTGTTTTGCACAGATAGCTCTTGCGTGTTTTTATGCTTCGTGGCATGTTAGTAACAACTCGCAGTGTCTCTTGAGCTTCGTGGCGCCTACTCGCCCTAAGTGTTCGGTGCCCAGCGAGGGTTATTAGGTTATTACGTTACGCATGCAGGAAAACAAGAAGAAGCTTTTCGTTGGAGGAATCCCGTGGGCCTCGACGGAGGACGACGTGCGCCGCGCCTTTGAAGAGGCTGGCACCGTTGTGTCAGTGAATTTACCAATCGATCGTATGTACAATCGCCCGCGCGGCTTCGGCTTCGTAGAGATGGGCTCAGAAGAGGATGCTCAGGCGGCCATCGATCGATGGGAAGGCAAGGAGTTTGGCGGTCGGACGCTCAAGGTTGACTTTGCGCGACCGGAAGGAGACCGTCCACCTCGTCGTGAACAAGGTGGCTTTGGTAACAACCAAGGAGGCTACTAATCCGCCGACGCAACGAAAACACCCGACCGCGCAACTGCGCGGTCGGGTGTTTTCTAACACATCAAGCTAAAGATATTTAGGGCAGTTGCGCACGCATGCGCTCTGCTTCAAGCTTTCGAGCCTCTGCATACCAGCCGATCAAGTTTGAGAAAAGCTGTAGGAAAGAACCGACAGAACCGAGCGCGAGAATAAAAATCACGTACCACGCATAGGGCGTCGCAAAATAGGCGAGCGTTACAATCATGGCGAACCAAAGACCTGTACACCACGGACAATGTATGAGTGTATTGAGCGTGCCGAGAAATGATCCTCGATTGGCACCAGCGAACCAATCACGTATAAATTGGGTAATGGCATCATAGGTGAACAGTCGCGTCAGCCGGTGCACGGCGAGCGCCATGAGTACAAAGTCACTCGTCGGAACCCACGTAGCGAGACGGTTTGTCTCTGCGAGCCACATAAGCCCATAGGCAAGCGCTGCAAGGTAAAAAAATGCGAAAAATATGTCCCAGAAAGAGGTACGCATTGCCACTTAGTGTACGCAAGGAAAAGAAAATGGCAAGTGGCGGCGATATCAGTTATGCTTACCACCCATGGACATCTTTTCTGACGGAGTATCACAAAAAGACGCGGCGTGGCTCTTGCGTGATAAATACAATGGCGAAACGTCGACGGGGTACGAGGCGGATTTGAAGCGGCTCGCCGGAGGCGAGCCGCTTGCCTATGTTATCGGCTGGGTACCTTTTCTAGGTCTTCGTATCTATCTTGAGTCGCATCCACTTATACCACGTCCTGAGACTGAATGGTGGACCGGGCAACTCATCAAAATGCTTCAAGAAAAATATGCTGATCAGCCAGTGTGTGTGCTCGATCTCTGCGCTGGCTCCGGCGCAATCGGCTGCGCCGTACTGGCACACTGTCCGCACACGCAGGTTACCTTCGCAGAAATCGATCCGGCACATGAGAACACAATACGCACCACTATGCGCATGAACAATCTCGATAGCGCGCGCGCAGATATATATTGTGGCGATCTTTTTGCACCAGTTGGAAAGGCGCAATTTGATATCATCGCAACGAATCCTCCGTATGTTCCGGATGGCCGCGCGCTGCCACCTGAAGTTGCTCGATTTGAACCGACGCGCGCGCTTCGTGCCGGTGCCGACGGCCTTGCCTACATCAGACGCATCGCGCAGCAGGCGCGCGCGCACCTCACCATCGAGGGATCCATATGGGTGGAGATAGATGATGCACAGGCTCCGGAAGCATTGGCACTTTTTGCGCGCAATGGCTGGAACGCTAAGCTGCGCACAGACCCGTATGGCCGCAGACGGCTCATCGTGGCATACTAATGGTAAGACGCTATGGCAAGCTCGCCCGCACTTTCTGCCTTCCCCACCGCTCCGCTCCCTGTGTCTTTTGCACTTTCTGCTACGCATGTGCTCCCGCTAGTATTTGCAACTATCTTCGTGCTCTGGCTTATTACTACGGTAGTGGCGTTCTACCACTGGCGACACTACAACCACGCGTCACCCGCATTCGTTCCTTCACTGGTTGTGTACGGCGCTGGCTCACTGGTGTTGATACTCTACGCCGCCAGTGGTTTTGTTGGGTAGCCTCCTTATGGAAGAACTTTCCCTTGAACCTGAGGAACGCATTGTAGACACGATTCGTGTGCATTGGTTTGTATTATTTGTACGACTATTTCCGTACGTCCTACTTGCGTTGCTCCCGTTCGCCGTATTGCCTGCTCTACACGCCGCAGTGGCAACCACTCCCGCACTGGTGCCGGTTTCTACGCAAGTTGCGCGTGCGTTTACAAGTCCGTGGATACGCATGGCACTTGGCTCGTGGTGGATCTTTTTATGGGCAGCTGCCTTCAATACGTTCACATTATATTTCCTTAATGTGTGGGTGCTCACCACCGAACGCATTATCGAAATACGCCAGCCGCGCTATTTTAGTCGTCGCGTATCAAGCTTCTTCTTGAGCCGGATACAAGACGTAACTTCTGATGTCGAAGGGCTGCTTGGTACCCTCCTTGACTTTGGCTTCATCCACGTCGAAACAGCAGGCGAGACCGAGGCGTTTGAAATGCACGGCATTCGTCACCCGCGCGGGTTACGCACCATGATCCTACGCGAAATTGACGACATACATCGCAACCACGCCGGCAGTGCTGATGGGTTATGAGAATGAGCTCACGACGAACAGACGACATAGTACGGCGCGTTAAATCTGGTACACTCTTAACACATGGCTGATTCAGAAAAACTCTCGACCGACCCGTACAAAGGGGTGCGTGATTTTTATCCTGCTGATTGGGCACGCATGCGAGCGATGTTTAGCTGCATACGTGAGACGCTCAATCGCTATGGTTATGAAGAGTACAATGCCTCCCCACTCGAGCGCGCCGAACTCTATGAGGCAAAAACCTCCGAGGAGATAGTTAATGAACAGACCTACACGTTCACTGACCGCGGCGACCGGCGCGTGACACTACGCCCCGAGATGACCCCAACACTTGCGCGCATGCTTGCTGCCAAGCGCCGTGAGTTTCCTCTCCCCATTCGTTGGTTTTCTATCGGTAACCGTTTCCGTTATGAACGTCCGCAACGTGGCCGCCTGCGCGAATTCTATCAGGTCGACGTCGACTTACTCGGCGCCGTAAACGTACCGCACACCGACGTGGAAATTATTTCGATAGCTTCGGCTATTTTAAAATCATTTGGCGCTACAGAAGATGATTTCACTATCCGTGTGAGCTCGCGTGCACTTCTGAACGCGGCATGCGCCGCCGCCGGCCTCTCAGAGGATGCCACGCGCAGCTACCTGCGCCTTCTCGATCGCAAAGCAAAGATGCCCGCCGACGAATTTGCTACGGAAGTGCACAACCTCACCAATATCGATCCGCTCGCGCTTATCGAGGATGGCACCGCCCCTGAAGTCAATAGCGAGAAACAGGCGCTTAAAACTCTTCTTGATGTGCTCTCAAAACGTGGTGTCGGAAATGCCCAATTCGACCCAGAAATCACCCGTGGCTTTCTCTACTACACTGGCATGGTGTTCGAAGTGTATGACACAAATCCGGAGAACACACGGGCACTTTTTGGTGGTGGTCGCTATGATAAGCTTCTGTCACTTTTTGGTGGCGACCAAATCCCAGCTGTGGGATTTGGTATGGGTGACGTCACTCTCGCAGACTTCCTTGAAACACATGGTCTTGCGTCGAAGGTTTCCAGTGCCCCGATACTTTTTCTAGGAACCGTCCTTCCGTATGATCAGTGTGCGGTCGAAATTGAAGCAGTGGCCGACAAAATACGTGTGCAGGGTATCTCTGTTTTCACAAATATCGTTAATAAGCATATAGGCGACCAGGTTAAAGAAGCGAACCGCCGTGGTATTCCCTACTTCGCTGCTGTTGGTTCCGATGAAATCGATTCCGGTACACTGCGCGTGAAGCGCCTCGCAACCGGCGAAGAGCGAGCGCTTGTGCTCTCTGACGTCTCGACATTTTGTATTCATTAGAAGAATATGCGTGCGATTACTCTTGATATTGAAACGACGTCCGCATCTGCGATGCGTGGGCGACTAGACCCGGCGCAACAAGAACTCACGGTGGTTGCTATCCATGACTCTAAGACGGGTGAATACTCATCCTACTTCAAAGAAGAGCTCCCGAGGCTCTGGCCGCTTATCGAGCAGGCCGACCTGCTTATTGGTTTTAATTCAGACACATTCGATATTCCTATCCTGAACCGCTACTATCCGGGCGATCTCTCGGCGATTCACTCCCTTGATCTTTTGGTCGAAGTGCAGAAAGCACTCGGTCGGCGCATTCGTCTTCAATTATTGGCGGAGGCAACGCTCGACCGAGGGAAATCAGGCTCCGGCTTGAAAGCGATCGATTGGTGGGCCCAAGGGAAATATGACGAGGTACGGAAATATTGCATCGAAGACGTGCGCATCACGCGCGAACTCTATGACTATGCGCTCACGCACCATAAACTCAAATATAAAGATTTGAGCGATATTCGCGACATTAAACTCGATACTCGCACCTGGAATATTCCCCAAACAAAACCTGCACTCACCTACACACTGCCGATTTGAGAGATGCAGAGCACGCCGCACCGCTTCTCACAGCAAGAGGTGCGGTCGATTATGCTATGATTGACACATGAAAACAAGCATGGTCGTCCCTGTCGCCATCCTTGTCGGTGGCGTACTCGTGGCGGTAGCAGTATATGCAACCACACGACAGCGTGTCCAAAATACTGCAAGCGGCTCCGGGAATCCTTCGGCCGTGCTCCCGATAACCGTCTCCGACCACATTCTTGGTAATCCGGACGCGCCAGTAAAAATAATCGAGTACGCTGATTTCGAGTGCCAATACTGCGCACAATTTCAGCAAACCCTCCACCGCATCATCAATGACTATGGCCCCGCCGGGCAGGTGGCGTGGGTATTCCGCGAATTTCCTCTTATAGAAATTCATCCAAGTGCCATGAAAGATGCTGAGGCAGCGGAGTGCGTTGCGCAGACAGCGGGCAATGCTGCGTTCTGGAAATTTGCCGATATTCTTTTTGCACACCAGCCGGTCGACTCGGCACACATTGGCCAGTACGCACAGGAAGCCGGGGCAGACCCCTCTGCAGTAGCCTCTTGTATTGTAAGTGGATCGATTGATGCGCGCATAACGGCCGATAGGGCAAATGCTTTTGCTGTTGGCGCGGGCGGTGCGCCCTACGCACTTATCGTGGTAAACGGCGCGCCGCCGCTCGTGGTGAATGGCGCGTACTCCTATAATTACGTAAAGCAACAGATTGATGCCGCGCTCACTATTGCAAGTTCAACCCAAACACAACCCTAGCACGCTACGTTGCCACGAGCGCGAGAAGCGCGTCATAGTCAGAAGCCGCACCCTTCCGCCATTCTCCCAAACGCAATTCGCGCACCATGGAGTCGAGTTCGGCAAGCGCTGCGTCTTGCTCCATCTTCCCCACGGGTACCGGCACTCGTTTAATGCCTTTATCTGAAACAGCGAGTAGTTCTCCACTCTCTACCGGCTCTTTATGTGCCGCGAGCATCGCGGCGTAGAGCGCAAGCTGACGCGCATATGCCTCATTCTTCGCTGAGACATTGCTACCCGTTTTAAAATCGGCAACGAGCAGCTGGCCGCCCCTGGTAAACACCGCATCTATTTTCCCAGCAAGCGTTACGGACGTATCATCGACATACCGTACTAACGAAAAAATCTTTTCTACGTGTGTGGGTGTGCCGAGTGTAGCGAGCTCTGGAAGGATAGCAGTAAATGCCGCCCGCGCCTCACGGTGCAGCTTTTCAAATATCGCATCGCGCGGCAAGAGCGAGCGCTCAAAAACGCGCGCAAGCGTGGCGTGTGCCTCATCCTCTGAAGCGCCCGAGAGCGCGGCTGCAAGCGCAGCATGCATGGCGTTGCCGTAGATGAGTGCCGGCACCGGCGGTTCATGTATGCGCAACACGCGCCGAGCGAAAAATAGCGCGGGTGATTCTAGGTAGTCATTTACTGCCGATGGCGAGAGACTGTCCGTGGCAAGGTAGTACTCGGTGAGTTCACGAATCTTTCCTGATGCCATACTGGTGGTGTGTAACAACGGAAGCGATTCGCTTTTAACTTTGGTCTCGAGCAGCCCTGTTGGCATAAGATTTGTTGCGTGTCGTTCGCGACCCTCCGCACTCGTAGAAGCATATGAAAGATACGCATGATCTTTAGCGCGTGTGAGCGCGACGTAAAAAAGTCGACGTGCGTCATCGAGCGTTTGCTTGTTTTCAAATGGCGAGGGGATCATGGTCGCTTTGCCGCCCTTTTCCCATGCGTTTTCAGTACAGTCGGGTATAAAAACATATCGAAACTCCATACCTTTTGCTTTGTGCGCGGTAATTATGGTAATGAATCCTTCGCGTTCGGTGACTGAAATCTTGACCGGAGAAAGCCCGTGCTCGCGTGCTTTCTCAAGAACAGCAAACGTCTCGGCGAAGGTGGCGGCCTCAGTGAACTGCGCAACGGACTCTAGATGCATCATGAGTGCTCGTACAAGCGCAATATCGTCCAAATGCTCGGCGTGCGCGAGAAAATAATCGCGCGCACCACTCTGAGTAAATACGTATGAGAAGCACGCGGCTGGTGTTTGCACGAGACTTTCTCGCACACAGTGAGTAAGCACGGCAGCGGTGTCCGGGTATACATGAGCAATGTTGGTGATAAGGTCCTTATCGTTTGTCATACGCAGAAGTTTCAGCAGCTCAGTAGTTGACACCCCCCACCAAGGAGCCAGGAGCGCTTCTCGCAAACTCCCCAGTTGTGTCGGGTCTGCTACGTAGCTCATGAGTGCCATGAGCGCGCGCATGACTGGCCGCTCGGTGAGTGAAAGGTCACCGGCGCGCAAAACCGACAGCCCGCGTGCCGTAAGCACGCTCGCAAATAGGTCTGCCGTGTCATTGGTGCGCGCGATAATAGCAATTTCGTGTGGCGGCACGCCGCTCGCGATGTGCCTCTCAATGAGCGCAGCAACCTTTGCGCGTTCGTCGAGCGGATCGTCTGCAACAATACGCGAAACCTGCTTGCCCACGCCAGTGCGCGTCGCAGTAAGCGCTGCGTGTTCACCCGTATTAGCCACCACTTCGTGCGCTGCATCGAGGATGTGTTGATATGAACGAAATGACGACGTAAGCGTAATGACTACCGCACGTGGGAACGTGTCCGTGAATGTTTTAAATGCCCCAATCTCTGCTCCCTGGAAACGATAAATCGCCTGCTTTTCGTCTCCTACCACAAACAAATTGGGATGATCGTCGTATGCAAAAAGTTCGAGCAGACGGTGCTGAAGCGCGTTGGCATCTTGATGTTCATCGGCAAGAAGATACTGATACCGCTCCTGCAAATCACTCCGAAGCGCTTCGTCGCCCTCAATACGCTCTATGACGCCCGTGAGCATATCCGAGAAATCTGTTAGGCGCCGCTCGTCTTTAAGTTCCTGGTAACGTTCGAAAATACGCGCCGCCTCCTCGACTTTCTCAAAACGAACGACTTTTTCCTGTCCCGCCTTCGTTAGTTCGCCCGCGTGCTCACCGCGCTTATACTTCAATGATTCATCGGCGGCGAGTTCTTGCGCTGCCCGCGCGCCCCATGCGCGGTACATGTTGAGTGTGACGCCCTCGCGCCGAAGCGCGTCGTAGAGCGCGCGTAAATCGCGCAGATAGGTGTAGGGTGCCTTGGCTGGTCGGAGCATATCGATATCGGCAGTGTCGATTGCCTCACGCAGAAGAAGCGTCTCCTCGACGTCTCCCATGAGTCTGTGGTCTGCCTCAGCAGCAAATGCGTCTGGGTATTCATTTCGTACGAGCTCAGCAAAACCGTGGAAGGTCGCAATGGTGACCTTCCGTGCGGTCTCCGCGCCAATGAGCGCTGCAAGCCGTCGGTGCATGGTGCGCGCCGCAGAGTCGGTAAAGGTGAGAGCGAGAATAGCATCCGGTTTTGCCTGAGTTGTGCGCAGAATACTTGCAATCCTGAGCGTAAGAACGTGAGTCTTGCCGGTGCCGGGGCCCGCAAGTACCATCACCGGCCCCTCCACTGTCTCTACCGCTTGCCGCTGCTCGGGCGTAAGCGTTTTCAGTGCCTCATCAAAGGCTGTTTTGGTGGTCATGCGTCTAGTGTACTAGAATGCGCCACAAATAGAAAAACGGCCTCCTCCGTAAGGTGCTTCATCGCTGTAGGTTGAAATTTCTTAAATTGCGGCTGGTGTCGGCAGAACGAAACCGTCAATAACGGCTCTCCCGCCGTGCCGCTCGACCAGCCGGGTGAGATCTGCGTTCTTCCACATGTCGCGTAAATCATCCTGATTCTCGGCAACGATCGCGACCGCAAATGGTGTATCGCGTGTAAAGAGATTGTCGAATCCGTACTCAGCAAAAGCAATGTTCAGCGCTACCTCCACCTGTGCGAGCGCGTTTGTCATCGATACCGCTGGCACCGTTACTCGGAATCCCGGCGGGAATCCTACGACGCCCTTCAGCGAGAATCGATCCGTAAGCTCGAGATATACGCAGGTCTCGTTGTGAAAATCGGTGTCAACGGGAAGTACTGACGGCGGCTCGACGCCGCCGAGAAGCGCCGTGAGCTCGTTCGCCCACTCAAGCGCCTCCTCGTCAGCCCGTTCCCGACTTATGCCTTTTGTTTTTGCATAGAGCCCCACAGCGCCACAATCTTCATGGAGAACCACTTTTTTTATCTTTTTTTCACGCAAAAACCCAACCAGATGCTCTCGCGCTGCCACATCATCTCTTATTAGTATTCCTGAACCGGCAACTGAGATAACCGACTGGTGGGGTGCGATACGGCCGTCCATGCAACAGATGCTGTCAGGTTGGTGCGCGGACATCGTGTGCACTGCGTCCGAACTCTCGTTTATTAATACTGCAAAACCACCCTTCTCCATGAGAGCTCGTATACTCTGTTGCGCCGTTTCCCAGATTTGTTCTTTCGTCATGGTTCTCGGCTAGTACTTTCGTTATACGACGAATCTGCTACGGTCATTCCCAGAGGCATGGAAACCCCGACTAGTAACTTTTCAAGTGCCGCGCCTTGTCGTGAATACGGATTTTCTCTAACGCCTTGGCCTCAATCTGACGAATGCGCTCACGCGTCACGCCAAATTCACGCCCCACTTCCTCAAGCGTGTGATAAATGCCGTCGGCCAAACCATGACGCAGCTCGAGAATCTTTCGTTCTTTGGGCGAAAGATCACCCAAGATGTCGCGCACCTGCATGGCCAGAATACGTTCCGATGACTCCTGCACTGGTGAGGGCATTTTGTCATCAGCGATAAAGTCGCCCAGCGTGGAGCGCTCATCATCGCCACTACCCACCGGGTTTTCAAGCGAAAGGGTATCTTGGTTGATCTTCTCAATCTGATAGATTTTTTCCGGCTCAACACCCATCTCAACAGCTATTTCTTCCGCCTGCGGATCGCGGCCAAGCGCTTGCGCAAGACGACGCGACACCTGCTTGTACTTGGCAATCGTTTCCACCATGTGTACCGGAATACGAATCGTGCGCGATTGGTCGGCAAGCGCGCGCGTAATTGCTTGGCGAATCCACCAGGTCGCATACGTGGAAAACTTGTAGCCCTTCTTCCAGTCAAACTTGTCGACTGCCTTGAAAAGGCCGAGGTTCCCTTCCTGAATGAGGTCGAGAAGGGTGAGGTCTGGCGAACGACCCACATATTTCTTTGCGATGGATACCACAAGCCGCAGGTTGCTCCTTGCAAGAATATTCCTCGCCTCGTCGTCACCGGCTTCAATACGTTGTGCAAGCTCACGTTCTTCGGCGGCCGTCAGGAGTGGGTACTGGCCAATCTCACGTAAATAAATTTGTATCGAGTCATATGCGCTCGACGCGCGTCCCTTGATATTTCTAGTGGCCAGATATTCATCAGCGTTGTCTTCAAGCAACCCGCCCTCAAGGATATCAATTCCTGCGATAGTCAGACGTTCGTAGAGCTGCTCAAGAAAAGAGACGTCATTTTCTACGTGTGGAAATTCTTCCAAAATTTCACTATAGGTAATGTAGCCGCGCTCACGTCCCCGCGCGATAAGCGTGTTCGCTTTTTCCGTGCGTAATGAACGGCTCGCACCCGCACGCACCACTTTGGTTTTACGTGCAGGTACTTTTTTTGTTGTGATTTTTCGAGCGGCTTGCTTTTTCGACAATTTTTTACGTGCTACAACGCGTTTTGTAGACATCTGTTGGCGCAAAGCTGCTCCTCGTTGCACACCGACACGTCGAACACGCCCCCGCGGTGCGCGGGAGGTCTTGTGTGGTATATTCTTTTTTTTCGCAGAGGTGGCCATATGTAATTAGTACGAAATAAATAAGATTTCCATGACAAAAGAATGTTTAGAGGGAGGCCGCGATACGTTTTAAAAGCTCGGCGCACTTATTTTCAGCTTGGGTTTCCGCTTCGCGATCTCCGACAGTGTGTGCCCGGCGTAATGCAACAAGTGCAGATACGTACTGCTCATCAAGCACCGCGCGCTCAAAAGCGTGGATGAGCTCGTCGGCAACATCGGGTTGCGGTGTTTCACCGAGCGCCAATTCCGCCTCGAACACCGCCCGTTCAGAGGGGGTGGGGAGCGGTGCGCCAACTATTCGAGCGTACTCGTTTCTCACCCGTTCTGCAAGCGCGGTGTTAGGATAACTTGCGGCCACTGCTGCCAAGGCTTCCGCGCGCACGTCGGCAGCCTTTCGCGCGGGTTCTGCTGCTTCTGAGATAGTGTTCGAAACGTGATGAACGCCCAGCGATACACCCGCATTTCTTTGCGAATACCGCACAAGTGATTCGCGGACGGCCTCCGGCGAAGTAGCAAGTGCGTGTGCTACGATACCGATGAAGTGCTCGCGCTCAAGCGGACTGCTCACCGCAGCAACAAGCGGTATCACCACGCGCTCAACAGCGAGCACGAGACGATGCGGATCCGACTCTTGCGCAGAAAGCGTCGTAAGAAAGAATTCTATAACCGATTTTGCTTCAGCAACCCGTGTCACAAAAGATTTGGCATCTTGCACTAGCAGGTCGGCAGGGTCCATGTTTTCTGGCAAACTGACCGCCTTGACCCGCATACCAACCGCAAGCGCCAGTGCCGCGGCACGGGCGGTTGCGGCGAGCCCAGCCCGATCACTATCAAGCACAAGCATTACGTTATCCGCATATCGCTTAATCAGCGACAAATGTTTTTCAGATAACGCGGTTCCCGACAAAGCGATAGCATTAGTGAATCCTGCCTGGTGGCAATGCAACACGTCCATTTGACCCTCCACCAAAAGAGCAAAACCACGGGTACGAATCGAGTCCTTAGCGCGATCCATACCGAATATAATCTCAGACTTCCGAAAGAGTTCTGTTTCGGGAGAGTTCAGGTACTTGGCGGGCTCATCAGCAGACAGTGCTCTGCCGGTAAACGCAACGGTACGTCCTGCGGCATCACGTATTGGAAACATGAGCCGGTTCCGGAACCGATCGTACCAGGTTCCTGGCTTCCCGTCGGCTTCTTTAATGAGTCCGGCCGCGGCCAATTCCTTTGTTGAGAATCCTGCTGATGCCAATGCTTCCAGCAACATGCGCCATTGCTCCGGCGCAAAACCAAGCCGCCATGCGGTAATCGTTTCCGCTGTGAGACCGCGCTTCTTTGCATACGCATACGCGCTTCCTTCAGGTGTCATTGTCGTCACAAAGAATTGCTCGGCACGAGCAAGTGCTTCGCGCAGACGTTCGACATGGGAACGACTGGCACTACTGCCCTTCTCGTACTGCAACTCAACGCCCGCCTGTTCAGCGAGTATTTTTAACGCGCCCTTGAAATCCACTCCCTCCATTTTTTCGATGAACGTGAAGATGTCGCCTCCTTGCCCGGACGAAAAACAATAGTAAGTCCCTCGTTCGGGTGACACAAAGAAAGAGGGTGTCTTTTCCTTTGTGAAAGGTGAAATCCCTTTCCAGTGCTTCCCTGCACGCGTAAGTTTTACATACGGCTGTACAATGTCGACTATGCTTATCTGTTCTTTTATACGCTGAACAGTGTCACTCATACACAGCAATTCGCTACGCAGCAATGCGACAGACCCGCTCTCTCTGCTCACGCGTGTTCACCATGGAGAGAAAAGATACTATGCGGTTGTCGCGGCGCGCGTGGGAATTGCAGTGTCGCGCCGGGCGGGTTCAGGTTCAGGACGGGCACGCCGCAATGTATCAATGGCTTGTTGTTTCTTACTTCCGAAAAAGCCGGTGCCCGCAGGAATGAGACGGCCAAGAATAACGTTTTCCTTTAGACCGCGTAGATGATCCACCGATCCTTTGAGTGCTGCGGTGATAAGAATCTTGGTCGTTTGTTCAAACGATGCCGCGGAAAGGAAGCTGCGCCGAGAGAGTGCTGATTCTTTTATGCCCAGTACAATTTCCCTGCTCTTAGGCGGTAGTTTCTCCCCACTCTCCGCGGCGGCGACGGCTGCAGCGAACTCCCAATCCTCAATGATGTCACCGACCGAGTAGTCAGAATCGCCCGTATCCGTGATGCGCACCCGCGAGAACATTTGCCGCACAATCACTTCAAGATGCTTACGTGACACCGAAGCACCCTGAAGCTCGTAGATCTTACCTGCTTCAGTGATAATGTACTCTTGCGTAACGGCGCGCCCGGCATACTCAAATAAGGTATCGAGATCGACAGAACCGTCAGTGAGCAGCTGCCCGCGCGTCACCGTATCGCCAATTTTGACAAACAGCACACGCGGATACACCGCCACGTACTCTATGGGTGCGCCGTTCTTTTTCCCTTGACCAGCTTCCGGCATCACGCTAATGATTTTTTCTTTACTGCGCTCTTCAATCGCCGTTACAATGCCATCAGTCTTGGACACTGCTGCTGCGTTTTTTGGCGAGCGCTTTTCAAAGACTTCCTCCACACGTGGCAGACCCTGCGTGATATCGCCACCGACTGATGCCGTACCACCTGCGTGGAAAGTGCGCATAGTAAGTTGCGTTCCTGGTTCACCGATGGCCTGAGCTGCCACGGTTCCGACGGCTTCACCCAAGTCAATCGGGGCGAGCGAAGTAAGATCCATGCCGTAGCATGTCTGACAAATACCGTAACGGATTTTACATGTGAGCGGAGAGCGCATGAGCACCCTGTCAATCGGAGCAGCGTCCACCGTTGCCGCATCTTGCGCGGAAAGATAGTGGCCTTTCTTGAACAAGATCGTACCATCAGCATCCACCACGTTTGCCGCAAGCGTGCGGCCGCGGACTGCTTCAGCAAAATCAATCTTGACGCCAGATGCCGAAGTGCGGTGTATGGTGATGCCGTCTTTAGTACCGCAATCATTTGCGGTGATAATTGAGTCTTGCGCAACATCAAACAGGCGACGGGTAAGGTAGCCTGCGCGTGCTGTGCCAAGCGCGGTGTCAGTGAGTCCCTTTCGAGAACCGTGCGTGGACATGAAATATTCCACCGGATTCAATCCCTCGATCATTGAGGAGACGATAGGCACTTCGATAGTTTCGCCACTGGTACTTTGAATAAGCCCTTTCATGCCGACCATTTGTGTCAAGTTTCCCATTGAACCACGCGCACCCGACGTGATAATGTCGTGCACCGATCCCGAGGGATCGAGATTTTCCTCGACGAGCTTCTCTACCTCCTGCTTCGTGCCATGCCACAGCTCAATAACCATACGACGCTTCTCGTCTTCAGCAAGAAGACCGTTCTTGAAATCTTCCTCGACACGCGCCACTTTTGCGCGCGTTTCGTTAATCACTGCCTCTTTGCTTGGCGGTACCGAGACGTCATCGAGTGACCAGGTTACCCCAGCGCGGGTTGCATACAGGAAGCCGAAATGCTTGATACGATTGACAATGTTTGGGATTTTGTCAAGACCGTAGCGGGCGATGGAATCATTCACGATGTGCCCCAGCACCTTTTTGGTAACCGCACTATTTACGTACGGATAGTCCGAGGGCAAGACCGTGTTGAAAAATATACGGCCAACAGTTGTCTCGAATGGCTTCTCTCCAAATACTGCGTACTTCTCTTTCCCTGATGCCGGTAGAACGTGCACTTTTGCATGTAGGTCAATCGCGTCAAAATCGTAAGCCAGCACCGCAGCATTGGGCGATGAGAAATATTGCCCTTCTCCACGAGCGTTAACAACGTCTTTCGTAAGCCAGTAGGTACCAAGCGCAATATCGTGCGAGGTCGCCACAACCGGCGAGCCGCTTCCTGGTTTCAGGATATTTTTATTAGCGCTCATAATGTTCGCTGCTTCCCATTGCGCCTCCTCAGAAAGCGGCACGTGTACCGCCATTTGGTCTCCGTCGAAGTCTGCGTTGAATGCCGGACACACGAGTGGGTGAAGCCGAATCGCGTCACCTTCGATAAGACGGGGACGGAACGCTTGAATACCTTGACGGTGTAGCGTTGGTGCACGGTTCAAGAGCACGTGTTTGCCCTTAATTACCTCCTCGAGTATCTCCCACACCTCCGGCACGCCGTCCTCAATGAGACGGCCAGCACCGCGGATATTAAACGCAAGTTCGCGAGAAAGCAGCCCGGCGATAACAAACGGGCGGAAGAGTTCGAGCGCCATGTGTTTCGGAAGCCCGCACTCATCAAGCTCCAGATCTGGACCAACGACGATTACCGAACGACCCGAATAATCCACGCGCTTACCAAGCAGGTTTTGGCGGAAATATCCTTGCTTGCCCTTGAGATAGTCGGCGAGAGACTTCAATGGTCGACGCTGCGAAGGCGTTAGGGCACCTGCGTTTGCTCCCCCCTTGCGAATAGAATTGTCGAGAAGTGCATCCACCGCTTCTTGAAGAATGCGCCGTTCGTTACGCAAAATTACTTCCGGCGCATGAATGTCGAGCAGCTTTTTCAAGCGGTTATTACGGTTGATAACGCGACGATACAAATCATTCACGTCACTCGTGGCATGGCGACCGCCTTCAAGTGCGACCATCGGCCGCAGTGCTGGGGGGATAATGGGGATACGCGTAAGGAACATCCACTCAGGACGCACGCCGGCAGCGAGCATGCCGTTAATAAGTAGGAGACGCTTGGCCAGCTTTTCGCGCTCAGCAACGCCGGCGGTCGCATAGCGTACCTGGAGCGTGTCGCGAAGCTCTTTAATGTCAAGTGCATGGAGAATGTCATAAATTGCTTCAGCCCCGATACGCGCCTCGAAGAGGGCGCCGTATTTGACCGAGAAGCGGTGGTAGGCAAGCTCGTCAAGAACACGGCCTACTGCAATGCCGTCTATCTCGTTTTTTGCTTGCGTCATGCGCTCCTTAAGCGCGTCGCGTGCCTCGTCATTCTTTGCCTGTTGGTACTTGCTCTTGTACTCGGCATCGAGTTCGCCCATAAGGCGCTTCTTCACATCCTCAGACACTTTCGTAACAATGTAGCCAGCGAAATAGACCACCTTTTCAAGATCGGCACCGGAGATACCGAGCACAAGTGCCATACGCGAAGGAACTGAGCGCAGAAACCAAATATGGGCAACGGGCGTAACAAGCTCAATGTGCCCCATACGCTCGCGTCGCACGATAGAACGAGTAATCTCGACTCCGCACTTGTCACACACAATGCCTTTATAGCGGATGCCTTTAAATTTACCGCAGTAACATTCGTAGTCTTTTTCCGGACCAAAAATCTTCTCGTCGAAGAGCCCGTGTTTTTCAGAACGCTGGGTACGGTAATTGATTGTTTCCGGTTTGGTCACCTCGCCGCTCGACCACGAAAGAATGCGCTCAGGAGACGCGAGCGAAAGTCGTAGTGCGTTCCAATCAGCGCGCGGGATAAACGGTTTTCGTTGAGAGAATGATGTTGGCATACGAGATAAGGTTATTCGACTTCAGCGCCAGGCGGAAGTTCTACCGGCTCGACGTCGAGCGCGAGACCGCGTATTTGATTAGTAAGGACAGAGAATGAAGCCGGGGTGCCGGTGTGGCTGATCGGGTCTCCTTTCACGATCGCGTCGAAGGCAGCGGAGCGGCCTTGAATGTCGTCTGACTTGATGGTGAGCATCTCGCGCAGCATATACGCTGCGCCATAACCCAACAGTGCCCATACCTCCATTTCTCCAAAACGTTGTCCGCCATTTTGTGCCTTGCCACCGAGCGGTTGCTGTGTGATGAGCGAGTACGGACCAATTGAACGCATGTGGATCTTGTCCTCAACCATGTGGTGCAGTTTCAAAATATACATGTAGCCGACAGCAATCGGTTGCGCGAACGCTTCGCCTGTACGACCGTCAAAGAGCGTCATTTTGCCAGAGCGATCAAAGCCAGCCGCAACAAGTTCGTTACGAATTTCATCTGGCGATGCGCCAGCAAACGGCGGCACGATTGCTTGATAGCCGAGGGCGTGCGCAGCAAGACCAAGATGCATTTCCAAAATTTGCCCAAGATTCATACGGCTTGGCACGCCAAGCGGCGTAAGGATGACATCGACCGGGTTACCGTCTTTGTCGTAGGGCATGTCTTCCGCCGGCAACACGCGGCTGATGACACCTTTATTGCCGTGACGCCCAGCGAGCTTGTCCCCCACCGACACGTTGCGCACCTGCGCGACGGTCACGACAATTTTTTTGATAATGCCGGTTTCAAGCTGGTCGCCATTTTCGCGGCTAAATACCCGCACGCCGATAATACGACCACGCTTCCCGCCCTCCATACGGAGCGACGAGTCCTTCACGTCCTTTGCCTTATCCCCAAAGATAGAGCGCAGGAGACGCTCCTCGGGCGTCAATTGTGTCTCGCCCTTTGGCGTTACTTTCCCTACGAGAATGTCCCCCGAGCGCACTTCCGCGCCGATGCGTACGACGCCTTCTTCATCAAGATTTTTAAGACGCAGCTCACCCACGTTTGGAATGTCGTGCGTCGTTACTTCCGGCCCGAGTTTTGTGTCGCGCACCGCACATTCGAAATCTTCGATGTGCACCGTCGTGAACTTTGCCTCTTCAACGAGACGCTCAGAGATGATAATGGCATCTTCATAGTTGGCGCCCGACCAGCTCATAAAAGCAACGCGTACATTCTGCCCAAGTGCCAATTGCCCACGGTCGGAAGACGTTGCATCAGCCAGCACATCACCCTTCTTCACCTTGTCGTTGATACGCACGATTGGTCGTTGTGCAAACGCCGAGTTTTGGTTCGTTTGAGTCAACCCCTGCAGCCGGTACGTATGCGGCTTCCCTTCTTTTGGAGTAATCGTAACCGTACGCGCATCGACATAGCTCACTTCACCAGATTCTTCGGCAACGATGAGGCGGCCAGTGTTGCGCGCTGCGTGCTCTTCAATGCCGGTTGCGACCAGCGGTGCTTCGGGAATCAACACAGGGGTTGCCTGTTTCTGCATGTTCGAACCCATCAAGGCGCGGTTCGCGTCATCATGGTCGACGAATGGGATAAGTGACGGCGCAACGGAAAACATTTGATACGCCGAGGAGTCCATAAGTGTCACTTCCTCGCGTGGAACAATGGCTGGTTCTCCACCACGACGCACCTCAACCACGTCGGCTTGGATATGCCCTTTCTCGTCGAGGAGAGTTGCACTATGTGCGATGACTTCGTCAGCCTCTTCAAGGGCGTTCAGGTATACAATGTTATCTGTCACGATACCTTTCTTTACTTGCGCATATGGCGTTTCAATAACACCAAACTCATTGGTGCGTGCGTGGAGCGCAAGGTGCAGAATAAGACCAATGTTTTGCCCTTCTGGCGTGTGGATAGGACAAAGGCGACCGAAGTGACTGGGATGTACGTCACGCACTTCAAAACCAGCACGCTCACGAGTGAGACCCCCCGGGCCAAGCGCCGAGAGCGTACGGAGGTTCTCCAGTTCGGCAAGGATATTCTGCTGATCCATAAATTGCGATAGCTGGTTTGCAGTAAAAAATTCGCGCACTGATGCTTGGAATGGGCGCGGATTCACCAGCGCCATAGGGAGCGAGGTTTCGCTTTCGATGGTCGACATGCGGTCTTGAATATTGCGCTTCATGCGGCTCATGCCCACACGCATACGAGATTGCAATAGCTCTCCCACAAAACGCACGCGACGAAAACCGAGGTGATCAATATCATCCGGTACTGCTGTAGGGTCAACGTTTAATCGCGCCACTTCACGAGTAATGCGCACCAAATCTGCGAGTGATAGCGCGCGCTCGGCGAGCGCCTTGCTCTCTGTCGAGAGGCCAAAACGTTGATTCAGGCGGTAGCGACCAACGCGAGACAAGTCATATCGTTCAGAAGAAAAAAGCGACTTCACATATTCTTTTGCATTTTCCGGCGTTGCCAAATCACCGTCACGCATGCGGCGGTGAACTTCAACATACGTGTCATCAAGTGATTCCGCGGTGTCGTGCGCCAAGGTCGCCTGAAGCGCAGCAATGGCGGTCTCGTCTCCCTTAAAGGCTTTCAACACTTCCTCACGAAGGCCTGCACCGAATATGGCGAGGAGTTGTGTGATAGGAAACTTGCGTTTGCGATCAATCTTCACATAAATAGCGCCATCTGCTTCCGAGTCAATTTCAATCCACACGCCACGTGCGGGAATAATTTTAGCGCCAAACCAATTTTTACCTTTAATGGACTCAGCGATGAAGAATGCGCCAAAGGATCGTGCGAGTTGCGGCACAATAACCCGCTCCACTCCTGAAACAATAAAACTGCCGTGCGGCGTCATAATCGGCATGTCCGCGAGAAATACGTCCTGTGTTTTCTCCGAGCCAAGCGTTTTGTTGATGAGCCGCACAGAAATTTTAATCGGCGCTTCGTAGGTACGCATATTCTCACGCGCAAATTCTTCGTCGTATTTCGGTGCACCTATTTCGAACCCTTCGAATTTCAGTTCGAATTTTTTCCCCGAGTAATCCGAAATAGGAGAAAATTCTTTAAAGAGCTCGCCGAGACCGTTCTTCACGAGCCAGGCGAAAGAATCGCGCTGATGGGCGACGAGATCAGGAAACGCTACTTTCGGAGCCCGGTACGCACCAAACGTTTTTTGCGGGAGTTTTGTATGCATGTGAGGTGATGTGAAAATAAGAAATAATATACGCGTACCAACGACGACAAGAGCGCCTCGCGCTTTCTCAGACGCTCATAATAAATTTTCCTTAACCCCCAGACACTCCCCCCGCCACTCAATCTTACTCTGGTACATGGAGTCTAACAGCTCCTCGCACAATACGCAAGTGCTCCAATATCCACAGGTGTTTTCGCAACATCACGAGCGAAACGAAAAGATAGTACGCAACACTTTCTTTGCAAAGGGCGAGAGTTTCTGCGCGCGGAGCAAAAGCGCAGTCCGTCGATTCATGCGACCGGCGGTTGGGTACGGGTATACCTTCTCTGAAAGAGCCGTGAGTGGGATACCTTGCGCCATGGCTAGCGTCAGTTCCTGTACGAGCTCACCAGCATTTGGCGCAAGCATGGTACCGCCAAGAAGAAGTCCTTTCGAAGAGATGAATAATCGTACCAGCCCTTGTTCATACTCATCGAGTATCGCTCGATCGTCTTCGGTAAATGAGGTCTCTATGACTGAATGGTTTACCCCCGCTTTCGTGAGTTCCTGCTCAGATGCGCCAAATGTAGCGAGCTCGGGGTCCGTGTACGTAACCCAGGATATACCCGCATACCCTACCCGCTGTCGAAATGGTGCGAAGAAGTTGCGCAGTAACACGCTCGCATGGAGCTCCGCTGCGTGCGTAAACTGATAGCCACCTACCGCGTCCCCGCAGACATACACACGATGGTTGGTGGTACGGAGAAAGGCGTCTGAGACAATTTTCCCGTCCTTCACCATAACGTGCGCGGCTTCGAGGTTGAGCGCATCGATGTTAGGGATTCTCCCAACCGCCGCAAAAAGTGCATCGAAAGGAATGATTTCTTCGGCACCGTTGTTCGAAACAACAAGCGCGTTGCCTTTCTCGACACGCACCGGCTTGGTATTCAAATGGAATATCATGCCGTCTGCTGACATCTTTTCCCGTAAACGCATCGCAACGACGGGATCCTCTTTCCCGAGTATTTCAGGTCCTGTCTGTATGACATGTACGTTCGAACCGAGCATGTGGAACGCTTGGCCGATTTCAAGCGAAATAGGTCCTCCGCCGATAAGTACTAACGTATCGGGAATAGTTTCAATATCGAATATGGTTTCATTTGAGTGAATTACCATATTTTCAGCACCCGGAAGCGTGTACGGCCGCGGGCGCGAACCCGTCGCAATCACGATATGCTTGCCGCGATAGTGTGTGTCCCCCACTCGTACCGTGTCCGGACCGACAAAAGCTGCCGCACCAAGCGCAACCGTGACGCCGGTACTGCGCAAATAGTCTGGATTCTCGTTGGCACGAAATACGTCTTGTTTCTCGCGGACATACGCGCGTACCGCTGCCATGTCCACTGCGCTAGAAACAGAGAGGCCGAAACGCGTTGCGCGCCGAGCGGCAGCCACTTCACGCGCGACGTGGATAAGTGCTTTTGAGGGAACGCAGCCGTAATTAAGACAATCGCCGCCAATTGCTTCGGCCGATCGATCAACCAATAGCACGCGCAGCCCAACACGATTTATAAATGATGCGATATTAAGTCCACCAGAACCCGCCCCGAGCACAATGACATCGTATAGATCCTGGGTACGTTTTGCATTCATACACGGCACGTAGCACACAGTCCTGCAGCGCGCGTTGCAGAGAAATATACTCCAATGGCAACCACGCCGAGCATGACGAGAACAATGCTGGTTTGGTTTTCCGCCACGAACAGTGCGCCGCCCCCAAAACCAACGACACCGAGCAAGATGCCGATGCCACATCCGCACGAAGCAGCAGCGATAATGCCGCCGAAAAGAGAAGCCACCAACCCAACACCGCCTTCACCCGCCGCTCGCAATTTTTGTGTACGAGTAGATCGAAAAGCGAACACTTCAAACGAAACGAGCATACCCGTCATGAGCGCAAGTAGAGAGAGGAGGCCGTATTGTAACGGCGTTATGTTCAACAGCTCAAAAGTGACTGTGTTGCTCGGCACCAACCACACAGGCACAAACAGGTATAGACCGAAAAATATCAACGCGCCCACAACGGCAATGCCAAAGTACGCTGGACGACCAAATACATCCCTCCCGGCGCGAAGCAGTGTGCGGACTCGGCGCATCGACAAAACACGTCGGCCGCGTGGGTGTTTCGTACCAGCGGCGTCGTGCGTCTTGCTCATGGTGCTACGTCTACACCATTCCAAAACGCGAAGCGTCCTTGAATTTCTTTTGCAGCTGGCGTTGGGTCGGGGTAACTAAACGCGCCATTCGTTACTGTTTCTCCATCGACCGTCACGTCATAATATTCGGCCAACCCTTTCCAGGGACAGGTGTACGTGTCCTTGCTTTTCTTCAGATATTCCCTGTGCACAGACTCCGATGGGAAGTAGTGATTGTTCTCAACGATCCGCGTGTCGTTGCTTTCGGCAATAATCCTGTTATTCCATGACGCTTTCATACCGCGCTAGAAATTATGCACTCTTCGAAGTGACCGCAATGCGCGCCATGAGACCAAGAACCGTACCCCACACAATATGCGCAAAGGCAAAGACGTACGGATTCAGGTTAAGCATTACGGGATCAATTGCGGGGAGCACCAAGAACCACATGATGAAGAAGATCATGAGCGCATAGACGATACCTCCCGTTATCGCCGTGGCGCGTGATGTAAATCGCTTAGCAATAAACACCATGAACACGAACGTAAAAATAATGGAATTCATCATGTGGCCCATGAGACCAACAACGACTGGCACCACGCCAAACGGAACCGGGAGCGCCACCGCCTGGAGATTTCGCAACAGAACTGCAGCGATAAAGACTGGTGCCGACCAAAACCCAACACCGAAAAGTCCTTCATAAATCATTTCAATCATCGCCATTGCGATGCTGGTGATGATACCGACCGTGAATATACGTTTTGTCATACGAGTATTGGTTTGGATTAATGGGTAATGCGCATCACTATACACAAATAGCATGGCACACCTGCTCGACAAAGTCATTCGGAACAAGTTTGTAGCAGATACGCGTGCCGGTGCGCTCAGAGGCGAGAAGGCCGTTGTCGCGCATCATCCGCAGGTGGTGCGAAACCGTATTAATTGACGTCTCCAAACTTTCAGCGATGTCCGAAACGCACGCCTCGTGATATTCGGATAAGAAGCAAAGAATACGAATGCGCGTCTCGTCGCCCGATAGCGCAAGCACGCGCGCGCGCTGTACCAGCGTCTGTGTACAGCGTATCTTACGATACGACTTGTGGGGCGGGTGTTTCATCTGCGTGAATAGTCGGCGTCGACACATTGTCGCGCCCGAAGAATAGGCGAACAAGTAGCCACAGCACGATGGCAAAAAGCAGGTGCGAAACAAGAGCACCCACGATGAGCTTTTTGCCAATAGCAAGGCCAAAGAAACCCCAACCAATGTAGGGGAAGAAAATAATAAATACCAAGATCGCAAGCGCAAGCGCAAGCCACAGGGCGTTCAGGAAACTACGCGAACGAAAGAACGCTACAAAGATGTAGCTCCAGAAAGTCACATAGACCAGATGAAACAGTAGCCCCACGAGAGGCGGCTGCGGCGCACCGAGCAGCGTGCTAGCAAACGCGAGTGCTGGAAGTTTAGGGAATGGCGAAATACCGAAGCGTACCTGTAGGATTGCAATAACGAACAGCACTGCGCCCGTCAAAACTCCTACCAACAGTGCGAGCCAAGTTTCTTTTGTCGATAGATGTCTATTGTGCATATGAATATATTCTCATGTTTATAGCAATATGAGTATTGTAGCATACGGCGCGTTCGTGAACAGGCAACACAGATGGAGGCTGTGGATAGCCTAAAAGCTATTTTAAGATGCAATCAGAGTAGGTAGCGGAGCAGGAAGAACAGCGCCACGAGCGCAACGAGAACGAACGCGCCCAGAGCTACTAGAGACAGTGCTGTGTGCGCAGAAGAAGAAGTGCTGGTCACAGATGTCGTGGGAGTGGTAGATGCAGTGGGAGTAATAGACGCACTGGACGGCGCACCACCATTTAGGACACGCCGTGTCCTAAATGTACTATACCTGGGAATATACAACACTGATCCAGAAAGAGACGGCGTGGGCAGTAATGAAGACTGTGGCGAGAGAGTGCGGGCCGAAGACGTAGGGCCAGGTGCCGCAGATGGTGTCTGCTGTGGTGCGGCAACGAATACCGGAACGAAGCCGCCGGAGGGTGCTGACGTGGTGTTGGTAGTGGCTGACACAGGACGCCAAGAAGTCTCCACGTCGCAATTTGAACAATCAAAATTAATAGCGTAACCAGAAGCACTAGTCGCCCTGCCCCTTCAAACCGCCCAAATTGGCGATGCGGCTAGATCTATCGCTGCCACCCAATCGGTCGGCAATCTCTTTAGACCGAGTTTCAAGATCGTCCATCGAGCTGCTCTTCAAATCAACCTGAGCAAGCGTTGCGTTAAGTTTCGCAAGCAGTGCGCTTTCTTCTACAGATTGGTCGGGCGCCATCCTGAATACTCGTCGGGCCCTCTGCTCCTGAGAATCCTTTTCGGAAACACGATTAACACGATCGCTTTCCGCTCGGTCAGAGACCGTTTTCAGAGCAAACTCAAAAGCAGCAAATTTCCCGAGATTACAAAATGGCGCAAGCAAGTCATAACGTCCACGCGGCTGCTCCTGGATGAACCGGAGCAGCATGTGGCGCCGAAGAACGAAGTTCGGTTGTTCGGCGAGATCTAACCAAGCCGCGGCAAGCGCGTCCTGTTCGGAACGGGCCTTGCGTGTGTCGATATTTTCCAGGCTCGATCCATCTTGAAGACCAATGACTACATAGCCATCGCCGTGAGAAATGTGTGGTGAGGCCGAATCCCAATTTACACCGAGCGGGTCTCAGGAAATAATGACGAGGCGCCTGTAAGAGCAAACTCGACTGCGTCTATTACGGAACTTTTACCAACGCCGTTTGGGCCGTAGATGACCATTCCTTTTTCACCCACGTCTAACGTAGGCCACTCCCGAGGAATGCCGCGAACACTACTTATCTTTAATGTCTTTATTTTCATGTCGCGCTTTGGCGGCCATGGCCGCCTGAAGACTCAAAAGTTTCGCGGGGTCGTCCGATCTCACATCCGCCAAAACTCCCGACTTGTCTTCGGTTTCAAGCAAAGCATCGTCTCTTACGAGTGCCTCGAATGCTTCAAATGCAGCCTCGGATGGACTTCTAAATGAGGGTGTCTCCATCGAAGAATTATGCTCGCGATCCGGCATAGTCGCAAGGAGCTGGGTTTCTATGTGTCCGGGTCTGCCGATACTAAATACTTCGGGCGGGCGGGCCTCAATGCCGTTCGCACCCTTTACCGCAAGCGTGATTCCGAATTCCTAACGACGCTCGAGCAAGTGAACGAGATTACGGCCCAGATGGAGGATCGCGATCTGCTGCGTGCGGCGTAGCGCGCGTCCCCCGTTCGCTCGGTAGCGGTTGAGACAGGAGCAAGTAGAGCTCGACTAGATTGTGGGCCGCTTCACTGGCATCCGCCTGAAACAACGCTACGCCGAATTCCGCTTTGTAACGCCTCCTGAATTCCTCGAGATCTGCGTCACTAATAAGCATTCATAGAAGGTACCGCCGGCGCACCGAATCATCGAGACTGGCATAGTTTCCCATATCGGCAAATATCGCAATTCTGACACTTCCCTGCCTTGGCGGCGTGGACGGTATTCGCGACCCCGTTTTGCACCTGGAGACTCCGGGGCGGTTAACCTGAGCAAAAACTGAGGCTCATGGCTATCGTACTTTTCAGCCGCACGGAATAGCTTTAGGATCGAATTACCGTGAACCAGCATTGGTTACGATATGAATACGTGTGGTATCAGGCCGGCAATCAAGGTCCCTGGATGTGTATGTTCGCGTTGGATCTCTACGATTGGAAGGATCTAGGGAGAACTGACCTGCACCCTGCGCGGGGTTGCGCAGGTTATTACGTCCTTTCATCCGGCGTTGCACCGCGGACCACAACAAAGGGAGTAACCACGCCAATCCGGCCCGCGAATCTTGATCCTCTGGATCCGTTTGGGTCGTAGGTGCGATGGGATCCCCTCCATCCCCCCAGCGCTCCCGATCCGGCTGGATCTCCAGACCGTGAACAATCCACAGTCCTCTAGACGCTTCTCTATTTGATCTCATAGACACCGAGCACGCATCACGGATCAAGGCATCACAACATCGAGCAGTCGTCGAAACGCGCTCAGGTACAAACCCAGGGTCTGTAGATCGCCCAAGTCCGCTGACACGTATTGCGCCGGGAGAATAAGAGCGCCAACCGGGATGGTGCCCCTATCGTCCATGCTGGACACGAATCTCCTCACTGGTCCCGCGGGGTGCAGATAGTCATTGGAAGTCTCCCTCCATAGGTGCGCGAAGGACGCGCAGCCTTTCAGATGAAAGTTATTGTCGAGCTTCTTCATCACCTTCGTGGTTGAATCTCTGGATTGACGTTTTGACTCGACGTAATGAAGGAGCTTCTCATAGTTCATCCCGGGCTCCGGCTTTCCCCGACTCTTGATTTCGCAGCAGTAGGCCAGACCTTCAAGCATGATTCGTAGCTTGCAGTAGCACCCTGAGAGATCGCCCGTAAACAGGTCCTTTATGAGGCCGTAGCTGTAAGGCGAGTGGAAAAGGGTGAGGTATAGCCCCTCCGGTTCCTCCATATAGTCCTTCGGTGACCGCACATGGTCCCGGAATTTCTCCGAGACTGCGTTTGCAAGTTCCAGAGCCGCGTTGAGGATGGACTCGCCATCCCCGCTTCTCAGGAAGCGAAAATTGCCTTCAATGATGTCCTTATAATATTGACTGAGATCGTTATCGTTCATTGCTTTACAGAATCCGTATACCAAAGTTTCCTAATGATGGCTGCGCTAGGTTGGTCAAACTTCGACGAGAGGCTGTCCGAGCTTTCCTCATACTGCATAACCTACAACACGTGGCAGTTTCTACAAGTCCCCGCTGTTTGATAGGCACGAGCGAGCGATTGTGGCGTTCGAGTCTCCATGGGATGGGGTTGTTTTCTACCGGACGTGCCAGCTCCCGCAGACAAAATATAGCCCGCACCTACGGGACTACATGCGTCTCGGCGGAAAACCTGCCGCTTTGGGCTACTGGTGCAGTACAACGAGACAACCCTCGAACCGGTCGTCAAACACTCGACAAACTCGTCACCAAGCTTAGGCGGTACTTTACGTCCGCCGAGGCTGCGAACAAAGAGTGGTAGCCTGCCGGGTGAGAGGCGCGTTGTGAAGCCGAAGCTCCGGTTCTTGGCTCGCAGAGTCCCTTCACGATAACCGGGGCGGATCGCTCTTCAGAACCAGCGTGGGGACACAAACGTACGTAAGCACCCTTTTTTCTTCCCGATCTATCCACCACGGTCGCCTTGACCGTGTTTCCCGGAATGGTACGCTTGGTGTACGTCCATCACGAATTCTATGCCCGCCCAGAGAAGTTGGCTCGTTGCACTTGCTATTGCGCTCGCACTGCTTGTAGTTGTTGTGGTGGGGACAGTATTGCTGCGGTACTCGTCCGCATATCCGCACCGAACCGATGCCGCCTCAACAACGACACCCGTCAGCTCTTCCACTCCGGTCTTCCGAAACGGCAAAAACACAAACATTAATTCACAGAGAACGCCCAATACGAACATCGCTTCCTCTATCAGAGGCACGGCACATTTGATAGAACTTCCTCCTTACGATTTCATCTTCGACAACGGGACGCCTCAGGAAACCTCACCCGGCAATGGCGTCTATTATCATGATCTCGGGCCGGGAGTAGTGGAGCTATATGCATCGGGCGCATTTGTCGCCGAGAAAACGGTTGACTGGGCCGGAGGCTGGCAACCCGAGGACAACGTGGCCCAGGTATGGTGCTGGAAGACCTCAATGACCTGTGACATAGACATTGCGTATGTGTCCACCACCACAACGTATCTGCAACCTGGTGCGAGTACGCCTCCTGAGCCCTTGAGCGCACACGTATCCCTTGGTTCGTTTACGATCGATAGCTGGAGCAAAACGACCGTGGTTGCGCATGGTACTGGTGGCGAACAATCCTTGCCAACCTGTGTCGCTGACTGCGGCAGCGACAACTATACCCTTTTCATAGACCTCAAGAATCAGACCGTTCGTTGGACCAAAGAGATCGGTCAGATGTCTGCTTGCGCATCAACTCCAACAGTCACCCTTCTACTCATTGGCTATGAGTGCACTGACCCAATGTGCACCGGCTTCACTCACTGGCCAACAAAAGAGCCCCTTCTCGGGGAGTACCACCATACGTCCTGTTCCTCCGGAGGAGCGCTGGTACCTGGACCGTCTCCCTTCTGATTGGCAAGGCGAGCACGTCGATGGCGACGGCGCCTATACATGAATAAGATCGCCAGTCCGAGACCCACCAAAGCAAATGAATTTGGCTCCGGAACAGCAGTTCCCGGAGCGCTGTAAAATGCCGGCCGTAACGGTGGTGTCAAATATGTAGGTAGCGCTCATTGAATCGAACAGCGATAGGTTGTATAAACCGCCCCCTTCGTATGGCAATACGACCGAAGCGAAGTTCGGCCCGGACAGAACCTGATAGTCGTAGCCGGTTGCGATTGTGGGGTCAACCCAGTACAACTTGTTTGGTTGTGCCGTAAAGGTAAATTGATACCTGTTATTAATTTTGGCAGGGACCACCGGAACGATACAGCTGTTGGTTCCGTTCGCCAATAGTGCTTGAGCTTGATACCCACTGGCTCTTGGAGAGGGGGTGGCGCTATCGCGAAACGACTCCTATATTATATCCCCTGTTATAGACGTACGGAGCGTATCGAATGTTTACGTAGAGTACCTGCGAAAGGGGGGTTGCGCGTCACGCTTTCTATGCCAATTATCCGCGCATACTGCCAGATCTGGTCGTCGGTGTAGCGGGATCTCCATCGAGGATGGACCCACTCGTGCGCGGTGCGTGTCAAAGTACTTGTCGCCTGGATCTGCTACTATAAATACGTGCCTCCACGCCTTATCACCGCTGCAGCGGGCATCCTTATGTTGCTTGGCGTGCTTGGCGGGTTTTGGGGCATTATCAGCTTAGCTGTCCCGATAGCACCCGGGCCACACGCAGCCGTCGGCCTCGTCCTTGCGTTTATCATCAGCATTGCCTATCCGATCCTGAGTGCCGCGGCCACAAAGCGGTTTGGGAAGACCGCAGCCGCTGGTGACGCAGGTGAGCGGTACTCATCCCCCACATCAGGAGCAGCCCTAGCGCAACTAGGCAAAGAGTCGGCGGCTCGGCCACCGTCGGAACCCCGTTGACAGTCGTCACGGTTACGGGAGGTAGCTGAAACTGGTAATCCGTAGTGGGCTGTATATGGGTAACGGTGATTCCACCAGTTCCGCTACCCGGATCGACCGGCATGTTATTCAACGTAGTCGCGATCCCTCCACTAATATCGTTGAAATCATCTGTCCAGCTAAAGCCTATTCCTAGATCAAGGGCAGAACCGTCTGGAAGTACCCCAGCCAGATCGGTCGTGAATGCTTCCTTGCTGCCTATTGGAGCCATGCTGTAATCACACTCAGCTAGCAATAGGCCCTGGATTCCTAAACACGGATCTTTGGGGGCGTCGAAGAAGGAAAGTACGTTCGTCGTCTCATGATTTTGCAGCGCAAACCCGTTTGTGCTTGGAGCAGTCACGCTGTAATAAAAAGGCGCATCGTTACAGGTGTAGCCAAAGCTCGGCAGACAATACGTATAGCCACCGGGGGGTGGATCGTTGAAGGGGGTACGCGCGTTCGTCATGTGGATAGGCGAGGACGGATCCTGAGCATTGACTGCATAGAAGGGGCTCGGATCTGGCTCATTTGTAATGGTCTGCACCCAGTCAAAGTTCGTAAAGCCGCAATCTGCGGCGGCTTGAGAGAGGCCGAGACCGAGGTTCGGTGTAAAGCTACTCCCGATGTCGGTCGGTTCAGCAAGGAAGCTGCCAAGTCGGCCACCGAGGATCGGTCCGGAGACGGCGTTATTGACAATCTGCTGACAGGGCGTCGGAGCCGTTAACGCGTTCTCTAACGAAAAATACCCCACCCCGCCAGGAGGTATCGGGCTCACAAAATTTACCGTTCCTGATGTTTGCGTAGCGTTGATGTGGGAGTAGTAGGCGTTGGGGCCGCCATATCCGTTTGCGTCGGAAGGGTTACCCTGCGATCCATAGGCATCGATGCCGTCAAAGTCGAAGCCGAAAATGGAGTTAGTGGATGCCAAGCCGATATCATGGAGCGATTGACTGCTGTTATTGGTGATCCCCACCAAGGTGTCGTCAATGCCGTCATAAGGTCCCTGGTTCTGATTAAATGAAAGAGCCCCGCCGGTGTTTGTCACATTGATGACAACGCCACAACCACTGTCGTTGCCAATCGGAGGACAAACCCCGGCGCTAGCTTGGACTACGAAGAACGAGAGTATCCCGAGCATTAGTCCCGCTGTGGTCGTAGCGCTAATCTGGTGGTTCATGGCCTTCTCCCGCGCAGTCGAACAATCCCATTGACAGATCGGCGAGGTAACTGGGACAGCGTTCCACTTGCAATCCACGACTCGGTGCGCTGATCTCTTGCGTCTCTAATCGCAAAGGTATTACTAAAGTTGGTCGTATAGAGATTTCCGTTCGCATCGAATGCACAGCCTGTTGTATACCCGCCAAGACCGTCACTCAGCGTTTCGAGAGAGGTGGCCATTGGAGTCGTAATGGTAATAGGTCCCGCCATTCACGCCGATAAAAATATCGCCTGCGACGAAATCTGTTACGTATAGGAGGGATGGCCACGTGACAACAAAGGCAAGCAAGGTCGCAGAACTCACGTATGTACCAAACTGTCTCATGCCTCCTCCTGAGCCACGCTTTCGTCACTTGTGGTACTCGGGTCGGTCTGACGACCCGAATCGAGCCTGTGCGGTTCCGTGTTACGTCCAATCGGGGCTCGTGCATCCTCTCAATCAATGGCCCAATCCCGCAGCAATATGCGGGCCAATGCGTAGCGCCTGGCGTTAAAACAATAAGTTGAAGCGCGGTGGTGGCTACGATCTGGCTAGAACGAATTTAAAATGTAAAAAAACGTGACATGATCGGGGACGCCTATGGCTCGAAGAATCTCACAAACAATCGGAATAACCGGTAGTTGTGGGAGAGATACCGCATCGGGAAGTAATCCGCCCATAGTAGTTCCACCAGCGATAGGGCGGGTAGTAGTGAAGCGGGCAGGCCAAGAAGGTGGCGCAGGCAACCGCCTGCGCAATATAGAGATTTCAGGCGAAGATCCGGTGTAAAGAAAACGGACACTGTCTGGGGGTGAGCGATGCTTTTCTGCCGCTCACGGCCGGATCGCGCTCGCGCGGCGCCAAATTAGAGCCCCGCAGCAGCGATTATGAAGCGCGAGCCCGGAACGACGGCGATATCCGAGGCGGCCCCGCGGGAAGTCGCTACCGCGCTGCCTCCGCGGTCGGGATGAGGAATCCTCTCGCTACGTATGTGGACGTGGCGCGGGGAGAGCGTACGCCGTAGACTGTTTGTCCTCCCTGAGCACCCGTTGCATCAGCCGACAAAGTGAGCGAGGGATTTCTCCGTGGAATTTACCCCAGGTGGCGACGTCAACCCCGACCTCACGTTCGAGCGCTTTGTTACTGGAAAATCGAGTGAGCGTGCGTACGCCGCTGCCCATCAGGTAGCGAAGTGCCCCGGGCATGCGCACAACCCGCTCTTTATCTACGGGGGTGCCGGCTGTGGCAAGACCCACCTCCTCCATGCGATAGGTAATGGGATGCTGCAGGAGCGCCCGGGTGCCAGCGTGCTCTATCGGCACGCGGAGCGCTTTGTGGCAGAGGTAGACGACGCGCTGCAGCACAACACCCTTCGTGACAAGACCCCCTCCTACCGTTCAGCCGATGCCCTCCTGATCGATGACATTCAGTGCTTCGCCGGCAGGGAGCAGCCCCAGGAGGAGTTTTTTCACACCTTCATGTGGCTGCTTGAAAACGACCAGCAGGTCGTCGTTACCTGCGACCGGTTTCCTAAAGAGCTCGATGGGCTGGAGGCGCGCCTCCGCTCGCGCTTCAATTGGGGGCTCACGGTCGCCCTTGCGGCGCCCGAGCTTGAAACCCGCGTGGCCATCCTCCGTAGCAAGGCGCAGGCGGCACGGGTGGAGTTGCCGGGCGACGTGGCCCGCTACATGGCCAAGCACTTGCGTTCTGGTGGCGGCGAACTCGACGGCGCCCTTCGGCGGCTGGCGGCGAACGCGCACTTTGTCGGCGCGCCGATCACTCTCGATTTTGCAAAAGCGGCGCTCTCTGATCTGCTCCCGCGCAAGGTGGGCTCGTCAGCAGCGAAGGTACTTCGAAGGCCGTAGCGGATTACCATAGGACTCGTGTGACTGGTCTGCTACTCAAGCGGCGCGAGCGGTTTGCAGGCCACGACGATAGACCGGTCTGTTCAAGCCCCGCGCGCAGCGGGTCACGCATAAGCACGTCATATTATGAACAGATGGTACAAAGTCGACCAAAATTCAAGATTGTGAGCCTGATGTATCGGCAGTTTTTGTGTTGTGACTGGTCGCCGATGTTGATGCACGCATCAGCCTCAATACGAACTCATCTGGTGTTACCCTGCCGAGCGTCGGCTGCCTTTGTCCGAGGAAACTACTTGGATCTACATTATTTACTTGGCCGACCATCTCGTGCAAGAACAGCTGGCACACAGCAGTACCAGTAACAAGCTTTATCGGTATTTCTCCGACATTCGCAAGCTCGAGCGTGAGGCAGCCCGCGAAGCCAGGATGGATACCGGGTGCTGTCTCGATGATAAGGCCTCTTCTGCCCCATGATGACTTTCCCGTAATGTACCCACACAAACCTTTGGGCATCTTTATCCACTCCAACGTTCCCGCTAGAACAAATGAATGTGGATGCAAAATAAAGTAACTCCCAAGCGGTATGTAGTGCCTATCCGTTAGGTTGTGCTCAGGAGGCTGTTGCGCTTCGTCTGCGTAAATATCGAGTAGAGAGTGACGGCTGGCTTTAGTCGTAACAAACCATGTGCCTAACCTCAGATCTACGGACGCCGCCCCTTTTTCGCGTATGTTAGTGGTACTCGGCCGTGGCGCCAACACAAATTGTTCCTCGACAGCCAGGTCAGGGGCGCCATCTAGATGTCTCGCAATCTCGTTTGCGGATAGAGGCATTACGTATCCTCCTGCGTTCTTTCGATCTCAAACACCTCGAAGCTTTTCAGGGCAAGCTCGCGAGTAAGCGACGCTCGCCGTTCCGGTTTATTCGTAATTGGGTAGTCGTGCTCCCACGGATTCACGGGATCTAGATAAATGCACCAAGCTGCATTGATTATATCTGCCAAACTCTCAGCACCGGTGGCCGGAATGACGCGCTTGAATAGCGATACAATACGATTGACATCGTTGGGATTTCGATTGATTACGCCCCGCTGTTCGCACCAAGTCTTGGCTGCTTCGGCGAGGTCGGTTGTCAGGCTTCGTGACACATCGTCACTTACTTGCAGGAGAAGCTGCTGCCGATGGTCGGAGCTTACGTCCGACTCATCAAACTCCTCGCTAAACCCTCTCGAAACGGTAAGTCCGATCCCCTGACACGCCACGACTAACGCAGCGATACGATCTCGCATGCTGGGATAGGTGGGATTTCGGAAGCCGCCGCCGGGTGATATTAAGTATTGGAAGGCATGCAGATAGCCTTCTCCAAATATCGTAAGCGCGATAAAATCGCAGAACATCTCTTCGCAATGTGATAGCGCCCAAACTTTCGCTAGCTGCCACGGAGAAATAGCTCCAAAGAGATCGTCCTGATCTATGTCTTCCTTGTTCTTCAAGTTGAACGCCTTCGAAAACTCCTCCCATAAGCCTGACTTGATCGTTTCGGTCACTTTGCTTTTTACTTGTTCGCTTATATGAACATTGAATGCTGGCAGACGTCGCCAAATGTTGTGCCCTAGCTCGTGTCCGGCAAGGGGAGCTATGAGTGGATTACTCGCCTCGGAAATCGGAAGACCAACCAGGACAAACTTATCCCCGAATTCTCCGGGATATAAGAGAGTGAAGGGTGAAAAACGCCAGTCTGAAGAGATGATGAGTTTTATCTGGGGGGCGATCGCTCGATGTGTCAGCCTCATCAGTGGCCTTTGCAACTCAAGTGCGCCATGGTTGTCACAGGCGCGCACCATGAAGCCGACAGCAAGTAGGAAATTATCAATATCTTCGGAAACCTGCCTGCACATGGTGCGAGCGGCTGTTCCCCCCGCTGAAATACCGTCTAGGTGCTGGAGATGGTCGCTGAAAATGTTACGAATAAAATCTACCGCTTCGCGCGGAGGCTCGTACGGAAAATCGAGCTCGCGTACAGAATTGATGGTATCAATTACAGCACTGACCTTCTGCTTCGCACAGTCGACTGGCGTCATCAGCCGGCCCTCCTGCTCCGAACTCCAGTCCAACATAAAAAAGAACTGGACCTTCTAATCCAGTTCTTCAGTCGTAAACATTGGCTGCTGATTGTGTGTTATGTGCGCGCCGAGCACTACTTCCTGTAAGGATGTTCTTGTCGGCTACCGTAAATCATCTTGCGATAGGCGGAACCATAGTCAGAAAGTTTCGCACAAAAATCCCGCATATCGGCCAAGATGTTCTCGGCAAGCTCGTTATTCTCCCCAGCCCGATAAAGTGAGTCTACGAGCTGCCGCATTGCGGTATCCAACTCGTCTCGGGTGCGTACAGGATGGCCCGTGTGCGACGCGTTATACGCTTTGGCAAATAGATTTAGCCCTAGCGTATCGACGAACCCCTTGTTGTCTGGACCACCCGGCTGAGCGGTCCCCGTAGACTCGCTCAATAGCAAGTGAAGTGCATTGATTGCTTCGCGAGAGACATGCGGAAGATTGTTACCGGTCTTCTGTTGCACAAGCCAGTCAAATTCAACTGCTGCTTGGGCTGCGATCCGTGGTAGGCGCGGGTCTAGAGCCCAAAATACCGGAGGCCGCGCATCGCTCTCGTCACTGACCGTTTCGAGCAGAGCAGCGTTAATCATTTCTGATCTCCTACATAACCACCGTTGAATCAGTATGTTATAAAGAACAATTAACTTATAGTATTATAAGCACAGTCGAGCAGAAAGGGAAACACCAGAAGTGTATATAGATGTGCTATGTCACTTTCTGCACCAAATCAGGCCCGTGTAGCCACCGGATTCGAATAGGCGACAAAATATAGCCGATAGTATAGAGAAGCCAACCATCCCTGGTTGGCTCATTAGGCTGCCTTTGACGATTTACGATGACGTTGGCCACGTGTCACGGCCAGTAAGATATGCGCCCCCAGCGAATCCTTTTTGCCGAACTGGACGAATTCCTCCAGGAGTTCGTTTCGCATACCACTAACGAATGCGCGCACGCGCGGCCTCATTCCTAGTCGCTTCATATAGCGATACAGAGGCGTAAAGATGAGACTACGCAGCCCTTCCAGAAAGAAGTACTGCAAAAAGCGCTTCTGAACCTTCAGATATACGTACTGGTAGTGTTCCCTCACATCGGTATCGTCAATGTTGCCTATTGCGAGTTGGACGGTGTTTGGAGATACGGCACTCCTAGACCGCACAACGCCTGCGTACACGATCGAGAAAAGGCTGAGGAAATGCGCAACGCGGATAGCTCCGTTAAGCAGGTCACGCATCGCACGGTACGCGGGAAGGTCGAATGGTACATTGTACCTCGACATATAATCGAAGAGCTCATCGCGGATGGTAAATAAATCTTCTTGGAATGCGTCGGTGCGGGTTTTCTGGAACATGAAGGAATACGCAAACCACAGCAACGCAACGCTAACGCATACCTCCACAATGAGCACATGATCAGACACGCTCATCGTCGTGCGCTCCTATATTCTGTACATGGTGGCAAGGCTGAGGCTGACCGCGGATGTCCAAATTTTCGAATTGGGACATCGATGCTTCCAATACCAGGGAAGCAGATGCGTGCGTTCTTGGCAAGCGCGTTATCCACAGTACCGTCGAACTCATTCGTCGATTCCACTTGAGGATCGATTCGGATCTAGAAGTTGCTCTAATTCCACTATGCGGACGTGTTCACGCCTTACACTCTTCTTACGAATACGTCGTTCACGAACCCAGAGATATCCGAACCCCGCTGTCGTTGCCCACGAGATCGCTACCGATGCGTGTACGTTCGCGATCATATGGAAAAGGACATTAACGATAGTGGTCTTACCCGCGGTTATCTTTAACGGCCAAACCACCGCAAAAAATATCCATAATGCCACTCCGAGGAGCTTCGCAATAAGGGCAGCGAGTTGATATCTGAGGACGGTTCTCGTGGTCTCTAGATCAGCGCGCTCGCCAGCGGCATGATCTGATGAGTGGCTGTCCATCCGACATTTGCCCTCTATGCCCTCTTACCATCTAGCTGCGCGTTCGTGCGCAGGGCGAGGCACATTATTCTTTGGTCTGGCCGCCACCGCGGGTCGTCAGTCGACCCGTTGTCCAAGAATGGCATTGCCCGCGAGTATATACGCTCATGGGGCGGTCTTGTCAAAGCCGGGGCATCAGAGGAGCCTGTATTCAGCTGAGATTTCCCTACTACTGGGACTGCCAGTAAGTTAAGCGAACGCGCGCCGGCCGGCAGCGAGACGCGGCGCATGGTGATACCGTGACCTGTCGATGTTTACCATGTGGTCGTTCGGTACTTGTACAAGGCAGCATTCCCCCTCTACCCACGTGAACGCGGCTCATACACCATTGAGTAACGATGCCCCGCACTGAAAGACATCAGGTTACGTACCTCGCCAAAACCGACTTCCGCAACCAGCGTACCCGCTTTGGCATCAAAGAGCGTGATCGGTTGCTGCACCTGTACGCGATCGGTCAAACCGGAACCGGAAAGAGCACGCTCCTAGAGACGCTCATCCGCCAGGATCTCGCTGCGGGCCGTGGACTCGCTCTCCTTGACCCCCACGGCGATCTCGTCGAGCGACTTGCGGCTCAGGTTCCCCCGGCCCGCCGGGAGACGTGCATATACATGGACGCTCCGGATCCGCATCAGCCCTATGGATACAATCCTCTCAAACAGGTGGCGCCCGAGAAGCGGCCGCTTGCGGCCGCCGGGATGCTTGAGGTGTTCAAGAAGATGTGGGAAGACGCCTGGGGCCCCAGGATGGAGCACATCCTCCGCAACGCGCTCCTCGCGCTCCTGGACTATCCGGACGCAACACTCCTCGACCTGCCCCGGCTGCTTGACGAACGCGAATTCCGGCGTCGGGTGGGGCGGACCACGACGAACCCGCAGGTGGCCGAGTTCCTGCTTCGCGAATACGAGCGATATACGCCCCGGATGCGCTCCGAGGCGATCGCCCCGATCCAGAACAAGGTGGGGGCGTTTCTCGCCGATCCGACCCTTCGTCGGATTCTCTGCGCTCCCGAGAAACCGATCGGGGTCCGGCGGCTCATGGACGAGGGCGGCGTCGTCCTCCTTGTGAACCTCTCAAAAGGAAGGCTTGGCGAGGACGCAGCGCACCTCCTTGGGGGTCTCCTCGTGACCACGATCGGGCTTGCGGCCTTTAGCCGGGCGGAGGTGCCGGAGCGCGAGCGCCGCCCTTTCTTCCTCTATCTCGACGAGTTCCAGCACTTCACCACGCTCGCCCTGGTCACCATGGCCTCGGAACTCAGGAAGTACGGGGTCGGCATGGTGCTTGTGCACCAGTACCTCGACCAGCTTGCGCCGGAGATCCGTCACGCAGTCTTGGGGAACGTGGGCACGGTGATCTCCTTTCGGGTGGGGCCCCACGACGCGCCATTCCTTGCCCGGGAGTTCGCGCCGACGTTCTCCACGGAGGATCTCGTGAACCTCCCCAACCACCATATATACCTGCGCCTTATGATCGACGGGACACCCTCGCGGCCCTTTAGCGCCCGGACGCTTCATCCCGGGGAGCTTGAGGCTGGCGGCACTTTGGGACAATAATCGGATGGGATTGGGGCATCACCAATTCACGGGAGGAACGCCATGAAGCTGTTGCTGCGCAAGAATCAGAAATCCGGGCTCATCGAAAAGGTCGCCTTTGTCCTCGATGTGCAAGCAGAGCTCTCGGCAGACGAGAGGCGCAATGCCTAATCTCCTCTCCGTGTGGGATTGGACTCTAAATCGGCGCGCCACTCAAGTCCGTGGGGGGCGTCGATGTCATGGGAGGACAACGTGAACAAACAAAAACAATGGATGCCAGAAAAGGAATTGACAACCGCTTGGACAATCGTGTGGGTACTTGTCGCATTTTTTTTCGGGCTGTTCCTCATGTATCTCGCACACTTGACGGATAGCCCTAAGAACCCACACTGGTATTCGGCGCTCATGCGCGAGGGCGGCGCAGTAATTTCGACCTCGTCGGTACTGGCCGCATTCTGGGATCTCTTGCTTAAGAGACGACTGACTCGCGAGCTCCTATCTCATGTAGGCGTGTCGCTGGCGATCAAGGAGGCGGGACTTGTATCAATCTCCAGCGTAGACGATTTTCAAGGCGAGATCGATTGGGATGTGTTATTTGAGAGTGGCGGCCCTTATCGGTTCTTTTTTGGGTATGCCAGCTCCTGGAGACATTCCCGAGAGCAGAGTTTCGTAAAGCTCGCAAAAACTCCGGGTGCCGACGTGAAGTTCCTATTGCCTAACCCGGAAGACGAGACGCTCATGGGGCAGTTGGCTAATATGTACGCAACGGACCCGGGGAGTGTTAAGGAGAGGGTGGCTGGTGCAATTCGTGATATTAAGCAGATATTTCAAGACGGGACAGCACATTTGTCAGTCGATGTTGTTAGTGTAGCGCCATCTCTTCCGTTTTACCGCTTTAAAGATATCGCGTTATTTAGTTTGCCAAAGTACAATTCTGGGCGAGGTGGCATTATCGTAGTCACGTTTAAAAAAGGTGGATTTCTCTGGCACTTCCTAGAAAAGCAGATTAGAACGTTGGAAGAAGGATCCCAACCTACATAACAATTGCGTGTTAGTATTTAAACAATGTCCGAAATTGATACGATACTTCCTAGTGTTGATGGCACTGTTGGGGTGAAGGTCGTCGGCGCTGACATCAGTGATGACTTGTTTCTATCTTTCGTAGATGGAAAGGTCGTTGCCTTGGATATTGAAACCACTGGCTTGAGTTGGGAGCACGATGACATTGCCACCTGTCAGCTATACAGGCCTAACGGGATAGCGGTGATTGTGCGTATCCAGAAAGAGCGGCCGCCAATTAATCTTGCCAAGCTAATAGCGAGCCAGAATGTAAAAAAGATATTTCACCACGCTGTTTTTGATTTGCGTTTCATGGCCGCCCATTGGAAGTGTGACATCAAGAATATTTCCTGCACAAAGGTCGCCTCAAAGATTCTGAATGACAATCCGATTGGCTCTCACAGCTTGAAAGATATCCTCAATTACCACCTTGGAATAGGCATTCCCAAGGGGTACGCGCGGTCAGATTGGTTTTCGCATGAGCTATCGCAGAATCAACTACAGTATGCTGTGGACGATGTAATTTATTTGCCGTCTCTGTTGGCTGCACTGCAGAGCCGCCTAGAGGAGAAGGCTAGATGGGATCAGGCACTTGCCTCCTTCGAATATCTTCCGACACGTGTAAAACTCGATATACAGGGTATAGGAGATGTGTTTACTTACTAATTGGGGGCCTGGACTCTGGGTGCTACTGCGACCCAGCATTGGGTGGCTGAGAATATTACAGCGTCTCAAATGGAAAGGCTTTCCTAGATTGCCACTTGACACGCATAGCGCCGTCTTCCTTGCGCGTCTTTACGTTCCCGTAGAACCGCTACCGCCTAGAGTGTAGGAATTGATTTTAGTAGAGTGCAACCAGCGGGCCGAGCACTCTGATACTTACCACTTATCATGGCTCCATTGAAGCGGCTCTCAGGCGTAGGGCTGCCAAGGCACGTCGGATGCGATGAGGCCCCGCTCCAATCGGTCCCGCGGGAACAACAGCTCAGAGGTTCCTTAGTGGTATAAGATGGGCCTCCGCTTCGCTCGGAACCCATGGTTTACACGCAACCGCCGAGGGCATCGTCGCGCTCGACACACGGGAATTTGGTAGCGGCGACAGGACTTGAACCTGTGACCTTCCCGCCCATACACTGGAGATGTTGGCTTCAGTGGATGTCGAAAGCAGGGACGCTCTTCCCGCTGAGCTACGCCGCTTCTACGATTAACGCTTCTTGCTACCGGACAACCCATGCTTCCCGAGACCGCCACGACGGCTCGCGCGGCGTTTCGATTGACCCGCTTCGCGAAACTCGGGCTCAAGCTTCTTCAGGCGCTCCACAAGTCCACTGAGATCGTACTCATTGCTGAGCTTACCCCGATGCGCGGCTCGCCGTTCAATCCGCCGCACCAATTCCGCAGCCTCGAGCTCAGCGATGTGACGCTGAATTTGGCGGGGACCCAGGCCGAGACGTTCGCTGAGCGCTCTCTTGCTCGGATAGGGCTTGCGCTGATGGTCCCACCAGTAGTCGGCCAACTGGAGCAGGATTGCTAGCTGTGTCGGGCTTAGCCCAAGGCGTGCCTGCGCGCGGAAAACGAGGGATGGGAGGACACTGAAGCCAAGCTGCATCACCGCCGCGCCCCATTTCTTCGTGGACGCCCGTGAGGAATCCTTCTTTGGGAGCGAGATGACTTCCGCGATCGCGGTATTCTGACCTTCCGTCATTTTCATGGTCCTCCGGAACAACGATAGGCTAACCATATAGAGAACCACCAGCCCAAACAAGGAGACACCACTAGTCTTGAGAGACTATAGCCCATAGTCCCTTCCGACGTGTAGCAGTGGTCTCACGCGACCGATAAATAAGTATGACTATGAGCAGGATATAACTGAACCGCAGAACGCAAAGAGAACTAAAGCGAGCCTCTAGTCTCAGATGACTAGTGCCATAACGTCACACTATGCAGCTCAGGCGCCTTCCCGGCACTGGCCTACGAGTTTCCTAGGCCGCTCGCGTCGATCGGGTCCACTCGGAGACATCGTTCCGCGTGTTTGGTCGACCACGCCTGCAACCAGCGTCGAACCGTCAACCGGACTCCCTGCGTTTGCGAGATTGTATCGGGCAATACCCGGAAACCGGAGAATAACCGGCAGACACGTATCCAGAAGGCCACGCATCTTCCTATCAGAGGTTGGGGCTCACCGCCCTCAGGCACGCTAGCCGCTTCCTCGCCTATCAATGCGTGTAAGATAGGCGACATCGCCCCGGTTGTCCGCCCACGAAAGAGCAAGCAGGCTCACGCACTCCCGCGTCTCCTTGATCGTTGAGAACAGGAACATGCGCCGCTCAACACCCATATCGTACAGGAGTCTCTGCATACCGTGAATACGCTGCTGAGAAGTCGTGACAAACGCGACCCGCATGTTCCGGACGCCAAAGGTCTCGGTGTGTTTGCCTTCCCCATACGCCGCGATGTACTTCTCCAGTTTGCCTCGGATCGTGTTGCTATCGTTGCGAACCCGCTCCATGGCCTCGGTACCTCGATCTAGTTCAATGAGGAGGAGCGAGCGGTTCTGCCCTTCGGGCCGGCCGGGATCCTGGAACATGACCGCTTGGTCCGGCACCACCGTGCCTTTGGCCGTGCTCCATTGAAGCGGCTTCCAAGCGTAGGGCTGCCAAGGCACGTCGGGTGCGATGATACCCCGCTCCAATAGGTCCCGCGGGAACAAGAGTTCAAGCTGGCCCTCTTTTCTAACGTCGACGAGCAGCTTCACCAGGAACTCAGAGAGCGCGGTGTCATGCCTCCAGTTAGCGATGTGCTCCTGACTTTCTTTGGCGTCGAAGCCGTTCTTCGGCACGTTGTAGCCGCGCTCTTCCCTCAGGAGTTCCGCGCCCTTTGCGGAGATGGCGTGATAGATGGGGGTGGTCTGCCAGGGTGCGGGATCGCGCTGGCAGCGAGGGCGAAGCAGGTATCGCGCGTCGTATAGCCCCCGCACCGCGCGCTTCACCGAGTCGGGATGGCGATCAAGGACCGCGGCGATCTGGGGCGCCGTGAGGTAGCGGAAGCGGTAGACGGCATCGACGATGTCGATCTGGTACGCGCCGATGCGGACCGAGGACCTAGCCGCGGAGCGTGTGAACTTCGATTGTCGGAGAGCGCCCATTGGGTAAAGAGCATAGCCGCTATCCCCAGATGTCGTCATTCGAATCATCCCGTTCCCGTTGGTCCGGTTGTACTGGTTTTTGCCCACCTGATCCTGTTGCTGATTTTGATTCGCTCTCCCGCGGTTGTACTTGCTCTTCCTCGTGGTGCTTGGTGCGCTCTTCGGGCTGCATCGCATACCGGCGGCGGTTCTCTTCGAGGAATGCATCATAGTCGGGGCGCTCGGGCATGGCTTCGAGCGCTCCGAACGGGCAGGTCACCTTCTGGGTGCCGAGGTTGCGCACCGCGCAGATCCACTCGGCGCCGCGCTCGCGCTTGCGGGTATTCAGGATCGCCTCCTTCTGGCAGCGCATCTCCTGGGCGAGGAACTGCGCATCCTTGGCCGAGACGCCGCCCGCGATCTTGATCGCGGTCGAGGCCATGATGGTGGCCCGGAGCTTGTCCTCGAGCTGGCCCAGGTTCTGGTGTGAGCAGATGAGTCCCACCCGGTACTTGCGCGCCTGGTTGAAGAGGTCCTCAACCTGGCGGTCACCACCGCGCACGTACTCGTGGAACTCGTCGATGTAGACGAACCAGGGGGTGCGTTTCGACTCAGGGATGGACGCCCGCCGGACTGCGGCCTGCGCGATCATCGCGATCACGAACCGGCCGAAGATCGAGGAGCGCTCCGCCTGGAAGAACGACTTGGCGGTGTTGACGAGCACGATCTTGCCCGCGTTCATCGCCTCGAAGAAGTCGATCTTGTTCCTGGGTGCCGAGAAGATCCGGTCGAAGGTCCGGTTCTCCAGGACGCCATAGAGGCGGGCAAGGATCTGTTGCTTGTTGGCCTGGAACGACTTCTGGAAGAACTGCTCCTCGAAGAACCGGGCGGCGGTGCCGCCGAGGCGCTCCATGTACGGCTTGAACCGCTCCCCATGCTCCATGACGTCGATCAGCGTATGGATGGTCGCGTCAGGGACCAGGAGCATGAGGCGAGCGATCGACCCGAAGAGGAGGCTCTGCCGCTGGGTGAGCTCGGCGCCCAACAGACCGCTGAAGATGTACTCGTAGAGGGCGATGGTGGCGTTCAACTCCGCCTCGTCCTTGGTCTTCATGTCGAACATGTTGAGGGCAAGCGGATGGGCCACGTCCGTGGGGTCAAGGAGGATCACGTCCGGAAAGCGCCTGGCGATCTTCTCGATCATGTCGCCCTGGGAATCGATGACGCAGAACCCGCCCTGCTCCCTCGTGAGGAGGTACTGGATCAACTGGGTCTTGCCGTGTCCGGTACCGCCGAGGATATGCATGTGCTCAAGGCGTACCGGCGCGGGGATGGCAAACGGGAGAGGGCTCCGGAAGAAGTCGAGGAGCGGGGTCCCGCGGAAGTATGCCTCGACCAGGTAGTCACCCGACTTGTCGTGGCGTTCGCTCGGGAGCAGGGCCTTGCCCGAGGGGGCGTTCCCGCGCTCCCGCGGGATGCCGGAGGCGACAAGGGCGTTGTCCTCCAGGCGCTCCCGCATCCGCTCGAAGAGGTGGGCGTTTGCGATGTCCTCGTCGAAGAAGGTCGCGATGGTGCGGTCGAGGGCCTCCGGCAGGTTCTCCAGGAGCGCGGCGATCGGGGCCTCTGGGAACACCAGAGTGTCATCTGCGCCCTCCGTGGGTTCCCGGAGGGCCGATACCGGGAGGGATCCCAGGATGCCGGAGAAGAGCCAGACGAGCTTCTCGCGCCAGATGGAAAGGAGGCGCGCATGGTCGGTGAGGAACCGCAGGTGGCGCGTAAGGGCGGCGCGCAGGAGCACGCCCTCCTCCACCGTGAGCCGTGCAAGCGACGCCCGGTCGGGCAGGTCGAGGAGGAAGCCCTCGGCATAGAGGAGGCCCCGGATCGCGGCCCAGAGGGCCTCGCCGAGGGGTATGGAGGGGGTGAGGTCGTGCCGGGCGCAGATCTCATCGATCAATTCGAGCAGGAACGTGTCCAGGGCATGCTCATCGGCAAGGGGGGATCGCGCGGAGGCCTCCTGCACCTCAGCGTATAGCCGCTCGGTGTCCTTCGCCTCCCCGAGGGCCCCGGGCGTCCGAAACCAATTCCGCCAGTTCGAGGACACCTATGCGAACTCGATCACCTCCTCGCCGCCGAAGGTCGCGGCGGCCCGGAGGACCGCGGCGAAGGTCTCGCAGGCCTCCTTGATCTGGTCCTCGACGGCAAGCATCTCGACGATGTCCTTGCACTCGACCTGCTTGCCCTTGGCAAGGTCATCGACCGAGATCGAGAGGTTCATCATCTTGAAGGCAAGCCGGGAGGCCGCCCCGAGGAGCCCCTTGCCTGGGTCAAGGATCTTCTCGCGCTCATAGAGCATGGTACCCCCGAGCTTGTACTTGGCGATGTTGCGCTGCTCGTCCGCGGAGAGTTCCGCTCGCACGTCGAGGGTAAAGCTGACCTTGCCGATCAGGCCCGACTTCTGGTTCCGGCGCAGAAGCAGTTTCATTGGTCTTTTCCCCCTGCTGTTTTGTTGATTGTTATGGGGTACCCATCCTGCCGACGGGGCATCCCCTCTCCCGCGGCTGCGATCTATCCTGCCACGCGGGGAGGATGGGTGGTACACCAGCGGCGCCGGAGGGGTGGCGGGGCTGGGGGGACAAGTGGAAACGAGGCCCTAAGGCGGGGGGTGATCGGCCTCCCTGCCCCAGAGCTTCTCGCCATTCCCAAACAATGGGTTACGGACCCCACCCTGTCCCTACGCCCTTCCCTACCCTCTAGGGACTCCGCAGGGACGGGGGTAGGGATCTATACTGGGGTGGCTGTATGCACCAACGCCCCATGACCTGCGGTCATGGTGCAAGTGAGGCATACGGCAAGAAGTACCGTCTCTGGACGGGCCGCTGCTCACGTACCGATCGCCCTTCCCGGCGTGAGGTCGCTGACTCGGGACCTCCAGGACGACATGCGTTGGGACTTGGGTCATGGCCTACGGGATACTGCCATGAACCTGAGTGACACTGCCCAACTGCTCTACGAGAAGTACGGCTCGCTGACCTTGACGACGAGGCAACTGGCCGAGGTATTGCACTACAAAACGACCCGCGTTCTCCTGAACGCGGTTTCGGCGGAGACCTGTCCCGTGCGGACCTTCAAGATCGGGAAGGCACGGGTCGCCGACGTTCGGGACATCGCGGAGTACATCGACACCCGCCGCGCCAGAGCGCTTTCGCGGTACGAGATGGCCTGAAGGGGTGTCGTCCCCGGGTCCGGGCAAGGGAGTGCCCGGGTCCTTCCGGTTGTTGGCCTTCATCCGTCCGAGCTTTCTGTCGTCAAACTCTGCTCACCATCGTACCTCTTGATTGCTCCCGGGAACCAATCAACGAAGCGAAGCGCCGTTCCATAGAGTATATAGATCTCTTCCGAGGTCTTTTCCAGCGTGAAGCTCCCAAAATCCTGGTGGACCAGACGATTTCGCTCGCGACCGACTTCCAAAAACGCCTGAATGGATGCCTTAATGTCGTCATCCTGAGCGACAGAAGCATTCATGGCCTTGCGAAACTCGTCGCCGAACATCCCAAAGAAGCTGTTGGCGTTCTTCCCATCCCAATCGAACCACGTGTGATATTGCCTCCTGACCACACGGTTCCTTACAAGCCACGTCAGGACATGATTGTTAGCCGTTGCTTCTGCTGTGAACTGGAGTACTGCATCAGTCATGCGCTGCTCGAAGTGGCTCGCAGCGGCCATCAGCAACGCCTTGCGGAAACTATCGTCAGCGGCACTGCGCAGGGAGGGCTCTCCGGCGAGTTGGGGGAGCTCAAGGAGGGCAGAATACTCACCGTGTAGACGGTCGACAACGGTTGGGCTCATCTCCACTTTCCCTACATTGCGCCCACGATTTCCCGTGCTCGGCTGAGGCGTTTCTGTACATTGACCGTTCGCGTTGTTCCTTCAAGTGCCGCTTCGAGAAACTCCTCATCTGTCTCGAGCGCTTCGATGGCCTCACGCTGTAGTTCACCCGCGACCGGGCGTCGTTCGCCGAATGCGCGTTCGCATGAGGCCGAGAAGATAGCCTCGAAAAGAGCGATATTGAACCGCTTGTTCTTCTTGTTCACGAACGCGTCGTCCGGAAGATCGTGACACGCGCCGAGGAACGAAAAGAACAGATCACGGAGATAGGTGTTCTGCTGTGCATCGTGCGTTTCGCATTTCTTTGAGAACTGATTCAGGAACTTCACCATCGATGGCGCGTAGTGCTCGCCATCGATGAGCATAGCGAAACCGCGCAGAAGGATCTCGATGTCCTTCATATGTAGGTCCGGTTCAGACCACTGCAGTATCTTCCGCCACCCCGGCTCCGCGTTGATGTGGTACAGCATTTCATAGAATGCAGAATGATACATGCTGGTGCGGATCTCCTGCGGCCGCAGGTTGATGCCGCCAGAATTGAGTCGGTTGAAGACCTCATACATTGATGAATCATCTCCTGAAGGAGCATTCTGCTTCACCACTATGTTCCGGATTGGCCTAAGATCAAACTGCGCCTTGTATTCGCCGAGTGTTGCATAGTTCAGGCCCTTGAACTTGTTCTCGTGATTTGGCAGCCGCTCCGGTAGCCTTAAGTTGAAGGTCTGGAAGTACTCATCTTCATGAAGTATCTCGTCAGGAATCCGGCCCTCACGATCGAAGATCGCGCGAAGCTCAACCCGCTTCTCCTTCCGAGGGAAGCGTTTCTTGATGAAGTAGTAGATGGACATGAGCCGTTGTTGTCCGTCGATAACCAGGAACCTGTTGCGTGCCTGCTCGTAGAGGAAGAGCTGCGGCACCGGCAAACCCAGGATCAGGGATTCTATGAGTTTTGACGCTCGCCCGAGGTCCCAAACGAAGTTGCGCTGAAAGCCAGGGATGCGTACTGCTCCAGACTCAACGAAGCTATGAAGGGTCATGACATTGAAATCGTTTGGAGAAGCCGTTATGTCGTACTCCTCGACTTGGAGGTCATCTACACCCTCGGCGTAGTCATCGAACCAATTCGAATCCTCGGTGTTGTTCATGCGTTCTCCGTCCTTTGTTTGCGTTAACCGCCAGGATGGTCCCGGCCGTTAGCTGTCTTCACGTGCCCCAATAACGGGGCTCAGATGCATGGGCAAGGCACAGGCCGTCTTGGTGCATACCTGCATTCTACACAGTGCCACACTCACTCTGCGGCCCGTTAGCCGCACTGTTCCATGAGTAAACCCACGCTCGCGCCGCAGTCGGCCTCCCTGTTCATCGGGGTGTAGGTTAACCATCCGAGAGGTCGGCCCGGGCCTGGCGGCGTTTGCCACGTCGACCCAGCTTCGCCGCCAGCCGCGACGGGTTCAGCTTGGTGTAGCGCTTCAGGGAGGACCAGTCCGAATGGCCGGTGACCGCCGCCACCTGCGGGATGGTCCATCCCTTCTCGAACAGCCGTGACGTTCCTTCGTGCCGCAGGTCGTGCAGGCGCAGGTCGGCGATGTTGGCCGCCCGGCACTCGCGCGCGAACGCGCGGGTCATGGCGTCGGCCGTAATGCCCCAAACCGCGCCGTCGCCGCGCTCCAGCAGGCCGTCGAGGATCTCCATGGCCCGCCGCGACAGAGGAATGGTACGGGGCTGGTCGGTCTTCGTCTGCGGAATATGCAGCACGTTTCCGGATCGGTGTTCGCGCCGCTGCACTGCGATCTCGCCGCGGCGCATGGCCGTCTCGATGGCATACTCCCACAGCGGCCAGTGGCTCGATTTCGCCAGTGCCGCAAGCTCCTTGGGGGTCGGCCGGCGCTCGCGCTTCACCCCGGGCTTGAGGAGTTTCGTGGCGTGCAGGATGGCCTTGGCGACCACCACCGGATTCACGCGCAGGCCGATCTCCCAAAGCGCCATGCCGGTGTCCACGATGACGGAGAGCGTGTGCAGCTCCTTGCGCGCTGTATCGGAAGCCACCTCTTCCAACCGGTCCTCAATGTAGGAGACGATGGCCTCTGGCGTGAGGACGGAGAGCGGCAGTTCGCCGAGGTGCCGGGTCAGTGTCTTGATTCGGGACCTCTCCTTCACGCGGGATCGCTTGGCTGGCGTGAAGCGCTCCTCGTAGCGAGCGAGAAGTTCGCCAACGGATATGCGGGAGGCGGCCGCATACTCGCCCTCGTCGATGCTGTTCTCGATACCGCGTGCCCAGCGCTCTGCGAGCGCCTTGGTGCGGAAGGTACGCGCGGCGTGCGGGTAGCCCTTGCGCCGCACGATCGCTTGCCAGTGGCCGGATGCCATTTTCCGGAAGGTGGCCATGAGTGCCGGTTCTCGTGTGATGGTTTTGTGATGGTGCCATTTATCCATCACGAGTTCAATAGGTTGCACAGCGACCTTTCCACTCCTAAGGGGAAGGTCTCAGGTTCGAATCCTGACCGGGGCGCCAATTTAAACAAGCAGTTAAGTAGTTTTTAGTCGATCTGGTTGGGGCGGTTTTCATCACATTCCATCACATTATTTTTCAGGATGTTACCGGATCCATCACTCGGTGACTGTGATGGGATTGTGATGCAATCCCGTCCGATCCCGGCAACATCCCCACTCGCATCAACACTGACACGGCGACTGCCCAATCGAGATCCTGTGATCGGTCCTCCCCGGGCAGGAACTTGTGCGTTGACGACTTTGCCGAGGAAAGAACCGACGGTCCGTCCTTACCTCATGACCATGGTTCGCCGTACCTGAACGATGCCTTCCAGCCCAAACTGGCCTTCCTCGGCATCGCTTCGAGCTCCGCGTTCCTACAGGTGACGGAAGCGTTACAATTCCCTATTCTCGCCCCACAACTGGTCTAACTCCTGAAACACCTTGTTAATGACGGCTTGTTCGGTTCCCCTGAGCCCCTGCTCTAGTTGCCGCTCGTCGACGTCCGACCAGGACTCGGAATTTTTTTCCCGCAACCGATCAAGTTTATCCAGAATCTCCCCCTTTAGATCCCCTGGAATTTCCTGTTGGCGTGCTGCCGCATAGTCGCTCGGCGCGACTTGCCCTACGTTGGACCAGATCTGCATCGCACTCTGTAGATCCGTTAAGACCCGATTCACCGCCCGCAGGTATTCTGATGAGGACTCGGCATCACCCATCCACCGACGCCGCCGATCTATCTCCTGATGCGGAGCCGCAAGCCCGCGGATAAGATTCTGAAAATTCTCGCTTCGGTTGTTTTTATTAACGGACACTACGAGCCAGCTGGAAGATCCGCCGAATTGTACGTTGAGAGTGATACGGTCAATGATCTCTCGCAACGTATCATGCAGCTTGTCCCAGAAATATCTTCCTGCGACAACATCGCTGTTTGCAGCCGCATGGAAAAGGCTTAGAACCAGGCAATCAAATTGTTGCGCATAGTTGAGCTGTTGCGCTAACACCTGCGGCTTTTCTAGGATTCTGCGGACTACTTCGTAATCTCCGCCGCGAGCCGCATTCAGCACAGCACCCTCCCAAATCCCAGGATGACCTCGTCGCTCCTGTGCTAACTGTTGCTCCAAGTCCTCGCGAAACTGGAGCACCCGTGGTAACAATTCCGGTTGCAGCGCGGGAAAGACCCTCCCGAACAAAAAAGGGAGGCAGAGCACCCGCCCCTGGAGCGCCGAGGGGATCCTGTCTCGTTCGTACCATTTGAGTCGCTCTTGATAAATATCTCGTGCCTTGGGTCCGATCAGAATGACGATGAACCTGGGCGATTCGCGGGCTATATCCCATAGCAACTGACGAATATGCTCGTCCCGAAATGAGTAGCCGACCACGATTAACACCTGACTCTCCGCTAACCGCCGCTTGGCGGCCAGCAACAGTTCAAACAGTGGCTCCACATACTCGAATTTCTGTGCGGGGTAAAGCATTAGGGCTTCAGCGCGTTCCTTAGTCACCAATTCGACGGAGCTGTCGTGGAGCAGGACCGGGATTTTCAAAAATCGCCCACGGTTGCTTCGATACCACGTCACCGAGCCATGAAGCTTGAATAGACGGAGATCAACGTTCGGCTCATCTAAGAGAGCGGGATTCCATGCCTCATCAAATCCGTCCCGGTATTTCAGTTTGTGCTCGGCGCAGAGCACCTCGATAGCGGTATCGTAGTTCGCGGAGTAGAGATGGAGGGGTCGGTATGCGTCGATGAAGCCGCGGAGCGGTTCCAGATAGGTAATATGCTCGGCATCGACCAAGACCTTATTTTTTATGAAATCCCGTAGTCGGTTGAGAAGCGTTTGGGCATCCAGCCCGTCGATCTTGATTGGTTTGTCCGCAAACCCTGACAACGGGTCTTCTTTCCAGTCGGCCAGACGCTGGAGTGTTTCGAGGACGAGTTCTATATCAAGAGGACGATCCTGCTGCTTAGCCCATCTGCCAAGCAGTTCCAGAAATTCGCTGACATTAGCATCGTCATCTTTCACACGGAATTCGTTGATTAGCGACACGGTATCAGGAACGCCCGCTTCCATTGACGCCCCCGCGCCAAATAGGAAAGCGACTTGGTTTTTCTGCGACTCGACAGTAGAGGCAACGGGCATTTGCATGAGCGGGTCTTCCATAGTGCGTTTCTAAACACGACGCCATAAATAATGCAGCATTGTGATATTCTTGCCTCGTTCTTTTCTATGGGATCCCGCTGAATGCCGCAAACCACGCCGACGGGGTAGGGGTCTTTGGGTAGCCGTGAAAAATAATTCACGAGTCATCAATTTTTCATGATTACAAACGGAACCACGATCAGTGCTGACAACAATACATTAACAAGCAGCACGAAACGGAGCGAAAGAACTACCGTCCCGCTCTGCGAGTGTTCTCGACACCATTTCATATAGAGCATCTCTAGATAGCCGGGAACCGCCGCCAAACCCAGCATTACCTTTACGTCGCGCCTACGCAACCAGAATCTGAAATAAACTGTGGTGCTAAGCGCCAATATAATGGATGCGCAGAACCAAACCAGGCCCACGATTTGTAGAGGACTGAGAACTTTGACCATAAAATTTACCTATGTCTCATGAGCGCCGCCCACTCACGTCACTTTGGGCAAGAGTCCGCCGGGACTGACTATGTCCCAAATCTATGCTCGGCCTAAACTGGCCACTGCAATACTGTCTCGTAACGTTTCCGCAGACCTGGCTCCGCTTTCTCGCCACCATATGCCGTACCCAGCCACTCAGAGCAAGCTTGTATATCTTTGGTAGACGCGCGCGCCCCCAGGCCGCATCCTCCGCCGCCGTAGCCCGCCATCGGACCCAACGCCGCCACCATTTTCGCATTCTTGAGTGAAATGGCCTCGGGAAAAACGGTCCCGGGACGATTGATTTCGGCTCAGCCCCGAGCCGCCTCGGCCGCAACGTGTCCTCCCAAGCTTGCTACGAACGTCCGCAAGCCAGTCAACGGTAGCAGCTCTGCGAAGGCTCCGGTGTCAACCGCGGATCGGCTGGAGATAATCACCGACGCTGCCGTATACAGCTGTTCCTGGACAAGCTTCCTGCACAGGATGTTATAGCGATCCGCGTACGAGGAGCCTTGGAAATCTGCGAATACCGGGAAGTGGGGGGAGCGATCCCGCACCGGAGATCGAGAACCTTCACAGTCTTCGACCAACATCAACCAACCGACGAATGGAGCCTGGCTATCCCCAAAGGCACCTTCTCGGAACGCGGTTCGTAGGTCGAGAGCGGTGCCAATCGCCTCCTCTGTCCTATTGTTAAAGTTATTCCCGAAAGAGGGCCCCACCTGGCTCTTGAATTCAATGGCAGCCACAAGGCGGCCTTGGTTCATCACGAGCATGTCCCATTGCTTAGTCGGACGAAAATAGCCTGGGAGGGTGAGGACACGTCGCTTAAGGAAAATGTCGGCGTGCGGTAAGCCGTTTTGGCGTACGATGTCCTGCGCGAGCAACACGAAACCGTCCATGTTCTTGCCCGCCGTGACACCCGCCCGCTCTCCTTGGTCCGCTTTTCCTTGTGCGATCTGCCGCTGGCGCGCCGCCTCGCGGTTTCCCCAGAACGCCTTAATCGCCTCCCGTGCCTTGGTATCGAAATCCGCGAGGTCAATTGTCATATCGATCTTGGGCTCCGCTGCCACCAATTGCGGCTTGTTCTTCTTGTGTCAGCCTATAGAGCACAAATACCGCGCGGTTGCATGCTTCGGTATCACCCGACTTTGCGGCCTCAGTGAGACTCCTCCGGAGGTCGTCTGGTACCTCATCCCACTGAGGGATCCGAATACGGCGAAGGTACTGCGCCTGAAACCGCAAATAGCCTCCGCGCATCCGGGTTGAGTACGTCGACACGAAGAGCTTCGCAACCGAGGAGCGCAGGACTGCCTGAAGCGCCCGAAGATCCCACGCTTTCGAGGTCACGTGATACAGGTTGTGGTGAGGATAGAGCTTCCCGCTCTCGTATACTACGTTCGCTTCACCCTTGATATCTGGAATTAGGAGTTTTGGCGTCGTGGCTAGCTCAGGGTAAATCCGGTCAATCGTCCGGTACCAGCCATTCGGATGTCTCGTCGCGCAATTACGACGCGCGACCGTGTCCCGGTGGTGCTCAAGATACCGCCGTAGCCGCGGGTAAGCCGCAAGATCCACCAGCTGGCCGTCCGCCTCAAAGGGATTCACGACGCCGAACCCCCGCCACTTCACCACTCCCGAAGCAATGTCCTTCGTCATCACCAGTGGCAGCTTGCGGGATGGCTCAACGTCCAGCTCCTCGAACGGGGCTACGAACACCCGATCGGCACCAGTTGCAACGCCAATACCTACCTGGCAACCCGTTTCTTCGAGCATCGGAAACTCCTGCTCTAGGCGCCGGACCACCTGGAGCTGATCGGCAGATTGCAGCAGCCAGGGATCTGCGCCGTCGACGACCCCCGCTAGTTCAGCGACAGGGCCGTCGGGTGCGATTTGCCTTGCATTCATCAGCTCGGCGAGCTGACGCAACGAGTCCCGATCGATCTTAGGCTGCCCTGCAAGCCGCGTGGGGCCCGCCTTCTCGCGCGCGATCACGGTAATTGCCGGATAGGTCGTGACATCGGAATGGAATGCGTCCGTCCCAACCATGTCGACATAGCTGCGGAGGTGGTAGCCCTCAGAAATGATCTGCCGAAGCCGCTTTCCGTACCGATTCTTCATCCATCGATCTGTACATATAAAGCCCACAACGCCACCCGGCTCAAGGGACGTTAGCGAGCGCTCGATGAATGGCACATACAGATCCGCCCGATCATAGATGCTTTCGTATCGCCGCCGGTACTCTTGCAGGAGCGCGTCGGGGACGAGCTCCTGCCGGACATACGGCGGATTACCCACAACATGCGTGAATGGACGGGGAAGGTTTGTAAGGAGGAAGTCGCCGTTACTCAGCCAAGCATCGAGCAACTGGCGCGCCGAAGGCCCCGTAACGTCAAATTCGCCGAGCACGCCAAGAACCTTCTCCTTGACTAGCGTCAAACTGTCGGAATGCAGCTCGACCGCCGTGAGCGCGGGAGCGAGGTCATCCACAAGCGCCGAGTGCGGACGACGGCTGGTTGCGTAGGAAGCCAGCAGACGCTTAACCGCTGGAACGAGAAAGTCGCCCTCGCCCACCGAGGGTTCCAGCAATCGCGCCTCATGAAGTGGATGATCCGTTGTGTACCCAACGAGATCGAGAATAAACTCCACGACTTCCTGGCGGGTGTAGATAGCCCCACGCTCTGTCCCATGCGCGCTGGCCAAGACATCAACGGCATTTTGCACGATCGGGGATAACGCCGGTCGCACCTTGTAGTCTTCCAAATCGAGCACGTGTTGGCGAGTTAAGCTCATACTCATATTCTGCGCGCGCATCCTACTGAATGCGCTAATGATAGCACGCCGTTCCTCCAGTCCTACTGCATTGTTCGATGTGGCTAGATCCTAACAGGTCCTTGCCCACGAGGCTGCGCCTCGCTCCTCCCCTCCTCACCGTACGCACACCTATTCAGGTATCAAGAAGGTACAACACCCGTGTCTCGTTATCCCCGTGTTGACCACAATGGTATGACGTGTGGCCAATGGTCCGGGCCGTTGTGTAAGGCCGAAGGGTGCGTAAAGACTGGGGCGCTTCACCTGGAAAGCCCAGCCACTACTAAAGTTAGGAAGAAAAGGATGCCGATGCCGGCGACTTGCGCGCTTTCGGGCTCCCCACAAGTTAGCCAGTTCGCGAAGCTCTCGCAGTTCCACGAGAGCAAGTCGTATGGCCGCGGATAAAAAAGGGCCACGTTCAGTCGACGATACACTTCGCTAAGTAGCGCCGGAGACACCTCACGTCGCACCACGACGTCCTTGCCTGCCGAAAAGTCTTCAAATGAGCTAATGCAGACCCCAATCACAGGCATACAATGCGCTACGCGACCATCGGGAAGTCGGACCCCCCAATGTTCACCGAGACCGGTGAGCTTTGGACGGGAGAGTACAAGAATGGCGAAGGGGTTAAATGGAGACATACCGCCTCACTCGTTAGCGGATTTGAGGAGGAAAAACAGGGCCGCTATGACGCCGGCACTGACCAGCAGATGCTTTAGCTGCTCGTCGACCTTGGCCTGTTGCGCTTGGGTCGCGCGACGAAACTGGTCCATAAGTGCAACCTGATATGGGGTCGGTGGAACGAGGCCGCGCTCCCATTTACTCACGGTCATAGAATGAACGTCCAATAAGCGCGCAAACTCAACCTGGGAAAGCCCCAAGGCACGCCGAACATTTACAATTTCGCTGGGTGTCATAACTAAGCTCCTGTATAAGTAATATACTAAGTTTATGCTTATCTGTCAAATCGGCATCCTCCGACCATCGGTCATCCAATGACAAAAAAGGCCGCCCTAAAAGGGCGACCAAATGCCTCACAGCAACCCGCGCTCGGCGAAGGTCACCGTCTCGCCTCCCCCTACGACGAAGTGGTCGAGTACGCGGACGTCGATGAGGCGAAGGGCGTCGGAAAGTCGGCGCGTGAGCGCCTCGTCGTCCTTACTGGGCTCGGCGACGCCCGAGGGATGGTTGTGGGCGAAGATGATCGAACTCGCGTTGTAAAGGATGGCTCGTTTGACGATCTCCCGCGGGTAGACTCGGGCCTCGGCCAGGGTGCCGAAGGCCATGAGGTCGCAGCTGATTACCCGGTGGCGCTGGTCGAGATAGAGGCAGGAGAAGACCTCCTGCTCGCGGTCGCCAAGGGTGAGGATGAGGTAATCCTCGGCGTCCCTGGGCTGGGCGATCCTGCGCCCGCGCCGGAAGCGCGCCTTGATGATCCGCTTCGCTTCCCCGATCACCTCGTCGGGCGTGAGCTCGCGTATGGCCGTGCAGGGGCCATCGGTCTCCACACGACGGAACACTTCCCGTTTCTCGCTCATCGTGCCTATCTCCTGCTCCGTTGCCGTCACGAAGCCCGGTTCCTTCGAACTGGACTTCGTTCGGTCCCCGAGCGGGCCTGCCCGATCAGGCGGCGAGGTAGAAGTGGACGAGCGCGAGAGCGATGGTGTCGAATGCATTCGCGGCGCAGCGCTCTGTCGTCGAGGTTGGCGGGCGCATTCTGACCACGCCCGCAAGCTCCGGGAACCATTGCCCGAGCAGTCGGTCGCGCTGGAACTTCCGGGTGGCGCCAAACTCCGAGAACACCTCCGCAACCCGCTGCTGGCCAAACCGCTCGGTGCGAATAGCCCGCGCGCGCATGCCGCTCAAACTGATCGACGAACGCTTCGACCTCGTGGCGCCGAGCCCCCTCAAGCACCACGAGCTCCGGCCGGTACCAGCCGACTAGAACCGCAAGCTCCCGGCGCGCGTACGCGTAGCGGTTGACGCGCGCCTCCTTTCGTCCCCAGTCAAGAAGCGTCTGCGGACCCTCGAAAGCGGCATACGCAAACCCACGGGCCACGGGACTCACGGCAAGCACGAGGACTGAATTGGCCGCAGCATCCTTCATGTCCGGTTGCGTTCCTGAAATTTTTTACCTGATATACTGGTTCTTGGGTAGCTCTTTGACGCGGAAAGATCGCGGGGTGGTTCTTCTTGCGAACTGCCGGCAGCACGGCACGGTTCTCGTGGTGTTCTGCCGGTCAGTTCAACAAGGAGGAAAAAGCCATGACCCCACGCAAACAAACCGATGGACGGGTCGACGGTACTCCGCAGCACGTCCAAGACACGGGAGGCGCCATTACAATGCCAACAATAGTCACGGGACAACGTCTTCTTGCGGCGGTCCGGGACCAAACTTTCATTCGAGGCGGCGAGGAGACGTGCGTAGAAGGAGCGAAGTACGACCTTAGGATGGGCAATCGGCTCCTCAAAGCGGGAGGTGGACCGATTGATGTGATGAAACTAACCGAGACGCAGCGCAGCGCGCTCTTCATTGATCCAGGCGAAGTCGCGTTTGTCCTTACGGAAGAAGTCCTTAATCTGCCAAACACCATGGCTGCAATGCTGAGCCCCAAGCGGAAACTCAGCCACGAAGGGATCCTTGTTCTCGGGGGATTTTTCATCGATCCGCTCTACCGGGGGAATCTGCTCGTCGGCCTTTACAACTTCTCAACGACACGATGGCCATTACGGCCGCGCAAAAAACTCATCGCGGCCGTCTTCTATGTCCTTGAGGAGGGGGAGATCGATACGTTTCCTCAGCCGGAATCAATCTCGGACTTCCCGGACGACGTCGTGCGTCTCATGCAGAACTATCAGCCGATCAGGCTAGAGGGGCTCCGAGACGCCATCCGGGCTACGCAACAAGAAGTTACCTCTCTTAAGAACGAGGTCCGAGAGCAAGACGACTGGAAGAAGGAATTCAGGGAAGACCTTGGAAATGTGTTGCAAGGTATCCGGGCCCTGAAGGAAGAGGTGAAGAAACTAACAGACGGTCTCGAGAACGAAAAAAGTCTTAGAGTCAGCGGCGACCAAGACCTTCATCGAGACTTCGTCAAAATCGAATCCAGATTCGGTCAGTTGGAGCAACAGAAAGATCACCGCCGAACTGTTAAGATTGCGATTTTTGCCGCCGTCATTGGTGCTCTCGTTACGGTAGTGGTTAGCGCGGTGCTGTTAGGACTCCGGCACTGGTTGTGAGCAAGTTGTACGATACGAAGGCCGAATTGAGAGCGCTTCGTGGCCAAGGACTCCTGGTTGCTTACCGGTTACCTAGTTTTAGGTGGCCGGTTTTTGTGCGCATAGTATTTACTGCACAAAAAACCCGACCGGAAGGGTCGGTTGGACCCCGAGGATGGTTGGAGAGTATGCATGAAAAAGAACGCGTAGCGATCAGTCCTGGGTGTCACGAATCTTTATGACCAGCCTATACTGATTAGTTTGGCTACCTGTACATCCGGTAGGCGACACGCGCTCACTACGGCCGCGTAGTGACCGCCTTCTTGTATAGGTAGACAAACGGTCCCTCATCCGTGCCGTCGTCGGGGTGCCCCCCATCAACACCAAACTCGTTCACAAAATAATACAGGACACCGCGAGCGGCGGTGACCGTAGGCGCTCCGCGGAAAAGCCAGATGTCGACGTCCTCCTGGACACCGTGGGTACGCACGAGCCGATCGCGCGGGTCGGATGCGATTCCGACGTACCACGAGTCGCCCGCGCCGCCGTGCTCATTGATGAAGGCCACGAAATTCGCGATGATTTCGCTGATCGATGCGGGCATGGTACGCCTACCGTAGCGCGCAGAAACGCGCTCGTGTGTTGGCCCCGACTGGTCGTGGGTGCCCTAACACGGGAAATGTGGGGATTATACACCCTCGAAGGCGGGATGGCACCAGACGCGTCACGGCCGCTTTGCATAAAAAAGTCGCCCCCGAAGGAGCGACCGAAGACCTCATAACATCCCGCGATCGGCAAAGCTCACGGTCTCGTCACCGCCCACGACAAGGTGGTCGAGTACCTGTACGTCGATGAGCTGCAAAGCGCTTGCGAGCCGGTCCGTGAGCGCCTTGTCGCCCTTGCTCGGCTCGGCGACGCCCGAGGGATGGTTGTGGGCGAAAATCACCGCGGCTGCGTTGTAGAGTAGTGCCCGCTTCACGACCTCCCGCGGGTACACCCGCGCCTCCGCAAGCGAGCCGGTGGCCATAAGGTCGCAGCGAATCACCCGATGGCGCGTGTCAAGAAACAGGCAGGCAAACGCCTCGTGATCCCGGTCGCCGAGGGTGAGGATCACATAATCCTTGGCGTCGGCGGAACAATCAAGTTTCTTCCCGCGCTGGAAACGCGCCCTGAGGATCTTCTTGGCGGCTTCGATCACGTCGTCGGGGGAAAGGTCGCGGACGGCTACATACGGCCCGTTCATCTCGACGACCCTCAGTACATCTTGTTTATCGCTCATTGCACACCTCCGCTCGGTTGCCGTTTGGAAGCCCGCTTCGCCGAACCGGGCTTCGGGCGACCCCCGAGCGGGGGTCAATGCACTCTGGAGGGGGGGGGAACCGTGTGAAGGTTGAAACGGTGGCGCCCATGCGATGGATACGCTTTCCCCCGTGGTACAACACGGCAGGCGACTTCCCCCCGGCTTCCCGGGGGCTACCCGTCCAAACGAGGACGAGCGTGGGAACGTGTGGGATCTGTACGCCGCTCACCCTACGGCTGCGGCGTGCCCGTAGCATACGGATACGAAGGCCGCCAAAAAGACGGGGAAAGTTGCCACGCCGGCACCCTGCCGCTGCGGCGGCGCTTCAAGCGAATGGATAGAAAAAGCCCGGCCACGCGGCCGGGCTACGGAAAGGACAGCGGTGAGGAGGGTCACAGGGACGATTGGGCCACCCGGCTTGCCACCTCCGAGAGGTAGCGGCAAGCCGCCGTTGCGGTACTGGCCGCCGTGAAGATTGCCGACTTCTGCCGGCGAAGGACCTCCAGCCAGCTTGCCACGTACGCGGCGTGGTCGTGCCGCGGGTGATCTTCGATGCCAAGCTCGGCGCAGAGGAACGCCGCGCCCAGTTCTGCGACGAGCTCCTCCATGGCGTAGGCGCTATCGCCGAAGCGCCCCGTGAGGTCTCGATTGAGCCGCGTGCGGTACCCCGACCAATGAATGTGCTCATGGAGCAAGACCGAATAGAATCCTTCGGTCGCGGTGCTCGTGCTTCCATCAATGAACTGGGGACGCCCGGGCATAAAGATGCGGTCGAGGGTCGGGCTGTAGCAGGCGCGGGTGCTCCCGTAGAGGATCTCGGCCCCGAGCGCCTCGATGAGGTCGTCTGCCGCCTGGAGCCGCTCGGTGCGATCGGTCTTCTCGGGTACCGGCGGCGACCAACCGTCAACCTGGAGGGCATTGAAGACGAAGGAGGCCCGGAGAACGCCCCGCCTCTTCCCCACGCTCTCGCTCGTTTCTGTGTCGGCCGGCGCCTCCTCCCGCTTGTAGAAGACCACGAGCGAGGCTTTCTCGCCGCGCAGGACGCGGGCCCCGAGCGCACCCCACTGTCGGAGCGTCGCCCAGTACGGCACGCCGTATCCGTGGCGCGACGCACTTGTCCAGAGCGATACGGTGTTGACCCCGTGGTAGAGGTTTCCGGTCGAGGCGTTTCGGGGGAGGCCCGCCCCGGACTGCTCATGCCAGGGCATGACATAGTCCGTGGCTCCCGCTTCGATCGCCTGGATGATGTGGTCGGTCACCCGGGCATAGAGGTCGGACTTCTTGAAAGAACGGTCGGTATCCATGGGTATCTCCTTGCCACGCCAGGAACACCGGGGATTCGGTGCTCCTCAGTAGCAGGGAGACGTTGGCTCGGGCGGGCACGCGCGCGTGCCCGCCCGACAAAGAACAATCGGGTGCCCTCTACGCCGCGCCCCGCTCCTCGCCACGGCTGTGGTGGAAGTGCGTGAGCGACAAAGACGCCGCGTCGAAGATCGCCATGCGGTAGTCTTCGCTCATCCATGGCTTACGGACGGGCGGCAGGCGCGGTTCGAGCTCGGGGAGCCACGCCGCGATCGCCGTCGCAATCTGGTACTTGGTTGTCGCGTCGTAGTTCGAAAAGAACGCGCGCACGTGGCCGCGGGAATAGCGCCGGAGCGGCACCCTGCGTGCTCTCGCCAATGCCGTAACGCTATCCAGAAGCGCCTGGATGCGCTTCGCGCGCCGCGAGCCCTCGCCCCGATACGCTTCTATGACAAGTACCGAAGGATGGTAGAGCGCGAGGAGTTCCCCGATTTTCTGTATACCCGCGCGGTTTTTGTTTTCCCGCGTCTCCTTGACGCCCCAGTCGACGAGGCGGAGCGGTCCCTCAAAGACCGTATACCCGATGCCTCGTGAAGCGGGGTGGATGCCAAGGACGAGGGCATCATCTCGTGTATGCTTCATAGTTCCTTGGGTGGGCGATGACGTCGCGCGGCGCACCCATCATGTCGAGTAGCTGCGCCTTACGCTCCGGCAGCGGCGTGCCGGGCGTGGAGCGAAGCTGTCGCGCAAGCGTCTGTGCCCGTGCGTGTGTTACTTGTTCGACCTCCCTATACATGCCCGGAAAGAGCTCATGCACCGGAACGCCGAATATCGCCTGGCACGCAAGTGCGGTTTCAAGTGTTGGCGTACGGGCGTGCCGTTCGTAGCGAGACACCTTGGTGCCGCTACGGCATCCGAGCAAAAGCGCCAGCTCGTCTTGGCTTAAGCCCGCGCGCTTGCGGTATGCGCGAATGTAGTTGTGCGTTCGTCGATACATAAGCAAGTCGGGATCGACACGGCCACGTCGGGTCGTGTCGCAAGGACAAGCATAGGCGCCGAGACGCTCGGGGAAAGAAAGGGAAACTTGCCGCCCACGGCAGGTCGCGCGAATCGGCAAGGCACATCGGCAAGTGGGGTATAAGAACAACATGGAGTTGCCGATTTGTCAATGTATGCCGACGGTGCGGGAAGGGGGCGGCGGACTCCGGGTCGGGTAGACAATGGGGGCGTTGGGGATGTTGGGGACGTTCCCTCGGGTGCGCTAGCGGATACCCACTAGGCGTTTCCTTTGCTTTTGGCCCGGCACGGCGACTCGTATCCACGTCGCTATATGTCCCCACATCCCCCATGTCCACCCGCTAGAGGCCGTAGCGCTCGTAGAGGCGGGCGAGCTTTTCCTGTTCGTGCCGCGGGATGATGAAGTTTCCGTGGCTCTTTTGGGTGTGCAGGTTGAGGCGTCTGCGGATGACCCCACCAATCCATTTGTTCGTTGGAGGGCGGTCGGCCTCGCCGCCGAAGCGTGCCGTGAATCGCTCCGTGACGGCCTTAACGGTGAGCGGCTCGGCAGACGATTCCGTTGCGAGCTCCCGGATCGCCTCAAGGACGCGCGCTTCCGTGTCCATGCCGCGCTCGGCGAGCATGTCGCGGTGATATTGACGGGCGAGGAGGCGCAGATCCTCCTTGAGGGACTCATCGCCCACGCTCATAAGCGGGGCGAGAATTTGGCGAAGTCGCGGCTCGATCGTGCGATCGAGATCCGGCTGTGCCGCGTACGCCCGCCCATAGCGGTGGAAACGATACAGGAGAAGCTTGTTCCTGAGCGCCAGGGCTTCCGTTTGGTATGCCGTCGGCAGGTTGATCGGGATCTCGTCGCGCAGGGCCGTCGTGCCCATCTCCTCGGTGATGAACCGGCTTTCGAGGGCGCGGTCTTGGTAGTAGCCACGGGTGGCGACGATTTTAGGGCCGAAGACCTGGAAGGCCCGGGGGTTGTACTCTTTGGTCGGCGAAAGCTCATTGCGGAGGATGGGGATCCCCCGCACATTGCCGTTATTCAAAATCTTCACCATGTCCGCTTTCTCGTCGCTGAAGCGAAAGTCCGCCTCGTCGATCACGAGCGTGCCTTGAAAGGCGTCGAGGATGTGGAAGATGGGCGATATGGTCGACGCCCCGCTCGCAAAGATGGGCTTATAGCAAAGGGCGCCGACGGTAAGGAGGAAACGGGTCTTGCCGCTTCCGTAGTCGCCTCGGAGGCGCAGGTACGGCAGCTCATTAAAGCCGTCATAGAGCCAGGAGAGAAGCACGTAGTGGCTCGCGATCTTCTCAAACGTCGGGCTGACATCCACATAGCGGTGGATGAAAGCTTCGATCTCGCCTAAAAGTTGTCCGTGCGTGCCGTACTCCTCCGGTGCCGACGGCAGCAGGACGACACGATTGCTGATGAGGTTGTTCTGGGCCGCGTACGGCACGAGGCGCCGCCCTTTGCTCGACGTGTACTCGGATACGAGGCGCCAGTGGCCCTCCTCAAAGCGCGCGAACCCCGTACGCTCCCGCTCTGCGTCGTATACCAGTTCAACAAGGACCTTCCCGTCTGCGATCGCGGCGGCCGTCGCCCTCGGGCGGGCGCTGCCGACACGCTCTTTGTTGTCGCTTGGCGGGTTGATATGGTTCGCCGGTTGTTGTCCTTCAGACATGCCGCCACGGTACCTGGAGAAGCGAACGTGAGAAAGGCGCCGTACACTGCCGAGGGCATCCGTATTCCCGCCCCGCGGCGTTTTCCGGCCGCCGGGGGATACGCTCTCGTCGGGCAAACCGATACGGGCGAATTGCACCCGGGCGGCTCGTGTCCCTCCCTAGCTCCTTTGGGTTACGGTCCGTACGCTCTATCGCACGGATCTGGATTTCGGCGCTATACCGTCCGCCCCGCTACTGCCGTGCGGGCTCCGCTACAAATTGCGTCAACAAATGCGCCCTGGAAAGGCTCTGCACGCTCACTCGCCCCCCCGGGGGGGTGATCGCCTCCCTTGATTGGCCTGGGTACATGTCGCCGCGCCCTCCCGACCCCGTGGCTCGGGCGGTCGCCAGAAGCGTGGTACTGTTTAATCGTCGTTACTCACAACCCTATGAAATATTTTGTGTATTGCCGAAAATCCAGCGAAGCGGAAGACCGCCAAGTACTTTCCATTGACTCGCAAGAGGCGGAGTTGAAACGGGCGTTTGAGGGTCGCCCGGAAGTGGAGGTCGTTGAAGTCCTACGGGAGTCGTATAGCGCGAAGGCCCCGGGGCGGCCGATATTCAACGTGATGCTCGAGCGGATTGAGCGCGGGGAAGCCGACGGGATCATCACGTGGCACCCAGATCGCCTGGCACGCAATTCGGTGGATGGCGGGAAGATCATCTACCTCCTCGACCGCCGCTCGCTTAAAGACCTCAAGTTCTCCACGTTCAGCTTCGAAAACAACTCCCAGGGGAAGTTCATGCTCTCGATCATCTTCGGGTACTCGAAGTACTACGTGGACAACCTGAGCGAAAATGTAAAGCGCGGAAATCGCGCAAAGGTAGCCCGTGGATGGCGCCCCAACGGCGCGCCGATCGGCTATCTCAATGACCCCGCGTCACGCACAATCGTCAAAGATCCTGACCGATTCGCTTTGGTGAGGAAGCTCTTCGACCTAGCGCTCACCGGGACCTATTCACTCCGTGACCTCATGGAGCATTCCCGTGCGTGGGGACTGCGAACCCGGCAGCATAAGCGTATTGGTGGGAAATATCTCACCATTGGCGGTATCCATCGAATCCTGCACAACTCGTTCTACGCGGGCGTGCTCGTCTGGGGCGGACAAATCTACCCTGGCGCTCACGCCCGAATGATTACGCTCGACGAGCACGATCGCGTGCGGGCACTTCTCGCCAAGCCGGGGAAACCGCAATCGATCCGCCACTCCTTTCCCTTTACCGGCCTTATACGCTGCGGTGAATGCGGCTTCATGGTCACTGCAGAACACAAAGTCAACCGCCACGGCCGGCATTATACGTACTACCACTGCAGTAGGCGTCGACTCGATTACCGCTGCCGGCAGCGCTCCTTGTCGGCCGCCCAGCTCGACCAAGCCTTTCGCGAGTTTCTCGCCACGCTACGCATACCGGATCCCCTACACATCTGGGGAATCGAGCAAGTGGCGAAGGCACGCAGAGCCGAGCAAGAGGTGTCTGCGCAGCAAAAGGCGTCACATCAGCATGCAGCTGATGAAGCGGGGAGAGCACTCGTAAATTTGACGACGCTGAGGATTCGAGATTTGATCGGGGACGAGGAATTTACGGCACAACGCGCCGCGCTCCAGCAAGAACAAGCCCGTCTTCAGGAAGCGCTATCGAACTCCGACGGCAAATGGTTCGAACCCGCCAAGGCTCTGATCTCGTTTAGCAGTAGGGCCGCGAAATGGTACACCGAGGGCGATGACGCGCTGAAGAGGCGAATCATAAGCACGGTCGGTTCGAACCCCACTCTAAAGGGCAGGATCCTCAGCATTGAGGCCAAGAAGCCCTTCCTATGCTTCTCGAAAAGTGCTGACCGTCCGACTCTGCGGAGAGGAAGGGATTCGAACCCTTGGTACAGTTTCCCGTACGCCGCCTTTCCAAGGCGGTGCCTTCGACCGCTCAGCCACCTCTCCATGCACGTACGTGCCCTATCGGTATACCATACTCTCTCACCATCCCTCAGCGCTTGTCAGCACTGTCTTTTTGTTTTTGTTCATACATACGTCTATCAGCTTGCCTGATAAATGCTGCGGCGTCGACAGATTCGGTGGGGTCATAAAAAGCATATCCGACGCTCCCGACATCGTGTGCTAGTGGAGCATCGGGAAATATTCTTTTAATTTCTTCGTTCAATTCTTGACGCGCAGCGTCGAGGGCATATTGAATGCGGAGGGCTATGTGAGAAGCTCCCACATCGTGACTTTCTTCTGCCTGTTCGCCTTTATAACGCACAAAACATAGCGCAGTGAACTCGTCACCGCCGAAACGCGCGAGAGTATCGTCCGGACGCAGGGCTTTGTGTAAGTGTGCGGTAACTATTGTTAAATAGCGATCACCCATCTCGTGCCCATACGTGTCGTTTACAAATTTGAACTTATCGAGATCGATAAAAAAAGCATAGAGCAGATCCGTAGGCGATTCCTTCGTGCGTTCTATTTTCATACTGAGGGCTTCCATGAAACCGCGACGGTTGAAAAGATGGGTCAACGAATCTTTTGTGGCTTCTTCGCGGTGCTCGTGTGCAGTGCGCTCGGCCTCTTCGAGAGCTTGTTCTCGTTTTGCGACTTGTTCGCGCGCGTACTCGAGCTGCGCCTGCACAAGCTGCAGCGTTTCCAGAGAAACAGAGCGACCTCTCTCCACATCGATAATCAGGTCCTGCACAGATTCACTTACCATGCGAAGCACCCCTCCTTCCGCCACAGACTCACGCGAGTCCTTCTTGCGCTCATGCGAAACGTCGGGCCGTTTTTCCATAAAATAATTTTACTGCGCGTTCCCTAGAAGTGCAGCGACGCGATCCTTAATGGGCGGATGCGTAGAGAAAAGCCGTTCAATCCAATCAGTGGGTTTGGCGCCGAATGGGTCGCCGATGAACAGATGCGCGGTGGCGTGGCTTGGCTTTCGCATCGGTTTGTTGTAGCTGCCTATTTTCTGCAGTGCAGAAGCCAGGCCCTCCGGATAGCGCGTGAGAAGCGCACCGGAAGCGTCGGCCAAGTACTCGCGCTTACGCGAAATGGCAAGCTGAATGAGCTGCGCGGCAAAGGGCGCGAGGATAATGCCGACGATGGCAAGAACGAATGCGATCTGATTTCCACCACGCTCGCGATCTCCCCCACCCCAAAACGTCATACGCAGGAAAATGTCGGCGAGGATAGCAAGGAACCCCGCGAGCACGACCGCCACCGTCATGAGGAGAATGTCGCGGTTTTTCACGTGCGAGAGCTCGTGCGCCGCCACGCCCTCAAGCTCGGTGCGGTCCATCATGGAGAGCAGGCCGCTCGTTGCGCATACTACGGCATGTTCTTGGTCGCGGCCGGTAGCAAACGCGTTTGGCGCCGGGTCGTCTATGACGTAGAGCTTTGGCATGGGCAGACCGGCGGTGATGGCGAGGTTCTCGGTCACTGTGTAGAAATCAAAGTATTGCTCACGCGTGGCCGGGTGTGCATTGGTCATGCGAAGTACCACACGGTCGCTATACCAATAGCTCCAGACGTTCATAAGGAGCGCAAACGCAACGGCAACGTAGAGAATGAGGGGTGAATTGTAGATATACGAGATAGCAAATCCCACCACAATGACCAATACGAGAAACCCGCCCATGAGTAGCCATGTGCGTCGTACGTTTGCGGATTGTGTCGTGTAGAGCGTGGCCATGTCGTATTACTCGAACCGCAGATTAGGGGCAATCATTTAGAATTGCACCTCCACTGGCGCTTTGGCAGCGGCGTCTGCTTCGTCGAGCTCAAAGAGGTCCATCGGCTGGAAGTGGAACATGCTCGCCATGGCGTTCCCTGGAAATTGTTCGATGGCGGTGTTGAAGTCGCGTACGTTGCCGTTGTAAAAACGGCGCGCGGCCTGAATCTTGTCTTCCGTATCGGTGAGCTCTGCTTGCAGCTGCAAGAAATTCTGATTCGCCTTGAGATCGGGATAATTTTCCGCAACCGCAAAGAGCGATTTAAGCGTGCCCGAAAGCATGTTCTCTGCCTGCGCCTTTCCTGCTGTGCCCGAGGCGCCCATCGCAGCGGTGCGTGCTTTGGTCACGTCCTCAAATACTGTCTTCTCGTGCGCAGCGTAACCCTTTACGGTCTCAATAAGATTGGGGATGAGGTCGTAGCGACGCTTCATCTGTACTTCGATATCAGACCATGCTTCTTTGGCACGATTCATGCGCGAAATGAAGCCGTTGTACATGAACACCATCCAGACCAAAAGAACGGCGATGATACCAAGCACAATGATCAGAGTAGTTGACATGGCATATATGACGTTATGGTTTATAACCTGCAGTGTAGCACAAAAGACACAGCCCCGGCCGCTCTGTGGCCGGGGCTGTGTAGAAAAATATGAATGAGCACTAGAAATCCATACCGCCCATGCCACCCCCGGGTGCCGCAGATTCCTTTGGCTCAGGAATGTCCGCGATCGCTACCTCAGTGGTGAGCAGGATTGCTGCCGCCGAGACGGCGTTCTCCACGACGCTCCTTGTCACCTTCGCTGGATCAATAATTCCCGCCTTGGCCATGTCCGCAACAATCTCGTCGTTGAGTGCATCGTAGCCAGCGAAACCCTTGGCGTCGGCAATCTCGCGCACGATGAGGGACGCGTCGTCCTTCCCTGCGTTGAGCGCTATCTGTCGCAGCGGCTGCTCAAGTGCGCGCACAACAATGTCGAAGCCGGTTTTCTCGTCGCCATTTGACGGAGCGTGCTTGCTGGCAACCAAGATACGTGCTGCTTTCGCAAGCGCGGTGCCGCCGCCCGGTACGATACCTTCCTCAAGCGAAACCTTGGTCGCTTTCACGGCGTCGTCAATCTTGTCTTTGAGGTACTTCATCTCTGTCTCGGTTGCGGCACCCACACGAATGACCGCCACACCGCCCGAGAGTTTAGCGATACGTTCTTCAATCTTTTCTTTGTCGAACTTCGAGTCTGTCTGCCCGTACAACGCTCGTAACTGCGCTACGCGCGCTTCGATATCGGCTTTCTTGCCCTTACCGCCCACAAAAACGGTGCTGTCCTTGCTGGCGACCACGCGACTAGCCTTGCCGAGCATTGCGATTGTTGCGCTCTCGAACGTGTCGCCCGTATCGGCAGAGATGACCTGCGCACCCACCACTGCGGCAATGTCGGCGAGTAGATCTTTTTTGCGGTCACCATAGCCTGGTGCTTTTACCGCAAGCACGTTGAATGTACCCTTGAGGCGGTTCACCACAAACGTTGCAAGTGCGTCACCCTCAACATCGTCCGCAATAATAACAAGCTCGCGTTTGCCGCTCTGCGCGATCTTCTCAAGGAGTGGCAGCACTTCCTGCACATTGGAAATCTTTTTATCAGTAATGAGAATGTGCGCATCACGATACTCTGCCTCCATGCGCTCGGGGTTGGTCACCATGTAAGGCGAGACGTAGCCTTTGTCAATTTGGAGCCCCTCGACGATGTCGTAGGAAAGCTCGGTGCTCTGCGACTCTTCAACCGTCACCACGCCGTTCTTGCCGACCTTCTCCACGGTCTCCGCAATAATCGTGCCGAGTTCCTCTGACTCCGCCGCAATGCTCGCCACTTGCTTTACGTCAGCCTTACCAGCAATCGGCTTGGCCATTTTTTTTATTTCCGCAATCGCCATATCACGCGCGGTCTCCATGCCCGTGCGAATTGCCATAGCGTTTGCGCCTTTCACGAGGTGCGAAAGACCCTCTTCAACCATCGACTCGAGGAGTACCACAGTCGTCGTGGTACCGTCGCCCACACCGTCATTGGTTTTGTTGGCTACTTCTTTCACAATCTCAGCGCCCATATTTTCGAACTTATTTTTGAACGAAATTTCCTTGGCAATCGAGACGCCATCGTTCGTTATACGCGGACCGCCATACGAGCGATCGAGAACGACGTTTCGGCCGCGCGGACCGAGCGTTACCTTAACGGCTTGTGCCGCCTTGCTGATGCCTTCATGTAGTTTCCGGCGTGCCTCTTCGCCAAATAGTATTTGTTTTGCCATGGTGGTTATTTCTTAGGAATAATTGCGAGGACGCTCGACTCAGAGAGGATGTAGTATTCTTGCCCGCTTATCTTCACCTCGTCGTAGCCATATTTTGAAAACAAGACCGTGTCACCAACTTTCACAGTCATCGGCACACGCGTACCGTCCTCGTATTTACCGAGACCGACGGCAACAACGGTGCCGTGCTCCGGTTTTTCTTTCGCTGCGGTCTCAGGAATGATAATTCCCGATGGGGATTTTGCGGCTTCGTCTTTTCCAGAAGGCTTCACAACCACGCGGTCGCCAAGTGGTGTAATGGAAATCTGTTCTTTTGCCATAGGTAATAAATAAATATCGCACAGATATGCTGATAATAATACAGAGCGCGCACCCTTGCTCGCGCTGGTGCGCTACCCCGCTACTATAGAGAATATTGCGCGACTACGCAATACACTGCGCGACGCTTGCGCGACACTGGCAGACCATGCTATCCTCGCAAGCACAGATGGATGGACTCACTATTTTGCCGTACGCAGAAATCGTCCTCTCACTGCTGATTATCCTCGCTATCGTTCTTCAGCAGCGCGGTGCCAGCCTTGGCGGCGCCTTCGGAGGTGACAATTTTGCGTCGACGTTCTACAAGCGCCGTGGTGCGGAACTTTTTCTTTTCCGCGCGACGATTGCGCTTTCTGTTCTCCTCGTCGGCACGGCTATTGCGAGTTTCCTTCTGCAAGGGGCGTAGTGCTGTAAAAAGCAGACCGCATACGTGGGCCGGCTTCCGGCAAGTAACCGCACATGAGACTATTCAGAAAAAAGGATGCTGATCCGATACCTTCTTCGAGACCAGACAAAGCGACCGGCCGCTGGACGGAGCTGATTAATGCCGCAACGCGACACCGATCGTGGAGACCGCTCACACGCCTAGATGCCTATACGCGCACCCTTACCAGGGGTGATCAGGCGCTTCTCACCATCTTTGCGCTAGCAATAATCGTTACCAGCATGGTCGGGCTACGCGCGCTTGAGCGTACGTTTCTTGTTTCGGTTCCGGCACACGGTGGCACGCTCGTCGAAGGCGATCTCGGCTCGCCACGCTACGTGAATCCGTTGCTCGCAATCTCAGACGCAGATCGCGACATCACGGCGCTCACCTACGCGGGCCTCATGGGGCTCTCAAACAACGGCACGTTGGTTCCCGTACTTGCTAAAAGTTATACCGTATCGCCTGATGGAAAAACCTACACGTTTACCATCCGACAAAATGCACGCTTCTCAGACGGTACACCGGTTACTGCCGAAGATGTGGTCTTTACGGTTGAGAAAGCACAGGATCCTGCGCTCAAAAGTCCGCAGTTTGCTAATTGGAGCGGCGTCACGGTTACTGCAGTTGATTCGCACACAGTGCGTTTTATCTTGCCAACACCCTATGCGCCTTTTCTGGAAAACGCAACGCTTGGCATCCTGCCTGCGCACCTATGGCGCAACGTTTCTGACGCGCAATTTCCGTTTGTGAACCTTGAGATAGATCCGGTAGGCGCAGGACCGTTTATTGTGCGCAACACGATACGTTCAAACGGCATTATCACCGAGTACGATCTTTCGGCTTCAAACAATTACGTACTTGGGCAGCCCTATCTGGACGGTATGAACATAAAATTCTATTCGAACCGCGCAGCTCTTGCTGCGGCACTCGCAAACGGTGCGATACAAAGCGCGTACGATACCCCCGGGAACGGAGCACGAATGGTGACCGCGCCATTGTCAAGCGTTTTCGGCGTATTCTTCAATGCTAATGAGGATCCTATTCTGACGCATAAAGAAATTCGCCAAGCGCTTTCAGTGGCAATCGATCGAAAATATATCGTGAACAACATTCTTAGCGGATATGCGACGACACTTGGCGGGCCAATACCGCCCGGCACAGGCGTCACACAAACACCGCCGCCAAGCAGCACCGATACCATTCGCAATGCGGCAGCTGTGCTTGAAAACGCCGGCTGGACGTATGACGGCAATGCTCGGCAATGGAAGAACGCTCGTCTGAAACTCTCATTCGGTTCGATTACTATTAAAACGTCAAACGCGCCGGAGCTAAAATTGGTCGCCTCTGCGGTTCGAAACGACTGGGAGAAACTCGGTATCGCCGTCTCCATTGAACTATACGAGCCAGGAGACTTGAACACCAACGTGATTCGGCCGCGTAAATATTCCGCCCTTTTGTTCGGCATGGTAATCGGACATGATCAAGATCTGTATCCGTTTTGGCATTCGTCTGAGCGCAACGACCCGGGCCTGAATATCGCGATGTACGCCAATAAGACTGTGGATAGTCTTTTGGCAGATGCGCGCGCAACCAGCAGCCCCAAACAACGTCTCGCGGACCTCAACGGCATCGAGAAGGCAGTGAGTGCTGACTACCCTGCAGCGTTCCTGTACACACCACGCTTCACGTATACACTCCCTACTTCTCTCAAGGGCGTTGTACTGCCACCCATCGCCGTTCCATCGGATCGGTTCGCCTCAATCGCTTCGTGGTACGAGCAAACCGACCTCGTGTGGCCTTTTTTGACTCGCTACCAGTAAGTACACAAGACCACGACCTATAGTATTTCGTTTTTCCGTACGGGCCTTGCCCTTAATCATCTTAGCTTAATAACCTATTCATTAAACAATACACCATGACCTTTACCCCAGCGCCAGCACCAGCGCCAGCACCGAATTCAAACAAACGTTCTACCGGAAACCAAGGAGCGCATCGAATGCCATTTCGTGGTACTGCGCGCCCGGGCGCGCGCAGCGGCGCACGTTCTGCGCGCCCACCGCGACCAGGCGGCGCCACTCGACGTATCCAACGCATGTTACGCCGTCCCGCAGCGAACACACCACGAGCAAAACGGGCCGTTGATTATTTCCCAGAGGCACCTGCGGCAAACGTCGCGCGCATTGTGCCGCTCGGCGGTGTCGAAGAAGTGGGCCGCAACATGGTGGCAATCGACGTAAATGGCGATATTTTCGTTATGGATGTCGGTTTCCAGTTTGTCTCCGAAGACACCTCACCTGGTGTGGACTACATCCTGCCAAATACGAAATACCTTGAAAAAAATAAGAGCCGCATACGCGGTGCAATTGTGACACACGGCCACCTCGACCACATCGGCGGCATTCCGTTTGTCTTGAATCGGTTTGGTAATCCACCAATTTATACCCAAAATCTTACGGCAGTCATGATCGCCAAACGCCAGGAAGAATACCCTGATGTCCCCAAGCCCGAGATTGTTGTGGTAGAAACCGGCACTGAGCGTACCATTGGCAACACGAAAGTTCGTTTCTTTCCAGTCACGCACTCGATTCCTGATTCCATGGGGGTCTCGCTTTCAACGCCGCAAGGTAACGTCGTCGTTACCGGCGATCTCAAACTCGATCACGACGATGGCGTACCGGCTGATCACGAAAAGAAGACCTGGGGAGAGATCAGCAAAGACAACAATATCTTCTTTATTGCTGATTCCACAAATGCAGAGAAAGACGGTTTCTCCATCCCGGAAAAACGCGTCCACCAAACGCTCGAAGACATCGTGCGGACTGTTTCCGGCCGCCTTATCATTGGCACGTTCGCGTCACAATTCGAGCGCATCATCCGCATTATTCAGATTGCTGAATCGCTTGGTAAGAAAGTCGTTACTGAAGGGCGCTCTATTCGCACGAACATTGAGATTGCCCAGAAAACTGGCCTCCTTGAGGTCAAGAAAGACACAATCATTCCGGCACAAGAAATTGCCGACTACCCGCCCGACAAGATTGTGGTGCTTTCGACTGGCGCTCAGGGTGAAGAGTTTGCGGCACTCATGCGCATCGCGACCAAGCAGCACAAATTTATCCAGCTGTCGGAACGCGATACGATTGTGCTCTCGTCCTCAGTGATTCCAGGAAACGAGATTGCGGTGCAGAAACTGAAAGATAACCTGTACCGCCACAATGTGACGATTATCCACTACCGTTCTTCAGATGTGCACTCAACTGGCCACGGAAACTCCGGTGAACTGGTGTGGATTAACCAGCAAGTTCATGCAAACTTCTTCATGCCGGGCTACGGCTACCGCTCCATGACAACATGTCACGCCAAAGCGGTTGAGCAAGCAGGTCGCCCGAGAGACACGATTATCATTCCGGACAACGGCACCGTCATCGACATCGTGAACGGCACAGAGATGCTAGTACACAAAGAAAAAGTGCCTTCTGCGCCCCTCGTCGTAGATGGGTTCGCTATTGGCGATATGCAGGAAGTCGTCATTCGCGATCGCCAGATGCTTGCCAAAGATGGCATGTTCGTCATCATCGCAACGGTGCAGCTAAAAACTGGTCGGCTTCGAAAATCGCCCGACATTATTTCCCGCGGATTCATCTACTTGCGTGAATCGCAAGACCTTCTAAATCAAGCACGACTCCTCATCAAAAAGACGGTGGAGGACTCAACGCGCGGTATGAATCCGGTCGATCTCGACTATGTAAAGAACGTGCTCACTGACACAGTCGCCAGCTTCTTGTTTACTCGTACTAACAAGGCACCGATGGTCATTCCAGTGCTAATCGGGGTGTAGTCACTCCTTCTGTGCGACAAAAACGCGCGCCGCGGGCGCGCGTTTTTCGTATGCTACAGTAAAAGCCACAATGCATCCACGCATAACGCTCTCCGTCACAAATTTCTTCTTTGGGTTTTCGGTCGCAATTGTGGTATACGTTCTCCTTCCCTACTTGGCGAACTTCATGCCCGTACAATACACTGGCCTGGTAATCGCCGCTGGCGCGGCACTCGCCAGTGGAGCTTTCTTTGCTCTACCTAAACTTGTCGCGCGCATCGGTGCCCAACAGGCAGCAATCCTGCTCACGGTTGCACAAATGTTTGTACTCTTTGCCCTTGCGGCAGGCCCAAACAAATTTGCTGTCGTGCCATTGGTCGCACTTGCCGTCGCGCTACAACCATTTCTTGGCTACACGCTCGATCTCCTCCTTGAAGCCACAGTAAAAGAGGAGACCGTAACGGGGCGTGTACGTACCCTCTTCCTTACCGCGTGGAATGTTGCCGAACTTGGCGCACCACTCGTGCTTGGCGCAGTACTTGACACGAGCAATGCGTACGGGCGAGTATTTCTGGCAGCAGCTGTGGCGCTTATACCGGTGATTGTTATTTTTGCTACACGCACGCTCCCTGCCGGGAAACCGCCTCGCCTCGCGCACGCAAAAGAGACATTTCTCACCATACTGCACGACCGCGATCTCACGGCAGTTTCGGTGGGGCACCTGTTGCTATATCTCTTTTATATATGGGCACCCCTCTATGTGCCATTGTATCTACATGACACGCTGCATATTCCGTGGAGCACACTCGGGTGGATATTCGCAATCATTCTGTTGCCGTTTATATTTATCGAATATCCTGCTGGATTTATTGCAGACAACTACCTGGGCGATAAAGAGCTCATGGTGCTTGGTTTTGTTATTATGGGCAGCGCGCTCGCAGCAGTTTCACTCATCACGAGTACCTCGTCTATCGCATTCATTGTGGGCATCCTGTTACTTTCGCGCGTTGGCGCAGCGCTTGTGGAGTCCATGACCGAAGCGCATTTCTTTCGGCGTGTGTCAGAAACCGACATCGAGACCATTGCGTTCTATCGAATCCTCTGGCCGCTTTCGGGTCTCATTGCGCCACTCATTGGTAGTATGCTGCTGTTTATTGATGGTTTCTTTGCCCTCTTCCTCATTACTGGGGTGCTCATCGGGATCATTGGCGTGACAGCGGCACTTTCTATTCGTGATTTCCGTTAGGTTGGGAGCTGGTAGCGACGATTCACTTTCTTGATAAGTGCTTCAGACATAAGTGCCCTGCACGCGCTTTTCACTTGTATGGCACGGTCCTTGCCAAGCACGAAATAGAGCGGCTGCGCACTCATGGGTCCCGCAGCAAGCGTACGAAGCACCACTCCACGTGCCTCACGAAAAGAACCGGTAAACTTTGATTGTTTGGTGTAGTGACGACTGTGCGTATTGTAAGAAATGCCTGAATGTTTTAGATACGCACCGTAGTCCATAAGTGCCCAGTGCCACTCGCGTGAGCGGCCCGGCGGCAAGGCACGCGTGAGCACGGCTTTGATTTCTGTATCGGATACGTCCTGGCGCTGCGGAAAAAAATGATGGATACCCGCGGTGCGAATGTTTGTCTCGATAAGCACTTCGTCTGTATTCCACGCAAACGCTGCGACGGCGCGTGCAGTGTACGGCCCCACACCAGACAATTCCTCGAGCGCCGCCACACTACGCGGCACTCCGTGAACAGCAATGGCACGTGCTGCCGCCTGGAGCATCTTTGCCCGACGGTTGTACCCGAGCCCCTGCCAGGCTAAGAGCACACGAGCGAGCGGCGCCTCTGCGAGCGCTTGCGCTGTTGGGAACTGTTTCAAAAATGCGCGATAGAACGGCACGACTCGCTCCACCTGCGTCTGCTGAAGCATCACTTCCGATACGAGGAGACGGTAGGGATTTGTGGTCTTTCGCCAAGGTAGGTTGTGTCGCCCATGTTTTCGATAATACACCCACACCGCGCGGCGGAATGCCGCCACAGTGCCCTTGTACGGCGCGCGTAAGAAACCATCGCGAGAGACTCTCGCAGGCGAAGCAGCATGGTAATTCTGGCGCCGTTTTGGAGCTGCGCCGGAATTTGCGAGCCGAGAGTGATCGCGCCGAGCGGCTGGGCGAGGCGACGTGTACTCTCGAGATGGTTTCTTACGCGTCGCTGTGAACCCAGACTGCTTAAAACTCATACACCACGTCCTTGCGCTCCGCAACGATCTTCCAACTATTTCTCTTTGCCTCACGATAGAGCAATTGGTTTGGATTAAACGCGATTGGCGTAGTGACGAGCTCGAGCATCGGCAAATCGCTCTCGGTATCGCCAACAGCGACGGATTGATCAAGCGTCAGATTTTCTTTGTGGACGGCGCGCTGCAATATAGTACCCTTGTTCATGATAAGTTCCTCGTCTTCAATAGCACCTGTAAAGGCACTCGAAGCACCCGTCGCGTAAAAAATACCATATGTTTTATCAAAGCCCATTTCGTATCCAAAACCATCAACAATGAACTTTGGCGAGTGGGAAATTGCGAGCAGATAATATCCGCGCCTCTTGAGGTCTTTCACCAGATCGCGCGTGTAGCGATATACACGGTCCTTCATTTCTTCAATCACCTCGCCCGCGGCATCCGCCACGTCGCCGTATGGTACGCCCTTGAGTTGCGCACCGAAGGCGTCGATGACTTTACGGATATAGGAGGCGTAGTCGCCTTTGCGGTCAAGCCATTCCCGATGCTCTTTTGCGTAGACGGCACGCGTTTCGCGCGGAAACACACCTTTTTCAATGAGTCGTTCCACAAGCTCAATGAGAAGCGATGAGCGGAAAATCGTTCCGTCAATATCAAACGCTGCTACCGGCCGTTTCCCTGACATGCCCCTATCCTACACTACTCTCTTCAGTGGTGTCTCGTACGTAAGAAATAGCCACAAAAACGTCGAACACTACCTGTCAGTCCATAATAGTACGTTACATGCTACCTAACTGATTAGGGGTTACGCGCACGCCGCTTGGCTGTGATTTTCGGGGTTCTGCACAGGCCGACGGGCCGAGCAGGAGAAAATTTTTCAGCAGAAAAATATTCCGTACCCAGAAATCACAGCCAGGCGGGTGTTCGCGTCCTACTTTGCCTTCGGCCAGCGCGAGGCGGCAGGCGGCCAGATCTGTGTGAGCGGGTGCTCTGTGCAGTCGTGTGGACGTGCTGGACACACGTAGCGGCCATAGAGCACGAGACCGTTGTTGACATATTTCCAGTCTTTTTTCGGTATGAGTGCCTCTAGGTCTTTAGAAATCTTGGTCAGGTCGGTGTTATTCGTGAGATCAAACCGAAGCGCGAACCGCCGTACATGCGTATCGGTAGCGATACCCTCCCATGTTGAGTAGAGCTCCCCGAGCACGACATGCGCGGTCTTATATGCGACGCCGGGGAGCGTTATGAGTTCTTTTTCGGTACGCGGCACCTTCCCACCAAAGTTGTCGCGCACCACCTTCGCTGCGCCGATGATGTTCTTTGCTTTGTTACGAAAAAATGGAATGGATGAAATCTCCTTCGTAAACATGGCACAGTCGGCACCTGCAAAATCGCTTACCGTTTTGTATTTCTTAAAAAGCGTTTCGGTGAGCCGGTTCACGTTCTTGTCGGTGCACTGGGCTGAAAGAATTACCGCTGCAACAAACTGAAACGGAGTGCGGTGGGTAAGTTCGCTCTTGGGGTTGGGGTATGTTTTTTTTAGATACGAAACAATTTTCTTTATGCGCAGAGCGCGATCGGCTGCGCTACTTGTCATAGTGTTGCGCGTGACTCAGGGCCGTCACCACCAGGCGCGTATGGTTCAAGAGGTACCTTCTGCCATTCTTTAAGTATCGGTGTGATGTAGCGCCACGCAGCATGCACTTCCTCGGTACTGGCAAAAAGTGTTTGGTCGCCTCGAATGGCGTCGTAGAGCACGCGTTCGTATGCGTCGGGTAGCCGTTCGTCTGTCGAACGGGCACGGTAGTCAAAGTGTAGAGCGCGCTGTTCGATTTCGTTGGAAAATCCTGGCTTCTTTGCCCAAAAAGATACGGTGATGCCTTCAGTTGGTTTTATCTCAAATGTTAACGTATTTTGGCATGGATGATCATCGTCCAAAGGACAAAGCGTGCGACTGGCGTGTTTGAAGTAAATGGTGACTCGCGTCAAATCTTTTCGCATGCGCTTACCACTTTCCAGAATAAAAGGCACGCCCTCCCACACCGGGTCATCCAGGAAAACGCGCAGCTTGAAATATGTTTCAGTCTGGGGATCGTGTGTAACGCCAGGCTCTTTTGCAAACCCTTCGTACTGGCCGCGTACGACACTGCGCGCAAGGTCTGTTTCTGATACGGCACGAAGCCGCGCGAGCACCTCGGCGCGTTTTACGCGAACGTGCGCAGCCTCGTACTGCCCCGGGTTCTCCATCGCCACCATTGCCAAGAGCTGTAGTAGGTGATTTTGCCCTACGTCACGCAGAGCCCCCGTATCGCTATAGAACGCACCGCGCCCCTCCATGCCAAGCGTCTCTAAGAGCTCGATATGTACCTTCTCGATACCATCCTTGTTCCAAATGGGTTCAAAAATAAAATTCGAAAAGCGGAAATTGAGAATATTTTGTACGGTCTCTTTCGCTAAGTAGTGATCGATGCGATAAATCTGTTCTTCTCGAAAAAGATGTCCGAGTTTTTCATCGAGTGCCTGCGCAGTTTCTGTGTCTCGACCAAAAGGCTTTTCAACCAGAATACGTGATTGAGTGCGCGTATCAGTTGCGACGTCAACGACCCCGGAATCATGCAGCGCTTGAAAAACGGTCTCGTAGTGCACTGGTGCAATCGATAAATAAAAGATAGTAGTAGCAGGAGCGCCAAGTGCCTGCTCAGCATCCTTGATTCGAGCGGCTAACGCATCATATGGTGCGGCAGCATCAAATTGTCCTTGCTGGTAGAAAAAGTTATCCAGAAAACGCTGTGCGGTGTTCTTGTCTGCCGCGGCGAGTAGATCATCAAGCGTTTCTCGGACAAACGCACGGATTTCGTCAGTACTAAAATCACGACGAGCAAAACCAATGACCCGAAATGGCGCAGATAGCTGGTTAGTATAGAAAAGGTGCCAAAGTGCGGGCAGGAGCTTGCGGCGACTCAAGTCGCCGGTTATGCCAAAGATGACCAGAATGGTTGGTGGGGCTGTGTAGGGAGTGGGTGTTTTATTTTTCATAGATAGAAGAAATTATTTGTTGGTATACGTCACCGATCCTTCCCCCGCATCAGTGCGGGTGAAAGCGGCAGTGTAAAATAGCGAGACGAGCGCACCTGCAGCAAGACAGGTAAGAAGTATGGTCACGATGCCTCCGACGAATGGAATGATACCGACGAGCATAAGCACTAACATACCAAAGATAGCATCCCGCCATGTGGTGTATGGACGCTTCATAAGTGCACGAGAAAGTGCGGCCCCAGAAATGATGCCAGCGTACGCAATCGCCAAGATAATAAGTAGTGCATATGCCGCGCCGAGAATAAACGCAATGCCAAGCCCAACGAACGTGAGTGCAAGCAGGATAATCAATACCGGTGTAGCAACTAGGACACCGAAACCAAGGAGAAGGAGGAGCAATACATGTCGCGCCGACTTTTTGAGCACGTCATTGGCGACACGGTTAGTAAAAACTGGGAAGAGTCCGGCCAAAAGACCAGCAATGATAAGCGCCCCTAAAATACGCACGAGGAAGAAGATACCGATGCCCGCAAGCGCGAATGCTGCTGCCTCCTGTGACGTGGGAAGGAATGACGCGCCCGTGTATGTCACTCCACCATCAACCGACGCAGAATCGGGAATTAGTGCTACTTCAGAAGCTTCGTAACGCAACGTACCGTGAATAACGGTATGCGGTGCGAGCGTGAGCGTATTCAGGGCGCTAATATGCACGTTTCCATCAAACGTACCAGACAAATAGACATCATTCCCGTATACCGTTACCGCACCGCGCGACCCGGACTCCAATCGAACGGTCCCCCCTACCGCAAATATTCGCCTTGCGTGAGCGGCAGTGTCCTCGATGGAGGCCGCGGCGACGGCCAAATCGCCACCCACCGGGGCGCTCACGGTCACCTGGCCGCCCACCAGCCGGGCATCTCCGACAACCCGGCCTTGCAATAATATCGATCCGCCAGCTAATAGTGCGTCACCTCCCACAAAGGAAGATGTGGTGACAGACCCACCGATCGCCGTCAAATCACCCAACGTGCTGGTGGCGACGGTCACGCTACCGCTTACCAAGTAGACATTTTGATCCGACGACGCGGTGGTCGTGACGGTGTTTTGCGCTGCGGCAAACGCACCTATCGGCACGAGCAGAACCGCAAACAGGACAACGATGCGCTTCATACCCGCCAGTATACCGCGGTCCTTTCTTTGTGAGAAGTTGTTATGGAACGGGCGGATGACTCGGCGACCACGTGGCCTGCGGCAAACGCCAAAATGCAGCAATAAGAATAAATACCGTTAGTGCGGCCGAGCTCTCACAATAGATACACATGGCGTGTATCAGGAAAAATTGTATGCCCATAAAGATGAGCGACGCTCCAACACCCAACACAGCAAACGCCTGTATCGCCGCTTGCACATGCCGATGTGGCCACAAAAGAACGACTGCGATCAAAACAAAAATCGCCGTGTAAAACGCGATACCATATATGCCAAGCGGAATGCCAAAAAGGTGCGAGTACGCGCTTTCAGCTACCGTGCGGCACCCATCAGCGCCCCCAATGCTACAGGTGGGAGGTACGCCGCGAAGCGCCTGGTCAGTTAAGTAAGCCGAATCGGCAATGCCAAAAAATGAGCAGATAAGAATAGTCCAGCGAGCCGTGAAGGTCATAGATGGTGGTATCCTAGCCCCAAAAGACTAGGTGAGCAACTGTCCAGCCATTAGTCGCGTTCGTCATTAAAATGATTTGTTCCTGCAGCTTCACGCGCTTCGACGGCAGGCTCAGAAAGCCCAAAGGCGTGACCAATCTCGTGCCATAATGTCTCGCGTACGATTCGGCGAACCGTTTCTTCATCGATTACACCACCAGGTGCCTCGATCCGCGCGCGTGTAAGAACCGGTATCCGATAGAGCGTTATGGTATCGGGAGCAGTCATACCGATACCATACCCCGCCCCTCGTGCATTTGCAGGAACACCACGATACAGTCCCAGCAATGTCTCGGTAGCCTTGAGTTTCTCTTCAGTGCGTATGGCTACGGTCGGAGCATCTTCGATGAGTAGCGCAATATTGGAAAGCCGCCTCGCAACGCGCGATGGAACATGCGCGAATTCCTCAGCAGCTATTTGTTCGAAATGTTTGGCATCCATAGCGGCGCGTGTGCGCTGTGCGCGACTCATATGAGTATAGCAACGCGCGCTCGAGAATGTATCGAGAAGTCGGTCCGGCTCGCATCGGACTGTCTACTCGTTTGGCTCGAGCGCGCGAAGCGATTGGTAAGGGCGAACGCCCCTACACAATTCACTACGTGCTCCACGTGAAATTATTTCACTTGTGGAAGCAGTGAACGCGGCGATTGGCGGGATAGGTACCGGGAACGCACCATATATCTGCCATGGGAAAACGAAGCAGGCGTGAAAAGGCACTGTTGATGTGGCTGAACGCGGCACGCCCACAACGCGCACCAACCCACCGCGGGCCAAGACAGAAAAATCAGCTATCCGCAAATCAGACGCGTCAATGCGCCACACCTTACCCGAGCTGGTGCGCAGCGTGAATGAAGAAAGGTCCGGTGCAAGCGAGATGATATTGCCGACAAGCAATCCCTGGCTCGTGTCGAGCCACCAAGAACGTTCCTGGTCGAGAAATGGCCGGTAAAAAGGCAGATGCCGTCCAAGGCCTTCTTCCACCCCCTGCCCTAACCCCGCCGCAAAAAGTGCCGCGCCAGAAAGAAGTGCCAAAAGTACGACCCCCGCGACCACAAGAGGGAGTGGGTAGCGATACCCATGCGTCGTGTGGCGAATATTCCAGTACCCAACGAGTGCAAATACGATAAGCGCAACGAGCCAGACACTTGGCAAAACTGCCAGAAGTAGCGCGAAGACCGTGCCATGCGTGGCAGAAGCGTACTGCCAGCCGGCATTAGCGAGGATAAAAATGGTCGCTGCCGCAGCCAGTGCTGCAACAGCAATTGCGAGCACCGCCGTAACCCAAAGCGCGCGATTAGCGGCCACATACGTCCACCGTGGACGCGGTACTACCTGCTCACGCTCTATCTCTGCAAGAACCCGCGTCGAAAGTGTCGGCGGTTGTTCAGTACGTTTGTTAGATGAGTGGTGATGTGTCATACACGGTTACGGTAAACGGTTTCCAAGCTGTTTACGCAACGCGCGCTTGGCGCGATGAATCATCGTAGAAACAGTGCCGATCGGCATTTGGAGAATATCAGAAATCTCCGCATAAGATCGTTCCTCAAAAAAACGCAGGGCGAGTATCTCGCGATATTTCTCTGAGAGTACGTCCAGTGCTCGCGAGAGCTCTTCTGAAGAGAGCCGCAGTTCGGTTGATGCACTTGCATCAGCTTGTTCGTCTTCAATGGCAAAAAACAATGACTCCCCTTCTGCATCGAGTTTAACTTCTGGCCTGGACTTTTTGCGCCGGAAAAAACTCATTGCCTCATTATGCACGACGCGATATATCCACGATGAAAACGAAAGCGTCGAATCAAAACTGTTGAGGTTGCGATAGGCGTTTAAAAATGCGTTTTGTAAAAGATCCTCGCGATCTTCTCGTACCGAAACGCCAAGCCGCCACAGATACCGCGTGAGTTTTTCGGCATACCGGTCAATCAGAACTGCGAACTGCTCCTTATCGAGGAGTGCGCGGTGCGCAATTAGTTCATCAGTGAGGTCCTGCGCATCCATGCGAACTCCATGCCTATATATACGATGGCCAGGATCGTTTGTTTCCATATCTGCTACCCACACAGTATGCGCCATGGTCACGCTGCGAAGCAAGCGGGTACGCCGTCAATGCGGTATTATGAAAATCTCATGCGTGTTCGACCTTTCTTGTTCCATCATCTGGTTACAGCGTCTGTATCGTTGTGGCTGCTGCCATTTATCATCATTCCGAGCGTTATCGTGCTCGAGGAACTGACTATTGCAGTCGTTGGTGTTGCTGCCGCCGACCATCACATCCCACTCCTCTTTGGTATCGTAGTGCTTATCATCGGTATTGTGATTGGCGACTCAATCTCCTTTGCCATCGGTCGGCTTGCCACTCGCTATCGCTTTGCGCGACGCATCGTCGAGCATGAACGAGTCGCTCCCCTGCGACTACTCCTTCGAGAACGTTCTGGCTCAACAGTTTTTACAACACGCTTTGTGCCAGGATTTCGTTTCTCAATGTATATGGCTTGCGGCTTTTTCGGTGTGTCGTATGGCCGCTTCTTGTCCGCTTCAGTAGCGGGCGCAATCGTGTGGGCGACCACGCTTGCAACCTTGTCATTCTTCTTTGGATTCTACACGTTTCATGCGCTCGGTTTCTGGCGGTGGCCCATACTCGTTGGTGTTGTCATTATATTTGTATATGTGGGACATGCGCATTGGCGTAAAGTGACTGCGTATACTTCCGCAGCCACAAACGACTAACGCGCGCGGTCGAGCGCAGCATACCGCATCCGAAAAACACACGACCGGCGCCTTGGCGCCGGTCGTGCACGTTCGCACACTGTGCGCGACTTCTATTATGGTGTTGTTGTGGCGTTGCTAAGCGCTGTGTCAATTGCGCTCTGGAAGGTTGCATACGAGACCGCCCCCTGAATGAAATCGGTTCCGACAACAAACGAGGGTGTCCCGTTTACACCAATCTGCTGTCCTTGTGTTTTATCGGCAGCAATCGCGGCGAGATAGGTCGCCTTATTCGCTTGTATATCAGCCGTAATTGCTTGCGCATCAAGACCTGGAATCGTTGCGTCGAGCTTGTCAATCGACGCGGCATCGCCAAACCCCTGATTGCCTTCTGCGTCCTGCGCCTTGTACATCGCCGTACGCCATGCGAAGTACTGTTTCGGATAGAGTTTCCAAACTGCACGGCCATAAAGCGCTCCTGTCGTTGAGTCATCGCGTGCCGGATTACTGCCAGGGAAGACGCCGAGAAATGGAAAGTCCATAAAGACAACTTTCACTTTACCGGTATCAACGTAATTTTTAATAATTTCCGGAAGCGCTGGAGCAATGTTGATTCCTTGCACGCCACCCACTTCAAACGCCTTACAGAACGGGCACTGATAGTCGCTCCAGAACGCAACCGTGACCGGTGCGTTCGCATTACCGATGTACGGGTCGCCTGCGGTTTTGATGTCCTTAATATTAACCGCCGGCTGCGCTGTTTGCTGGCCGGTGGTGCCGGTCGTAGCCGGCGTTGCGCTGTGGCCAAAATACAAAGCCGCACCAATAATAAGCGCCCCTAACACCACCGCAACGGATAGATAGCGATCGCCACCGTGCTGATCATTTGAAGAATGTGTATCCATACAAAATAAATATGCTAAATAACTGCGCATTAAGTATACCCTACCTAACTTAAACACGATACGAGGCGAGTAACGACCGACCGCATAAAAATAGGGGCCTGGCTTCACAGCCGGCCCCTTCATACTTTCGTCTCGAGTCCGTCGAAACTATCATCCGCCGATGGCGAAGCGTACTATTCGCGCTTGCGGCGCTTGCGTATACAGCTTTGTAGAATACCCACGCAGCTTCAATGCTGCGCACAGGCCATCGGGGCGCGAAAGCACCGCCGTAGTCCAGTGAGCACGCAGGAGGTCTTGAAACATCCGTCCATAGACTCCGCTACCCCAGATACCGAGCCCATGGCCACCGGCGTGCACCACGCAGTGCACGAACACTTCACAGTATCTTCCATTGGCCTCCTGCAGACTAACCGTCTGAACCGTAACCCGGGACAAAAATCCGCCGTAGTCCAGCTTCACGTTACGGTACCGCGTGTCGCTCTTGGGTGGCGGCGAAGCCTGGCGTATGTTCCTGCCACCGCACCGGTGATGCACCTGCACACCCTCCGGGACCTTTCTGCTGGGTACTCCAAAAATGACCAGGAGCTCTTCGTCCGCGCGAAGACGAAAAATCTTTTTTTCAACACTGACTCCCGCTCTTGCAAGAGCATCGGTTATGGCGCTCATAGCACATCTCCTCTTCGGTATCGCCGGTATGGTTAGTTATCTAGTTCGTTCAGTACTTCCCATTATACTTAATACGACAAATAGCGCATTTTGTCAAAGCTTCTGCACCTGAATTCAACTCTCAATTGCACCACTCCACTCTCGGTGGAGAGGCGGGGGTATGGCATGCCTATGTCCCACTGCGCTTGGCTTTGGCGCGGCCAGACCCGGCCAGTACCTGCTTGCGCAAGCGCACGCTCTTGGGAGTGATTTCCAAGTACTCGTCCTCGGCCATGATTTCCAGACCCCGCTCAATCGTGAGACGGAACGGCGGTACAAGACTAATCGCTTCGTCCGTGCCCGATGCGCGCATGTTGGTGAGCTGCTTACCTTTCGTCGGGTTGACTGACATTTCCTCACCCTTACTGGTGTTGCCAATGACCTGTCCTTCGTACACCTCCGTCGCCGGATCAATGTAAAGCACACCGCGCTCCTGCAAGTTTGCAAGAGAAAAACCAAGCGCCTTGCCCGCGACCATAGAAACCATCGAGCCCACCTGGCGTTTCTTAATTTCGCCGGCGTATGGCTTGAAGCCGATGACGCGCGAAGAAAGAATGCCCTCGCCCTTCGTATCGATAACGAACTGCGTACGATAGCCCAGGAGTCCGCGCGTGGGGCCCTCAAGCGACAGGCGCACGGTCGCACCGTGGTCGCGCAAGTCAGTAAGTGCATAGCTGCGCATGCCGAGACGCTCAATGATGGCGCCCTGGAATTCCGTAGGTGTATCAATGATAACTTCCTCAAACGGTTCTGTCTTTACGCCGTTCTCCTCATGGGTAATCACCTGCGGCTGGGAGACCTGCAGCTCGTATCCCGCACGACGCATGTTTTCCAATAGAATCGAAACATGGAGTTCACCGCGCCCCGAGACGACGAAACGATCCGCTTGTGAAAAATCTACGCGCAAGCCAACGTTTACTTCGAGATCGCGTTCAAGGTATTCTCGAATCTGACGCGTCGTGACGAACTTGCCCTCGCGTCCAGCAAACGGTGAGTTATTCACAAGAAACGAGAGCGTAATGGTCGGCTCGTCGATAGCAATAGCCGCCATCGGCTCAGCGCTCTCTTCGGCGCAAACTGTCTCGCCAATGTCGATATCCGGCAAGCCAGCAATAAGCACGATGTCGCCCGCCGGCGCCGCTTGGGCTTCGACACGATCGAGACCACGGAAGGTAAAAATTTTTGTGAGCTTACCACTCCGCGATTCACCCTCTGGCGTTTTTATAAAAATATTCTCTCCCGCGTGCACGACCCCGTCATAGATGCGCGCGACAGCCATGCGGCCGAGGAAATTGTCATACGCGAGGTTAAATGACTGGAGGCGCAATGGTTTCTCAGCGTGCTCAGGCGTGGACGCCGGTGGCACCAGCTCGAGGATAGCGTCGAGCAGCGGCGTGAGGTCTTTGGATTCGTCGTCGAGCGCACGCTTCGCGATGCCCTCGCGGCCAATGGCGTACACCACCTTGAAATCCGCCTGTTCGTCAGAAGCACCGAGCTCCAAAAAAAGCTCCAGCACATCCTCCTCGCATTTTGCGGGGTCTGCAGCGGGCTTGTCGATTTTGTTGATAACTACAATGGGCTTCAAACCAAGCTCAAGCGATTTCTTCAGCACGAAACGCGTCTGTGGCATTGGCCCCTCCTGCGCATCCACCACAAGCAGCACTGAATCGATAGAACGCAGTACGCGCTCCACCTCCGAACCAAAGTCGGCGTGGCCGGGCGTGTCAACGATGTTGATTTTCGTGCCCTTGTATTCGACGGCAGCATTTTTGGAGTAGATGGTGATGCCGCGCTCCTGTTCGAGTGTGTTTGAATCCATCGAAACACCTTCGGCCACTGCACCGGTTTGGCGCAGCAAGGCATCCGTCAAGGTGGTCTTGCCGTGGTCAACGTGGGCGATGATGGCGATGTTTCGGATTTCCATAAATATAAAAAGCCCGCGCGGGCTCTCTTTCAGTATGGCACACACACGGAAAAACGTAAATAGATACCCGTAAAAAGGAGAAAAAGAAAAAGCCGGCAATGCAATTGCGTTGCCGGCTTTAGAACTTGCTTGAGAGGCAGGTTACTTCGTCACGTTCTTTACGAGAACGCTCCCATACGGGGATGGCGCAACGAGCAGAAACGTCATCCCGAGCTTTGCCGAGGCATACGTCGATCCATGGCCACCGGAGAAGTTCACTCCGAGCGCGCCATTCGTCAACATGGACGAAGACGCGAGAGCGAGCCCGGGGAGGATCGAAAAACTACCTCCTGTCATACGCACGCCGCGTGCCGCGGCGATTGTATTTGGCACGAGCATAACATCCATCTCTTTGTGCCCCCACAGATGGTACCGGACCGCCCTTTGCACCTCGCCAGGCAGCGATAGAGGATTGATTGACCCTCTCTTGGCCTGCGCAGGTAACGCACCTAAGCATAGGTATTTTTTCCCTATCGCCTGCGCCGGCATAATGATTGACACATGGTCAACCTTCACCGGCTTGGCGTTCCAGGGGATTTTCTCTCCTCTGTAGTAGTCGTGAGGATACTGAGGTGCCCAGTAATACTCCTGGGTCGGATAAAACGTGATGTCCACACCCCCCGACGAAAAGTGCTTTGGCGTCAGTGGATTTTCACGAGTGACGGTCATGTCACACGAAGTGACGAACTGCTCCATGAATTTGATTCCTTTCACCACCGGTGGCGTGCCCAGATTCCCAAAGATTTGGGGGGTGGGGATCGCCGCTGGAAAGACGGTCGGCACCTGCACCGGCACCTTACTGCCCCCAAAGGTTTGGTTGAAGGTGGTGCTTGTCTGCACCGACCCGTTGATGCCTGACACCTTCTGTGAGGCGTTAATGGCCGACTTTGCCGATCCGCCCTGTGCCGCGGCGTTGCCGCCCTGGGCATTTGCGGCGCCGCCGTTCGCATTTGCGACCGGTGCACCAACCGCTCCGATTGCCGCCGCGCTCGAATTGGAGCTCGACGACGCCGCGGCGTTGCCGCTTGGCGCTGCAAATGTGGGGCTTGCCCACATACACGCCGCCAGCACCATCACCAGACTTGTCTTCATCATTGCCGCTTACCTCCAATTTTTGAGAGAGCCCTCGGGGAGCGTGCTCCCCGAGGGCAGTACTGCCGGTAGCACGGATTAACTAGTACAACAGTCCGTGCATCGCACTGGCGTTGGCGCCCGTACCGGCGGAGCCGAACGAGATCACGTGGCCCGCCGCGGTCGCACTCATCCCCGAATTGGAGTAGGTGCCCGCGTCGGTACCGTGATGGCTCTCGTCGGCGTACCCACCGGACGCGGCGGCACCGGTGACGGTACCCATGCCGTGTCCACCGGTGTTACCGCCGATGCTGCCGCCGGAACCGACGATGGTCATGCCGTTCCAGGTGGCACTCCCCGCCTGGGTATTGAACCCGCCGGAGAAACCGGCGGCACCCGAGTGCGAAGAGAAACCCGCACCCCCGTCCACCGATCCGTCGGTGTACGAGAAGCCCGCGGCACGCGCCACGGGCGCCAGAGAGGCCATGCCGAAACTGAGCACCACCGCGCCCACGACGCCGATCAAAAACTTCTTCCAGCTGCCGTTTTTCATTTACTGCCTCCTTTTTAAAGATCAAGAGCTTTTTTCAAAAAAAGCTCCTCTGGAACCCTTGTCCCAGAGGAGCCTATCTAAGCACACCCTTGACGCAAAGTCAAGCGCGTATTCTATAATCCTCGTGCGGGCACTATTGCCGCAAGCCAAGACCTTTTTTGGTGAGATACCAGGCGGTAACGGCAAACGCGAGCACTAGCGCCAGAAGCACTCCCAATGAAACCAAGAGTGGGACATCGGCTGTGCCGATGAAGCCGTAGCGAAAGCCATTGATGATGTAGAAAATTGGATTAAATTTCGTGACTGCACCCCAAAAGCTCGGCAACGAATTTGCGGAGTAAAAAACACCGCCCAGATACACGAGTGGCGTGAGCACAAACGTCGGTACAATACTGATGCCATCGAAAGAATCGGCATAAACCCCGTTAATGAATCCTCCGAGCGAAAACAGCGCGCTCGTCAGTACAAGAAAAAGCAAAATAATGAGTGCGTTTGAAATAACGAGATGCGTAAACAAGAGCGATACGACAAGCACCACAAGCCCGACACCTACGCCGCGCACGATGCCTGTGGTAACAAACCCAGCCACCATCACCCAAGGCGGCGTGGGTGAAACGAGAATCTCGTCAATGCTACGCGAGAAGAATTTTGACGTAAATATGACCGTCGCGGTGTTCGAGAACGCGTTTGTAACCACCGCAAGCATGACGATGCCCGGCACGACGAACATGATATAGGAGACCCCGTTCACTTCGCCAATACGACTGCCCAGAAACGCGCCGAATATGAGAAAATACAGCGCCGACGTAACGGCCGACGGCATAAATGTCTGCGGCCAGATCTTCAAAATGCGCTGCGCATCTTTGCGCACGATTGTGTAAAACGATACCCATTCCTCGTAGAGTGTCATGATTTGTCGTGTGTGAGCTGCAAAAAGACTTCTTCGAGACGCCCGCCCGTGTAGCCGTCACGCGGCGTGGAGCCGTCGTGCAGAGCGAGCACTTCTGCCATCGTACCTTTCGTGATGATGACACCGTCGTTGATGATGGCAACGTGCTTGCAGAGCTGCTCGGCCTCTTCGAGGTAGTGCGTGGTCAAAAGGATGGTGACACCTTGTTTGGTGAGGCCGGTGAGGTAGTCCCACATACTACGACGCAAATCAACATCGACGCCAGCGGTTGGCTCGTCCAGTATGAGAAACTTCGGCTCGTGAATGAGCGCGCGCGCAATCATGAGCCGGCGGAGCATGCCGCCTGAAAGCGCCCGCGCCTCAACCGAGCGTTTCTCATACAACCCGAGGTCTTTCAAAATTTGAACAGCGCGCGGTAGCGCCACCGAGCGCGCGATGCCGTAGTACCCGGCCTGATTGACGACGATATCAATCACTTTCTCGAAAATATTTATGTTCACGTTTTGCGGCACCACGCCCACGTGACGGCGCGCAGTACTCGGCGCCGTATCGATGTCGGTACCAAAAACGTGTGCGGAGCCGCCGGTCTTATTGACGACACCGGTAACGATACCGATAAGGGTTGTTTTGCCAGCACCGTTTGGCCCCAGAAGCGCAAAAAAGTCGCCGATAGGGATTTCAAGCGACACGTCATTGAGTGCGCGTGTGCCGTCGGCATACGTTTTTTCCAAATTGCGAAGGGTAAGTGCAGATGTTGACATAGAAATTAAAGACGGGGCGCCATGGGCGCGCCTGCATGTGGCACAGTATACCGGTCTAACGCGGTTCTTCCTATGAAGACTGTGCGGTTGGGAGACGTTCGGCAAGTGCGGCCTTCCCCGCTCGACTCGGCGGCCGCCACCGCGCGTAGTAGCGTGCGGTTGCGGCCGCCACTTCTGTTTCGGTCGCTGGAACTATTAACTCGCCGCACTGTGCCAAAAAGAAATCCCGACGGTCCTCAAAACCAATTTGGTTGAGGTGCAGAAACGGGTGCGCCTCCGGGGTGTACTCGTAGTGCCCATGCACGGCACCATCACCAAACACGCGCAGATGGTATTGGCGTCGAAAACCGTCGGCGATGCGCAAGCTCACAAGTTCGTCGCTGTCGTGCCACGCGACGAAATGGTTTCCGTAGCCGCGCTTGATAAGGTGGCGTATAAACTCCTTCAAGGTGGTGTGTGGAGCCACGTGCCCAAGCAAGAAAGGTTGCCGACCACTGTATCGAAAAATGCCGAGCGTTGTTAGGACGTCGCGAATAGACGGATGAATTGGTGTTGCTGCTCGCCAAAAAAGGTACTTGGCGCGATCGAGGTGCGTGTTGGGGTAGACCATTTTTGAGCATGGCATGCCCTTTGCCCACGATCGTAGTGTTTGATGCGAATGTTGTTGCACGGCGTCTCTGGCTAATTCAATATATTTTGACTATAGCCGATACCCGCCCCATGTACAAACCGACACAGTGGATTACTCAGTCGTCACACCGTCAAAATGCTCTTCTTTTTCGTTGGCTTTGGTGGAATGCACCGTGCCATCCTTATGTTCTGGCGGCGAATAGACGGTGTAGAGTTTGAGCGGCGTCGTACCCGTGTTGATAACGTTATGTTTTGTTCCTTCTGGAATTACGACGGCGTCGTCTTCGCGGAGCGGGTGCTCTACATCATCCAATACAACCTTCCCCTCTCCTTCTTCCACACGGATGAATTGATCGAGAGGATGCACCTCTTCACCGATTTCTTCGCCCGGCATGACACACATGAGCACCAGCTGGCTGTGGCGTGCGGTGTAGAGCACGCGCCGATAGTCAGTATTTTCTTTTGTCGCCTGCTCAATGTTAGTGAGATATCCTTTCATAATGCGGGTGTGGTTAGCTGATACGTATCCTCATTGTACTATAACGCGTAGAGGGCAGGTTTAGTTTAATTGCCAAAACGCACGAGCAAGAAACGCTGCGGCGTGCGGATAAATAAAAATGAAAACCGAGACGCCGTCTGCAGAAGCACACGTATCATGTACTCGCATATGCGCGGCGGGTCTGTTAGAGTGAGCGAATGAACCCCGACCAAAAGAACTCCAAAACGCATGAAGGTATTATCCAAATCACCCGTCGTGGTACGGGCTTTTTTTCGCTTGGCGAGGATAAAAAAGACCTCATGATTCCGCGTGAGTGGCTCGGTGGCGCGTTTCCGCTTGATGTCGTCCGTATCGAAGAAGCGGGGGTCATTGAGAACCGCAGCGCAGCAAAGGTCGTAGGTATCGTTGAGCGTGTGCGCACGACGTTCGTCGGAACGCTCTCCGAAGAAAACGGCCGTGTACTCCTGTTGCCCGACTGGAAACGCATGTACACGCCGTTTGCCATATCGGGTGAGCACCTGCCCTTGGGCCACAAAGTATTGGTGCGCTTCACGCACTGGAACGCGGGCGAAGAGTTTCCGACGGCAGTCATTGAAGAAGATATCGGCACTGCCGGCGTACACGAGACGGAGATGCGCGCGCTCGTGCTGGGCGAGGGATTCCGTCCTGGATTTCCGCCTGGCGTTGAAAAAGAAGCGGCGGCGCTTGAGCAGGGAGGCCGCGCGCGTATTGACGTAGAGATTGCGCGCGGGACGCGACGCGATTTCCGTGACGTAACGACGTTCACTATTGACCCTATCGATGCAAAAGATTTCGATGATGCGCTTTCCGTGCGCGATCTGGGCGATGGCAAAACCGAAGTAGGTATTCATATTGCTGACGTATCTTTTTTCGTCACACCCGGCACACCGATTGACCGCGAGGCACGCGATCGCGCAACAAGCGTCTATCTCGTCGACCGCACTATTCCCATGCTTCCCGAAGTCCTCTCGAATGACCTCTGTTCTCTCCGGCCGAATGAAAACCGCCTGGCGGTGTCTGCAGTACTGACACTCGACGCAAACGCCACTATCATCGACCGGTGGTTCGGGGAAACGGTCATCCACTCCGACAAGCGCTTCACCTACGAAGCAGCACAGGAGGTGCTCGACAACAGCACGGGAGAATTTCATGCCGAGCTGTTGACGCTCCGTACGCTCGCACAAAAAATACGCGCCCGACGCATACAAAACGGCGCTATTGAATTTGATACTGCCGAAGTTAAAATTGAGCTTGACGACGCAGGTGCGCCGGTGGCAATCCGCCTCAAAGAGCGAAAAGACACCAATCTCCTCATTGAAGATTTCATGCTTGCGGCAAACGTGGCTGTGGCAGAACATTTGGCAGAAGCGTCGAAAAAGCGTGGTCTTACGCGCGGCTTTATTTACCGTATCCATGACGCACCGGACGCTGACCGCATTGAGAATCTTTCTCTGTTCTTGCGCGTCTTGGGCTACCATCTCGACACGCACGCCGGGCACGTCAAAGGCACTGACCTAAATGCACTCATGGAAAAGGTGGTGGGCACACCCGAGGAATACCTCGTTAAGACCGCAGCGCTACGCTCCATGGCAAAAGCAATTTATTCAACTAAGAACGTCGGACATTTCGGACTTGCATTTCAACACTATACCCATTTTACGTCTCCGATTCGTCGATATCCTGACCTCTCCGTCCATCGTATTTTGAAACAGTACGCCGAAGGGACAAAAATCCCCGAGCAGACGCTCGCAGCATTTGAAACACTTGCAATTCACGCGTCTGAACGGGAAGTTGCGGCGACTCACGCCGAACGTGACTCTATAAAAATGAAGCAAGTTGAGTTCCTTGCAAAGCGTATTGGAGAAGAATTTGATGCGGTTATTTCCGGCGTTACCGAACGCGGGCTGTTCGTGGAGGAGCAAACGACTCGAGCAGACGGTATGATCCGCATCAGCACGCTCGGTGACGACTACTTCGACTACGATGAAAAGCGCTACCGGCTCGTGGGTCGGCGCACGAAAAAAGCATTTACGCTTGGCGACCCAATACGTGTGAAGCTCATTGCTGCGCGTATCGCTGATCGTGAGCTTGATTTCTCTCTTGGTGCTAAGAGTGACACGCCGCACCATCGCGCCGGACATGCGTAAGACATAAAAAACGCCCCCGAGAAATGGGGGCGCCTCTTTGACTGACTGTGCGTAATTACGCGCACACGATTTTGTTTTTGTTTCGAGCAGCCCACAGTCTCCGCTCGCGCTCTATTGCTCTACCGTGAGCACCACGAGCATGTTGGATTAACTCCAACCAACCGTCCTCGTCTGCTGGAAACGTTTTCCCACAATACGCGCATATGATGACCTTGACGGGTTTCGAGTCCTTATCTGGCTTGCGTCTCATCATGACACTCGCTCCGAGTTGGAAGGGTCTAGGCCGAGATCTTTTGCCAGCTGTGCTAGTTGCCGCTGGCGCCAGCGTCCCCTCAGCACCCGCACGCATGCTGAGCACAGCTGTACAGCCTTTGCTATGAGCTTACGCATGGCCGCACCTCTTGAGCTGTAACTACATGAACGAGGACCCGGATTCTGCACTATTTTTCTTTCCATACCCTATCGCCCATCAGGTTCCCCCACAAGCAACGATATCCACACCCCCGCGATACCGAAAATACGTCCTTCTCTAGCCCTGCCAGAGAAATAAGTGAGCGTGGTAAAGCAAAGAGCCAATCCATACCACCAACACAAAATAATAGAGCGCCCAGCCCTTTGCTGGTGGGAAAAGGCGCGAAAAGGGCCGGAAGTGCCGAGTATACCGCCGCTCACCAAACCAAACGACAAGGTTGCGGCTTACACCGTCGACGAGCAAGAGGTAAAAACAAACACCTCGACACTCATGACGCGTCTGTTGCCGACACCGAAGGGTCGGTGGGTGCAGCAGACGTGCTCCGTAGTACAGCAGTCGAACCGTCGTGTTCAAACACACGCATGAGGCTCCATGATCCGGCGCCAGCAAACGCGATGCCAAGCGAGCTGAAAAGGAGCATGAGTTCCAAATCGGAGCCACCCCACCCACGCATCGGAATAGCAACAGCCACAAGCGCAACGATCATCTCTACAGCGACAACAACTGCAACTGGCCGCGGAAGCACGCCGAAAATAAGCATGAGGCCGCCAACCAGTTCGATAGCAACGATGACGTACGCAATAAATGCTGGCCATCCAAGATGCGCCATGAGTCCGAATACTTTGGCCATATCAGCCGCCTTTTCCCACCCGTGCTGCACAAGTACTGCGCCAATAATAAAACGCACCAACAGTAGTCCAACCCCGGGCCGGTAACAATACCGGCTCATTTTGTTCATTCCATTCATAATGAGTGATTACCCTATTGATAATAAGCATTAGCTCGAATCTATAAAAATAGTAGCACGCCTAGACATGGGGAAATCTGGTCTTTGACTTGCGCGCAGAAGCGACTACGCAAATCCTTGAGCAAAGGAGTTAGTCGTGGTATGCATGATGGAGAGTTGTATTTGGAAAAGGAGAAGGCCGATGAACCAGGAACAGTGGCTGGTCGCCGAAGCAGCACGTATCGAGCGCACACTTACCACGCGGGCGCGAGAGGCGGGCATCATAGCAGATGATCAACGAGTTGAGGTGACGTGTCGGATAAAAAATAACACAACAGTCGGGCCGGAGAGGAAGTTGAAGATTACACACCACCACGTAAAAACAGGGTTACGATTCATCGACGTTGCTCGACTAAGTCGAGCAACGCAGTGGAAAATACTCGCTCTGTTCGGTCCCCGCGATGCACTGACAAGCGCGTGTGTCGACGAACTACGGGTGTTGTTGGAGCGGCTGCTTATTGGCCACAAAAACAATCCCCTTTCGGTGCCGTTTGTGGCGGGCCGTAATCCCCATGAGAGCCGTATCACGCGTATCAATGCGCTGCTTCTGGAGACGGTTTTTGAAGGAAAACGCTACCGTCTGGTACGAAACTATTACCCTGGCAGCAGGGCGTATGAGATTCAACTTTGGGAGATCGAAGGAAAACTGAGTCCTTCGTACTCCGGTCCAAGCAAAAAAAGATCGCGGAAACGTGTTGTCAACACGTAGCAGAGAACATAAATGTCGCCCGGCACGGCCCCGGGCGACTTATTTTTTATACACGCGCCTACCCACTCGGCTATCCCGGCACACACGCAAAACTGCCGTCCGGCATCGTGCGGCATGTGCCAGCACTCGACGGGGCGTTGCAGGAGGCACCGATTGGCTTCCCACCGCACGCGGTAATTGCTGCTTGTGGCGGGCTACTCCCCGCGCTGCCGCTGGCGTCTTGCGTAGCGGTATGCGCGGCACCCACCACGGGCGTACCTCGGAAACAGCCAATCGTGTAGGGGTACTCCTCGGTAAGCACATAATGGTAGGTCGTCACCGTCTGTCCATTCATGGTGATCGGCGTCGTCGTACCGTGACAGACGTCGAGCTCGGCATTGGTATAGAGGTTGCCCTGCGCATCATACAGACTGGTGATAGGAAACCCGTCGAGCGCGTACCCGACTACCGTGTTACGTTCGTTTACGTTTGGCATGCAGGGCGATGGGCCGTGATAATGGTACTGTCCCGCTGACTGCGGGTGACCGTTACAGCTGTCCTGAATTTCGTGTGCAACCGCATCGCGCCCGTTAGCGTCCAACGCGTTGTAAATAGGCACTCCATCAAGCGCAACGCCGATAGGTCCCATCGGCACGCAAGAAGGCGCGGCAGAAAATATTGGCTGGGCCGGTAGCGCATAAAAAATATTCTGCGCCTGGATGCTGTTTGGATTGTGATCGTATTGATACGCCGGGTCAGAGGGTGAAATTGGGAAAACGCCAGTCGGCTCGTTTACCGGTAGCCCATTACCGGTAATGAATCGCGTAGCGCCTTTAACAATGTTCGAAAAAGTCGCCTGCGGCCAAAATACCTGCCCTGCAACGGGAATCTTCTGCGTAGGATCCCAGGTGTCGCCGTGTATCCATGGGCCGGTGTGATTTGCGTCGACAGTAGGGAAAGAGGTTGTGCATGAATACACGTAGCCGACCTGGGGCGATGTCGACACCTGTCCATCCCCAAGCGGTATGGCGTGCAGGTCAAGCGCAGAAGTGGTGGCACTCGGCGACGTGGAAGCAAAAGGGCTGCCGGTTGCGTTTCCTGCCACGACTTGGGAAGAAGTCGCAAACGCGGTTGAGGAGGCGGTACCTTGCTGCAACACATCTGGTATGGAGCCCCCCACCGGTGCAGGTGCGTTTGCTTGCACCAAAAACCAGAGTGCGGTAGCAGAAAACAAAAAAAGCCCGAGGAGACCAAATACTAATCCGCGGGGTGTGAGCATAAAAATAGTATACCGTGATACCTGTGCTAAATCAGCGCATTAAGAACATCCTGCGTCTTCCTGACGCGCCCGAGTCGGGTGAAGATAGTGTTCATAGTATGCTCGTGTTCCTCTGTGGAGCGCGCAGCCGTAGAATCTTCGACAAATATCTGCTGGTAGCCATACTCATACGCAAAGCGCGCGGTACTTTCCACACCGATGTTCGTCGAAATCCCGCACAAGACGATAGTTTGTATACCGCGACGACGGAGCTCGAGGTCAAGCTCAGTACCGTAGAAAGCGCCCCACTGGCGCTTAGTGATAACGATGTCTCCTTCCCTTGGCCCGAGCTCTGGGACAATTTCTGCCCAGTCAGCTGGGCGCTTCACGCTCAACTGGAGTGCGTTATCCGCCACGGGCCTCAGTGCGTCTTTTCCGTCTGGCGATGGTGTTGTGTGTACGAGAAAGACTGGCATCGCGCGAGCGCGAAAGGCTTCGGCAAGCTTGATGGCGTTTGCTACTACCCTGTCTGCATCGTGTGGAGCGACGGGCATGCCAACAATCCCTTTTTGTAAATCTATAGCCACCAGCGCTGTTGCTACTGGATTTATTTGAAGCTTTTCTCTTTTTGTTTCTATCGTGGTCATATTACTTATTACGCATGGTGTAAGAATATAAGCCACATTATAGCGGTGACAAACTCATGGCCCAGTCACCGTCTTGTGGAATACCAACCGCGCTACACAGAGCCTGGCATCCTGAAAAACAAGGTTGGCCAACCGCGCCGTGCGTATGCACGAATGTTCCTATCTCTATATCATTTGCGTTTAGGTGGACGTATACTATCGAGTGCTCCCCATAACAGGAGAGCAGTCCACATTATAAAAATTAATATCGTAACAAATATGTCAAGGAACGTGGTGGTAGCGGTTGGGATTATTGGGTTTCTCGCGTCTGCTGGTATCGCATTCGCGCAAACCACAAATTCGGGTACGGCTACGCCGTCGCATCCAATGATTCTGCAGGTGCGCAGCGGTGGCGGAGTACTTATGCGCGGCACAATAAGTGCGGTATCGTCAGGGTCGCTCACTGTGCAGAGTTGGGGTGGCCCATGGACGGTAAACGTGAGTTCGGGAACAAAAGTTCTACCAAGCGGCGCTGCGCTTACGGACTTTAAAACAGGAGATTTCGTTGGGGTATTAGGCACGATCGATGCGAGTGCCAACTGGACCATCAACGCGACTCTTGTGCGCGATTGGACGGCACGACAAGCACTCAATCAGGAAATCCGATCGAATGTTCAGTCGGTACGCCAAACCATGTCAAGCGTTCCTCGTGTTGTGCAGGGAAAACTCTCGAATCTCGACACAACGACTGAGGCTTTTACGCTCACTAACGCGGCAGGAACGGCATACACAGTAACACTCAATTCTGATGCGAAGATTCTCGGCAGAAACTGGGCTACGGTCACGCTCAGCCAGGCAACCAACGGCGACCGCGTGCGCGTATTCGGTACGGTCTCAAGCACGACAATCGCGGCATCGGTTTTCAGAGACATATCGGTCAAGTAGTGGGCTGTTCTTCATAAGAACAACGGTCCGTCCACATGGAACGGGCCGTTGTTCTTTCGGTAGATGTTGATGCAAAATAATAAGAGGGGTGCGAAGATGTTTGTCAGTGCGCAACAAACTTTTTCATATACTCGAGTTTCAAATAACGCCTTTGTTTCGCCATAATGTGGCTACAGAATATACGCAGTGGTGGTAGGATGATAGGAAGCATGCGAAAAAGACTTTTCATACTCCTTGGCGTAGTAACTGTCCTTGTGATGTTCTCGCATATCTCTACACAGGGTATTTCAGTCGCGCATGCAGCAACAGCTGCAACAAGCACGATTGCGTCGCAAATAGCGGCACATGATGCACAAATGACTGCATTGAACCAGCAGATTGTAAAATATGAGACTGAGATTACACAAGCGGGCGCAGACAAAGCGACGCTTCAAAACGCTATCAATACACTTAATCTTCAACGCAAAAAAGTAGAGGCGCAGATTTCTGCTACCCAGCATCAGGTAAATGTGACCGGACTACAGATACAGCAACTCGGTTCGAATATTTTGGACATTCAGAACAAAATCCAGACAGATCAAGCAGCTCTGTCCGAAGATATGCGCAGCCTGCAGGAAACTGGTGCACAGCCGCTCCTCATGCAACTATTTTCGGCGACAGACTTCGCAACCATCTGGTCAAACGCTGATGCTGTTCTCCAAGTACAAAGCGCCGTCCAAAAACAGACTGACGCGCTACAGACACAGCAGAACGCGCTCACCGCAGCAGAAAAGGCGACGCAGCAGAAAAAATACGCGCTCCTTTCGCAACGTAATACACTAACGTCTCAGCAGACCGACTTGATACACACGAAACAAACAAAAGCCAGACTTTTAGCGGAAACCAGCGCGAAAGAATCGACCTATCAAACACTCCTGACGCGTGCAAAAACAGAGCTTTCAAGCTTCTCGTCCTTCACGGCAAACGCTGGCGGCGCCGGCCTCCTCACACACCAAACCAGCTGCGACTCGTGGGGCTGTTATTACAATCAGCGTGACGCTGCGTGGGGTAACGACTCACTCGACGGTACCAAGTACACGATGAAGAGCGACGGATGCTTGGTAACTGCTATGGCAATGGTGATGACGCACTATGGCTACCGCAACGTCACGCCCGTGACCATCAATTCCGATCCAGGCAATTTCGCGGCGTACTACCCGGCGTACCTACTCCTCACGATTCATGTCAATGGTGTTTCCGCAACGCGCAAAGCCGCATACATTGACTCCACGCTCGTAACCGGCAATCCGGTCATTGTCGGCGTTCGCGCCTATGGCGGTACACACTACGTCGTACTGGTGAGCGGCAGCAAGGGACACTACGTCATGCGCGATCCATATATTCCAAATGGTAACGATGTCAGCTTCTCCTCTCACTACACCATGGGCGAAATATTCGGCGTCAGACGGGTAGTCGTTAGTTAAGCAGCGCGCTTCACATAGCAGTCATTCCCATACAAACCAATGCCGCGCGACACGATTTGGGCGAAACTCACTTTACAGGGTTCATCGTTGACGCGCGCAAGGTGCGTATCGGCTGGCGAGCGTTTCCTTATTTCTGGTAAAAGCCCGAGATCTCGCCACCTAAAGCTGTTGCCGAGGCTGCCAGTATATTCGGATAAAAATATGCCCTCGTTGTGCGAACGAGGGCAGAGTTTGAGGAGACCCGAATACGGGGATCTAGAGTCCCAGTTTCGAAGCCTCCAGAGTCAGTATCGACTCGCCTTTGAGCGAGCAAAGACATTGCGAAGCGAAGCAACCGAGGCGCGCACTGCCGCCGAGCACGCTCGCACCACCCAAGTGCGTATGCAGGGCAGCGTCACCTCAACTGACACCGTCGAGCGTTTCTTAGACAATCTTCCACAGGTGCTGCTCACGGGTCTAAAGAGCGTGACTTTCAATGCTCAATTGACCGACGACATTGGCACGCCGTCTCGTGCCATGACTCAATGGGACTCAGCGGGTCGTTCGGAAATTGTCCTCGGGACAGAACCCTCCGACAGAGGAATTCCTGCAAGCGAGCTACTTGAGGCTGCACTTACTCATGAGGTCGGGCACCTTTGTTACGAATCGCTCGACGACGATGCAAAGGCGGAGTGGTTTGCACTTCACATGGAGACATCGTTCGCAAGTTTCCTCGATAGTCATGACGTGTGGCACGACGAAATCGAGGATTTCGCAGAGTGCTTCCGATTGCACGTGCTTGCACCGTCGAAACTGGAGAACCACGACATCCGGAAGGCGCGATTCATTGCAGCGGTGTATGCTTGTTTAATGGCTAACGAACGACAATGAGCTATTCGGTACTCATAATTGGTGAGCGGCGCGTTTGGTGGCTGTTCAAACGAATCGGGCCCCTTGCTCGCATCAATGTACTCGATGGCAGGGTAAGGGTGACGGCTTCTACAACGGCGCTCGCGGCGAGCTTACAGAACGTTGTGGAGGACATGATCACAAGGCAAGCAGTCGTAGTGCATGAACATGTCGTACGTGAGTTCGGAGCCTCAAAGCGTCATTCTGCGAACTACGCTGCGGTTGGCCCGCAGCACCCCGACTTTCTTTTTGGTTTGGCCAGGGCGCTCAAGATGCGTCCTGCGGGGGAATTGGCAGGTGCGATGATTGACTGGACGCAAACAACCCTTACGGACAACCCGGGCAATGACTCGCCTTCCTAAACGAGGTCCCGACCACAACGATTCGCAGCATTCTGAACACCACCTTCTGACCGTCTCCCTCGCGCGACTGGATCGATACAAGGTTACAAAGCCCACGTACGTCGTGCCAGGCATTTCTGCAGGAGAACTGGGGGACCTCTGATTTATTCATTAGATCGTTCATAATACGGTTCATCGAATCAAGTGGACCGCATCGATACAGACCTCGGACCGACCTACAAAAACTCGATGGAAGAGCTTCGCCACCACAATAGTAGTAGTCCTCTCCGGTCAACTTCCCTTGTGGGCGTCACCACCCAGCACATCGTCCAGTCTTCCTAGCTGGTGTAGCGTATCGTACAGCTGTTGATAGCTTGCAAGTGGCGAGGGAGTTTGTCCTGGTAGTTTCCGTATCTCCGCCGCTGCCCTCCCAAGCCGCACGAGAACATCTGGTATGGCTGCCTCAGGGACGCTTTTGATATGCGCCCTGTACTGACCCCCGTTTGTCGGACCACTCTCTAGACGATTGCGTGCATTGTATCAGCGGTGTGCAGACGGGCAAATTCACGCGGAGCCATGCGGAGCG
>NCBJ01000022.1 GCA_002255585.1 Parcubacteria group bacterium 21-54-25 | reverse complement strand
GGGCGTGCCGGACTTCATCGGCTGTTTCAACGGGCAGTTTTTCGCCATTGAAGCGAAAGCACCCAACGGCGAATTGACGCCCAACCAGGAACGCGAGATTGCGCTGATGTGGGCTGCTGGCGCGCATGTGCTGGTGGCCCGCAGCGGGGAAGCAGTCAGGGAGATGATGGATGGAATTGCTTTACAGCGAAAAGCATAACTGCGTCGCATGGCCGGGGCTCGAAGACCCGGAGCGCATTGCGCAAGCCATCCCCGGTGCGCGGGTGGTCAACGATCTGGTGGTCGCCCCGGTCAACCTGCTTGCGCAGATTGCCGCTGCGCACATTGGCCTTCCCGTCAAGTCGCCTATCGAGACGAGTTACGACTGGCCGCGCAGCGCCGCGATCGACAAGCCCATGGCACATCAGGTGGAGATGGCGCGCTTCCTGACCACGCGCGTGCGCTGCCACAACCTGTCGGAGCCGGGTACGGGCAAGACCCTCGGCAACTTGTGGGCGAGTGACTTCCTCATGGGCCTTGGGATTGTCAAGAAGTGCGTAATCGTCGCGCCCTTGACAACTGTTTACAGTGTCTGGAGAGACGCCATCGGTGAGCACCTGCCCGGGCGCAGACGGTCAAGCGTCGTGCACGGATCGGTCAAGCAACGCCTTGCAGCGGTAGCCTACGACGCGGACTACTACATCATCAACAACGAGGGGCTGACCATCGAGGCGGTGCGCAAGGCGCTCGTGGAACGCGCGCCGGGGCTCATCATCGTGGACGAGAGCCACAAGTACCGACACCCGAGCACGGCGCGGTGGAAGGCCCTGCGCAACTTCATCCGCGAGGTCGGTAACCCCATCGTGTGGCTGAACACAGGCACGCCTACGCCACAAGAGCCGACCGATGCATGGGGACAGCAGGCGCTGCTCACGAAGCCTGCCATGAGCCATCATGCCTTTCGTAACACGGTCATGCGGCAAGTGACCAGCTTCAAGTGGGTGCCCGTGCCGCAGGCCGAGCGCATCGTGGGTGAGTTCATGCAGCCGGCCATCCGGTTTCGGCGCGACGAGTGCATCGACCTGCCGCCAACGACGTACGAGTTCCGCAAAGCCGACATCACGCAGCCGCAGAAAAACGCACTCGACACGCTGCGCAAGAAAATGCAGTGGGCGCTCGACAACGGTGCGGAAGTCACGGCCGTGCATGAGGGCGCGCTGCGCACGAAAGTGTTGCAGATCCTGGCAGGTGCGGTGTACGACAAGGAGCACAAGGCGCATGACGTGGACGCCAGTACGCGCATGGCGCTGCTCAAAGACGTGATGGACGAGTGCGACCGCAAGGTGATCGTGTTCGCGCCGTTCAGCAGCATCGTCAAGCGCGTGGCAGACGCACTGCGCAAGGACTACTCACTTGCCGTCATCACGGGCGAGACGAGCTTGAAAGCGCGCACGGAAGCGTTCGAGGCATTCCAGCGCGAGGATAACCCGCGCGTGCTGGTCGCGGACCCGCGCACCATGGCGCATGGGCTTACGCTCACTGCTGCGAACACCATCGTGTGGTTCTCGCCGGCTGACGGGGGCGACGTGTACGTGCAGGCCAACGCGCGCATCCAGCGGCCCTCGCAGACATCGCACACAAGAATTTTGCATCTTTTCGTTGACCCGTTGGAGCATGTGATCTACAGTAGGAACCAAGCACGCCAGTCCCTACAAAATCTTGTCATGGCGTGGGTGAAGGGAGAAAGCTATGGAATTGAATGATTTGATCGCCGCGTACAAGGCTACGCGCGAGGAACGCGAGCGTTTCGATGCGTTCTACAAGGACAAGCTCAAGGGCTTGCAGGAGCAGATCGAAGTCGCGTTGTCATCCAGCGGGCTCAAATCTGCCAAGACCGACGCGGGGCACGCCATCACCAGCATGCGCCGCACCGTGCGTGTGGTGGACTGGGAAGCGTTCAACCCGTTCGCGGACGACCACCCCGAGATTGTCAAGACCAGCATTGACAGCGGCGCAGCATTGGCGCTGATCGAGGACGGCCAAGCCATCCCGGGTACGGAAGTGAGCAGCACGTTCGTGCTGACGGTGCGATGACTGGAAAATTCCTCAATCCTTACCTGAGCGTGGGCAGCATCATTCACACGATGACGCTAGGCCGCGTGCGGGTGAAAGAACTTGTTGACGATGAGGTGCATTGCATCCAGGTCAACGGGAAGGCGCAGCTTGTGCTGAGCCGTATCGCGGCAACTCGCCGCATCATCGAACCTGCGAAGGAAGCGAAAAAATGAGCAATATCACGACCAAGGGCGCGAATTTGCCGACGACCCTGAACCCGTCCGCGCTGATGATGGATGCGATGGCCGGCATGAGCGGCGAAGGCCGCATGTTCCCGGAAATCAGCATCAAGGCAAGCCGCTGGCGCCTGCGCCCCGTAGGCGACGAGGACGAGACGGTACTGAACACGTTCAACATCCAGTTCGCGCTGGTGAGCGCCAACCCGGCCAAGAGCAAGACGTTTTACTTGCAGAAGTACGACCCGGAAGGCGAGCCGAAGGCACCGGACTGCTTCAGCGACGACGGCATTCGCCCCGCTGCGGATGCGCAAGCCAAGCAGTCTGATCTGTGCGCAACGTGCGAGCACAACGTGTGGGGATCGGACATGAACCCGCAGACGGGCAAGAAGAACAAGCGCTGCAAAGACTCCAAGCGCATCAGTGTCATGCTGATCGGCAACGAGTCCGAGTTGTACGCATGGCGGCTGGCTCCGATGAACATGCTCTCATTCGTGGATGCGCTCAAGGACGCGGCGCGCCAAGGCGTAGACATTGAGCGCGTGGCGTTCGAAGCGGCGTTCGATACGAAGAGCACATTCCCGCATGTGCTGTTCAAGATTGCGCGCCCGCTGACCAATGACGAATACGAGGCGGTGGCGACACTGCGCGCATCCGAAGGGGCGAAGGCTGCGATCGGCATGGGGGGCACCGTTGTGCAAGCGAAGCCGGTTGAGCGCGTGAAGGTCGAGGCGATCCCTGCGCCAGAGGTCAAGGCCAAGCCGCAGGTGGTTGCGAAGCCGAAGGCCGTCGCTGCGGAAAGCGTGGATCTGGACTCGTTGCTTGACGGCACTGCGTAAGTCTATGATGGGGGTTCGCACCCCCATCGCTTACTCCCATGATCGAAAACTACCTACGCATGGGGATGGCCCTTGTTGCCATCCCCGCCCACGCAAAAGGGCCGAGGACACCGGGATGGCAGGAGAAGAAATGCGAGAGCGTCAAGGAATTGACGGCCGGTAACGTCGGGCTGAACCATGGCTTGACGGGAACGTGCTGCTTGGACGTGGACAACGCGCCGCTGTTCAAGGCGTGGTGGCTCGCGCAAGGATTCCCCATCGACGCGCTCAAAGCACTGATGGCCGCTGCGCCCTTGTGGACTTCGGGCAGACCCAACCGCTGGAAGTTGTTGCTGCGCGCGCCCGAGGGGATGCGCACGGTCGCGCTGCATCAACACGGCTTCGAGTTGCGCGCAGCCGGTGGTCAGGACGTGCTGCCCCCGAGCGTGGTCGTGGACGATGCGGGCAACGACCGAAAGGACTGCTCGCGGCCATGCTGGACGTGGTGGCGGAGGGTGGTAGGAATGACTACCTGAGCCGCGTAGCCTATGCCAAGATCAAGGCTGGCGTAGAGGGTGATGAGTTACTGGCCGAAGTGATGGAAGTCAACGAGGCCAAGTGCGTGCCGCCGCTGGATGAGGACGAGGTGCGCGCCATCTTGCGCGGCAAGGAGCGCGCAGCCATCGAGCCTGCGCCAGAAGTGGAGATATGGAAGGCGTACGAGCCGTACATTCCCGAGGGGTACCGGCTGCATGCGGGCACGCTGGAGCAGCGCGTCAAGGACGAAGAATCGGGTGAGGCAGGATGGACGCCGCTGCTGCCGTACCCGGTTGCAGTGACCAACGTGATCCGCGTGCCGGGCGTGCAGGAGCAGCGTTACGTCGAAGTGACTGTCATCAACCCGCATGAGGCCAAGCACCCGCTGACCATGGCGCAGTTGAGCCGGGAGTTCGAGCAGGCGCTCAACAACATCGGCGTCTCGGTCACGGGCAAGCGGGCGCAGCAGATCAAGTATTTCCTGATCGCCAGCAAGGAGAAATTGGAAAGGGAGCGCAAGGTGATGGATTCGTACAAGCAGTTTGGATGGCAGACGGACGGCTCGTTTCTCATCGGCAACCGGCTGTACCGGCGCGGCGAAGATCCGAAGATCGTCCATCTGGAAAGCCACGCAGCTTCTCTTGCGCGGTACATGCCGCTGCAAGGCGACTGGAACGTGTGGACGCAAGCCGTGCAGCCGTTGATGGGAAACGAGAAACAAGCCTTCGCGTTCGTCATGTCGCTGTCTGCCGTGCTTATGCACCTGACAGGCGAGCGCGGCGGCGTGTTCAGCCTCGTCGGCCCATCCGGTCAGGGCAAGTCCACGGTGCAGGCGGCTGTTGCGAGCGTGTTCGGCAATGTCGAGGCAGCATTCAGCAAGGCGCAGGACACCGAGAATGCACGCATCGCGTTCCTGTCCGTGATGCACAACTTGCCCGTGCAGGCCGAGGAATTGACCAAGCTTGCGCCCGAGAAACTCGCGGTGCTCGCCTATGACGTGTCGGAAGGACGCGACAAGCGAAGGCTCGACAAGTCGGGCGGTATGCGCGAGATGGCCCCGGAGTGGCATACTATCCTGACTTCCAGCAGCAACACGCCCATCATCGAGAAGTTGCTGGACATGGGCGCAACGCCTGAAGCGTTTCGAGTGCTGGAAATGCGGATGGTCTTGCCCCCCGGTGCACGGCTGCAAGAGGGCGACGCGATGAAGCGTCAACTGCTGCACAATGCTGGCGCTGCCGGCCATGTCATCGCGCAGTATCTGGTGGACCATGTGGAGCAGATCGAGCGCGCCGTGCTGCGGGTCAAGGAAGAATTGCAGGTGGCCATCAGCGCCACAACCGACGAGCGAATTCGCGTGAACATGGTCGCAGCGGCAACGGTCATGGGCGCGGTGCTGCGCAAGGCCCTCGGCCTGAATGTGAGCGCGCAGACGGTGCTGGACTATGGGCGCAAGTTGATCCTGCTGGAGCGTGACCACAAGAAGTCGTTCGACTCGGACTCGGTGGATGTGCTCTCAGCCTTCATCAACGAGAACGCGGCGCACTGCATCCAGGTCAACGACAATAACGTG
>NCBJ01000012.1 GCA_002255585.1 Parcubacteria group bacterium 21-54-25 | reverse complement strand
GAGGCCGCGGCGGTTTTCTTTTCTCTCACGCCCTCTTTTTAATCTCCTCGCCGACACGCGCAGCAAAATCACCCATCTTCATCGTGCCCTGCTTGCCGGCGTCGCGACTCTCGACCGAGATTGTTTCCTCGGTCATTTCTTTGTCACCGGTCACCAGCACGTATGGAATCTTTTCGTTCTTGGCGTTTCTAATTTTCTTACCGAGCGACTCGTCTGCATTATCTACCTCTACACGTAGGCCCTGTCCCGCGAGTGCCGCATGAACTTTCTTCGCGTACGCAGTGTGCTTCTCCGAAATCGGCAGCACACGCACCTGCACGGGCGCGAGCCACACAGGGAGCACGCCGCCCGTGTGCTCAAGCATCACTGCAGTGAAGCGCTCAAGTGAGCCCATCACCGCACAGTGGATCATCACAATGCGCTCCTTCTCGCCTTTTTCATTTATGCAGGTCAGATCAAAACGCTCTGGCAGGTTCATGTCGAGCTGGATGGTTGCCACTTGGTGCTCACGGCCGAGCGAATCGGTCGCCATGAAGTCGAGTTTCGGACCATACATAGCCGCCTCGCCCGGTGCTTCGAAGTGGTCGGCCGCACGCTCCTTCGCAATACCGCGCAATGCGTCTTCTGCATTTTTCCAAATCTCCGGTGTGCCCAGATATTTGTCTATTGCTGCTGGGTCGTGAAAAGAGAGCCGCACACGGAGTTTGAAACCAAACGTCGCGTAGAAAGTGTCGATGATGTCCCAAATTTTGAAGAACTCGTCCTTCACTTGGTTGTGGCGGCAAAAGACGTGGCTGTCGTCTTGGGTGATAGAGAGCACGCGCGTGAGACCGCCGAGCTCGCCTGACTGTTCGTCGCGGTACACCATCGTAGTCTCGGCGTAGCGCTGCGGCATTTCTTTGTACGAGTGCGGCTGGCGGTCAAATATTTGTGTGTGGTGCGGGCAGCTCATTGGCTTTAGTGCATACTCTTTTCCTTCGCGGGTGGTGATACGAAAAAGCTCATCAGCAAACTTTTGCCAGTGGCCAGAGGTCTCGTAAAGATCTTTTTTAGTGAGGTGTGGAATGGTAACACGTTGGTAGCCGTGCTTCTCGCGCAGTTCCCACACGTAGCGGTCGAGCTCGTGACGCATCAAGGCGCCCTTGGGGGTCCAGAGCGGAAGCCCGGAGCCAACCAACTCTGAGAAGGTAAAGAGGTCGAGCTCTTTGCCAATTTTTCTGTGGTCGCGCTTTTTTGCTTCCTCACACTGCTCTTTGTACGCATCGAGCTCTGCCTTGGTATCAAAAGCGAGTCCGTAGATGCGGGTGAGCATCGGGTTTTTCTCATCGCCGCGCCAGTACGCGCCCGCGATGCGGTCGAGGGTGAAAGCGTCAGCAGCAATTTCCTTTGCAGGGTTTTCTGAGTGCCCGCCGCGACACAGATCAGTGAAGTCGCCCGCGGTGTAGAGGGTAATCTTTTCGCCCTTGCCGCTAATCTCCTCGATGAGTTCGAGCTTAAATGGATTTTCTTTAAAACGATCCCTCGCATCTTTCTTCGAAACCTCGACACCACTCATCTCGCTCCACGATGCGAGAATATCGCGCATTGCGTTCTCGAGCGCTGCAAGGTCGCCATCGCCCGGCCTTTCTCCGTCTGAGAAGTCGAAGTCGTAGTAGAAACCGTTGTCGATTGCCGGACCGATGGTTGGATGCGCGTGCGGGTAGCGCTCGCGCACTGCCGCGGCGAGCAGGTGGGCGAGCGTGTGACGTTTGTCTTCGAGAGGGCTTGTCCCGTTTGAAACACCAGAGGATGTAGAAGAAGTATTCATTGTTTTATGCTTGGTTAGGCGTACGAAGACTGTGGTTTGTGCGAGGGAGGCGCTTCCTGGCGGGGTTCATTATGATGGTATTACTGACTAAAAACGAAAGTACCCCGGCAAATGAGTAAGGTTAAACCTTACTCATTTGCCGGGGCGATCAACTGACCGCGGTTCCACCCGGTTTCCCGCACGCGCGGCGCGCGCGGGCACTCATTCACCTTGGATTAGGCTCTCGCGCGGCTCGCTCCCGCTCGCCGCCTCCGGTTGGTAACCGAAGCAATCTCCAGTGCCACCAGCGTAGCACCGGGGTGGAAAGGGGTCAACGGCACACTTGCCATACAGAAAAGCAGTGTCGCACTGGACTATCAACAGTAGACCACTGTCTTGCTAAGAAGTAAAATATATTGAAGAAAAGCGAGACCCAGATGAAGAGAATCGCTTTTCTAAAACACTATCAACACTCTTCAAGCTTTTGCCAAAACATAGAGGCACAGCAATGCCTTGGTCGGGTGAAAGCATAGAGAGCTTCAAAGCACATATTTAGTGTACCAGTGCTCTGAGGTAACCTGGGGAAGTTATAAACAACCCCATACTGATAATATGGCAGCAAAAAAGAATTCGGTGCGTACACATTCGGGTCTTGCTTCTCTAGCATCGAAAGTCTTGCATGACGGTCGTTCGGGCCGTTCTGCAAAGCGTCTTGGCGGAAGCGCTCTATCCAATCGTAAAGGTACGTCCAAAAAATAAGCGAAGTCCATCTTGACAGCAAAACAGCCATCGAAAGGCGGTTGTTTTGCTTGCGCTACAGGACGCGCTCGCCCCAAGGCCCCAAGTGCGGTAGGGTAAGGCAACTATGGCACTGATACGCGAGGTCACCTCGGCAGAGTTCGTGAAAGGCATCATCGGCACGGACGGCATCCTGGTAGATGGGGTGCCGGAGATTGCGTTTGTGGGCCGCTCAAATGTGGGCAAGTCGAGCGTCATTAATTCGCTCGTGGGGCAGCGTGCGCTCGTGAAGGTGGGGAAGAAGCCAGGCAAAACCACCGAGATTAATTTCTTTTCTATAAACAACGCCGCGTGCCATTTCGTCGATCTGCCGGGCTACGGCTACGCCAAAACAGGGCCCAAAGAGAAGGAGCGCATAGAGAAACTTATTCTCTGGTACCTCATGTACAGCGAGGCGCGGCCGCACAAGGCGGTGCTCATTCTTGATGTGAAAGCGGGATTCACGGCTTTTGACGCCGAGATGCTTCGCGTGCTACGTGAGCGAGGCCACCCGTACCTCATCGTCGCAAACAAAGTCGACAAGTTGAGTCAGAAAGACCTTGCCACGCAGCTGGCGAAAATAAAAGAAGCCGCGTTTGAGGCAGATGTCGTCCCGTACTCGGCCGCTACTGCGCGAGGAGCGGAGGAGCTCTTGGCACAGATTGTGGGGGAGTAGCCGTTTTCGGCGCTATCTTTTATATGAACAAAGGCCCCGAAGGGCCTTTGGTTAAGGTTGCAGGCTCGCCAGGAGCTGTACAAAAGTTCGCTGTTGCTTGGCAAGGCGCATCTTGCGCTTGGTGGTGTCCTGTACGCACTGGTACAGGCTCCTACGCAACGGTGGTTGGGTGTAGAACAGGTCAGGGGGTATGACGGTATGCAGGTTGATGGGCGGTACGCGTTTACCACTTATCACGCAGCCGATTACCGTGCCAACCGTAGCGATGAAATCCATGGCAGTATCCTCGCAGCACTTCCTTTTCAACCTTATGAGTTCTCTCTCCAGAACGCAAGCCGCAACTCCACAATCCCTTTCATGGCGAGCGGGAGATCGCCGTTTTGATTAACTTAGAGGAACGCGTTTAGCGCTATCCCCCGTACAATTTTTTCTTGAGGTAGTGACGCCAGCCCAGCGAGAACAAAAAGGCATCGAGAACGACAATGCTAGCAAATGTCCACGCGGCGGTTACGGTGCCTGGGTGTGCGGTGCTCGCGAGCCACCAGGCGAGTGCACTGCCAAGAGAAGTCACAATGATATCAGTCAGAACGTTCTCCGCATCTTCAGAAACCTGTAAGAGTATCTCGATAACTTCGTAAAGTGTTGCTAGGCCAACGACAATGAGAAATGTTCGTGCGAGTGGTATGCCGAGCCACCAGGCGGCGAGGCCCAGGAGCGCGCCGGTAAGGAGGTGGATAAATGACCACAGGTCGAGAAACCGCCCATGGTTCCAGCTCGGCTCTATAAGCCGCGGCGCGGGTGGTTCAAAAAGTCTGCGCATCATCTATTTATACCTCTTTATCAGGGTTAAGCGCCAGAGCATCACGTTATTTGCTATACTCGAAACTATGAATCTTGCGGCCGCATGGGCTAGTTTTGATGTGCGAATCGCGGCGCTTATATTTGTGGCATACGCGGCTGTTGACGCGCTGTATGCGTACTACACGTTGCAGGTTGTACAGCGGAGACCCTACACGGCGGCAACCGCCGGCGCATTCATGTATTTCCTCCTTGCCATCGGTGTACTCAGCTACGTGCACAATATCTTATATTTAATTCCGCTTGCCGCAGGATCTTGGGTGGGAACGTTTTTCGTCGTGCGACGTGGCACTGCCACCGCAGATAACTCTATAACTCCTTAACCGCATCAAGTGCGAGCGAGAGTTCGCCGTTTCGATTGGAAATGTGGCCTTTGACAAGAAGGCAAGTGCCGGGAGAAATATGTGCAGCATGTTCTTTGAAAAGTTTTGGAAAGACGGCGCCCTCGATACTGCCCGTTTTGTCTTCAAAGCGTACGAAGGCCATCTTCTCACCGTTTTTTGTGAGGATAGTGCGTACGTCAGCAACGAGTACAGGGAGAATAATCGGCAAGCCTGGCTGCGGGTCGGCAAGAATTTTCCCTATCGAAAGCCCAGCTTTTTTCGTTTTTTCCTTGTATGCGTCAAGCGGATAGCCAGACACGTAGATGCCCAACAACTCTTTTTCCCACGCGAGCTTATCTTGCAGTGACGAGGAAGCTGCTTTTGTGGGTAGCGATAGTGCGACTGGCGTCGCGAGCACGCCAAAGAGCGAGTCCTGGGGGGCTGCGGCTGTCATCTCACGGTGGAAAGCAAGCAGAGATTCTATATTTGCCAGGAGCACGCCACGCTCTTCGAACCGATCGAGCGCGCCGCATTTTATGAGCGATTCGAGGGATTTTCGATTCAAATTTTTTGAACCGACGCGGGAGAGGAAGTCGGCAAGCGTTTCGTAAGGACCGCGCGCTATGCGCTCAGCAAGAATTGCCTCGGAGATACCTTCGCCGAAATTTTTAATTGAAGAAAGACCAAAACGAATTGCCTTACCATTTGATTTTTCTAGTATTTTTGCATCACGAGGGGCGCTCACCACCGTGAACACCGCACCGCTTTCGTTTACATCTGGCGGGAGAACGGGGATAGCAAGGCGGCTACATTCAGCCACGAGTGTCGCGATCTCTTCAGTGTCGCCAGCGCCCGCGGTGAGGAGTGCAGCGAGGTATTCAACGGGGTAATTCGCTTTCATGTAGGCGGTTTGATAGGCAACGCGACCATAGCTTGCGGCGTGAGCTTTGTTGAAACCGTACGCAGCAAACGGCTCAATAAGCTTCCAGAGCGCCTGCCCTTTTTCTTTGGAAAGTTTTCCAAACTCCTCGAATCCTTTCAGAAGCTTTTCTTTTTGCGCCGCCATTTCTGCTGGAATCTTTTTGCCCATGGCTTTTCTGAGCACATCGGCTTCGAGCCAGGAATAGCCGCCAAGCTTGATAGCGGTTAAAAGTACGTCGTCTTGGTACACGAGGAGGCCGTACGAAAAATCGAGATACTCTTTCATGCGCTCATCAAGGTAGCGGATGAGTTTGGGGTTGTGTTTGCGTTCGATATAGGCGGGAATGGTTTCCATCGGGCCGGGGCGGTAGAGGGCGACCATGGCGTTTATGTCGTGAATCGTCGTCGGTTTGAGTTCTTTCAGATAGCGCGTCATGCCGGATCCGTTTAGCTGGAAAACACCCTCGGTCTCGCCGGCAGCGAGCATGGTAAAAGTTTTGGTGTCATCGAGCGGAACGGTCTCAATGTCGATATGCGCACCGGTATCTGCTTCGACACGAGCGATTGCATCGGCAAGAATTGAAAGGTTGGTGATACCCAGAAAGTCGTATTTCAAAAGACCAACGTCTTCGACTGCATGCATGTCGTACTGCGTGATGAGTTTTTCGGTACCCTTCGGATCAGGTTGCACCGGCGTCCATTCAGTAAGTGGGGTGGGGGCGATAACAACACCTGCCGCGTGCACGCCCGTGTGGCGTGCCGAGCCCTCGATACGTTTAGCGATATCGAGAATCTCGCGCACATCATCATCTTCGCTGTAGAGAGTGCGCAGATCTTCTTCAAGCTCCATTGCGTGGGTAATGGTCATCGGGAACCCCTGCGAGCCCATAGGGATGAGTTTGGCGATGCGGTCGCCCACGCCATACGGATGGCCGAGCGCCCGTGCCACGTCGCGCACCGCAGCACGTGCCATCATGGTGCCAAAGGTACCGATCTGCGCGACCTTGTCGTCGCCGTATTTTTGTTTGGCATACGCGATCATCTCATCGCGTCGGGTATCGGCGTAATCCATGTCGATGTCCGGCGCCTTCGGGCGCTCTGGATTTAAGAAACGTTCGAATGGCAGCTGGTAGGCGATAGGATCGACGTTCGTAATGCCGGTCAGGTAGGAAACGAGTGAGCCGGCTGCCGAGCCGCGCGTCGTGGTGAGGATACCGACTTCTTTTGCGTGATTGAGAAGGTCAGACACCACGAGGAAGTATGGCGCGAAGCCTTTCGTGATGATGACATCGAGCTCATATTCGATGCGCTCTCGGAGCGTCGCCGTTTCTTTCATCCCACGCCAGGCGATACCGGCTTCAACCTTGCTGCGTAACTCGCTTTCGTGCGTTGCCCCTACGGGGATGGGGAAATCAGGAAACACCCAGGACCCAAGCTCAAAAGATACGTTGCAGCGGTCAGCAATCGTGCGCGACATGTCCACGGCCTCCGGCATCTCTTTAAAATATTCGAACATTTGTTTCTCTGTGGTGAACGAAAAGTCCTCGGCCTCGTTTGCATATTTGCTATGTGCACCGTGCTGGATACGGCGCATGACCTCGGTTGCTTCGCGGTCGTCGGGGGAGAGATAGTACACATCGTTTTGCGCGACGAGCGGCACACCGCTTTCGCGTGAAAGCTCAGCAAGCGCCCGCATTGTTTCTGTATGCCGATCTGCTTTCGGGTGGTGAGAAATCTCAAGAAAGAGGTGCTTAGTATCAAATATGCTTACGTACTCGGCGAGCGCCGCCGCGGCGCCTTCGCGGTCGCCAGCTTTTATAAGTTGTGCCATATTTCCCGCAAACGATGGAATAATTGCAATAATGCCGCTGCGGCGCTCGCCGAGGAGCTCCATATCTACCCGCGGGCGCTCAAAAAAACCTTCAGTGAATGATTGTGTCACGAGCGCGAGCAGGTTTTTGTACCCAACATTGTTTTCGGCTAAGAGCACAATGCGCGAACGTTTCGCGTCGAGGCGCGGATCTTTATCGAAGCGTGCGCGCGGGGCAATGTATGTGTCAACGCCAATAATTGGTTTTACTCCGGCCTTTGTTGCAGTTTTGTAGAACTCAATGGCACCGTGTAGGTTTCCGGCGTCCGTGAGCGCCAGCGCGTCCATATTGTTTTTCTTTGCCGCGGCAACGAGTTCAGGCACCTTGGGGAGCGCCTGCAAAAATGAGTAGTGGCTGTGCGTGTGTAGGTGGATGAAGCGGCTGCTCATGTAGAGACAGGATACCAAATCAAAGTGGTTTCTCGTGATTGACTTGTCAGGACAGTATAGTATAATCCTGTCCAGATTAGGTCGGCGTTCTCACCAGCAACGAAACAAGAGGGTGCCCTATGGAAACGTATAAAAAACCAGCGGCCGTTGCGTGGGTGGTGACTAACACGGTCGCGGTCGGCGCGGTCGTGACGGTGCTACAGCACCTAGCACTTCCGCACACCATTTTGGCGCTTATGCTCGCGACCGTGGTGGCGGGCATAGTGTTCGTTTCCGCACAGGTGATCGTGCGTCCGGCAATATTTCAGGTCGCAAACAGTTTCTTGTGCGCGGCCGACCAACAGCGCTCTCTGCTCATTCCAAAAGAATCACTGCGGGGGTATCGGGCGCCAGCGACGTTCTCTTTGCCGGTGACCTGGTTTTTCGCATTAGTTGCGGTCATCGCGGTCGCGTGGGGAAGCGACAACAGCGGTATCGTGTGGCCAATAGCCACAACAGCGCTTGCGGTACTCGTGTGGGCTGATTTGAGGCTCTTGCAGAGCCTCAACGTTAGCGTCACACGGCGGCCCGGTCGACGCTGTCGTACATGAATGAAATGACTCTCAAAACCGCGCCAAGGATGGTGCGGTTTTTGTTCGTTTACCACGCTCGTGCTGCAGAATGCGGGGCAGATCTGGTGCTAGCCGCTACGGTAGCCGTGCTACAGTTAACGTATGCATACCTCGTTCCTACGCACCGATCGCGTACGCACAAACATATGGCGCTTCGTATAACATTTGCCGGTGGTGCCGGTACGGTCACCGGTTCGAACTTTCTCATCGAGAGCGACGAGGGCGGGAAAGTGCTCGTGGATTGCGGTATCGAGCAAGGGAGGGACTTCTCGGTTGACGCCGTGTACGGCGATTTCCCCTACGATCCATCGAGTATTGACGCACTCGTTGTTACCCACGCACACCTGGATCACGTTGGCCGCGCGCCCAAACTCGTACGCGATGGTTTCCGCGGCACGGTGTACATGACGAGTGCAACGCGCGACTTGGCCGCGCTCATTACCGAAGACAGTGTGGGTATCCTTGCGGAGGAAGCGCGCTTCAAGCACTTGCCGGTCCTTTATGAGCAAAAAGATGTCGACAAGTTCCTTTCGCTCATCAAGCCGCTCTCGTATCACCAGGAGCATCAGGTTGCGCCAGGGATTTCCGCATACTTGCGTAACACCGGACACATTTTGGGATCGGCGAGCGTGCGGCTCACTGGAAGCGGCGGCGAAACGCTCGCGCTCACGGGCGACATCGGCAATTCGCCCTCGCCACTTCTGCCCGACTGGGAGCCAGTTGACGACGCCGACGTGCTCGTGATGGAGAGCGTCTATGGCGACCGACTCCATCCGGATAGGGAGGGGCGCGTACTCCGCCTGCGCGACACGCTGAAGCGCGCGTTTGCGACCGGTGGTACGGTGCTCATGCCAGCGTTTTCCATGGAGCGCACGCAGCTCATGCTCTATGAGATCTCAAATTTCATGGAAGCAGGAGAGATACCAAAAGTGCCTGTGTTTCTCGACTCACCGCTCGCAATTCGTGTCACGGAAGTTTACCGCACGCACGGGCCGGAGTATTTCAAACCAGAAGTCCAGGACGAGATTACGCGTGAAGGAGATATTTTTGATTTTCCATTTTTGAAAAAGACGCTCTCGCGCGAAGAGTCAGACCAAATCAAGCATGTGCCTGGACCAAAACTCATCATCGCCGGTGCGGGCATGAGCCACGGCGGGCGCATTGGGCGGCACGAGGCACGCTATCTGCCGGACCCAAAAACAACGCTTATCATCGTGGGGTATCAGGCGCCAGGATCTCCAGGCCGCTTGATGCAGGAAGGAGCTAAGCACGTGCGTCTCGGCGGGCACGACGTGCGCATCCGCGGCAAGGTGGAGATTTTAGAGGGGTGGTCGGGTCATGCAGACCGCGACGAGCTCATGAGTTTTGCGTCCCACGCGCTGCCGCGCGCAAAGACCATTTTTACCGCACTTGGCGAGCCGGCGACGGAGCGTTTCCTTGCGCAGCGTATTCACGATTTCCTTGATGGCAACGCCCGTGTGCCGCAGCCCCTCGAAACGTGGGAGATGACGAAAGAAGGCGTACATAAAGTTTCAAAATAAAAACAGCCCCGCGAACGGGGCTGTTTTTATGAGCGCATGTTTATGCAGAAATCTTCGTTGCGAGGCGCGCGAACGACTCCGGGTTGCTACTGGCAAGTTCAGAGAGAACCTTGCGGTCGAGCGCGATGCCTTTCTTTTTGAGCGCATCGATGAATGCGCTGTATGAGCGGAAACCGTTCTCGCGTACGGCAGCATTCAAACGTACAATCCAGAGCTGACGAAAATCATTTTTCTTATCACGGCGGTGCGCAAATGCATACTTGCCAGCGTGAACAAGCGCTTCTTTTGCGTGCCGCTCTTTCGTGCTTCGGCTGTGACGATATCCTTTCGCACGTGAGAGCACGCTCTTGCGGCGTTTCAATGATGTGGTTCCTCCTTTGACTCGTGGCATAGTAGTAAACGTTTAGAGAATTAAAAAGATTATGTGCCTGGGAAAAAGCGTCGACGAACACGTTTGCTAAGCACAAGCGATTGCGCACGACCTTTGGCGCGTGTTGTGTTGCCCGATTCCTTGGCGTTGAAATGATTCTGTCCAGGTTTTCGTGCAACGAGCTTGCCGTGTTTGGTAACGCGGACGCGTTTTGTGTATGACTTATTAGTCTTCATAGTTATTTGGTAGTTGCTGTTGCGGGCTGTGATGAAAGTTCATGATCCTTTTGACGCTCTCGCTGCGTTTGAGCCGCCCGATCACGTTCGACAACCGCTGCATACCCTTTCGGGCATTTAGCAATCGGGCCGCTCACTTTAAATGCGTACGGTATGAGGAGCAAGAATTTCTCGAGGCGGGTCTTTAGGAACGTCTCACCCATGCCCTTGTAACGCCCTTTGAGAAAAAGCTCCGCACGGACACGGTGTCCTTCGGCAAGCCACTCAGCGGCTTTCCGTGCCTTTAAAAGCATGTCATTTTCACTGGTGCCGACCTTTATTTGCACCTCTTTCGTCTCAGATACTTTTGCCTTAGCACGCGCAGCACTTTTTTTCTTGCTCTGCTCGTACTGAAATTTACCATAATCCATCACTTTCGCAACGGGGGGGCTGGCATTTGGTGAAATTTCGATTAGATCGAGTCCAGTGCGCTCGGCTTCTTTGAGCGCGTCGATAGTAGACAAAACACCCAAGTTTTCTCCTTGGGCACCAATAACGCGTAGTTCCTTTGCACGGATCTCGCGATTAATGCGGGTCTTCTCAAGATAATTACTCAAAGCGTATTGTAGACACTATAGCATAGCGAAATATTGCTGCAATAGAAAAGGGTAGCCGCACGGCTACCCCCCAATTACTTCTACTAGATTTGTTTGATTTTCCGAACGTATTCAGGTGCGTCTCTCGCAGAGACCACCAATCTAACGAGGTTTGCTGCGGGCGTATGGGCTATCGGCGCAACCGGTGCCCGGCCCTGCGCCGTAAGCTGCTGCCACACCTGCCGAACCTTCAAATATTCGTCCGGTGAGTCATACGTTATCTCGATAGCCACTACCTGTATGATGTGCAGTCGCATGGGACCCCACTCCTCTCGAAAAGACCGTATGCTCACATTAACACTCTATTTTCATTTGTCTATTTTTTACTGACGAACGGACTGTCTTTTATGTAAAAGCGCCACGGGAGCTCCGTGCCATTTCTGATACCAATGCGGCCGGACACACCGATTGCCTCGCTCGGCACGTCGGGCGCGTCGTATATCGCAAATGTACCAGCTACCGGCCGTGTATTCTCTTTCTTACCAACACCAAACGCTTGGCAGAACTTTGCCGGACCGTTTGTGAGGTTATGCGTCTCAGCAACACCGCGCCGTCTTTTCATGAGCGCCATGCCTTTGATCGGTTCAACGGCGCGGATTAAAACGGCACCAATACCGCACTTATTTGTCGTAACATTCGCGCAATAGTGCATGCCATAGGTGAAATACACGTACCAGCAGCCGTACGTGTCGCGCATAGGTACGCTTCGCGGCGTTATGCGATACGCATGGGAAGCCGGATCGGTCGTGTACGCCTCGGTCTCGACGATGACGCCTGAGCAGGAGCCCCTCCTTACGATTTTCCCCAGGAGCTTTGGTGCAAGCAAAACGGCGTCGCTGGCAAACCAGCTCTGCAATAATTGTTGACCTTGTTTACTTGCTGATCTGGCTCGGATCATTGAGGACAATTTCGGCGCGGCCTTGGTAGCTGGTGATGGGGCCAGAAACGGTGATGCGCTGGCCCTGGTATTTTGTAAGGGAGCCGAATTTCGATTTGTCACTGGCAAAGATGACGGCCGAGAATGGGCAGCCATTGTAGCTGACGCAGTAGTCAAAAAAGGTCGTGCCGGTTTTCGATGTGTAGACGCTCACGATGGTGCCCGAGACCGAGGCGGTCTGCCCGACGTGCTTGGCGGCGTCGGTGTAGGTGATAGTGCCGGTGGGTGCTGCCGCAGCCAGTGCGGCGCTTTGCGCCGCACTGGTTTGGTCGAGCATACCTCCTGCGTTTGTTGCGAGCAGTTGTTTTAGTATTGCTTCGTAGCGCGCTCGCAGCGTTGGGTCGGTGCCGATTTCGAGCACCTCGTCGTTTATGTTGGTCGCAGAATTAGTCCAATTGTAGCTGCCGCTAGCGTACGCGCTCTCGGTGACGAGCGCCTTCACGTGCATGATGCCTGTCGGGTGCGTCTGCGTTTCAATAGGGATGCCCGCCGCCTCGAGCGTGTGAATGACACCCTGCTCGTACGAGGTCGTGCTATTTTTTCGGTCGATGATGCCGCGCACATCGACCCCGCGCGCTTTTGCTCGTGCGAGTGCGTCAGCCACGTCTTGGAGAGTGAATTCGTAAATAGCGAAGTACACGTACTGGTGCGCGTTGTCGATGAGCGAAATGAGCGCTTGATCATTTTGCTTCTTATCTAAGCTATAGAGCACGCGCACACTCCCGGGTGCTGGGAACGCGCTTGCTGTGCTTGTTCCGGCGGCCGGCGCGTGCGCCGCCACCTGCGCACCCAGCAAATATCCCGCAACGAGCGCAAGCGCCGCCACTGCGAGAAGTTTGACGCGAGCCGACCGAGCCATAGACACACTGTAGCATGCACACGTCTTGCGCTGTCGGCACACAGAGGTGATAATCAAAATATCCACTTCGGGTCTGCGCTTGCACGCCTACCACTCCCTATGCATTTTCATCTCGGTTTCAAACACAAACAGTTGCGGCGGGAACGAGTCGCGCGCGGTGAACCGAACACGTCGCTCGAAGTATCGAAAAACTCATCATATATAAAGGCGCTCGATAACATTACTTTTGTCGCTGGCATTGCTGGACCATTTACGGTTCTTCCGCAGATCTGGCAGATTTTCACAACACACCAGGCCGCCGGTGTCTCTGCAACATCCTGGACACTCATGTTCATCGTTACGTTTCCGTGGATCTTTTACGGCATCGCGCACAAAGACAAGGCCATCATCATTAGTTTCATTCTCTGGGAGGTGGTCAACCTCATTGTTGTTGTCGGCGCCGTGCTGTACGGGTAGTGTCGTCGTGTACTCGCGAGCATTACTCGCGCCTGCGCCTGCGCCTCGGCAAAGCACCGCTGTCTTGTGGCCACATAGTCACGCGCTCGTAATCATCTTCGTGCAATGCGGCCAGGAAACAGACCTACGAGCAGTAAACAGCGGTTCCCATTGTATGACCAACGACTAGGAATAGGGCCGTTTTTATTGAAGCGGCTCCACCAACGTACTCACTGCGTATACGAATATCGCGCTATCGCTCTTGTGCGTGATGAACACTTCGGTCAAATGAAACCTCGCGTGTTCGAGAGGACAATGTGCCATTTTTCTGCTGCGCCAAGTGCCTCGTCTACAAGTTTTCGAAACTGGTCCGCGCTCGTTGTCGGCCCTGCAGCCATATCCACCTCCTGCACCAGCCCATGATTTTCTGTGCGCATTGTACGATAGCCATGCCACAAACCACAATATGCGCTTGTGGGCGTGTGTTGTGTTTTTGTTGGGGCTGTGGAGGAAAAATTTCTTTCTGTATATTTCGGTACACCCGTATTACAATTTAGGACACTATGGGAAAATCTAACGAGAGCAAAAAGTTCTTGCGGGAGAATCTTATTGATCCAGGAGCGGTTGCGTGGGTTCGCGCTGGCTATGTCGTGGTAGGATACCTTCTTCTTTTCAGCGCTATCGTTTTCACCGCAGCAGCTCTTTTTGTCGTCGGTATGGTTTTCAGTTTTACGTTTGTTGGGCACGCTGGGTATGCGTATCTCCTACTAATAACGGCGTCATTCTCGACGGTTGCGCTTGGGATGGGGAGTCGAAAGGTTGCGCAATGGTCTGTAATCGGCTGGTGTGGCGTTGCTCTCGCGCTCCTCATTGGGGTTTTTGTTATTCCGTACGGCACGGCATTACTTGGACAATTACTCGTTGCCACGGTGCTTGCCGGTGCCGGTGTCTACTATCGCCAGTCTTTTGTGAAGGCAAGTACGGCAGGGAAGGCTGTTGGCGTTGCGATTGTGTGCGGTGCCTTGATATTTGTTGCGGCAGTAGCGCGGCCGCAGGCATTTGGGGGGCCCTCCCAAGCCGAGCGTATCGCAGCGCTTTCCACACAATTACGTCCAGAGGCACTCGTCCGCAGTACAAATGGAAAGGCGGCGCTTATGCAAGTATACGGTTATAGCACCAGCGAGATATATGCGGATACCGTTCCAGATCAACAGCTTTTGGTAAGGATTCAACGGGGCCCGAAGCCTTTTGATAAACTCGTGGCGGCAGTGGAGCACTCGTTCTATGGGTATGTGGATAGCCTCATGTTGGCAACGTTTTCGCATGTTACGCTATAAAGTCTAAGCAATTATTATTCACGATAAGAAAATATGTCCATCTCCCGCCTGATTTCTTGGATTATTGCACTTGCAAGCGCCATCGCTGCGTTTGTCATCATGAACAACCTTAAGTCTAAGGTGACAGGAGACCAGCCAGATCAGTCCCCGCTAACGTCGCAAGAGAAAACCTATGTATTTATTACGTGCTTCTTTTCTCCGCTTCTTGCGCAAGCGGTTTACTACTACGGTTGGAAGAAGAAATTACCGGTAAAGGCAAAGTCAGCCAATAACTTGGGGTGGGTTGCTATACTCGTCCTGATAGTATTCTGGGTTGGGATCGGTGCTCTAGTTGGGGCACTCGGTGGTTAGTCGGTAAAAAACAGGGTTACGGTGTTGTGGGGTTACGTTTTCGCATATTCATGAACCTGTGCTGATACAGCGGCAATCACAGGCGCAAGAGGCGTATACTTGTGATATGGCGACAACAAAAATCTCCACCGGAACCGTACACAAAATACCCGCAGATTTGCGCACGGCACTTGCCGCTGACGCCAAAGCGCGTGCCGTGTGGGAGGATAGTACACCGCTCGCGCGCAACGAGTGGATCTGCTGGGTGACTTCTGCAAAAAAAGATGAAACGCGCAAGCGACGAATCATGATCGGGCGTTCTAAACTAACGTCCGGCATGCGTCGCCCGTGCTGCTGGGTAGGGTGCGCGCATAGATAATAAAATGCCCGCAGCAGCGGGCGTTTTTATTTTGTAACTCTATGTGGAGACTAATGAATGACGTTAGAACCTCTTTGAACGAACTCGATGATATGGCGTATATAAACGGTTTTCAAGAATGCATAAAAACATTTGAATCGAGTGTTGTCTAGATGAGCGTTATGGTTCAATACCTTGGAAACACTTCATGTGATTTAACAGTTAGTTTCCACCCAATGGCCTATACCACCAACCCAACCGCTCCGAGAGTCCGTC
>NCBJ01000025.1 GCA_002255585.1 Parcubacteria group bacterium 21-54-25 | reverse complement strand
ACACCTGGTGGCAAGTTTCTTACACAACCGGCGTCTCTGGCTGGAGCGCTGAAACATATCTCACTGCAGCTAGTACATCATCGACCGCGCCAACGTCCATTGCGAATATTCCGGTAGGAGAATGGACTGCGTTTGAAACTCCTAGCCGCAACTCTGGTGTGTATTACGGAGATGAACCGTACGATGGTATGAAACACGTTAGCATGACAGTCGATCCCGACAATGGCCGTATCTATTTTGAGGGAGGTGATTATGCAGGGGCTGCGGGCTTTAAAGAATCTTATCAGCAAGAAACGTGGTCGCTTGATCTCGCTGCGCGCCTTGCGGACACCACAAACCGGAACGCCGGCTGGCGTCTCGAGTACCCGTATTGTGGCCCGGCCGGTCAAGTTCAGCCTAAACACCCAGACACCGTCGGTTGGGTATGGGATTCAAAACGCCACGTCTTTTGGCACGTGACTGGTAAAGATGTCCCAAGCCTCGATCTTTGTCCAGGCGAAACATCTGGATATGCGATTGATCAACCAACCGCAACCACGGGAGGATTTATTCCGAACCATCTTATGACCTTCAATCCAACCACTCAGAAATGGACAGATGTTTCAAGCAACATAGATGGACCGTATGGAAATAATTGGAAATCGGTATACGATCCAAAAACGGATACGATTATTCGTTTTGGTGTTACGGGAGGATCAGGAGCTGTGGCTTCTGTTTATGACATAGCTACCAATAGTTGGACTGATTACGGCTTGGGTTCAACCGCACAGGGATCCACTGCCCAAATCAGTGACGGGTTCGCGGCACTAGACCTCGCGGATCGCATAATTTATGTTATGGACCCATTCCATGGGCGACTTATGCGGTACAACATGGACGCACATACACTTACGGACCTTGGTCCTATACCCGGTGGCGCTCGCGGTCCGACAGGTTTCTTTGAAACCTATATTGCGTGGGACTCAGTCAGCAAGGTGCTTCTTTGGTTTAATAGTCAGGGAAACTCAGCTAGCCCAGTATCTTTTTATGCGTATCACCCAAGTACCGGAACATGGGAAACGCTCTCAACTGCAATCAGTGGCGTTCCCGGTGTTACCACCGTAACTGGTCGTGATTTGGTATACGACCCTTACGACAACGTCCTCCTTCTCGGAGGCGACGTTGAGCCGGTGTCTCCGCACTATTATTTCCTCTATCGCTATGGAAACGGTTCTGGCACATCTCCCGCGCCTTCGCCAACCCCAACCCCCCAACCCTCCACCCCCGCCCCAACGCTCTCCCTCTCCGCCTCACCAACCACCGTCTCCTCTGGAGGCTCCACCACCCTCACCTGGA
>NCBJ01000011.1 GCA_002255585.1 Parcubacteria group bacterium 21-54-25 | reverse complement strand
TTTACCAACAGCAAAGCCACCCTCGTATGACCCGCGTTATCCAACCGGGAGACATCTGGGGAATCGGCGGGCACGTTATTGGATGCGGCGACGCGCTCGATACTGCATTCGTGAGTAGAGTGATTGGTGAGAAAAAGATCAGAGCGATTCTGGTCGACCCGCCCTATGCCGTTGCGTATGTCGAAGGCAAACGCGACTTCAATAAGTTGGGCGTGGATACCGCCAAGGACATCATCGGCGACGAGCTGCAATCGGACGAGCAGTACGAACGCTTCACGAAGATCTGGCTCGAGGCCGCTGTGCCGCACCTTGAGCCATATAACGCCGCGTACATCTTCAACAGCGACCTCATGTACCCTGCCCTTCGCGCGGGCATGAAAGCCGCCGGCTTCTATTATTCCCAGGGCCTCATCTGGGTGAAGAACACGAGTGTACTCGGCCGCAAGGATTATCTACTTCAGCATGAGCTCATCGCATACGGTTGGTACGGCCGGCACAAGATGGAACGGTCGAAGGCAAAGAGCGTACTCGTCCACCCGAAGCCCGCCGCCTCGAAGCTCCATCCGACCCAAAAGCCGGTCGGGCTCCTCCGGAAGCTCATACCGAACTCCGTGAAGATGCGGGAATACGTGTACGATCCCTTTCTCGGCAGTGGGAGCACCGCCGTCGCATGCGAGCACCTCGGCCGAAGGTGCATCGGAATGGATCTCGATCCGGCGTATGTTGCCGCGGCAATCGCGCGTCTTGAAAAACTCACTGGCCTCGCGGCGCACAAGCTATGACCGGCGTACACAAGACGCAAGAGTTCGAGACATACGCGATGTGGAAGGCGCTGCCCGCATTCCTGCGCGGTCAGCCGCGCCAAGTCCTTGAGAAATTCGGTATTGACGAGGAAATAGCGCTCACACTGCTTGAAATCAAGACGCAGGCCGAGTTTGCCAGGCGCTTCGACATCAAAGATCCGACCACGCTCTCCGACTGGAACAAGAAGCTTGAGAAGCAGGGACTCCTCTCCCAGATACATGCCTGGGCGCGCAAGCTCACACCGAATGTCATCGGCGCGCTCTATCGCAATGCTTCCAAGAATGGCAAAGCCCCCGAGGTAAAGGCGTGGCTCGAGATCGTGGAGGGGATGTAACGGACACAAGTATGGACAACGAAAAATATCTGGAAAAGAAACGAATGAGCGCAGAGGACGCGGCAACGATTCTCTCGCAGACCCTTGAGGATGTTGCCGCACGGCGCATCACGCTCCGGCACGCGCTTGCCGTCTCAAGAGTCGCGTCGGCGCTTGCCAAGGTCATCGAGATCACCGACCTGAACGCCCGCGTGGAATTCCTGGAGGAGGTGCTTAAAAAGCGAAAAACAAAATGAAAAATCTCACAACAGCGATGCGGGACGGAGACTTGTGGCCGAAGGAACGCATGATGCTCCAAGTTCATAACCGAGTCGCGAAAGAGAAGACTGGTAAGGAGATTCTCACCGAAGCTGAGATCCATGCGCTCGGCGAAGGCTGGCGACCAAGCAGAAACGAAGATGCTCGGGAATATAACCGGTATCTCGAAGGGGCGAATCTGATGGGAACCGCGGAAATCGACGCGCAGACAACGTACCTCGGAGCCACGAACAGCCTCCTCAGGGCGGGCAGAATTATCGACATGGCCTGGGCCAAAGACGGCGAACATGTGCTCGATTTCTGCAAACGATTCAACAAAGAAGAGATCGAAAGCGAAGAAGATCCGTTAGACTTGGTGCTGAAAAACAGCGGGCTTGAACTCGAACGCGTCATACACCGATACGCGTTTGAGAGCCTGAGCGAGGACATGAAAAAAGACGTCCTCGCGCTCTATCCCGATGCGGGAACCGAAAGACAATACCTCGACCACGAGGAGACACTGGCCGAGGCGTTCAACGGCAAACGCAAGCTGACTACGGAAGCAAAGCATAAGCTGGCTGACCTGATCGTCGCGAGTCTCTATAACAAACACGCCAGTCTCTTTAGAAAATTAAAGTCCGACAGCGAGTTCAGTGAGGAGTACTTCTTCAGCGGTTACTACGGCGAATTGCCCGCACTGGAGATACTGAGCAAATGGGCTTTCTACAACCACCAGATTCCCCAAAAAGCGGAGGATCTGCTGCGCCACCTCCCGGAAGACAAAGAGTACGCAAGTGATAGCGAGGAAGTGAGCGATCTGTTCGATGCGATCAAGAAAGAGCTGACCCCAAGACTGACCAGCTACGCTGAGAAGCACAAAAAAGATATTGGCGAGATGTTAAAAGAGACCCTATTGAAGTGGCTCGACGAGGGCCTATTCACCAAAGACTTTACGCCCATCTGGAACAGTAACGGAAAGGAAACCTGCAACGGCGTCGCCACGAAATTGCCGCACAAAGAGGTCTTCAAAGATTGGTTGAAAGCAAAACGGAAAGCCGAGCAGACGATATTCGGGCTCATCGATACCGGCGAGCTGAAGATAGAGGATCGCGTAGAGACTATCAAGCGCTTCAGAAATGAGGAGGACGCCTTCACTAGGCCGCTGAAACTGATCACGGGCGAAAGCCTATACAGTCTCAGTGGCGACTACTCCTTCGCCGCCGACTACAAAAAACAGGCGGATGACTTTGCGGGCTTGGGCGGTCTGATTGTCTTCCTGCGCGAGCGCGGTTTTCTGAAGCAGTATGCCGTTCTGCTCAAATTCCTTGAGCTCTTCACCAGGCTCTCAAAAATATACGAGATCGATCTGACCTATAAGCTAACCCCATGGCTGGCTGCTTTCAAGAGCGACCTGGAGATGCTGAACGGCGAGATCATGATGCTGGAAGAGAAACTGCACCAGGCGAGCTACGAGAAACACGGTGCAGCTTTCCTCATCGAGATCCTCGTTGAGAACATGCTGATAGACCTAAAACAGGTGGAACCGGACATGGGCGGGGCGGAGAGATACTTCACGGAATTTGAGAACAATTTCGGTAGCGAATTCTGATCTTTAGGCTGGACTGATGAGGTTTTCTCCGCTCCTCTGCTACCTCCTCACCCCTAGTGGACTTCCAGCGGGGGTTGCGGCATTCCTTGTGTTGTTAGCAGCTAAACAACGAGCAATGGAAACAGCAATGATTCAGGGAGGTTTCGGGGCGGCAGTCGCCCCCGTGGAGGTGGTGCCGCTCCGGTACTGCTTGTACGCCCGCAAGAGCATGGAGAGCGAGGAGGCGCAGGTGCTCAGTATCGACTCGCAGATCAAGGAGATGATGCTGCTCGCCGAGAAGGAGAAGCTGGATATAGTGGCGCTTAAGCGCGAAAGCCACTCGGCCAAGGAAGCCGGGGCGCGACCGGTATTCAACGAGATAATCGAGGAGATTAAGACCGGTAAATATAACGGCATCCTAACGTGGGCACCAGACCGCATATCAAGAAACGCGGGCGACCTCGGGCGAATCGTGGATCTTATGGACCAAGGTCTTCTGCAGGACATCCGCACCTATGGGCAAAAGTTCGGCAACAACCCCAATGAGAAGTTCCTCCTCATGATTCTCGGCTCGCAGGCAAAGCTCGAGAACGACAACAAGCGCATCAACGTAAAGCGCGGGTTGCGAGCGCGAGCCGAGATGGGGCTATTCCCTGGTATGGCGGTGTGCGGATACCTAAACGACAAGCGCAAAGGCCACGAGTGCGAGCTGCTCGTCGATTCGCTACGGGCGAGCACGATGAAGCAGATGTTCGAGAAGGTGGGGTCGGAACGGTGGAGCGGCAGGCGCGTATACGCATGGCTCAAGAATGACGCACACTTCACCTCAAGAAGCGGCAAGGCATTGAGCTTAAGCAACGTATACAATCTCCTCAGGAATTCCATATACTGCGGGGTCTTCGAGTATCCCAAAGGCAGCGGCAACTGGTACACCGGCAAGCACCAGGCGCTCATCACCCGCGACCTATTCGAGGCGGTACAGGAAAAGCTGAACGAGGAGAGCCGCCCCAAGAAGAAGTTCCAAGACTTCACCTTCACCAAGCTCATGATCTGTGGGGTATGCGGGAGTGGTATCACGGCTCAAGAGAAGCAGAAGGGTCTAGCCGACGGCAGCATCAACTTCCACCTCTACTACTCCTGCTGCAAGTCCAAAGACAGAGCGTGCAAGAACCCCTATATTCGGGAGGACCGGCTGATTGAGCAGCTCCTCGCCCTTCTGGAGAGCATCAGCATCGACGAGATAGGCGCGCGGCACCTCATCGAGAAAGAAGTGTCCCGATACAACAAGCTGCGAGCGGCAATGCGGGATGGCAGCGAGAAAGCGAAGGCGGACGAGATAGACGTGCGGAGATACGCGAAGTATCTGCTCGAGAATGGCACCCTGCCGGAGAAGCGCGAACTGCTCGGGCATCTCAAGGGACGCATCGTACTGAAGGATCGCAAGATTGCGCTCGAGAACTGATGCAAAAAGCGCGACCTTCGTCGCGCTTTTTGCATCAAACACCTCGGACGGTACCGCACCAATTTTGGAGCGGGACGGTCGGGTATGAGGGTGCTGACTGCTGTGCCCAGGAGAGGACTCGAACCTCCAAGCCTTGCGGCATATGCACCTCAAGCATACGCGTATACCAATTCCGCCACCTGGGCAGGTGTGCTCGCACACTATACCGGTCGTGCGCAGTATTTACAAACGAACGTAGCGGTCTATGCCGCGACTTCCTCTTTCTTTTCCTCTGATTCTTGCATCCCCTCTACCGGCGACGTTTCTTCTTCAACAGTTGCTTCGAGGGGCATGTTTTCAGTATCTTCCCCTGCAGGGGTCGCTCCTTCTTCCGCAGCAAGGTCTGTGGTGGATAGGTTCATCATGCGCGCGTTTCTCAACTGACGACGCACCGCTTTCGCAGCTTTCTCGCGAATGAAATAGAGTTTTGCGCGTCGCACTTTCGAACGCTTTACGATTTCAATTTTATCAATGAGTGGGGTGTAGAGCGGGAACGTTTTCTCAACGCCGATGCCCGAGAGCACCGCACGCACCGTAAACGTGCCGCCTGCCTCAGCACCATGCTTGACGGTAATCACGAGCCCCTCAAAGACCTGGATGCGCGTCTTACCACGCTCTATGACTTTTTGATGCACGCGCACCGTATCTCCCGACTGGATGCCGAGTCTGGTGCGCTCCTCATTTTTAACCGGAGTAATAACAGAGTTCATGCGCGGCACTGTAGCATATCGGAAAAGAAACGCCAAGACGCCGCGCTATGCCGCGCCATGTTGCAAAAACGATTCAACGCCGCGGAGCTTCTTGGCTGCAACGGCAAAACTGTCGGGAAACGGCGCTTCGAACGTGCGCCGTTCGCCAGATGGTAGTTCAATAGCAAGCGAAAAAGCATGGAGTGCTTGGTGGGTAAAACCCAAAAGGCACGGACGGCCTTTCGCGTAGAGGTTGTCACAAATGACGGGGTGGTTCAGGTGTTTGAGATGTACGCGGATTTGATGCGTGCGGCCGGTTTTGGGACGGGCCTCTAGGTACGCGATGTTCTCGTTCGTTTCTGGATCGACTGCGCGCGCAAGCACGCGCCAGTTGGTAATCGCTGCACGATGTTTTTTCTCTTCTCCGATGCGTGCGACACCCCAGCGCGGCGGTACCGAGCGGATACGCACGATTTCCGCTTCGATAGTGCCTTCGTTTCGTACCGGATGCCCGTACACAAACACACGATACGATTTCTCCGTCGTACGATCCTGAAATTGCTGTTTAAGAAAAACGTATGCCGCCTGCGTCTTTGCGAGAATTATTACGCCTGACGTATCGCGGTCGAGCCGATGCACAATGCCCGGACGCGGGATCACCTGGCCTTGTGGGCTCTCCCACGGTTCGCCTACCCCAGTGAGCGCTGGGTAGTGCGCGAGCACCCACTCGGCCACCGACGGCTCTTCTGTGCGACCATCGCTGTGCATAATGAGCCCCGCGGGCTTGTTGATGACGAGCACCTCGTCGTCTTCGTAAAGGATTGGTGGTTCCATGTTGTGTCTTGTGGGCGCTGGAGGACTCGAACCCCCGACCTACCCGGTGTAAACGGGTTGCTCTAACCAACTGAGCTAAGCGCCCTGGTGGGCATGAGAGGACTCGAACCTCCAAGCCTTGCGGCATACGTACCTGAAACGTACGCGTATACCAATTCCGCCACATGCCCGTGACATTACTGTGCCATACCCGCGCGCTTTCTGCTAGAAACGATGCCCCGGAACAACGCGGAAACACAAACCCTAGATAAAAATTGCGCGAGAACCGGGCACTTGTTTTGTCTCCCTCTTTTTTGACTTAATTTACCAGTCCAGCGTTCCACCGGTTTTGTATTCCGTCACACGAGTCTCAAAGAAGTTCTTTTCTTTGTTGAGGTCTACTGCTTCGCTCATCCAGGGGAACGGATTCGCCACGTTGTACTGAGTAGGTAGCCCGACACGTTCGAGACGACGATCCGCGATGTGCTCGATATATTGCTTGAAACCGTCTGCGTTCATGCCAAAGATACCGCGCGGAAAAACTTCTGTTGCGAACGTGTATTCGAGCTTCACGGCGCGCTTCACGAGCTCAATGATGCGCTGCTGAAACTCGGACGTCCATATTTCCGACTGTTCCTGTTTTATCGCATTAATCATGTTGATACCAAAATTAAGGTGCTGCGATTCGTCACGCATAATGTACTGGATCTGCTCAGCAGAACCAGTAAGTTTATTCTGTCTCTGGAAACCAAACATCACAGCGAAAGATGAGTAGAAAAATATGCCCTCGAGAATAAGCGAGAAGACGCAAAGATTTTCAAGAAACTTCTGGTCGTTCTCAAACGTACCCGTCTTAAATGATGGGTCGAAGATTCCTTCATTGAGACCGAGGACGAGGTTATCTTTGCTGTAGATTGCCTCGACCTCGCGATACATGTTAAAGATGCGCGCCTCATCCATACCCAAGGATTCAACGATGTACTGATATGCATGTGTGTGTACCGCCTCTTCGTAGCCTTGGCGAAGGAGGTACATTCGGCATTCGGGGCTCGTGATGTGTTTATAGAGCGCGAGCACAATGTTGTTGGCAGCAATTGAGTCGGCGGTTGTAAAAAACCCGAGCACCGTCTCAAACGCCGTGCGCTCGTCGGCCGTAAGCGCATCGCGACTCTTCCACTGCTCGATGTCGCGTTGCATAGAGATCTCGGTGGGCAGCCAGTGATTAGCGTTCCCCACGGTATACGCATCCCACGCAAACGTGTGACGCATGGGGTAGAGTTGCATGACATCGGCATCCTCGCCGTTTATTATCCTGCGGTTATTAATCTCGACCGCTTTCGCTCCTTTGAGGATAGGCATATATGACGGTTGTTATGCTTCGCACGATTCGCAGATACCGACCGCTTCTCCCGCGGCGACCTTTGCAAGAAATGCCGCATCCATTGTGGTCTTCGCCGGAATAGCGACCGGTATGACGGGATCAATCCTGACGGCTGCCGTACGCATATGTGTCGTGCCGAACTCTGCTGTTGAAACACTTGCTTTCTCTACCTGCGATGCGCCAAGCGTACGGAGATAGTACGTTGTCTTGAGGCCGAGTTTCCAAGCAAGGAAGTAGAGTTCGGAGAGCTCGCGACCAGAAGTACCGGCGTAGAAGACGTTGAGTGATTGTGATTGATCCATCCAGCGGCCGCGGCGCGCGGCCGCCTCGATAAGCCAGCGCCCGCTTATTTCAAAGACTTCTTTGTACTTTCGTTTCAGGCCATCTGGAATATTCGAAATCTCTTGGATACTCCCGTCATGATATTTAATGTTGTTTAACAAATCGCCGTTCCAAAGACCAAGCTTCTTCAAGTCCTCGACAAGGTATCTGTTTGTAACGACAAAATCTCCCTCCTTGTTGCTCTTTACATAGATGTTCTTGTAGATAGGCTCAACACACGGGATACAGCCGACAAGATTTGCTGTCGAGGCGGTCGGGGCTATCGCCATCGTATTCGAATTCCTCATACCATACTTCCTCACCTGCTCTCTCACAGGAGTCCAGTCTAGTTTACTGCTCCCTTCGATTTCAATTTCCTCTCCGCGCTCGGTGCCGAGAAGTTTGAGAGTATCCTGAGGGAAGATGCCGCGACTCCACTTCGATCCTTTGTATGTTTCATACGCCCCCTTTTCTTTCGCAAGTTCGCTTGAGGCGAGGATTGCGTGGTACGCAACTACCTCCATACTCTCATCGGCAAAATCGAGTGCCTCTTGAGAGTCGAAAGATATGCCAAGCAAATAAAGCGCATCATGGTAGCCGCGAATACCGAGACCGACTGGACGGTGGCGCATGTTCCCGCGGCGCGCATCTTCGGTCGGATAGAAGTTCAGATCGATTACATTGTCGAGCATACGCATTGCCGTCTTCGTCACGCGGCCGACAAGTTTTGTGTCGAACTTCGCATCGTGAACAAACTTTGCAAAATTCAGGGAACCTATGGTGCAGACCGCGGTTTCGTCTGCGCTTGTGTTGAGTGTAATCTCCGTACAAAGATTCGAGCTATGGATGACGCCGACATGATCTTGCGGCGAACGAATATTGCTCGGGTCCTTCCAGGTAATCCACGGATGGCCTGTTTCGAAAAGCATAGCGAGCATTTTTTTCCATAGATCAGCAGCCGGAACACGTTTGTAGAGCGTCAGCTCCCCACTATCTACCATCGATTCATAGTGCGTATAGCGCTCTTCAAAGGCTTTTCCATACAGATCGGTGAGGTCTGGAGTATTCGAAGGAGAGAAGAGTGTCCATTCGGCATTGTCGCGAACACGCTTCATGAAAAGGTCGGGAATCCAGTTTGCCGTGTTGAGATCATGCGTACGACGACGTTCGTCGCCCGTGTTCTTGCGCAACTCAAGAAAATCTTCGATATCGAGGTGCCAGGTTTCGAGATATACACAGCCAGCACCGCGGCGCTTACCCGAACGATTTATCGCGATGTTGATATCATTCGCGATTTTCAAGAATGGCACGACGCCCTGGCTGCCCACACCCGTACCTTTTATGAAAGACCCCGTCGCACGCACCTTGCTCCACGCAGTTCCCGTTCCACCCGACCACTTGAGATACTGTGCATTATCGGAGAACGATTTGAATATGCTGTCGAGCGAGTCAGGCACGACGTTGAGGAAGCAGTTTGAGAGCTGTGCTTTCACGGCACCGGCCTGAAAGAGCGTGCGGCCACCGGGCGTATAGTAAAAGTTCGACAGAACATCGTAGAATTCGAGGACGGTTTCCGTCTTCTTTTTTTCCGGTTCGTTCAGAGAGAGCCCCATCGCAACACGCATCCAAAACATTTGTGGCGTTTCAAGTGGTTTTTTTGTATCGACATCTTCCATGCAGTAGCGTGAGGACAGGATTTCGAGACCCATGTATTCAAAAAGATCATCGTTTTCTATGGTGAGTGCGGCGGCAATCTTTTCGAGATTAAAATCGAGCATCCGCGGATCAAGTAATTTGCGATTCACCGCACTCTTGATATTGCGAATGAAAACATGTGCGGTTTCTTGCTTAATCCTGGACTCATCGTACCCATGACCAAATACGTCCGCATACATACGGGCGAGCAGCATCCGAGCGGCAACCTTCGAATAGGCAGGGTCACGTTCGATCATTGAGCGCATCACTAACATGAGTGATCGCGCTATTTCGTCAGTCGTGACGCCTTCGTAGAGATCGTGCTTAATCTGTTCAAGTGTGGCGTCGGCATCAATAAAAGTCTCGTACCCGCGAGCGAAGCGAGCGAGCGCCTCGCGAACTCTTGCCTCTGAGAACGGTTCATACTTCCCATCTCGAGTACGCACGCTAAACCCTTTCGATTCTATCTTTTTCAGAAACGCTTGTTTCTTTTCCTCGCGGATTTTTGTGTGCTCATAGCGATAGACGATGTAGTTTTTTGCGACCTCAAGGAACCCGCCCTTCATGAGTGCGAGCTCAACGTGATCCTGCACATGCTCGACAGAGGGCGTTTGTTCTGGGAATCGATCTGTCAGATTTGAAACAATATCCTTTGTCATCTCAATGAGTGCGTCCTCGGGAACCGGCTCATTTGATGCGGCGAAGGCCTTCGCCATTGCTGCGGTGATTTTTGCAGCGTCAAAAGGAACGATACTCCCATTTCTTTTCTTTATTTCGAGTGTCTGCATACGTGGGTACGGTAAGAAAGTAATAAAAACAACCGGCGCGAGCGTCGGTTGTTTTTACCGTTCCCTGGAGGAGAAACGAGTACAAAATACCTTACGCGGGCGAGAGCAGGAGATATACATCTCTGTTTGGAGGATCGGACTTCCCTTTCGGGTTACCGTTGCGCGACAGCGCCGGACTTACACCGGACTTCACTTCCAAACTGCTTTTCTGGTTGTAAATGAACTGAGTACCATCATACTCCCGACGCACCAAGACCGTATGTGGATAAGGCATTATGACTCATTTCATCACTCTTTCAATGGCACCGTCATTCGGTGTTAAGCATCCGCTCCTGTCTTTCGAATCGGCAATTTGGTCAAAATAGCGCGTAACCGGTTAGGAGTGCCCCCAGTAGGAATCGGACCTACATCAGCGGCTTAGAAGTCCGCAGTTCTATCCATTGAACTATGGGGGCAGAGTTATTCAAGCACACCTCGCGGCATCGCGCATCACTGCGACGGGTCCGTAAACGTGTACGCGCCCGACTCGTACTTAGTCTGCTCACTTGCGCGAGTACTGAACACCTGCTGCACCTCCTCGATAGCTGTTTGGTTTATGGTCGACACGACAGTTTGTGTAGCAAGGGGGGGCGTTTTTTCAGTGATGATGTTCTGGAAATTAATTACGTTCCAGACGATGTTAAGCGCCAGAAGAGTGAGCACGACGCCGACCACAACGAACCAGTCGCGCGCAGGTTTCAGTTGCGTGCCATACGCAAGGCGGCGTGGGAGATTTTTAAAAATAGAGAGGTTGATCATGGTGTGGTGGTAGAGGTGACGGGTGTGGTAGAAGCAGTGTAAGCAGTGGTGAGCGTAAGACTTGCGTCCCACGAAGCGGCGGCGCGCGCGTTGGTCGGTGCTTGGGTGGCACTCAGAGATAGTGAGTTGATGACTACATAGTAGGGGACGTTTTCTATTGCGCCCACGGTGCGCATGACCGCGCCAAATGATCCTGTTACCTTTACAGAGACAGAGAGCGTAGCGTGCGCGGTGGTGTGCTGCGGCGTCACCGACACAACTGACACGTGAGCGCCTGTCGCACGGCCCGTAGACTCAAGGACGCCCAAAAACGTAACGATGTCTGATTCGGACACAATATACGCCCCCATAGCTGCCTCGTCTTTAGTGAGTGCAGTAAGCTCTGTGCGCGTGGTGTCTGCGCGCGCGAGCGCCGCTTGCTTGGTGCTGATGTCCGTAGAAAGTGTCGCGACCGCCGCCTGTACTTGCGCAACGCGCGCTGACCACCACCAATACCCACCGCCCGCAACAAGCAGGACGGCACATGCGACACCTAACTGAATGATGACGCTACGATTCATGGTGCAAAGGAGCCTGTTACAGTCATTGTGAAATTTATGTTTGTATCTTTTGCAAACACACTGACTGGTAAATTGACTGACGAGACGAATGGAGTTTGCTGGAGCGCGAGCTGATACGCGTGAAGCGCCCCGCGAGTGCTTGCGATGCCATTGATAATCATCGATGCATCTTTTCCGCCGGATGGTGCCGTGTACGCGATGCTGCCAAGCGTTACACCCTGGCGCGGCACCCCAAGCACCAGACGTACCGCGGCGCTGACCGATGGTTTTTGTGAGAGTCCCGCGAGAAACGCGGTCTCACTATTGAGTGCTACAAGCCCCTGGCTCGTCACCTGGTCTTGTTGTGCCGCAAGCTTTTGAGAAAGTTCAGTAAGTGCTGTTTGGCGCTGTGCTTCTTTTGCTTGTAGGTAGAGGTACGCCGGAGCACTCAACAGTGTATGCACGGCGATTAGTATCGCTAACCCCCACACTGCCACAATGGCAAGTCGCATAAAATAAGCGCGGCGCACGGCCCGAGCGCGCGCGGTAGGGAGTAGGTTGGTGCAGTCAGCAGTCATAATCACGAAGGGCAAGACCGATGGCGGTGGTATACGCAAATGACTGTGCATGATCAACGCTCGGCAACCACGCATCACGCGAAGCAAGGTTGGTAAATACATCTCCGAGCGCCACCGGCACCTTGAGCGTACCGGCAAGGTATTCGGGTAGCCCGCGCACCGTTGCATTACCGCCGACCAAGACAACACGCGAAACTGGCGTACAATTATTGTCGAGACAAGAGTGTGTTTGCCAATAATCAAGCCGACGCTTAATTTCCTCACGAATAACCGAAACCGTTGAGAGCATGGCGGAGAGATACTCGTCATTACCGGCGGAAGACACGATGCCGTGCTCTATTTTCACGCGACGCGCCTGCTCTTCACCAACGCCAAAATATTTCTCCACAGCACGCGTAAGCGCATCGCCGCCGACTTCAAGCGTCGTGGCAAAACGCGGGAGACGACGTTCAGCAATAACTAATTTGGTAGTGGTCTTGCCGATATCGACAACCAACACCGTCTCGTCAGTGCGCGGCGGAAGAAGCGCGCGCGTGGCGGCGAATGTTTCGCTCTCAAGCGAATACGGTTCGATATGCGCGTCATCCAGAACGCTCAGCACCTGCTCTATAAGCCGCGCGGCATACCCAACTCCCACCACGCGTGTTTCGTTTCCGACCTTTCTAAGTGCCGCAATGTCGAACATGACGTTTGCGGGCGGCAGCGGCACGAGCTCGTCGATATGTCGCTCAATACCCGCGCGCCACTCGGTTTCCGTATGTCCCGACACCTTTGATTCAAAAAGATATGACTTCGATTCTGGCAGCGAAACGTGTGCTGCGCGAATACCGCGTTTTTTTGCCAGATCTTTGAGAGTTTCAATCACTGGTTCAATCTTTAGAATCTCGCCATTTTCTATGGCGCCTTCCGGCAACGGCATTTCATCGAAATCTGCGACTTCAAGACCGTGCATGCGCTCGACGAGTCGCACGGATTTGATACTGCTCGTTGAAATGTCGATACCGGTGGTTGGCAGGGCCAGGTATTTTGGCGGTGCAAAATACACACGCGCAAAACGCTTAAGAGAAAGATCACTCATTCTTCCAAGTATACCGAGTGGATGCGCTCGTGAGAAGTGGCTACGCGGGTATACTGTGCTTAATGCGCGCCCGTACCAGGCGGTACCGAGCGGCTTGGTGTGAGAAAAGCAAACGAATCGTCCTCTCCTACGGCAAAAAGCATGCCGTTTGATTCGAGGCCGCGGATGGTGCGCGGTTCTAGGTTGGTTACAAACGCAAACTGCTTACCAACAAGATCGTCTGGCGATTCAACGTAGGCCACGATGCCCGAAATAATCTGGCGCGGCGTTTCTTCGCCAAAATCAACCATGAGCTTGAGCAGCTTGTCGGTGTCCGGCACACGCTCGGCACCTTGCACGGTGCCGACCCGTACCTCTATTTTGCTGAACTCGTCAAATGAAATACGCGGTTTATTCATGGGTATGGGAAAGATAGCTCGTAAGAATAATGGCGGCAGCTTTCGCATCCACCAACGCGTGGCCTGGCGCACGCTCACCAGAAGGAAATCGCCGGGCCTCTTGGGTAGTCAGAGTTTCGGGCTCGAAAAATATCGGCACGCCCGTGCGTTTACTGAGCGCGTCAGCGAACGCGCGAGCGCCTTTGGCAACTTGATTCTCCGCACCAGAAAAGTCACGCGACTCCCCCACTACAACAGCGCCAACCCCTTGTTCCCGCATAAGCACTGACACCTTGCTCAGAAGCGCTGGCCCCGCCGGTACCACTGCGTGCGGGAAACCCATAGTGCCCGCTTCGTCAGAAAGCGCCAGGCCGATTTTTTTGGTGCCATAGTCGATACCAAGATAGCGCATACGCACATCCTAGCATTCTTCGATGCTCTGTATATAAATCTGTATATGCTATGCTTTTGACATGCCTCTCGAACACGCGCCTGCGTTCCTCCCTTTTTCAAACCATCTCTTTGTGGTGTTGCTTCCCTTCCTTGTTGTACTGCTCATCTGCATCATTGTGCTCAAGGGATATGCGCTCTGGTATAGTGCACGCGCTGGCCAAAAGTGGTGGTTCATCGCAATGCTTGTCATCAATACGCTCGGTATCCTTGAGATTGTTTATCTGTTATTCTTCCGACCGAAGCTGGATGACGGCTCGGTAACAACCGTGCCAACACATAACGATTCGCACCCAGCGCCATAATGCGGAAAAGTTGAGGGAGGGGTGGCAGAGTGGTCTATCGCACCGGTCTTGAAAACCGGAGTCTGTAACAGGACCGTGGGTTCGAATCCCACCCCCTCCGCAAATTGAAACTTCCTCGCTCGTGAGGGCCGCCGCGCTTCGCGCGGCGGAATAATGGGCGGGCAGAAAACCCCGCCGCGAAGCGGCGAAATGGAAGGGGGCGGCTACCGAAAAGCGCGGGGATGCGGCGTCCAAAACAGGGTTCGTTCCAACTTTCAGCACGAATTGCTTGATGCGGGACAAATCGTCCGACGAACTCAAGAAATGGGCTTGTTTCAAATCCAAAATCCACTCCCGCAGGGGTTCGACCCGATTCTTTCTTCCGCGTTCAAAATCTTTCAATCCCGCACGCAAAGCGGCGAGAGAGCGCATGAGTGAGTCTTTTTTAGTTAGGTACGCTTCTTTCGGCACATCACCGTCCAAATATAACGCGACCAGTTTTTCCATGCGCTCCTCGTCCACTTTGATATTTTTGGAAAGATTTTGAACCTCGCTTTGCGACGCTGAACGCTCCTCGCGCTCCTGTCGCTCGACTTCCGCGAGCATCCAATCGGTATAGCGATCGCAAAGCGAGATTGTTTGAAGCCGTGCCTTGATTTTGTCGGCGAGGGCAGTTTCCTGCACATACGGCTGTGAACACTTCCCGCGCTTCTTGGAACAACGATAGTACCGATAGCGTCCGCCACTCTTGCCAGTCGCCCACTGCGCGCTAATCATGCCGCCACACTCTGCACAACGAAATAATCCTGTGAGTGGAAAATCGTGGCGTAGCCGGCGAGAGCGCGGACGCTCCTTGCCCTCGACGACTTTCTGCACGGCTTCAAACAATGCGGGAGAAAGTATCGGCTCAAAGCGTCCATCAAACCATTCGCCGCCATGCTTCACCATTCCGAGATACACACGATGCGTGAGGAGGCGTTTGATGGACGCTTTGGCAAGTGGCGTTCCGTTCGATGACACCACATTCAAGTCCGCCAAAAATGCGCCGAGAGAAACGAGCGTGTGCGTCCCTTTGGCGTATTCTTCATACGCTAATTTCACAATCCGTGCAGTCGTGGGATGCGGTTCGATATTGCGAATACGCGGATTGTTTTGGTAGCCAAGGGGCGCACGATTGAGCCACTCGCCACGGCGCAATTTTTGGCGGACGCCGCGCTTGATATTCTCGCTCAAATTGTCGCTGTAGTATTTCGATTGCCCGAACGCCACTTGCAACATAAAGAGCCCCTGCGGGGTTGGAGAGAACCAAAATGTCGGAAAACGCATAGACACCAATTTTTTCGTGTCTACGGCGTATATGACGCGCCCTCCGTCAATCGAATTGCGCGCTAAACGGTCGGGATGCCACGCAAGTATGCCCTGCGCCTCGTCGCGCTCAATGCGCGTCATCATATCGCCGAAGACTTCACGCCCCGGTGTCTTTGCGCTTTTCGACTCTTGAAATTCTTCAAGAATTTCAAGATTTTCTTTACGCGCATATTCCCGCAATTCAAAAAGTTGCGCCTCGATGCTCATCACTTGGCGATCGTCGTCTTCCGACGACTTACGCGCGTATAGAAAATATTTTAGTTCTCTCATAAATAGTTTTTGGACTTGAAACAAGAGCCGTATTCCCCGTGTCTTTTCGGTCTGCTCTGCGCCGCCCCCTTCCATTTCGCCGCTTCGCGGCGGCATTTTCTGCCCGCCCATTATTCCGCCGCGCGAAGCGCGGCGGCCCTCACGAGCGAGGAAAACCCAAAAAATTTCCTTGCATTTCTTTGCTCGGCTCCTCCCCCGACCCCTCCGCCGAAAGGCGAAAAAGAGGAAAGGAAATTTTTGGTTTGCGTCGCCGAGGCGCTATTACATTATACTATAATATTCCTGTATAATATAATTGTCGCTATACTTGTGGATATGCAAAGCGAGTCCGCAAAGTTGGGTAAAAACCTAAAGCGCATTAGAACAGCAAGGGGGATAACGCAGGGCGATATTGTGCGAACGCTCGGCGTGAGCCGGAGTTTTGTAAGCAATATCGAGAACGGCAAAACAAATCCGACCCTAGCGACAATCGCTAAAATCGCAAGGGCCGTCGGCGTATCCACGAACGAGCTTTTGAAATAAATCTATGAAATTACACATCGCATACGATATAGACAAAGATATAGACAATTTCATCAGGGGAACGAGCGCGGTCAATAGTAAGAAACCGACGAAATTTCAAATCGCATTTTCCGAAAAATACGGCGACAATTTTGAACCGGAAAAGATCAGGGCATTTATTGAGGAACGCGACAAGGAAACTGGCTTTGACGCCCGAAAAGAAATTGCCGCCGTTGAGGAGAGATGGAAAATTGCCGAGCCGGTTTTCATTCCGCGAGCAGAAAAGATATTCGGCATTTCCTACCCTGCGCCGATTATTACCGTCTATTTGACCCACAACGAGCGTTGCACCTACAACATCGAGCAAAACTACTTTTTCGTCAAAATCGGCTCGGAATTTTCCAACAACACGCTAATGCACGAACTTTTGCATTTCTACACTTGGCACGCTTTTGGCAAAAAGTTGCTGGATGAGGGACTTTCAAAACTGGCCTATAACGACATCAAGGAATCGCTGACGGAACTTTTGAATCTTGAGTTTTCCGATCTTATGAACGGAAAGCCAGACACCGGCTATCCGCAACATCAGGAAATGCGGACAAAGGTACGCGAAATGTGGCAGACGAAAAAAGATATTGCAGTAGTTATAAATACACTTGCGTCAGAGCAAGGAAAGAGCGTCAAACCACTTTCAAACTATAAAAATAGAAAATACGAAATACTCCCGTACGACCCAACTTGGCCGCAACAATTCGCCGAGCACGCAAAAATACTGAAAAGTATTTTTGCTGACGAGGCGATTTCCATTGAGCATATCGGGAGCACCGCCGTTCCAGGCCTTGCGGGAAAACCGACAATCGATGTTCTCGTTGTCGTTGACGATGTTTCCGTGGCTGACCGAGTAAAAGAGAAAATGGAAACCGCCGGTTATCATGCGCTCGGCGAATATGTTGCAAAAGGCGCACGGCTTTTTGTAAAAGAATCGGACAACACCCGCTATTGCAATATTCATGTTTTCCAAAAAGATCACCCGCATGTACGCGAGATGCTGGGCTTGCGGGATTATTTCCGCGCCCATCCCAAAATCGTTAACGAGTACAGCAAACTCAAAACAGATTTAGCGGCAAAATACCCGAACGATTACGGAGAATACAGAAAATACAAAGACGAGTGGATGAACGCATTGAAACAAAAAATCACCGTATGAGACGCATCATTGCACACGCAATTAGAGGGGAGGCCAAGATAGCTCATGAAGCCATAACTAGAGATTTGGCCGAAAAATTTGACTCTTTCCCCATTCACGAACGAATACCGCCTCATCTGACGCTCAAGCGTTGGTTTGAACTTGACGAGCAAGGAGTAGATGCGCTCTATAAAACTCTTGATGCTTTTGCGGCATCGCAAAAGCAAAGCCACTATTCACTTTCCGGTTTCGGAAATTTCGGAGAAGGTGTGATTTATGTTGATGTTGTCCCGTCCGCAAAAATGTTGCAGAGCGAGGTCGCTCTGCTCGATGTGCTTCGCAAGGTTGAGGGAATGACTTTTGACGAATTCGACAAGGGAAGCGATTTTCATTTCCATGCAACTGTGGCAATGAGAGCGTTGAAGCCCTTTGATTTCAACCAGATATGGAATTACCTCAAAACGGTGCCTCAACCGGATTTCAAAATGAAATTTGATAATATTGCGGTGTTCAAAAAGCCGGTTGATGTCTGGGAGGTAGAACGCATATGGGAATTATCATCATAAAATTATGAAAATATTTATCGAAAACGAGGCCGGTTCAAATATCAAAAATCTTTTCAACGAAGAGACGTTAGAGTTCCGCAAGAGCGTACAAGTTTCTGCTGATTATCCGTTTCCTTACGGTTTTCTGCTCGATACAAAAAGCGGCGACGGCGACAACTTAGACTGTTTTGTGCTCACAAAACAACCTCTCAAGAGTCGAGAAATTCTTGAAATCGAGCCGTTTGGGATGTTCGAGGAAATTGAGGACGGAGAGGAAGACCATAAAATTCTCGCAGTGCTCCCCGGCGAGACTTGGGAGATAGATGAAAACTTGGAGCAAATCTTCCGAGATTTCAGTGCAAAAGTGTTTTCGCATTTGCCCGGCAAAGTAAAAACACTTGGTCGCTTTCTCGGCAAAGAAGATGCGCTCCGCCTAATTGAGAACTCAAAGAAGTGAGGGGGCCAGCCCCGTCGTCGTATACTGTTCCTCACGACGGCGGGGTTGGTTGTGCGCGGACTGGGCGGGTGGGCCAAGCACATATCAAATCTGACTGCGCCTTAGCGCAGACCGCTGTGTATTGCGCCTCGGGTCGCCTTTTGATGCGCGGTCGAGGCGCGATCGGAGCGTACGCATCAGTCCCGAGCTGGCACGCGCTCGGCGCGTGCGAAGTAGGTTCGAGCAAAGGTGATACACTCACCGCCCGTGATCTGTACCCCAAAAAGTGGACACATGCCACTGCTTTCTTTTGTTAACATTAGCAATTAACAAAAGAAATATGAGAACAACATTTTCGAGCGGTGAGATCGCGGAACTAAAGAAGAATCCGTGCGTCTATACCTGTACCGCGAACACGGTGTACTACACCCGCGAATTCAAACAGCGCGCCCTCGCGCTCCAAGCGGCGGGGGTGAATACCAAGGAGATCTGGAGACGATCAGGTTTTAATGTGAGCAAGTGGAAGGACGAATACTTCAGAGGAACACTCCGAGACTGGAGAAAGGCCGTGGAGAGAGGCGGGACCTTCGGACTCAAGCTCACGAAAGTAGAAATTAAAAACTTCCGTTCTATCCAAAATATTGCGCTTACGTTTGACTCCGCCTGTGGGAGATAAGACTAAAGTTACTTTGAAGATGCGATTTACTTCAGAAGAGGAAAAACAAAAACACGTGCAGCAATTTCATGCCGTCGCAGGTACGATCCGAGAGCTTTTGTGTCCTCCCCTCCGCCCGTTTGCTACGCAACTTGCATTTTCTGCATAATATGAATTATAATTCATATTATGCAGAAATCGCTCAATAAGCCCCACAAGCTATTCTTTGAAACGCTCGGTAATGAGGCGCGATGGGACATCGTCCACCTCCTTCTGCGTAAGCACTATCGAGCGACAGATATCGCTCGGGAACTGGGGTATGAGCAGAGTCTGGTTTCGCATCATTTGAAGCGGCTCCAGACCTGTGGATTTGTGCGTGTGGAGGCACAAGGGAATGAACGGGTCTACTACCTGAACGAGAAGACTATTCGACCCTTACTGAAGCTCGTCGATAAGCATATAAATGAATTTTGCAAAAAGATTTGCACCACATAATGCTATGGCAACTACCCACAACCAAGCAGAAATGTATGTGTGCCCCATGCACCCCGAGGTGCACCTGAGCGAGCCGGGCGCGTGCCCAGAATGTGGAATGAATTTGGTTCTTGAAAACGAGACCGAAAAACATGAGCGTGATCACACTAAGCAAAGAACCCACTGGAAGACGATTCTCGTCGGTTTGATTGCTCTTGCCATTGTTTTGCTCAGTATCGCCGACGGTTCCGGTAGATCTCCAGTCCACATCCTCCCTGCGCTCAGCCTTTCGTTCACGATGTTTTGGGACACGCTCTGGGCACTGGCTCTCGGATTCGGCATCTCAGCTGCCGTTCAGGCACTTGTGTCGCGTGCGCAAGTGTCGCGTCTACTCCCTGACGCCTCGCCGCGCTCACTCGCTATAGCCTGCGGCCTCGGAGCGGCCTCCTCATCATGCTCCTACGCAGCCACAGCAATCGCACGTTCTCTTTTCCAAAAAGGAGCTGATTTCACGTCGGCAATTACCTTTGAATTCGCTTCTACTAACCTGGTAGTGGAGCTTGGCGTTATCCTGTGGGTTCTCATCGGCTGGCAGTTCACGCTGGCCGAGTTTCTGGGTGGTTTTGTAATGATTGCGATTCTCGCGCTTCTTTTCCGGCTCTTTCTTACGCCAAAGATGGTGGCAGATGCCAGAGTGCAAGCGGAGCTAGGTGTAAAAGGATCAATGGAAGGACACGCCGCCATGGACATGTCGCTCAAGGAGAACGGAACCATTTGGCAGAAGCTTTTTTCCGACAAAGGGTTCACCGCCGTCGCCAACTTCTTCTTCATGGACGTGTACTCTATTTGGAAGGATATTGCGGCAGGATTCTTTATCTCTGGCGCGCTCGGTGCCTGGGTACCACATTCATTTTGGCAATCATTCTTTCTCACTGGTCATTCACCATTCATTTCGTCAGTGTGGGGTGCTTTCGTCGGACCGATTGTCTCTATCCTTTCTTTCGTCTGTTCCATAGGTAACGTGCCGCTCGCAGCAGTCCTTTGGAGCGGCGGCATCAGCTTTGCCGGTGTCATCTCATTTATATTTGCCGATCTCCTTATCATTCCCATTCTTACTATTTATAGAAAGTACTATGGCTTCAAAATGGCGGCATTTCTCTTCGTAACTTCTTATGCCGCCATGGCTCTTGCCGGGCTTGGTATCCAGTATGTTTTCAGTTTCTTCAACCTTATACCGTCGCGCCACGTCGCGTTTATCACGGAGGGTATCAGCCTCAATTACACGACCGTACTCAACGTCATATTCCTGCTAATAATGACGGTACTCTTTGTTCAATTCAAAAAATCAGGCGGCGTCAAGATGCTCAAGATGATGTAGCCAGCCCATAGTTATCAACAGCCCAGACTTCGTGGATAACTAATTCCATAATACTATTATTATCGTACTCTGGGATCGATGAATTACAAGGACACACCGCTTGGCCCAGAGTTTGCCAAGCGGGCGCGGCTTCTGGCAATAGTCGGAGAGGGAGCGCACATCCTGTACTTCTTCTTCGAGTATGGCGAGACCTGTGTATCGGACGGGGCGAAGAGTCTCGTGATGAACATCACATACTATGTCGCACCACATCCGAATCGTGAAAAATGCCGGTCTCTTTGCTTCGGAGCGCATGGGCACCGGTATCCGCTACAAGCTTTTTCGGGATTCGTTCGTCGGCAATCTAGAAAAAGTCATCTGGTGGTGGGGTGCGTAAATCATTATTGGTTTTGTTAACAAAATCTTAAACGTATGAACCAAAAATCTATCGTGGGCGGAGTGATCGGAGGACTCATAGGTGGCGTGGTCTTCGGCATGCTCAGCCAGATGATGGGCATGATGCCGATGATTGCAATGCTGGTCCATAGCCAATCGGTAGTGGTCGGCTGGGCCGTGCACCTAGTGCTCAGCGTCTTGGGAGGTATCGTGTTTGCTATCGCATTCGACAATCTCGCGAAATCTTACTGGGGCGGGACGCTATATGGAATGATGTACGGCGTAATCTGGTGGGCGCTTGGCATGATGACCATAATGCCGATTCTGCTCGGCATGCCGACAGAATGGTCGAGTGCGCTGAGCTCGGCCAACATGATGAGTCTCATGGGTCATCTTATCTGGGGCATCCTGCTTGGCTTGGTATTCGTCTGGTATGTGAAGAGAGGGGGCCCTCGATACACTCATACCGCAGCGTCAGCGCAGCACTAATCGACTAAAAAGTAGGAGTGTACACGATCACAAAAATAATCCATTTGCACGACGACGCCATGCCGCTTAGCATGAGCCCGAAAACACACGACACCGTGCTCGGTGAACAATAAGTTGCACGGCAACACTCTAAAGTGCAGACTGCATAAGCACCCCTATAATGTGGGGTGGATTTTTGTGTGGTTGCGCTGCCCGGTTGTTTGATAGGTAGTGGTATATATACCTAATATGAACGAGGCCACTCGTTTAACACCTGCGCCCATTCGTGCCCGTGTGTGCGTCCATTGGCGCAAAACCTGTTGTTGAAATCAGAAAAACCTATTACGATTTATGAACATGATTATTTCTGTCCCCTATCGACGCCAGCAAACAAAGTACTCGTGTGGTCCGGCAGCTCTACAGATGGTGTTGGAGTATTTCGGATCGACCTGTCAACAGCGTGTGCTTGCCAAACAGATGCGTGCGCAGCCCGTCATAGGAACCTCCACCGCACACATGGTTCGTGCGGCGGCACGTCGTGGTTTTTGTTGCTATGTAAACGATCGTTCGTCCTTAGACGACATACGATATTTTCTAACGAAAAAACTCCCTCCCATTGTGCGATTTGTTGAGCCGACAACAGAGGATGACCACTATGCCGTTGTTTCCGGTATAAATAACCGGTCGATTATTCTCAACGATCCTTGGAATGGAGAGAATTTTCGAATTACGCACAAGGAATTTATACGCCGCTGGCACTCCGAAGACCATTCCCATGTGGCGTGGCTCATGGTGCTTGCGCGCGAAGATTTTGAACTGGGTGAGCAGTATCCGCGCGCACAGAGGCGTGCGAAGTTACGCACACGAGCTGTCGCGCGGGCCGCGGGTCGGGCAACGAGTGCTATACTATAAACATATGCCCCGTTCACCAGCATTTGCGTGGCAGGCGTACGAGTACGCGTACGATGAAAAGACCGCCGAGTGGTATTGGGCGCTCGGTGTGATTGCTGTTGCTGCTGCCATCGCGAGTGCACTTTTTGGCAATTATCTGTTGGCTGCAGTTATTGCGTCAGGCGCAGTTGCGACTGGTCTGCAGGCCGCAAAGGAGCCGCGCGAGCATTTTTTTCAACTCTCGGAGCAGGGTCTTTCTATTGGCAACCGTCTCTACCCTTTTGACCTCATGCACTCTTTTAGTGTGTTTGAGTATATCGACGAATCAATTGCGCCGGTACTTTCCATAAAAACACACAGTCTGCTTTCTCCGCACCTCATGATTCCGCTTGAGGGCGTGGACGCGGACGCGGTGTACGCGTTTTTGTTTGCCTACATCGAAGAAGGCGCGCACGCAGACACGCTCGTTGATCGCCTCATTGAGCAACTTGGTCTGTAGGGTACAACACTGCTTGGCGAACACACGCAAACCGTGTACAGTGCATCGCACGTACCGCACTCTGCGGGCGTTTAAAAGCCCTCGTCGTTCAACGGATAGGACGCTAGCTTGCGGAGCTGGTAATGTAGGTTCGATTCCTGCCGGGGGCACAGCAGTCAGAGCCCGTGTTTGCGACCGTTTGGCTCTGTAAGTCAGGTAAAAATGGTTCGGTACCTTTCGGGGTGTTTGACGCAAAACCGCGCGACTGTCGTCGCGCGGTTTTGCTTTGTCCTCTCTAGTTCTCTTGGGCGGTGATGCCTGAGCCGCATATCCCACAGGCCATGAGCTTGGTGAAGGTGAATTCCTGAAACTTCTTCTTGGGCCGGTTCTCCTCATTCGGTCGAGACGATTGAGATATATATTGGCGAAGAGCTGTGAGGTGAGATTGCCGAGCGGAATGCCGTTGTCCGGCCTCGTCTCGAGGCTGCCGAGAATAGTGGAGCGCGACTCTGCGGTATCCATACGAGGGGAATACCCGCAGCACTTCTTCGATGCGGATTTTCATCTGCCAGTCTTGGTCGGGCTTCTTCTTTTG
>NCBJ01000024.1 GCA_002255585.1 Parcubacteria group bacterium 21-54-25 | reverse complement strand
GGTACTGGCGCAGCCGTCACACTCACACTCGTACTCTGAGAGGTGCTCCCGCCTGTCCCCGTGCAGGAGAGGGTGTAGGTGGCACTTGACTGGAGGTTGGTGAGGGTTTGAGAGCCGCTTGTTGCTTGGGAGCCGCTCCAGGCACCGCTGGCGGTGCAGGCGGTAGCGTTGGTGGTGCTCCAGGTGAGGGTGGTGGAGCCTCCAGAGGAGACGGTGGTTGGTGAAGCGGAGAGGGAGAGCGTTGGGGCGGGGGTGGAGGGTTGGGGGGTTGGGGTTGGGGTTGGGGTTGGGGTTATAGAGCCGCCGCCAGAGGATACTTTATAAAAGTAGACATTTTGATCTGCACCATTGACTACCACAAACGCATTCACCGAGGGCGCATATTGCCACCGACCATACGTACCGTGTGCAGATGTAGCGGGCGGCGATACGGTATTGCTGCTTACGGCCGATACATCCTTCCATGTGGGTTGCGCCCCAGAGAGATCAAGCGCGTACACACTGCCACCACCCGCCCATCCAACGAGTTCTCCAATTGCCGAATCGTACGCCAGTCCAGGGGCATACGCGTTCATCATGGCGCTCGCTCCTGCACCAGTTGCACTCAGATTTTGGATGCCGCCGCCATGCGCAATGTCGTAGATAAACGCCTGCCCATTACCAATGATAATCATCTTTTGATGCACTGGGTCTATTGCGCTCACAATACCGTCGCTGTAGCAGGGTCCCTGAGTTTTGGTACTCCACGTATTTGAGGATGGACTATACTCCCATAACCAACCACACCAATACGCATACACATTGCCTGTCACGGGGTCATACGCTGAGGAGAGGTCAGTAGTACCTTGTGGTGAGTTAGCTACTGAATTCCATTGCGATGTCCCGAAGTTAAACTCCATGGTGCTTGCTGTGCCATTTCCGCTGCGCCAGGTCGAGCCGCCAGTGAGCCAGAGCGCGTTTTGGTTTGGTAGATAAGCGAGGCCACCGTATGAATGACGCGAATCTGGCGTTCCATCTGGGTTGACCGCTGCGCCGGTACCAAAAGCATAGTTTTGTGCTGGGAGATATGGATCAGTAAGGCGCGTCCATTTCAAGGTATCCACATTAAATGAGTAGATCTCGTTCCCCCAATAGTCACCATGCCCACCGCCCCAGACAATAAGACTGTCGCTGTTGGTATCGAACGTCCCACCGCTCCATGCAGTCACAACATTGAGTACTCGCGAGTCATACGGACTCGGCGCAACTGCCGTCAAGTTTGAATTTGGTACTGCGTACCAGTGGCCCGCCGGCAAACTACTGATCGTACTTGTCGTGGACGTTGGCGCGGTCGATGATGTACTAGCTGCAGTGAGATATGTTTCAGCGCTCCAGCCAGAGACGCCGGTTGTGTAAGAAACTTGCCACCAGGTGT
>NCBJ01000002.1 GCA_002255585.1 Parcubacteria group bacterium 21-54-25 | reverse complement strand
AATACCTCGCAGCAAAAAGCAGGCAACCTACTCCTAAACTCTTCTGGTGCGTTTACTGTGGGCCTCGGTGTCAACGGGAACGTGGCGGTTACGAATGGGGATGTGACTGATACAAACGGTACGCTCAACATACAGCAAATATGCCTTAGTGGCGTATGCAGAACAACTTGGCCGACGGCAAGTGGTGGTTCTACGCCGCCTGGGCCACCTACTACTTTTTCCTACATAGGAGGTTTCCAAACTTATCCTGTTCCGGCTGGTGTTACTTCTGTAAAAATACAGGCATGGGGAGCACAGGGAACGTCAGAATTGGCGTACATGGGTGGAGCAGCTGGTGAGGGAGGGGAAGCGCAGGGCACACTTGCCGTAACTCCTGGGCAGGTGCTCTATGTCTACGTTGGGGGGCAGAATGGGTGGAATGGTGGCGGTAGCGGCACCAGTGCCGCCGGCGGCGCTTCTGACGTGAGGACATCGTCAGCGCTTACCTCCAGAGTCATTGTTGCTGGCGGAGGAGGCAGTGGTGGTTATGAGGCTGGTAATAATTCCTCCGGCGGTCCTGGCGGGGGTCTCTCCGGCGGTCCTGGCGGCCCCACTACTCCAGGCTGGTCTGGCGGTCCCGGCGGCGGCGGAACTCAAACCGCTGGCGGTCTCGGTGGTTCAGATGGTAATGGTGGCTCCGGTAACCCGGGTGGTTATGGTTATGGGGGTGCTTTTTGCATCAGCGGTGGCGGCGGATACTATGGCGGCGGCGGATCCGGCGCGGAGAACTTTGGTTCCGCTGGTATTAGTTGCGGGGCTTCCGGCGGCGGATCCGGTTACATCGGCGGTGTTACAGGCGGCAGTATGCAGACTGGCGTACGCACTGGCGACGGGGAAGTAATCATCACACCGCTCTAAAAATTTAGCTTTTAAAACAATACGACTACTGCAAAACAAACCTCTTTCAGCAGTCGTATTGTTTTGTCGAGAGCGAGAATTTTCTCATCAATGTCTACGGGCTACTTGGTGGACCCTAGCGGACTCGAACCGCTCGCCTCATCCATGCCATGGATGCGCTCTACCAGATGAGCTAAGGGCCCTTTGTTTTTTATTTTGCAGTAAGGTGGCGAAATGCCACCTTACTGCTTCACTGCACTACTGTACCGGAAGCAAGGAAGAGTCTCAAGCGCACTTGTGTGTAGGGCAGTATCCACGGACCGCATCTTTGACGAAATCGCAAGAATTGTGTATAACATATCTCATATCACTATGCCACAGAAAACAAAACTATCGTCAAAGAAAACCGCCGTTTCCGCCACACTTTCATTCGACAGCGTCTCGCTGGTAAAGAAACTCCTCGCCGAGGTGCCGGAGCGCGCACGCGACGTGCTCGTGCGTCGATTTGGACTTGGCACCGCCACCCCGCGCGAAACACTTGAGTCGATCGGTTCGCGTGCAGGCATCACGCGTGAGCGTGTACGACAGATTGAGCACGCAGGGCTTGAGGCGGCACGCGCTTCAAAAACCTTTCACGAAGCAGAGGCACTGTTTGAGGAATTGCGCCGACACATCCTCGCCGAGGGAGGCATTGTATCCGAAGACCATCTCCTTGGCACACTAGCGTCTGACGAACGTGGTAAAAACCGTTTTCGGTTTTTACTTGTTGTTGGCAGTACTTTTTTCCGCGAGCGCGAGACGGATGACTTCTACGCGCGGTGGCATGTTGACGCGGCTATTGCCGAACAAGTGCACGCGGCGCTTTCACGCCTTTACGATACACTTCCGGACCAAGACGTCGTGCCTGAAAGCGTACTCCTTGACCGATTTATTGAAGAACTCAAGGGAGTGAACGATGCGTATCGTGATGAGACGATACTAAAACGCTGGCTCTCGCTCTCGAAGCGTATTGGCAGCAACCCACTTGCCGAGTGGGGCCGCACCACCTCTTCTTCGGTGCGCACAAAAGGTGTGCGCGACTATGCGTACCTTGCCATCAAGCGCGCTGGCAAACCCATGCATTTTAGTGAAGTCGCCAAAGCCATCGGTGAATTGTTTTCGAAAAAGGCACACGTGGCGACCACGCACAACGAGCTCATCAAGGACAAACGTTTTGTGCTGGTTGGTCGCGGCCTCTACGCACTCACTGAGTGGGGGTACGCACCGGGCGTCGTGCGCGATGTGATCCGTGAGGTGCTCGAGCGTGATGGCCCGCTCACAAAAGAGGACGTACTTACGAAGGTGAAAGAGGCGCGTTTTGTGAAAGACAATACAATTCTCGTAAACCTGAACGACCCGCAGTACTTTAAACGCCAAAAAGACGGCACCTATACGCCAGTTTCCTAAGTATCCTCGGCGCAGTGTGTTATGCTCCCGGGCCCACTTTCGTGTCGTATGAGACGCGGTATACTAATGTTGTGGCGTTTTCTCCGTTTAAAGGGATACGAGACACTTTTACTTCCCCCGGCAGCGAACAGTCGGTGTGGCCGCATGCCATCATGGGCATTGCCGCGTTTCTCGTCGTCGCCGCTTTTTTACCCGCGCCGGCAGAAACCGCGCTTTCATACGCAGGACTCGCCGCGCCAGTGTGGCTCCCAATCATACTTGGTGCCGCGGCGTGGCGTTTGTGGATTACGTTTCGCCAAGCTGCGTTCATTTCCTCGGAGCGGTACGTGCTATTAGAAGTAAAACCGCCTCGCTCACACGCCAAGACGCCACTTTCAATGGAGGCCGTACTATCGGGTATCCATCTTTCGCCCGGTGAAAGCACGTGGTACGCGCGATCAATCCTTGGCAAAGTGCGCCCGTGGTGGTCGCTCGAGATTGCTTCTATCGAAGGCCAGGTTCATTTTTTCATTTGGACGCGCGAATCGTTCCGACGCAATGTTGAGTCAGCCATTTATGCGCAGTATTCGGGCGCGCAGGTTATTGAGGTTCCTGATTACGCACGACTTATTTCCGGACGACCAGGCGAATGGAGCATCTGGGGATGTGATTACGCACACACCAAAGCAGACCCGTATCCTCTCAAAACCTACGTTGATTACGGACTCGATAAACCAGCAAAAGAATACGAACAGACAGATCCTCTTGCTAACTTGCTTGAGTTTATGGGTTCCTTTGGCCCGGGCGAACAGCTGTGGCTGCAGATGGTTATTCGTGTGCACAAGGGAGAGAAATACCATAAGAAGCGCCCTGATGGTGGAGCGTATACGTGGGTAGATGAAGCGCGCGAGATTGTGCAAGGGATTCGCGTAAAAACCGTGAGCCATACGAAATACCGCGACGTATTCACGGGTGAGATTCGGGAACTGGAAGGATTTCCCAACCCGACAAAGGGCGAGTCCGAGACGATGGCAGCTATTGAACGTAACGTTTCAAAGCACGCGTTTGACGTTGGTATACGCTCGGTGTATCTCGCACGGCCCGACCGCTTCCACGGCACGGCGATTCCGGGCGTCGTGGGAATTTTCAAACAGTTTAGTTCTGAAGGATATAACGGTTTTAAGCCCTCTGGATGGATGATTCCGTTTAACGATTATCCATGGGAGCTTTTTCTTGCGAAACGCAAAGAGGAGGTGGCGCGCAAGCTTATCGATGCCTTTCGGCGGCGCTCTTTTTTCTTTGCACCCTATACTGCGCCGTATATGGTAATGAGTACCGAAGAACTTGCGACAATCTATCATATTCCATCAGCGGCAGTTGAAACTCCCACGTTGCCACGTGTACAATCCGCAACCGCAACTGCGCCAGTCAATCTCCCGACGTAGCATGGTGTCTGTTCGAAACGGTTTAGCACGATACGCTCGCGCCGTTCGTGCGCGTGTGAAGAAGGCCCCGCCTGCACGGTATCGCTGGTTGGCGATTGCGCTAGTACTGGTAATCGGGGCAGGGTATGTTCTGTTTCTAAAGCCGCCAGCCGCGTTTCCAAGCGGGGCACTTGTCGACATTCCCGAGGGCTACACCGCGCGACAGGCCGCCGACACCCTTGCCGCGCAACAGATCATTGCCTCGCCGGAACTCTTTACCGTACTCGTGCGGGTATTGGGCGGCAATGATGGCGTGCAGGCCGGGGTGTACCGATTCAATCAACCGCTCGGTCTGGCTGCCGTTACCGAGCGACTTCTTACCGGCAACCTCGGTCTCTCGCCAGTGCGGATAACGCTACCGGAAGGTCTCACGGTGCGCGAAATGGGAGACGTAATTGCGAAACAGTTTCCAAACATTACCACTGAGGATTTTCGCACTGCGGGCGCGCGCTACGAGGGCTATTTATTTCCGGACACGTACTCATTTCTTCCCGATATAACGACCAAAACGATTATTAGCACGATGCGGCAGAATTTCGATACCCGCGTTGCATCCATCACGCCAGAAATACAATCGTCTGGCCATTCGCTCAGTAGCATCGTCATCATGGCGTCGCTGCTTGAGAAAGAGGGGCGCACGCTCGAAGAAAAACGGATGATTGCGGGCATTCTTTGGAATCGTATTCGTATCGGTATGCCGCTCCAAGTGGACGCAGTGTTCGGGTACATTTTTGAGAAGCCAACCTACTCGCCATCGCTTGCTGACTTAAAAGTTGCTTCTCCATACAACACCTACACACACAAAGGACTTCCGCCGGGGCCCATAGACAACCCCGGTCTCGATTCACTGTTGGCAGCCGCGACGCCGACAAAAACTAACTATTTGTATTACCTCACCGGAACAGATGGAAAGATGCACTACGCAACAACACTCGCTGGACACAACCGCAATCGGGCGCGCTATTTACGATAGCTCTGCTATACCACAAGCAGTGTGCGTGGTATCGTCGGCGACATGAAGCATCGTGGGGAAAAAGTATTTGTTGGGCTTTCGGGGGGCGTTGACTCAGCGGTCACCGCAGCACTGTTAGTGCGCGCGGGCGCACAGGTAACAGGGGTATTCATTAAGGGATGGTACCCGCCTGGCATGCCGTGCCCGTGGGCCGCTGACCGGCGTGATGCGATGCGCGTAGCGGCGCGACTCGGTATCCGCTTCCTGACTCTTGATGCCATCGATGCGTACAAAAAAAACGTCATCGACTACCTTCTCGCCGAGTATGCTGCGGGCCGTACGCCAAACCCTGATGTGATGTGCAACCGCGACGTGAAGTTCGGCGTATTTGCAGATTTTGCAACCGCACACGGTGCGGACTATATCGCAACTGGTCATTATGCTCGTAGCGTCCACGAAGCAGACACCGCGGGTACCGCGCTTCTGCGGGGTGTTGATCGCGCCAAGGACCAGAGCTACTTTTTGTGGGCGGTGCCGCAATCAGTACTCGCCAGGACGCTTTTCCCTCTTGGTGAACTTCGCAAAGAAACGGTCCGCAATCGGGCGCGCGCATTTCGTTTGCCGGTTGCCGAAAAGAAAGACAGTCAGGGCATTTGCTTTCTCGGTGATATTTCTCTCGATGAACTCTTGCGAGCCACATTTACTATCGTGCCTGGCCGTGCTGTTGATGAATTAGGAAGGGAAGTGGGGCAGCATGATGGTGCGATGCTCTACACTATCGGTGCGCGCGTTGCGTTGGTCGATGCGCTTGCTGGCCCCTGGTATGTACGTGCCAAGCGGCTGCAAGATAATGTACTTGTCGTCGCGCGCGAGAAGTGGACAGCGCCTGCGCTACCGCAGCAGCTTTCCCTCCACGCATGCAACTGGATTGCAGATCCGGCGCGTGCCTCGGAAGCACAGTACCGCTATCACGGCCCCGTTGTGACTGGCCGCATCACGAACGTGGACGGGGGAACCGCCGTCTTTGAGGCACGTACGCAGCTTCCTGAGCCGCCCGTAGCTGGCCAGTCACTCGTTGTGTATCGTGGCGAAGAATGTATCGGTGGTGGTATCATATCCTAGTCAATTATCTTATGCGCCGTACGATTCTCATTGGTCTCATTCTTGTCATTGTCATCGGTGTTGGCATGGGTATTTCATCAAAACACTTGTCGGATGGGGTCAGGACGCCAATCAGTGCCGCAACGTCGACGCCGCCAGTCGTGACGCTGGTTTCGCTTACCGATACTTATCGGCGCGGCACGCACACAATTTCCGGTGCGGTTACCGTGCCAACCCCCTGCTACGCACCCGTCGCGCAAACCACACTCGTTCCTTCAACAACGCCGCCCGAGATCCGTCTCGACTTGTCCGTACCGATAGATACCGGTATTTGTTTGCAACTTCCCGCAACAACCACGTTCAGTGTGGCGCAATCCGCCGCTCGAGATGCGGTTATCGCCGCATACGTAAACGGCGTATTCGCCACCTCAACGGGCACCACGACCAGTACCCACTAGCACCATGCCAAACCCGAACATTGTCAAAGCAGATGGTTCTATCGAACAGTTCGATCCCGTACGGCTGCATCGCTCGCTGGTGCGCGCTGGCGCTGGCGAGCACATGGCACGTACTATTGCTGAAACGGTATCGGGCACCGTTCGTCACGGCATGCGCTCACACGAGATTTATCAGCGCGCGTTTCAGCTTTTGCGCAAAGAGACACGTCCGGTGGCGGCGCGCTATGCACTACGACGCGCACTCATGGAGCTCGGTCCCTCCGGGCATCCTTTTGAAGATTTTGTAGCGCGCATCTTTGAGAAAGAAGGTTGGCATGTCGAGTGGAGAAAAATGATTCAAGGCACCTGTGTGCCGCACGAGGTCGATATTTATGCGCACAAGGATGGGCAAACGCTCGCGGCGGAATTAAAATATCACAACACACTGGGTTACAAGACTGACGTAAAGGTCGCGCTATATGTGAAAGCACGGTTCGAAGACATTTGGTCGTGTGATCCAGCAGTGCGCGCTTGTCCGGTTGAGCGTGGGTTCCTCGTGACGAATACGAAGTTTACTAGCGAAGCGATTGTGTACGCGCGTTGCGCCGGTATTGAACTTATTGGCTGGGGTTATCCTGAGCACGGCAATCTCTACGAACGTATGTGTACCACGCGCGTATATCCGATTACGACCCTCACGCGCCTCAAGAAATCCGAGAAAAAGCTCCTTATTGACGCGGGGGTGGTCTCCTGTGATATGCTGCGAGAACGACGGGATGCACTCACCGCACTCAAGCTTTCGCCCAGTCGGGTTGGGGCGGTACTCGCAGAAACCGACGCTTTATTAGAACTTCCGCACCCCTATGGAACAGAAACAGAAATTTATCGCCACACCAGTAACGAGCCACGAAGGCGATCGTAAACCTTTTATTCGTCTCGCGACAGTATTTGTTGCTGGCATCGCCGTTGGCGCACTAGGCACGCTTGCATGGAGTGGTGCTCACCAGCAGCCAGCAATCGGACTTCCGAACGTATCCTCGACGTCATCTGGATCTGCCGATACGAACGGAAATGGCAGCACAAACACGATTGGTACTAGCGCCGCCCCTCCTGCTGCTTCCTCTGCAACAACCAGCGTAGCTACATACTCGAGCAGTACGGCGTCGAGTGGGGCCGTGTCGGTTGGCAACCAGCCAGCAGGGAATACGGTGCTCGTGCAGTCAGTTACCGTACCACCACCTGGCGTATGGATCGCGGTGCGCGAGACGGATGGATCGAATCTTGGCAACGTGCTCGGTGCCGCGCGTGTGCACGGCCCGCTCTCAAACGTAACGGTCGATCTGCTGCGTAGCACCGAACCAGGTAAGACCTACGTTGTCGAGTTATATCGCCCAAGCACCAGTGGTTTTAGTGTGAACGACAGCGTCTACGTTGACTTCACCAGCGGCCAACCAGTAATTGCCCCCTTCCACACGACCGCAACGACTACGGCAGCGACTCCCAAAAACCCCTAATGGCAAGGGCGCGCGGCACATGGGGCGTCTTTGATCCGACCTCTACGGAGCCCTATCGTGTGAGCCGATCGAAAATCGACCTTTTTTCAGAGTGCCCACGCTGTGCGTACCTCGACATGCGCTACGGCGTGAAGCGCCCGTCCATGCCCGCCTTCACGCTCAATAACGCTGTTGACGAGCTGTTCAAACGCGAGTTCGACACATATCGCGCGAAAGGTGAACCGCACCCTTTGATGAAAACGTACGGTATCGACGCCGTGCCATACCAGCACGAGAAACTCGACGAATGGCGGGATGCTTTAAGGCGCGGCATTGCGTATCATCACAAGCCAACGAATATCACGCTGCGCGGCGGCATCGATGACGTATGGGCCACTCCTTCCGGTGAGCTCATCATCGTCGACTACAAAGCAACGAGCAAAAAAGAAGGACCAAAATCAGAGAGCGACCTCTATGATTCATACAAACGCCAGATGGAGGTATACCAATGGCTCTTCCGCAAGAACGATTTTCTGGTCTCGCCAACAGGATATTTCGTGTACGCGAACGGTAATTCAAATGCGAAGGCATTTGGTGACAGGTTGGAGTTTGATGTTGTGCTCATTCCGTACAGCGGTAACGATGACTGGGTAGAACCAACCCTCATACGACTCAAAGAGACGCTTATGAACGCGGACATGCCCGCCGTGGGTACAGCGTTTGGCGGCGGTCCCTGTGAGTATTGCACGTACCGCGAAGCAGCCGGCAAAATCTCTATGGCACACTACCATGCAAGCAAAAAGGAAACCCACGAATAATTTTCGTGAGCGCGTATTTAAAATAACGTGCAGCATACCAAAAGGGGGAACCATGACATATAGCGAGGTAGCGCGGCGTGCAGGTAGTCCGCGCGCGGCCCGCGCGGTGGGCAATATTTTGCATACAAACTACGATCCGGGCATCCCATGTCATCGCGTTGTTCGTGCCGACGGCACCTCGGGTGGATATAATAGAGGCGCTAGACGCAAGATCGAAATTTTGCATGCCGAGGGAGTATATGAAAGTAAGGATTGATTTGTCGTGGAAAGAGTATTTGGCGGCAGAGTTTAACCGAAGTGAGTAAGAAGTGAGTAAGGTTTAACCTCACTCACCTCACTCACTTCGTGCCGACGGCTCGCCTGGAGGCTACAACAGAGGTGTGAGCTGAGTAAGGTTTAACCTTAACTCAGCCGTTGGCAACGCCGTCTGCGCCATCGACCGCAAAGGCGCCGACTTCGCCGCCCGCTGCCATGAAGGTCACTCCTTCGTCCCACTTATTACTATTACCTAGGTGGTGTTATGCTCGCGGTATGGAGGTTAAAATCGATCGATCTTGGAAGCAGTATCTCGCCGCAGAATTTGAGAAGCCGTACTTTACGGAGCTTACGGAATTCGTAAAGCAAGAGTACAAGAACGAGCCGGTGTATCCCGCGCCAGGGAACATTTTCCGCGCATTCGACCTGTGCCCATTTGAGAAAGTAAAAGTCGTTATTCTTGGGCAAGACCCGTACCACGGGAAGGGGCAGGCAAATGGTCTCTGCTTTGCAGTGAGCGATGGCGTCACGCTCCCGCCATCGCTGCAAAATATTTTTAAAGAAATCGAGAGCGATTTAGGAGGGCCGCTTGCGCACCGAAGCGGCGACCTCTCGCGGTGGGCGAGGGAGGGCGTGCTTTTGCTGAATGCCACACTTACCGTGCGCGCACACATGGCGGGCAGCCACCAGGGGAAGGGCTGGGAAGTGTTTACGGACGCCGCTATTCGCGCGCTCTCCGATGCGCGCGACCATCTCGTTTTTATGCTTTGGGGAAACTACGCGAAAAATAAGGGCGCGCACATCGACCGTACACGGCATCTTGTCCTTGAGGCGGCGCACCCCTCACCTTTCTCTGCATACAACGGCTTCTTCGGCTCTCGGCATTTCAGCAAGGCAAATGAATACCTTGCAGCACACGGAGAAGAACCAATTACCTGGCTGTAGCGCCGCTGTACAAACAGCCGCCCGCACGCTATAACTACCACGGACGTACAGCGCGTTCGCTACTTGAAATGGAGGTGAGTGATGTCAACGACTGCAGAACGTATATTCGAGCCGCTCCAAACCCGCGAGTCTCTCTTGCAAAACCGAGTCAAAGCGCTCGGAGTTCCAATACTGCCACGCGAAGTCGTAGAAGAGCATAAGGCGCACATGGTTCAGGCGTGTCGCCCCGGCGTGTTCGGGTTCATCGGTCCGGCGGTTCGGGGTGTGATGTGGCTACTCGTGCTGCTCGCTGGTTTTTTGCCGGAGATAGTTTGGAGACGATATCGTACGAACGAGTTTCCTCAGCCGGTGCTGTTCGGGTCGCTCCTACTGGTGCTCGTGCTCCCGCCTCTTGCGGCGTGGATGGTGGGGCTTCCCGCATGGCCGATGTTCTTCTTCACTCTCATACTCGCACAGCTTGCCCTGTACGGACTCTTTCGATTTGTATCATCTCGACACAGGACCAACGTATCTACGTCGTACTGGGAGGCGATTTGTGTGACCGTCGCCGGCCGCAATGCCACTGTGAAAGTCGGAAGTTTACCAGTCATACCGGCCAAATTGCGCCGCCGAGCGGAACGGGTGCGTACCATTCCCGGGACGCGACTCGTCATCGAGCGATTTAGGGATGATCCGCTGATCGCCGTTGAGCGCGGGCGCTGGCCATTTGTCGAGCGTGTGTACATCGGTGCGTGGGACACAGGGTGTCCTGCACTCGACAACGCATAGTTCAAAAAGAATACGCAACATTTTACCCGCCAGTGGTACTGGCGGGTTCGTTTTTATTTTACACGGTTTTTATGTAGAAGTAGGCGTTGCGAATTCTTCGCAACGCCTACGAGTGCGATATGAACGCCTCATCCGCTGCCTTCTGAGTCCAGTGCTCTTAACAGGCATTCTAACGAACAAAATGCAAGAGCCGAAAACATGCTCGATAGTGTGCCATCTGCACACCGCCGCCACCATACTGCTTCGCAAGCCACACCTTCTTTGACGACGAAGGTCCGACGACAGCCACGTTCGGAGCATATCGCTCGTCGTGGAAGCATGTCTTGAGGAAAATATTTCTCAGGTCGCAATACTGCTGAGATCGGTTCAGTCTGTGGCATGACTCACCTCCTTGGCAGTAGTGTCAGTCGAGAATTCTCCCTCCACTCAAAAGCGTACCACAACCGCATCTTATACAGAATTGAATACTGGCTACCAGATTTTCGCGCGGTCTTTGGGTGCACGGTACAGGTTGTCACCTTTTTTTACGCTGAATGCTTCGTAGAATTCGGGGAGGTTTGAAGCAGGGCCGTTAACGCGAAAAACACCAGGTGAGTGTGGATCAGTGAGCACCTGCATTTTCTGAAATTCTGGACGTGTGCTCTCGCGCTCAAAGAGTGCAAACGCCAGGAAGAAACGCTGTTCGGGTGTGAAGCCGCCAATGTTGTCCTCTCGGCTGTTCTTTGCGCAGTGGAGCTGATAGGCGTCAAAGGCGATAGAGGCACCGCCGAGGTCGGCCACATTCTCTCCAAGCGTGAGCTGGCCATTTACTTTCAATCCATCTGCAACAACATACTTGTCGAACTGCTTTTTAAGCACCGTGGTCCGCTTCTCGAAACGTTTTCGATCTTCGGTCGTCCACCAATTTTTCATATTGCCCTTAGCGTCGAATTTTGATCCCTGGTCGTCAAAACTATGAGTAATTTCGTGTCCAATGACGGCGCCAATCGCGCCATAATTCACCGCAGCATCAAATTGTGTGCTAAAGAACGGTGGTTGCAAAATGGCAGCAGGGAAAACAATTTCATTCATGCCGAAACTGTAGTACGCATTGATTGTCTGTGGGTATAGAAGCCATTCAGTGTGATCGATTGGTTTGCCAAGCTTTTTCATTTCGCGCTTGTGCATGAAGAGCGTGGAGCGCATGACGTTGCCCACATAATCATCATTATGTATTACGAGACCTTTGTAGCTTTTCCATTTGTCGGGATAGCCAATCTTACGCGTCATGGCACGTAATTTATGCACCGCTTTCTTTTTTGTCGCAGGACTCATCCATTCGAGATTTTTAATACGTGCCTCGTATGCCTCAAAGAGATACTCCACGAGCTCGAGCATTTTCTGCTTTGCTTCTTCGCTAAAGTGACGCTTCACATACGCCTGGCCGAGAAGCTCGCCAAGTTCACCATTGACCACACCGAGCACGCGCTGCCAAAGGGGACGCATTTTTTTCAGCCCAGCCAATACTTTGCCGTAGAATGCAAAGTTTTGTCGTACAAATGCTTGTGACAATACGGCCGAGTAGTCATTCACCACGTGCCACTCGAGATACGTCTGCCAGTCAGCGAGTGGTACGGTCTCTAGAAGGGAATTCACCGCTGCAAAAAAGTCTGGCTGCATAACGATCACTTTTCTCGGTGCGTTTGTATGAATGCCAGCAAAATAGACATCCCAATGTGCATGTGGTGCGAGTTTCTTGAGCTCGGAAAAACTTTTTTTGTGGTAGGTCTTTTCTGAGTCACGGGTATCTTCTTTGCGCATCGATACTTTGGCGAGCTTCGTTTCGATGGAGAGGAGCGTCTGTGTGTCGCGTGCCGCCTCATCCTTACTTCGTCCCATGAGTCGGAATAGCGCCTCGACATGCTGTTCGTACGCACTTCGTACACGCGTAGACTCGGCATCTTTCTTTAGATAGTAGTCGCGATCGGGGAGCCCAAGACCATCTTGCGCAAGATGCATGATGTAGTGTTCGCTGTCTTTCGCGTCCTGGTCGACGAGAGCACCCCACACACCGCCAACACCAATTGTGTGAAGGTACGCAATCACTTTTATGAGCTCTTCTTGCGTGGATACTTTCTGAATCTTCTTACGGAGCGCATCAAGTGGCGTTACGCCGAGCGTGTTGCGGCGTTTCGTGTCCATGCCAGAAAGATAGAAGTCATGAATCATGCGCTCTGGCGAGCCTGTGGGAAGTGTTTTTTTTGTCGCAAGTTCGGTAACGAGAGCGTGGAGCTGCTTGTTGGTATCGTGGCGAAGCTTTAGGAAGCTGCCCCAGCGCGACTCGTGCGGCGGTATGGGGTTGTTTTTAATCCACGTATCGTTTACATGGTGATAAAAATCGTCCTGCGGTCGGATGCGGGTATCAAGGTCTTTCGTGTCAAAACCCCATGAGTGTTTTTTTGTTTTTGGCATGTTGCGATTATGCGTGTTTGGTGCGCCTGACGCAACTTTTTATTGCTGGTGCTTCTCAACGCGAAAGTGCTCTATTCCAATGTTGCGCGGAGTGTTGTATGGTACCGCTAGATGGGGCCCCGGCATGGTGCCTGGGTTAAAGCATAAACACGCAAAACAGGAGAATACGCCATGGGCGAGGAACAGCACGAGGAACAACGCCAGGTGGCAGACGCGACGCCAAACAGGACGCAATTACTCGAGACAGGGAAACGTCTTTACCTTGAGGTCATGAGAGCCAACGTCGATTGGGCGGTGGCACCAGAGTGCATACTACCTGAAGGCGGTGTCGTGTATGACAAGGATGGCTGGCGTATGACAATGAGCACCGTCCTTGGAGAGGGCGGGCGGTTCAGTACGTTCATTCGTATGGAGTATCGGGGTCGCGGCGTGTGGTCGTTGTCCATCAGCGGCCAGACAACGCTAAAGGCGCGGGCCACACTGCGCGGGGTACTGAGCGCCGCGTTCGAGGCGGGTTTGTGGTGCGATGGTCGCGCGCAGAACGACGTCACCGTTGGAGGTGGGCGCTACACACGTGTTGCGGCTAAGCGAAAAGGGAGGATGTTGGCACGGTTTACCTCCGCACGCGATTCGAATCACGCCGTGGTGTGCGACGAGCTGGTAGAACTGGTAGGCGTTGGACGCCAAATTTTACACGAGTGCGTGTTGGTGTTCACGCCACTCATTTAGCAGCCATGAGTGCGAATGACGTCCGGTGCGGCAACGCTAGTTGCCCGCCGGCGTTTTTTTATACACAAAGGCGTGGTATCGTCATGCAATGACCGTGGCAGAAGTGCGCGATCGGTATCTCGCGTTTTTTGAAAAACGGGGTCATGTGGTGATCCCGTCGGCTGCTATCGTGCCAGAAAACGATCCAACCACGCTCTTTACGAGTTCGGGTATGCAGCCTCTGGTGCCGTATTTGCTTGGCGAGCCGCACCCCAAAGGCAGCAAACTTGTAAACTCACAGATGTGCTTCCGTGCAGAAGACATAGAGGAAGTGGGAGATAATCGCCACACGACATTTTTTGAAATGCTTGGCAACTGGTCGCTCGGCGATTATTTTAAAAAAGAGCAGCTGCCCCGGCTTTTTGAATTCCTCACGAACAGGGAAGAGGGGCTGGGGCTCGACCCTGAGAAACTGTATGTAACCGTCTTTGCCGGGGATGAAGATGCTGGCATGGGCAAAGACGGTGAATCCGTTATGCTCTGGCAGGGACTTTTCAAAGAGAAAGGGATAGACGCGAAGTTTGTAGAACTTGGCACCGAAGAAGTGGGCAGTAAAACCGGCATGCAGGGCGGGCGTATTTTTGCGTATGGCGCCAAGAAAAACTGGTGGAGTCGTTCGGGTGTGCCGAATAAGATGCCTGCAGGGGAGCCGGGTGGGCCGGACTCGGAGGTGTTTTACGACTTCGGTACGCCGCACGATACAAAATTTGGCACACACTGCCACCCCAACTGCGACTGTGGCCGTTTCATCGAGATCGGCAACTCGGTATTCATGCAGTATGTGAAGCAGGAAGACGGCTCGTTTGCGGAACTCCCAAAGAAAAATGTGGACTTTGGTGGCGGTCTCGAGCGCCTGGCTGCAGCTACGCTCCATAACCCGGATGTGTTTCTCGTCGATGTCTTCGATGAAGCGCGAGCAGAAATTGCACGACACGCGTACAGCTTCTTGGAGTCAAAAGATGAGAAACCTGTTTATAAAAAATACGCCTCATCACCAGACATAACCAAGGCGTATCGTGTAATTCTCGACCATATCCGTGCCGCAACTTTCATGATCGCAGATGGTGTGCGGCCTTCAAACACCGAGCAGGGCTATGTATTGCGGCGCCTCATTCGTCGCGCAGTGCGTTTTGCTGACTTCTTACATCTTGGGCAGGGAAAAGAAACGGTACATAGTCCGCTAACACGAATAGCTCAGTATTTCATCGATGCATATGCTTTTGGTAAAAATGGATACTCGCAGCTCGCCAAAGAACTAAACACAGTAATTAACGAGATTGGTCAGGAGGAGAAACGTTTCCGCAATACGCTTGCGAACGGTATGCGCGAGCTTGAAAAAATGGGAGACAACATCGATGCGTTTGTCCTATTTACGACATACGGCTTTCCTATTGAACTCACTGAAGAGATTGCGAAAGAACGAGGCGTTGCAATCGACACACATGCGGTGCGTGTACAAATGAAAGACCATCAAGAAAAATCCCGTGCCGGTGCCGCGCAAAAGTTCAAAGGAGGGCTTGCCGATACGAGCACAGAAACAACCATGCTTCACACCACGACACACCTCATGCTTGCGGGGTTGCGCAAATATTTGGGCGACCATGTGCACCAAGCAGGTTCAAACATTACCGCCGAGCGCACGCGTTTCGACTTTACTCATCCAGAAAAAGTCTCGCGCGAGATACTCGATAAGGTAGAGGCGTACGTAAATGAGGCCATAGAGAAAGGCGCCGCCGTCACCATCGAGCAGGTGCCAAAAGACGCCGCACGAGCCGCAGGCGTGGAGGGAAGTTTTTGGGAAAAGTATCCAGACGTCGTTAATGTCTACACAGTAAAAGCTGACGACGGCACCATCTACTCGCAAGAGCTTTGTGGTGGGCCGCACGTAGCGCATACGGGCGTTATCCGCGACACCGGCAAACGTTTTAAGATTGTCAAAGAGGAGGCAAGCTCAGCGGGTGTACGCCGCATAAAGGCCGTTCTACAGTAAATTTGTGAATAAAATAGCCTGCACGCGCGAAGCGCGTGCAGGCTATTGCTATACTACAAACATGAGTTTACGTTCATTCTTCCGCCAGCATGCTGCGGAGTCGGTGGTGCTTATTGATATCGGCTCGGCGTCCATATCTGGTGCGTACGCGCGCATCGATCGTGCCGCGCGACCGGTGTTGTATTACACTGCGCGCGTACCGATACGAGCGCGCAGCGCCACCACGGGCGCCGCCGATATGGAGCATGCGCTTTCCGAGCTTGCGACAATGCTTGTTATACGGGGCGCGCCAGTGATGGCTCATGCTGTGGGGAAGGGCACAATCGACAAGGTCCTCGTCTCTATTGCAGCGCCATGGCAGGAGACGCGTACTCGTACCGAACGTGTACATCGTCCCACGCCGTTTCGTTTTACGCGTCGCCTTATGGAAGACATGGTGAAGAAAATAACTCTGCCATTGCCAGGGTATACGCAAACAAACAAAATGGTTGTCGCAACGCTGCTTAATGGCTACGAAGTCGCCGAGCCGTTTGGCAAATCCGCGCACACGGCGGAAGTTATCGCGCTTTCTTCCTCAGTAGTCGACGCCGTTGCCCAGACCGTAACGACGATTATGCGACGCACCTTCCACACCGATCAAGTAACGCTCACGGCTTTCGTGCCGGTGGCGTACACCGTGTTGCGCAACTTGTATCCGCACGAAGAGGACTTTCTCATCATGGACGTTACCGGCGAGGCCACCGATCTGGCGCTCATAAAACAGGGACTTTTGGTTGAAGTTGCGAGCGTGTCGTCCGGTCTCAACACACTGCGCCGTGCGGCACTAGCGGCAGGGTTTAGTGATTCGTCGTCTACGGAATCGCTTCGCACGGTCGAAGAGGTCGCACTCATTGACATGGAGCACAACCCAAAATTTACGCAGCGCATGCGTGTTGCGCGCGACGAATGGATCGACAAGCTCTCTGAGGCATTTCAGGCACTCACCGTGAAGTACGCGCTACCACGCGCCATCTTCCTTCTTGCAGGCGAGGAGGCGCTCGGTTTCCTCAAACATGTGCTTGATGACGAGTCCGATCTCCAGAGACTTTGGCTCTCTGACGACGCGCTCCCCATTCTGGCGCTCGATCCCGGACAATTTGCGCGCCATGTAACCTATCGCGATAACGCCCGCGGCGACACCTTCCTTTCACTTCTTGCCTTGTATGTCGCCCACTGCAGCTACGTTACAGACACTCACACATGAAAACGGCTGTCCACCGCCGGCCGCTCGCGCGCCTTGAATGAAGGAGCGCGCGCGGTATACTAAATAGTACTCGTAACTATCATGCGTCGAACCCTTGAAGACATCATTCCACCATCACGGCGTCGTGCCATGGAGCAGCAGGAGCAATCTTCTGAACACGGCACAGAACCTAAACAGCCACACCCACCTCGCACTCGACGAAATTCCTATAAACCAGCGCTCATTGCCGGCGTCATTATTGTATTGGCCGTCGGCGCACTCTATTTTCTTTCTGGTGCGAGCGTTACGATTGACCCCATGACTAATACGGCGCCACTGTCGCTTTCGCTTGCCGCGTATGCCTCGACGACAAGTCCTTTGCCCTTTGCTCTGGTGACGGTTGAGAAAATTGCCTCGCAAGAGGTGGCAGGCAGCGGTACGACAAATGTGACGCAATCCGCATCAGGGCAGTTGACGATATATAATACGCTCTCTCATAGCCAACGGCTCGTCAAGAACACGCGTTTCGCGTCACCAAGCAACCTCATCTTCCGTATTCATCAAGAGGTGACGGTACCAGCCGCTCGCGGCATCATTCCTGGCTCTATTACTGTGCCGGTATACGCTGACGCTGCGGGAAGCGAATACAACGTTGCGCCGTCGCCCTTTACCGTGCCCGGCCTTGTTGGTACCACGCTTGAAAATAAAGTCTATGCGAAATCAACTAGCGCGATGACCGGCGGATATGTTGGTACCCGCGCTACTGTCGATCCCGCGACCGCTGCGGTGGCGCAAGTCGCGCTTCAAAATGCGCTCCTGCCCGACCTAAAACAATCAATACAAAAGCAGGTCCCCGCCGATTATCTTTTGATCCCTGGGGCAGCAACGACCACGTTCTCCGCTGCTCCCACCGAAGTAGCTTCAACGTCTGGTAAGGCGCTCGTGCGAGAAGACGGCGTCATGACGGCAGTTATCTTTCCGCAAGCTGCGCTCGCCAAGACTATCGAATCGCACCTTATGGGCTCATACGCCGGTCAGCCGGTGCGCATAGTCGATCCGAGTGCCATAACACTCACGCCGGTTGGCGGATTCCCCAACGCCACAACACAGGTCTTCAACTTCTCCCTGTCGGGCAACGTCACTATTGCCTGGGTTGTAAATACGACACAGATTTCCTCGGCAATTGCTGGGAAGACCCGTAGTGAGGCGAATACCATCATGAGCTCATTTCCAGCGGTACAGCGCGCCTATTTTAATTTGCGCCCGTTTTGGGTGAGCACGTTCCCGAATGACCCCACCAAGATTAACGTGACCGTCAACGCACCCGCCACGGCCGGTTCATAACCGCGTGTGATTGACGTAGCGTACGCGCCCTGTTAGTATAGTGATTGCTTCACATGGCAGCAGCAGATACTGAAGAAAAGGAGACGGTCACCGGTACCGTTGAGGAGGTGCTCCCGAACTCCTTATTTCGTGTGCGTCTCGCCGAGCGCGACGAAGTACTCCTTGCGTATCTGGCTGGGAAAATGCGTCTGCATCGCATTCGTGTGCTGATGGGGGACGAGGTTGAACTCGTCGTCGATCCGTACGGCGGTCGTGCACGCATTGTGAGGCGTCTCACCTAAATCTTATGAAAGTACGCGCGTCTATTAAAAAACAACAACCCGGCGATATTCTTGTACGTCGGCGCGGACATTTGTATCGTATTAACAAACGCAATCCACGCCGCAAGGCGCGTCAGGGCTAATTTCCGTATTACATTCACTACACTTCATACAACATGAGAATTTCTGGTATCACACTTCCTGACGACAAACAGCTCGCCTACACGCTGCCGCTCATTTACGGTATCGGTCCAATGCGTGCGAGAGAGATTCTCGCCAAAGCAGGCGTTGCACTGGATCGGACAGGCAAAGATCTGTCCGCGGAGGAAGAACAACAGATTCGTTCGATTGCAGAGTCGTATCTTATCGAAGGCGAGCTTCGCCGAGAAGTGGGGCAGAACATTCGCCGTCTGAAGGACATTCGTTCGACGCGTGGATTGCGCCACGAACGGCGTTTGCCGGCGCGCGGCGGCCGCACCCGCACGAACTCGCGCACCGTGCGTGGCAACGTGCGCAGAACCATGGGTTCCGGTAAACGTACGCTTGAGAAAACCTAATCACTATGGGAAAGAAACGTATCATCAAAAAATCAGGTCGGGGGCTTGATCAGGGGCGCAAAGAACGCGCGCTCTCAAAGGCGATTAAGCGCCGCCTCGACCGTGGCGTGTTGCACGTCGAGGCCACGTTCAATAATACAAAAGCAGTGCTTACTGATGAAAAGGGGAATGCCATCGTATCTTCTTCTGCAGGCGCACTTGGTTTTTCCGGCGCCCGCAAGTCGACTCCGTATGCCGCAGCAAAAGTTGGCGAGCTGTTGGGCGAGAAAGCAAGCGCGATTGGCCTCAAAGAAGCACGTGTCATCATTCGTGGTATTGGCCCAGGCCGTGAGTCGACACTGCGCGGCTTTGCCGGGAAGGGAATACAGATTAAAGGTATTAAAGATGCGACGCCGGTACCGCATAATGGCCCGCGTCCGCCGAAGCCGCGTCGCGTATAACGTATGAAAACTGGACCACGATACAAGATCGCCAAACGACTCGGCGCAAGCGTGTTTGAAAAAGCACAAACGCAAAAATTTGCTATCGCGCAAGAGCGCACGGCAAAGCAGAAACGCCGCGGCCGCGGGCCGAGCGACTATGGCAAGCAGTTGCTCGAAAAACAGAAAGTGCGTGTCACGTATGGGGTAACCGAGCGTCAGTTTTCTGGCTACGTGCGCAAAGCAATTGCCACTACACATGGCGCAAATCCGGCAGAGCTTTTGCATCGCGCGCTCGAGCTGCGACTCGACAACATTGCGTATCGTCTGGGTTTGGCGCCTACGCGCCGTGCCGCGCGGCAAATGGCGGCACACGGGCATCTTGCGGTAAACGGTCGCCGCACGACGATTCCGTCACGGCAGGTGCGCTCGGGCGATCGTGTGTCTGTGCGCGAAGGTAGTAAAAGCCGCGCGCTCTTCACCGACTTTGCGGAGCGCTTCATGGAGCGCCAGTTGCCCTCGTGGCTGTCTTGGAACCCCAAAACCATGGAGGGCGGCGTACAAGAGGTGCCCACGACAAGTTCCACTGAACCGGCCGGTGACTTGACCGCAGTGATTTCGTTCTACAGTCGATAATTTTATTCACGCTCGGTAACTTGATTGAGTTATGGAATACCACATTACACTTCCATCCAAACCGCGTGTCGTCTCTGAAGAGGACGCACAAGGTATTTACGAAATAGACGCCCTCTATCCGGGCTATGGGCATACACTTGGCAACTCGTTGCGCCGTATCGTATTGTCGTCGCTCCCAGGTGCTGCCATAACCTCAATAAAGATTGAGGGGGTGCCGCACGAGTTCGCCGCCATTGACGGTGTGCGCGAAACGGTGATGGAGATGATTCTCAACCTAAAGCGAGTACACTTTGTGCTACACGGCGATGAACCACAAACCATCACCCTTTCAGTGAAGGGACCTAAAGACGTCACCGCGGCAGATTTCTCGTGCCCTTCGCAGGTAGAGATTACAAATCCTGATCAGCACATTGCCGACATTTCTGGCAAAGTGGCACTCGAACTTGAAGCAACTATCGAGCGCGGGCTCGGGTATGTGCCACGCGAGGTTATCACAAAAGAAAAGGTAGATATTGGCACCATTGCGCTTGATGCGACATTCACCCCAGTTCGCCGCGTGAATTACGAAGTAGAGAATATGCGCGTCGGCGACCGCACGGACTTCAATCGTTTGCGCATACTCATCGAGACGAACGGCACAGTAACGCCACGGGAAGCGCTTGAACGTTCGATTGAAACCATGATCAATCAGTTGAAATCTGTTATGGGTTTTCAGGAAGAGAAGGCGGCCGCAGAAACTAACGCTACGGGGGCGTCTGAGGACAGCGCAGGAACAGGCGAGAAGGATTCGGTCAAAGTCAAGGTTGAGGACATGAACATCCCTACGCGTGTAGCCACGGCGCTTTCTGAGGCAGGCATCCGTTCGGCCGCAGGACTTGCGCGTCGCACGGCGACCTCGCTCAAGGAACTTGAAGGCGTGGGTGACAAGGCGGTGGAAGAGATTGAAATAGCACTTGCTGAGCTTGGTCTCTCGCTCAAGGGCGAGTAAGACTGGCACGAAGTAAAGAAATACGATAAGGTACGAATACCATGCGCCACCATGCAAAAGGCCGAGCATTTGGACGACCGACAAATCAACGTCGGGCGCTTTTGCGCTCACTTGCGCGCTCGCTCATCTTGCATGAGCGCATTTCCACCACGGAAGCAAAAGCTAAGGAGCTGCGCCCGTTTGTGGAGCGTCTTGTGACCTACGGCAAGCGCGACACGCTGGCGAGCCGTCGCTTGGCACGCGCACGCATGGGGGGTGACGACGAGACGGTAACGAAGCTCTTCTCGGCAATTGCGCCGCGCTACGCTGACCGTGCGGGTGGATATACCCGCATCGTGAAGCGCAGCAAAAGCGCTTCTGACGGCCGCAAAACGGCCTACATTGCATTCGTATAAACACACTCATGACTACCGCTGCACCAGAGATTAAGAATCACGTTATTGACGCTTCCGGCCGCACGCTTGGGCGCGTAGCAAGCGAAGCGGCATCCGTGCTGCTTGGTAAGAAATCCGTTCACTTCGTGAAGTATCGCGTGCTTCCGGTACGCGTTACTATTGAAAACGCAAAAAAGCTCTGGCTTCCCGAGCGCCGCATCAAAGGCAAGGACTATACGCACTACACCGGCTACCCGGGTGGCCTGCGCCACACCAGTATGTCTGACATGCTCGAGAAAAAAGGTGTCGCGGAAGTGCTCCACAAAGCCGTGGACGGCATGCTCCCGCGCAACAAGCTCCGTAACGAGCGCATGAAGCGCCTTACCATCATCGACTAATTATTTTTATGACTGAAACCCGTTATATCCCTGCAATAGGACGCCGCAAGACCGCGCGCGCGAGTGTGCGCATTACCCCTGCCGACAAGACGACTATTACGGTCAACGGCAAGCCAGCTGCGGAATATTTCAAGACCGACGATCGCACGCGTGTAATCAACGAGCCGTTCGTCGCCGCAGAGGCAGCGGGAACCTACGCTATCGAGGTACGCGTCTCGGGTGGCGGTGTGAGTGCCCAGGCAGACGCCACGCGCCATGGCATCTCTCGTGCGCTCATCAAGCACGTCGCCGAGCTTCGTGCTCCACTCAAGGCCGCGGGCCTCCTGACCCGCGATTCACGCGCCGTGGAGCGCAAAAAGCCGGGCCTCAGGAAGGCCCGCAAGGCCCCGCAGTGGTCCAAGCGTTAAACCCGCACGCACAAATCGCTGTAAATTTCACAATCAGCAAAACCGCCCTCAGGGGCGGTTTTGCTTTATGTTAAAATCGACTTAACAAATATGCCAACAGCTACACACCCAAAGATTCTCGCGTCTGTCTCAACCAGACCTTATTTTCATGAAGATAGTTTCGTTCTATACAATGCTGACTCGATCGAGTTCCTAAACTCTCTCCAAGAAAATTCGATCGACATGATCTTTGCCGATCCCCCATACAACCTCTCAAATGGTGGTTTTACAGTACATGCTGGTAGAATGGTAAGCGTTGACAAAGGTGATTGGGATAAAAGCAGGGGGTTTGAAGATGATTATGAATTTCACTATCGATGGATTCAGGCTGTGCATCGAGTCTTAAAGCCGGGCGCGACCCTTTGGGTATCAGGCACCTACCACTCCATCTATCAGTGCGGGCATGCGCTCCAGTCACTTGGTTTCCATATTCTGAACGACATTGTGTGGTTTAAGCCAAACGCTTCGCCCAATCTAAGTTGTCGTTTTTTTACCGCAAGCCACGAGACTTTGGTTTGGGCGCGCAAAGACAAAAAAGCGAAACACACATTTAACTACGAAGCCATGAAAGACGGCGAGTGGCCGGGCGACACACTAAAAAAGCCGCACACGCAGATGCGCTCGGTCTGGTCTATTGGCACACCAAAGCCGTGGGAAAAGAAATATGGCAAACACCCCACTCAGAAACCCATTGAGCTCCTACGACGTATTGTGCTTGCCAGCACCAACAAGGGCGATGTAGTGCTGGATCCGTTTACAGGCAGTTCTACCACCGGTCTTGCAGCCACCATGAATGGACGTAAATTTGTGGGCATAGACAAGGAAAAGCAATATCTGGATTTGTCAACAAAACGATTCAAAGATTTACAGCACGATATGGGAAATAAGAAATTGGAAACATGAAAATCGTAACCCGCACGACAGCCATAAAAAACTTGAAGCAGTACGTCGGCAAGGACTTGGCAGCCTTGGCTGAGGAGCACGGGATACATCCGTTCCTAAACGGCAAACAAAATAAGGGCTGGAAAGGGCTTGTGTTGGAACGCCTCGCAGGACTTGAGACAAATGTGTCCAAGGCGCCAAACGGTCTCAGTTATGAGTTGAAGTCGGTCTCTTTTCATGAGATCAAGGGAGAGCTTGTCCCAAAAGAAACCATGGCGATCACGATGATAAACCCCAAAGAATTGGCAGGGGAGTCGTTTTTCGAAAGTCATGTTTGGGCGAAATTGAAAGCGATCGTGTTTTGCGCAGTCCGGTGGGACGGCAAGAATGCAAAAGATTCTAAGTTGCTGCGAGTAGCAAACCTAGACTTCGCAGAAGACGACAAACTCATTCAGGAAATAAAAGCTGATTACGACTTCATTCGTGCGAAACTTATTAATCAAGGATTTGGCGCTCTTACTGGGAAAGATGGTGAATGGATACAGGCACGCACAAAAGGAACTGGTGGTGTAAATCCTCGAACAGGCAACCGCCGGCCAATTACTCGTGCATTTTACGCCCGAACGAATTTGGTTAAAAAGATATTTGAAATAGCTTCGTAGAAAGATGAGCACGAATATCCGATGAAATGGAAGTAGAGTACCACCACTTCAAGAATAGCTACACGCAAAGAGATCATTTATCGCATTCTCGATATGGACGAAGAAGTATTTGAGAAAGCAAAGGAAGAGGATCTGACGCAGGACGAGGCGCAGGAGCTGCAGGACTTTATAGAAGAAAACGGCATCGATGACGTCGATGAGGCCTTTGAACTCTGGCAGGGGATGTAGCCGAGTGCGGTATACTTATTGATATGAATATGCAATCAAAATGGGTACGCGGTGGCATTGGGGTAGCAACGGTCGCGGTAGTGGGCGTGTTTTTGTACGTGGTGCTCGCAGGGAAGCCGGCACGTGCGCCCGTGAGCGTGCCGCCTATAGGCGGCACGGGAGTTGGGAGCGGGGTTCCGATTGTCGGCGTCGGCGGGCACTGCGGCGGCTTCATTAGAAATGCGCCATTGTGCGGCCCGGGGCTCCACTGCCAACTCACCGTGAGCCGACCTGACACTGGCGGTGTGTGTGTGGTGGATACGGCCACTAGCACCGGAAGCGGCGTCGGCGGCATTGCACCGTTCCACTCAGGCGTGCGTGGTGTTGTAACACTCGGGCCAACGTGTCCGGTGGCGCATAACCCGCCGTTGGCCAGCTGTGCTGACAAGCCATACCAAACGACGGTCACGGCTGCGCGCACGGGTTCCACACGCGTATTTGCCACAGAAAAGACCAGCGTCGCGGGGGTGTTCTTATTCTCGTTACCACCGGGCAGCTACACGCTCTCGGCGAAAAGCGGTACGCCGTTTCCGCGCTGCTCCTCGACAGATATCGTCGTCAATCCTTCTGGCTACGCCACTACCACCATCTCTTGCGACACGGGTATTCGCTAGCAGTTGTCTCGTTATCCCCACCCCAATGGTCGCGTTATCGCGCCATAGCGGTTAGGGTGATAAGCAATGCGCGCTCGCACGCACAGTGTTTCAGTTATCGTTTTCGGTATGCTCACTCTCGTGGGGGCACCGCAATTTTCGTACGCTACCCAAATAGTAATTCCTGGGGCGCCTTTCACAGGACTCGCCTGGACTGATGCAGACATTGGCGACGCAATTGATATGCAAGAGGGCGGTACCTACGCCGTGCCATTTGGTGTGGCGGGCAACGCGTACGTCGGTATTCAAAATGATTTCTACGGCCTTGAAGCGGGGAGTTTGTATACGGTATCTGCCACGTCAAGCACCCGCACGTTTATAGCACACCCGAACGGATTGCCACCCACACCTTTTTCCTGGCAACGAGCCGGCACCTATGAGCTTGATTTGTATGCTGCGTCCGACGCGAGTATGGCAACAATCACCACCGTGCACTTCACCATTCAAAACGCAAACGACCCGTGCGCCACTCCAGGCGCCTGCCACGACAGCGTGCTGTTTCTTCCAGGCATCGAAGGCAGCCGGCTCTACGAAGGGAATGGATGCGGCCACACAACGGAAGAAAAACTCTGGGAACCAGTAAACTCAATCTTGGACATATACAAGGGCGACACACATGTAAACGAACTAGACCTCAATTCGTCTGGCCAGAGCATTTGTGCCGACATATACACTAAACCAGGAGACATCGTCGACAGTGTGTATCACTCGTTTGAAACCGAGATGGATACTCTTGTCGCGAGAGGCACAATACAGGCGTGGGAGCCGGTTGCGTATGATTGGCGACTGTCCCTTAGCGACCTCGTCAATAAGGGTGCCGAACGTAATGGCAAGATTTACTATGCAGACGCAACAAGTACACCGTACATTGAGCAGACGCTTCGTCAGCTCGCGGCAAATTCGCAAACGGGCAGGGTCACAATCATTGCCCACTCAAACGGCGGTCTTGTCGCCAAGGCACTGTTACAAAAATTGGGCGGCACTGCGGCGGCAAAACTCGTCGATAAAGTGATTCTGGTTGCCGCGCCCCAAGACGGCACCCCCGCCGACATCGGTTCACTTTTGCTGGGCTATCAGGCAGGTATTTACGCATACGGGTCCATTCCAATCGTCTCAAATCAAGCCGCGCGCGCCTTTGCGCAGAATTCGCCGATGGCCTACCACTTGCTTCCCTCGGCAGCATACGTTGCAAACGCCGGCCAGGATCCGAAACATCCGCTCGTCTCATTTGAAGGGAGCGATTATCAAAGGGCGGAGGATGCGTACGGATCAATTATCAATACGATACAGGGCCTCACCGATTTCCTCGTTGCAGCGGGCGGCGACCGTACCCAGCCGAGTGCGGGCGACCTCAATCACGCGATCGTTGCAAACCCCGCCCTGCTCAGTTACGCAACGAGCACCCACGCTACGCTTGACACGTGGGTGCCGCCCGCAGGCATTATGGTTGACCAAATAGCGGGGTGGGGGGTGGATACGGTAGGCGGCATTGACTTCTACACGCCGAGTCCGGGCCAGAGGGGGTTAGCATGCGCGGCGTGCGCAACGCGCCCTGAGTACCGCCCAATCTTCATAGAAGATGGCGACGGGACGGTCACAGCTCCGAGCGCACTTATGATGGCGAGCAGCACGAGCGTGAAAAGCTATTGGGTAAACCTAAATAGGTTTAATAAAGACTACTCCACACAGAATAAACATGCGGATATTCTTGAGATTCCACAACTCGCCGCGCTCATAGATAACATCCTCACCAACAGCACGAGTTCTTTGCCAGCATACATCTCGACTGACCAGCCACCCCCGCTCTCTACAGGCAAGAAACTCACCTTTTTCCTTCACTCACCGCTCTCGCTCCAGCTCACCGATGCCTCTGGCAACACGACTGGCGTGGCGCCGGATGGGTCGACGACAGAAAACATCCCGAGCTCAACTTACGGTCAATTCGGCGAGGTGAAATACATCATCGCCCCCGAAGGAAGTCCGTACACGCTCTCCATGCACGGACTCGCAAGCGGTACGTTCTCGCTTGATATTGAGGAGTCGTCCGGAGATGCCGTGACAGCGTCAAGCACAATAGCAAACGTGCCAACCACTGCGAACACGACGGTCACCATGCGCGTCACCTCCGGCATTTCGACGCTCTCGCCTATGACGATAGACGAGAATGGTGACGGCACAATAGACGCAACCGTCACGCCAAAGCTCGGTCAGACAGTGGTGTTCGACACCGTGCCGCCAGAATTGCAGGCGACGTTTAGCACCACCACGAGGGCAATCGTATGGAGTGCAATCGACAATAGCGGTTCTGCAACTGTTACTTCTGCCACAAGCCCGGTATACGCGTCTTTTGAGAAGGATGCGGGGAGAGGTGGCGAGCATGCGGAAAAGGGTAAGAAGGATGCTCAAGATATGCGGCAAAAATATGGTGAACGCCATGGTTTGTACGCCACAATGGTGACAGCCCGTGATGCGACGGGAAACACGACCGTGCTCTCGTATACACAACTCGCGACGCCGTTTTTCCGGGCGCACAGTGCTATCACGTTGCAGTCCATCGCGTACAATGGCGCGACCACGACACTCTCGGGTGCGCGCATCGCATACTACGTGGCCTACAACCGACACAAGAACCTGCTCGAGACCTTTGTGGCAGCTCTGCGAACCGCGTCAAGCACGGTCGTGGCGGTGTATGAACCGCGGAGAGATAAGACAGTGGTCACGACGAGAAACCTATCGCATTCACCAGGGGAACTAAAGCATTTTGACCGGCGTGGCGTTATGCGACACAAACGCCAGACGCTCCCCGGTTTGGTGATACCCTATATACAAACGGAGAAAGGGAGTTTGATTATTAGCTATTGATTTCACACACAATGAGAAGAAGAATCATACAATCCATACCGCTGATAATTGCACTGCTCGGAATCGCATTTCTGTACTTTAGCCGTTGGTGTACAGAAACAGTTCCGGTTTGCTACGGCTCCTGGATAGATCATATATATTTTTATTTCACCCAACCACTCTATTTCTTCGCCCTCTACTCACTTCCACTCGCCATCATTCTCATCTTTGTCTCGCGCCCCATCTTCAACTCCTGGCTCAAACTTGCAGCATGGATGATACCGCTTGGCGTCATTTACACTGCAATGACGCCCGTAAATTTCACTGGCATCGGCATCGATCTTTTCCCGTTTTATCGTGACGACGCCGCCCGCCTTTCGGCTGAAGCTCTTACCACCGTCTCCCTCGTGCTCATCATTTGGAAATATTTCAAGGCCCGCCATTCCTCCACCGCAACCTGATGAGCTTTGTTACTCCTTTCTCCAGCTACAGCGGTCGCTACTGTGCAGTCGCTGGGCGCTTTGACGGCGAGAATATTTTCGTGCATATTTGTGAGGTATGAAGGGACACGCACACGAAGAAAACGATGATGTCGTAATTGAAAGCGATGCTTCTGCGGGCGCGGGCGATGATATCGATTTGATTGAGGAGGAGGCGCATGCAGAAGGGAAGCTCGCCAAAGTTAAAAAAGAACTTGCGCAATGTCGTACCGAAAGACAGGAATATTTGGACGGCTGGCAGCGCGCCAAGGCCGATTACGTAAACGCGCTCAAGCGCTTTGAAGAAGAAAAGGCCGCGCTTAAAAGTCGAAGTACGGCCGAGGTTGTGGGAGCACTGCTTCCTGTGCTCGACTCGCTTGAGCGCGCCAAAGTCGCTGGCGAGCTGCCGCAGGGCTTCGGCGCTATCGCCAAGCAGCTCGCGGGTGCGTTTGCCGCGCTCGGAGTTTCGGAAATATCTACCGAACCGGGTGACGTGTTCGATCCCATGCGCCACGAAGCCATGGGGCAGGATGAGACGGACGATGCAGAACTTGATGACACTGTCTCGGCAGTGCTTGAGAAGGGGTGGCAGGTAGGCGACGCGGTGCTACGCCCAGTCAAAGTGCGGGTAGCTCGCCATGCGTAGGGTGGGGTGCGGCTTGAAGCGCGTGGTGCGGGAGTATACAATGCACGCATACCGCACCGAGCGATTGAGCACGGGAACTTTATTAGTTTGATAGCATTACGTAACTTTCACTATGGCAAAAATTCTTGGTATTGATTTGGGCACCACGAACTCCGCAATGGCAATCATGGAGGGCGGTGAGCCGCGTGTCCTTGAAAACGCAGAGGGCGCACGGACAACGCCATCTATTGTAGCCATCGCGAAAAACGGTGAACGCATCGTCGGTGCACTCGCAAAGCGACAGGCGGTGACGAACCCGAAAAACACTATTTACGGTATCAAGCGCTTCATGGGCCATCGCTTTTCCGATGAAGCCATCCAGCGCGACAAAGACATTGTCCCGTATGAGGTGAGGGGTGGCAATGACGGTGGAGTTTTAGTGCACCTAGGCGACAAGGAATACCGCCCAGAGGAAGTATCTGCAATGATTCTTGGAAAACTGAAAGCAGACGCTGAAGCAAAGCTTGGCGAGAAAATCACCGAGGCGATAATTACTGTCCCGGCATACTTTGACGACGCGCAGCGTAACGCCACTAAAGCAGCGGGCAAGATCGCTGGTCTTGAGGTGAAACGCATCATCAACGAGCCAACCGCCGCTGCGCTCGCGTACGGTTTCAACAAGAAAAAAGACGAGAAAATTGTCGTGTACGACTTTGGGGGCGGCACGTTTGATGTTTCGGTACTCGAGGTGGGCGATGATGTTATTGAAGTGAAGGCAACTGATGGCGATAGTCACATGGGTGGTCGCGATATCGACCATAAGATTGTTCGTTATCTGGCCGATGAGTTTAAAAAAGAGAGTGGTATTGACATCACCAAAGACCCGCTTGCGCTCCAGCGCCTCGACGAAGCCGCTGAGAAAGCAAAGCAAGAGCTCTCGAGTGCCGCGGAGACCGAGATCAACATTCCTTTCGTTACCGTTGGATCCGATGGCACACCGCAGCACCTTCTTCTGAAGCTTTCTCGCGCTAAGCTCGAGTCGCTCGCAGAGGAGTATGTGACGCGCTCTATCGACATTACCAAACGCGCCCTTGAGGCTGCCGGTATGAGTGCAAGCGACATCAACGAGGTTGTGCTTGTGGGTGGCCAGACTCGCATGCCGAAAATCCAGACGGAAGTGAGAACCGTGTTTAACAAAGATCCGCACATGGGGGTGAACCCAGACGAAGTGGTAGCCATCGGGGCCGCTATTCAGGCCGGTATTTTACAGGGCGACGTGAAGGATATCCTCCTCGTAGATGTGATCCCGCTCTCGCTCTCAATTGAGACGGCGGGAGGTGTCGCGACCAAGCTCATAGACCGTAACACAGCGGTGCCAACCTCGCGCTCACAGACGTTTTCCACCTACGCCGATAATCAAACCTCGGTCGACATCCACGTAGCCCAAGGTGAGCGTGCGATGGCCGCGGACAATAAGTCGCTCGGGCGCTTTCTTTTGGACGGTATCCCGCCAGCGCCGCGCGGCATGCCGCAAATCGAAGTAACGTTTGACGTTGACAGTAACGGTATCCTAACGGTCAAAGCAAAGGAAAAGACAACCGGTAAAGAGCAGTCCATTCGCATTGAGGGTTCTACTGGCCTTTCCGACGCTGACATTGAGAAAATGCGCCAGGACGCCGAAGCGCATGCCTCTGAGGACGAGTCACGCAAGGCGCTTGTTGAGATAAAAAATCTCGCTGACCAGATGGTCTACACCGCCGAAAAGGCGCTCAAAGACGCTGGGGAACAGGTGGGCGAGGATGTGAAAAAGGAAGTCACTGAGAAAATAGAGGAGGTAAAAAAAGTGCAGGCGGGTACCGATGTTGCGGCAATCAAATCGGCCACCGAAGCACTCTCTGCATCACTATCGAAAATAGGCGAGGCCATGATGAAAAATCAAAAAGCAGCCGCCGATGCTGCGCCGACAGGCGAGGCAGCGGACAAGGCCGATGGTGCACAGAATGGCCCTACTGATACTGAGTTTAAAGAGAAGCCGGACGAGCCGGACGGCAAGGCGCAGTGATACACGCATCGTTAATGCAAAACCCGTCGTGCGCTTTGCGCACGACGGGTTTTGCATTCTTTCTGTATGCGGGTGTATAGTGTCTCGGTATGACAAAAGACTATTACGCAGTGCTTGGGGTTGCGCGCCAAGCGAGCAAAGATGACATAAAGAAAGCATTTCGGAAGCTGGCGCAAAAACACCATCCTGACAAGGGCGGTGACGAGGCAAAGTTTAAAGAGATTACCGAAGCGTACGCGATACTTTCCGACGACAAAAAGCGCCGCGAATATGATTCATATGGTCGCACGTTTGCGGGCGGCAACGCTGCTGGCGCAGGTGGTTTTGATCCCAATAACTTTACCGGCGCATCGCAATTCGGGGAGTTTGATTTTTCGGACATTTTCCAAGGGTTTGGAGATGTCTTTGGTGGCGGTGGTCGGCGGCAGGCGGTACGCGGGCGTGACATTTCAATTGATATCGAGGTATCCTTCAAAGAAGCCGTTCTTGGTGCGAAACGTTCAGTATTGCTCGCAAAGATTAGCCAATGCGAAGTATGTGCTGGTACTGGCGCAAAAAAAGGAACGACGATGGATACCTGTGCTACGTGCGGCGGCTCTGGCCGCATTCACGAGACACGCAATTCTATTCTTGGTACCTTTGCAACGGTGCGAGCGTGTTCGGATTGTGAAGGTGCCGGGAAAGTGCCGAAGGAGCAATGCGCAACTTGTCATGGTCACGGAGTCTTGCGTCGTGAGGAGGAAATCATGATCGAGGTGCCAGCAGGCATCGACAATGGCGAGATGATTCGTTTGCCCGGCCAGGGGGAGGCAGTGAAAGGCGCTGCGGCTGGTGATTTGTATGTAAAGGTGCACGTGAAGCCGGACCCAGTCTTTCGTAAAGAAGGTCTGAATCTTGTTATGGACTTACCTGTGAAGATGACCGACGCACTTCTCGGCAGCGCGGTTTCTGTGGCACTCGTTGATGGAAAAAACATAGAAGTGAAGGTGCCGCCACTCTCGCGCGCTGAGGAAGTGCTCCGCGTACGGGGAAAGGGCGTGGCGGGCAGCGCTGGCCACGGCGACCTCTTAATTCGTGTATCAGTTGTGTTTCCTAAAAAACTTTCTTCGCGCGCCAGAAAAGCAATTGGTGAGCTCAAGGAAGAAGGGTTATAACGCTACGTTGCGCACCTTGCGCGGAAACCACACGCGGGCGCGGCCGGCGCGTGGTTTATACTATCTGGTATGAACAGCACCATCGTGCAAGCCCAAACGCTCGCCACGCACACTGGCGTCGGCGTGTATTCTTTCGCTGTGGACTTCCTTGCAGTACTCATTCTGTTCGCCGCGTTTTTCTTTTTTGCGCGCTATGTAGGGCGTGGGCAGTTCGTTGCGCTGCTCGTATCGCTTTACACCGGCTACGCGCTCTACGTGGCGTTTCCTTTCATGCATCTTTTGCCGAGCGCACCGCCAGTTACCGTGCTTATCGCCGACCTCGCACTCTATGGTGCTTTTGTGGGGGCTACGTATGTCATTTTGCGGCGCGTGGTGGTGTCTGACTTTCTTTCAGTCGGTACGATTGGCTTGGCCATTCTCTCGCTTCTCGCGGCAGCTTTTCTGATTGCACTTGCGTACCACGTGTTTCCTGTGCGTAGTGTGTATGCGTTTACGCCAGCTATCGATTTGCTTTTTGCCGCAAAAGCGTATTTTTTCTGGTGGTTTGTCGCCCCACTCCTCGGTCTCTTTTTTTTCGGCCGGTAGTTTGCTAGTCTGAGCCGGCATGCCCAATACAACACGTACAGAAGAGGCGCCAATAACCCTGCGCGAAGGCTTGCGCGGTGTGTGGCGACATGCTCGTGTGTACCGCAACGCGCTCATCCTAGTGACCGTATTAGGCGTTATTTCAGCTATCGCAAATGGTGCGATTCCGTTCGTGACGGGGCGTTTCTTCGACGCGCTTATCGAGGTGTCACACCATCAGTTTACGTATGTTGCTGGATTCCCTTTGTGGACGGTCATGCTTGTACTTTGGGCACTCATGCAACTTATTGCGAATAATGTCGACTGGATTACAGATCGGTTAACGCGTAAGTTCGCACTTGCATTGCAATTGGATGTGCAAACGAATGGATTTACCCATTTATTACGATTACCGATTGCGTACCACACCCACGCCCACATACAGGGAGAGTTGCAAAGTCTGAGCAGTGCGAGCTGGCGTATAGATTCGCTCTTGAGCACTATCGTAACGACAGTACCTCAATTCCTCTCGATTGGTATCGGCTTGGCACTTGCGACAACCATTAATCTCACGCTTGCGGGTATCTTGGCCGGCGGTGTGACAATTTACATACTCATTCTTTCTCGCGTCATCGCACCTATTGCCGCGGCCGACAGTAAGGCACATGCCACCTGGAACACGAGCTGGAACGATGCGGCTGCAGCTGTTACCCAAACTGCAGCGGTGAAGCAGTCCACGGCCGAAACACACGAGACAGAAAAGGTTACAAAGATGCTTCGTGGAGAAACCTTTCGCTTATGGTACCAACTTGAACGTGCCTGGAATACCATGAATTTCTCGCAACGCGTTGTCGTATTTCTTACACAACTGGCTATCTTTATAGTGTCAGTACAATATGTACAGGTCGGTACTATTTCTGTCGGGGATCTGATTGCGCTTAACGGATACGCGCTCATGTTCTTTGGCCCCATCGTTGCTCTCGGCCGTAACTGGCAAATTATTCAAAACGGACTTACTGCCGCCGGTCAGGCTGATCGCATATTTGCGTTGCCTCAGGAGATCTACCATCCCGCCGGAGCGCAAGTCGCGAACAAGCGACATGGTGAAGTCGTTTTTGACGATGTCTCATTTCGTTATGAAAAAGCCCAGGCCGACATACTTTCACACATGAGCTTTACGGTCTCGCCTGGGCACGTGGTTGCATTTGTCGGTGAGTCGGGTGTGGGAAAAAGTACAGCAATAACGCTCATCTCCGGCTACTACTTCCCACAAAAAGGGAGCGTATGTGTCGACGACATTGACACGCGCCAATGGGATCTCACTGCTCTTCGTTCGCGCATCGCCGTGGTACCACAGGAAGTCGCGCTTTTTAATGGCACTATACGTGAAAATATTCGCTACGGCACTTTTGATGCGAGCGATGCGGCAGTCGAAGCGGCAGCCAAAGAGGCGCACATTCATGACTCTATTATGAAACAATCCAATCGCTACGACACAATCGTCGGCGAGCGGGGCATTAAACTTTCTGTTGGGCAGAAACAACGTGTCGCTATTGCACGCGCTATTCTCCGCAACCCTGAATTCCTAATTCTTGATGAGCCAACGTCTGCGCTCGATTCAGAGACCGAGCGATTACTCACGGCTTCCCTCGAGAGGCTCATGCGGGGGCGCACCACCTTTATTGTCGCGCATCGGCTTTCAACGGTTCGCAAGGCAGACCTCATCCTCGTTGTTAAGGGTGGTACGATCGTTGAGCGAGGTAGCCACAATGAGCTCATGGCTATGGAAAGTGGCACATATCGTCGTCTGTACGAGTACCATATCGGCTTACATGAGTAGCGCTTGTTTTCTGTTATACTCGTGACAATGGAACTCGCACAGGAGCTAGAAGCACGAGGGCTCGTGGCAGACAAAACCGCCGCGCTGCCAGAGATTTTTTCTAAGACACGCACCGTGTATCTTGGCATCGATCCAACTGCCGACTCAGCGCAAATAGGCAATCTCGCAGTGGTTCTCCTTATGAAGCGACTTGGTATGGCCGGGCACAAGCTCATATTTCTGGTAGGGGGCGCGACCGGCATGATCGGTGATCCGAAGGAGAAAGGAGAGCGCGCGCTCCTCGACGAGAAAACAGTTCGTGCAAATGCACGCGCACTCAAGAAGCAACTCCAAGGCCTCCTCGGTAAGACGCGTTTTCGTGTTGTTGATAACACGACCTGGCTTTCCAAGGTGCCGCTTGTGCCGTTTTTGCGCGACATAGGTAAACATTTTACGGTCAATGAGCTCATAAAACGCGATACGATTCGGCGTCGACTTGAGACACCCGATGAGAGCATTTCCTATACCGAGTTTACATACACGCTCCTGCAGGGCTATGACTATCTCGTGCTCCATCAAACATACGGTTGTGATCTGCAGATAGGAGCTTCGGATCAATGGACCAACATTCTTTCGGGGGTCGAGCTTATTCGTCGCAAGCTTGGGGGAGAGGCCCACGGGCTTACGGCGCCGCTCGTTACCGACGCCACTGGAAAGAAATTTGGAAAGAGTGAGGGCAATGCTGTGTGGCTCGATCCAAAGAAGACCTCGCCGTTTGTGTTTTATCAGTTTTGGCTCAACCAACCAGACGCTGAGCTCGATACGTATCTGAAATTTTATACCTTCCTCTCGCTCGAAGAGATTGAGACGCTCATGACGCTCCATGCACAGAACCCCGGCGATCGCGTCGCACAGATGAAGCTCGCGTGGGAGGTAACTACTCTCGTGCACGGAGAAGCCGCGGCAAAAACTGCGGCGGAAGCGAGCAAGGCACTTTTTGGCGGGACACCCCTCGCGTCGCTCTCGGGCGCAGCCCGTGCGGTCGTGCTCAGGGAGGCGCCGACGCACAGCGTCGGCGCCGGCACCACGCTCACCGACGTCCTGGCCGAGAGCGGGCTGGCGTCCTCCAAGGGCGAAGCGCGCCGCCTCATCGAAGGGAAGGGCGTCTCTCTGAACGGCGTGCTTGCAGAAATCGACCAACTGGTTTCTGTCGACGACTTCTCACACGGTCTCGCGCTCCTTAAAAAAGGCAGGCGCGACCTCCTGGTTCTCATTTTGAAATAACCTGAGAATCGGCTATACTCGGCGATATTGCGTCGGTGGCAGAGTGGTCAATTGCAATTGGCTGTAAACCAATCGACTTCGGTCTACGTAGGTTCGAATCCTACCCGGCGCACCAAAAGCCTTGCTTGACAAAGAGGTCGGTAGGGATTTGTATACCAGGGGGCGTTCTTTCCCAAAAGCTTAAAACCTAAAAAGGTGCAACAGGCAATAAGAGTAAGGAGCAGCTCATGCAAAATAAAGAGCGAGACCTGTGTGGCAGCAAGAACGACGTTAAGGCAAAAACAACTTCACTTGTTCAAGTGAGCGCGCTAATGCTTCCCGGCCTTGTCTTAAAGAAAGGAGATATACAAGACGTACTGGCCATATTTCCATCGTTTTCACGCGAGGATCTCTATCGCGCTCGAGCGATAGAGATGAGGAAAGAATGGTATGTGCCACCGGCATATATTCGGATTCACCAGATAATGGACGAAAACGGGGCGGTATTTCTTGTGGATGTCATGAAAAGCATAGGGCTTGCCTGCCAAGTGAATCCAATTCACTACCTTGCGTTCTTACCACTATGGCGGGACTCGTTGGCGTGGATGGAAAGCGTGCTTGGCGACGGCGGACAATACATGATCGCCTTCGCTACGTCTGGGGCACACGGCGCACCGCTTCTTCTGGAAGCCTTATGGAGACCGTACTTTCGGCACACGTGTGTACGAAGAACCCAAGCTGATTTTTCGAAAAAATGGCCCTCCGGGACGATCATCGTCTCATCATAAACAGACGGGCCCTCCTGGGTAGGGGGCCTTTGTTTATTTCCATACAATTACGACATGAAGACGAAGGGTGTGCTATCGTATACTCATGAGTGACCAGAAACCTGTTTTACTTTCCGGCGTCAAGCCGTCGGGGGAGCCACATATCGGCAATTATTTTGGCGCGTTGCGTCAACAAGTAGAGCTTTTTGAGAGCGGTGGATACCGCTGTTTCATCATGGTCGCGGACTATCACGCGCTCAATACTGTGCAGAACGCTGGCGAGATGCGAACGTGCATATACGACCTCGTCATGACCTATTTAGCGATTGGGCTTGACCCAAAGAAGGTTGTACTTTTCAAACAATCGGACGTGCCGGCGCACACAGAGCTTGCCTGGATTTTCGACAGCATCACCACTATGCCGTACCTCATGCGCGCCCATGCATTTAAAGACGCTGAAGCAAAGAATAAGGAGATTTCTGTCGGCACTTTTAACTACCCGATGCTCATGGCCGCGGACATTCTGCTTTACGACGCCACCATCGTGCCGGTGGGGGCTGATCAAAAACAGCACATAGAAATTGCGCGCGACACCGCGGAGAAGTTCAACCATATTTTCAAAGACGATGTGTTTCGGCTGCCCGAGCCCTACATCGCGTCCGACGTTGCTGTGGTGCCGGGCACGGACGGCCAAAAAATGAGTAAAAGTTACAATAACGTGATTCCGCTATTTGCCTCGCGTGAGGAAATTGCCAAGCGTGTCATGAATATCGTCACCGATTCGAGCGGTGGACGACCCGAGCACGTGTACGCCATCCACAAGCTTGTACGAAGCGAAGAAGAGCTTGTCCCCATATACGAAAAGCATCAGGGCCAGTACAAGGTGCTCAAAGAGATGCTCATTGAAGACCTTGATCGCTATCTTGCGCCCATGCGCGTGCGGTACGCAGGGCTTCGAAGCGAACTGGGCATCGTGGAAGACATCCTTGCAAAAGGTGCTGAGGAAGCGCGCGCGGTTTCCGAGCGTAAAATGGAGCGTGTGAAGCGTGTCATCGGTGTTACTTTCTAGCCGGTGTGTGAACCGCGCACCTGACAGCGCACAAATGCACCAGCGGAAGATTGACTCATTATTAGAAACGTGTTTATATTCCTACTAGAGAAACAGCACAGCGGAGGATGTACCCATGTATCCATTTGCAGATTCAATGGTATTTCTTGCGCCACAAGGGCGAGAGCCGCTCATTCGTGGGAAGCTCTCAGAAGGTCACCAACTCGGCTTGGCCGTGTGTACCTCGGTCGCGCCTTTCGTTACAGACAAGGAAGCACTCCTGTCTGCCCATGCACGCTTCGTGCGCGTGGCACTCACCAACCCGGGCATGTATCAGTATCGGTGCAGCAAGGAGCACCCAAACCAAAAGACAGCACTCGTGTTTGGTCTGCAACACCTCCCCAAGAGGGTCGTAGCGGCAGACATCCACACAATGAAGGCTGCGGGTGTAGACATTGCGACGCTGGCATACAAAGAAGACACTGAGTACGGAGTCGGGTGTTTGGGGTGCGGTGGTCTGAAGCCTGCGGGAGAGGAGGTGATTCGAGCAATGGCAGAAGTCAACATGATTCTCGATCTCTCCCATCTCAATGAACAAACGACCATTGAGGCATTTCGACTCATTGAACGGGAGCGGCTCGGCATTGCTGTTTGTGCAACACATTCGGCCTGTCGAGAAGTATTCACTCACCCGCGAAATATCTCAGACGTTATTTTACAGCTGATCGCCAAGCATAATGGGTATGTGGGTATCCCGCTTGTAAACCCCTTCTTATGCATAAAAAGCATGCACTACTTGCGTTGTTTTGTGCACCATGTCGAGCATGCGGTACGCATACTGGGGAAAGAACGCGTTGGTATCGGATCTGACGCTATCTACTGGAACCTTTCTGAAAGGGAAGCGGAACGCAACTATAACGACATGGCCAGTCTCGTTAACAAAGACGATAGTTTCAGAATATACTTCCCGCATTATTCGCGGATAGTCTACGAGCACGGGCTGGAACTTGGAAACATTGTTACAAGTACTCTCATACGATACCTGCCGCAGCAGCTTGTCGAATGCGTCTGCAGTAAAAACCTCAGTGCGTTCCTTGCGCGAGCGCTGCCTTCGGTGGCATGAGTGCTACCCCGCTATTTTACCCCCGACACGGATGTCGGGGGTATGTTATTTTATAAGGACTATGGAACGGACGATGATAGAGGGGTTGGGGGACCGTATCGGCGAGACCGTGCGCATTTCAGGTTGGGTGGATGTGCGGCGTGACCAAGGGAAAATGGTATTTTTTGATTTTCGTGACCGTTCTGGCAGGGTGCAGGGCGTGTGCCTACCGGGCTCAAGCGCGCTCGAGACGGCAAAAGAAGTGGGGAAAGAGTACGTGGTGCGCGTGGAGGGCGTGGTACACAAACGCCCCGAAAAGAACGTGCAGGAAGGAAAACAGAATGGCGACATCGAGCTCGAGGTCAAAAGTATTGATATTCTCTCACGCGCCGCAGGGATGCCGTTTGATACTGACGCCGATCTTAACCTCGACACGCTTCTCGATTATCGACCACTCACCTTGCGCCGTCCACGCGAGCGTGCAATTTTCACGCTGCAGGCTGCGCTGGTGCAGGCGTATCGCAATTCACTTATTCGACAGGGCTTCATGGAGTTTCAAGCACCGGCGCTCGTCGGGAGCGACGCCGAGGGCGGCGCAGAAGTTTTCCGGGTTGACTATTTTAATGAACAGACTGCCAACCTCGCGACCTCGCCCCAGCTCTACAAACAGATTATGACGGGCGTATACGAACGGGTGTTTACGATTGCTCGCGTCTTTCGTGCAGAGAAAAGTGCAACGACGAGACATATCTCAGAGCTCACACAGATGGACTTCGAGATGGCATTCATCGAAGACGAGCAAGAGGTTATGTTCGTGCTCGAGGAAGTCATGCGTGACGTGGTACGCGACGTACAAAGCAAATACGCCGACCTTTTTGCACTGGTCGGCACCGACCTGCCGCTCGTGCCTGAAGCTCCATTTCCAATACTCACGCTGCGCGAAGCACAAGAAATTCTTGGCGTCTCTACGGATGATCCCGATCTTGAGCCCGCACACGAACGGGGAATATGCGAATGGGCACAGCGCGAGAAGGGGAGCGATTTTGTATTCATTACGCGGTTTCCGACGCATAAACGTTCGTTCTATACCTACGAACACGCAGCAGAAGCGCCGCACTCGCGTGGATTTGATTTGCTCTTTCGAGGTCTGGAAATCAATAGCGGGGCACAGCGCATCCACGACTACGACGTTCTTGTGAAGCGTATTGAGGAGCGCGGCATGGATCCGAAAAACTTCGCATTTTACCTGCAGGCGTTCAAATATGGCATGCCACCGCATGGTGGATGTTCGACCGGCTTGGAACGCCTCACAATGAAGATGCTCGATCTCGATAATGTTAAAGAAGCGACGCTGTTCCCGCGCGACATGAACCGTATCGATGTTTTGCTCCATGGAACCGATTCTGGAAACATCAAAGAGTAGTTTTGAAATTCGTACGAGCGTGTACGAAGGGCCGTTCGAGCTTGCGCTTGAGCTCATCGAGAAACGCAAGCTCTTGGTAAACGATCTCTCGCTTGCTTCCATTACGGACGATTTCATTCAACACGTGCGCGCGCAGGCTACCTTTCCGATTGAGGAGACTACGCATTTCGTCGGTATTGCTGCGACTCTGCTACTCATCAAGTCAAAATCGCTGCTTCCTGATCTTTCGCTTACCGAAGAGGAGGCCGAGGATGTCGAGGAACTGACGCATCGCCTCGCACTCTATGAAAAAGCTCGCGACGCGGCGCGTGAGCTCTCGCGGCTCTTTGCCCGCTCGGTGCTCGTGGCGCGCGGGGAGCGTGCACCTGAGCCTATTTTTGCGCCATCACGCGATCTATCGCTTGCTGCTATGACCGAGGCACTTAGTGCGGTGCTTGCCGCACGTGAGCCACCAGAAGCGCCACTCCCAGAAACACGCGTACGCAAGACAATTTCTATAGAAGAAATGATGGACCAGCTGGCTGCGCGCGTGCAGGCGGCGCTTACGCTCTCGTTTCGTGACTTCTCCGGACATGGCAAGAAAGACAAGGTAGACGTCATTGTCTCGTTTCTTGCTCTTCTTGAGCTCGTCAAACAGGGTGCCGTGGAAGCCGCCCAGTACGAAGCTTTCGGCGATATCCGCATGTCCAATACCACGAGCGATACTGTTCCTACGTACCGCTAAGGCACGTCAGCCGGATATTTTCGTGCCCGCGCATCCCCAGAAGTGGTTTTGCGAGCTGGGGAAATCGCGGTATTCTAAGGGACATGTTTATGCCGCCTATCCTGCTTGAAGCCATGCTGTTTGCCTCAGGTGAACCGATTGAAAAGAAGCGCGCAGCAGCACTTCTTGGCCTTTCGGCGACCGAAATGGATCAGACGGCTGAAACACTACGCGCAGAGTTGGTTGGAAGAGGATTGGTCCTTATGGAAACCGAACACGCGCTTGAGTTACGTACTGCGCCAGAGGCGGCCGGGGTCGTGAGGCAGTTTACCGAAAGCGAATTTTCGCGCGATCTAGGTAAGGCCGGGCTCGAAGCACTCGCTATCATTTTGTATCGCGGTAGTGCGACGCGGGGCGAAATTGACTGGGTGCGCGGCGTGAACTCCTCAGCGACCGTGCGCGCACTCATGTTGCGCGGTCTGATTGAAGGAGAGGAGGACACGCACGGCCGGCGCCGCATACGCTACCGTGCGACCACCGACGCGCTTGCACATCTGGGCGTCTCGCGCGCAGACGCGCTCCCGCGCTACACCGAGTTCACCACAGCGCTTGCAGAGACGGAACGTGAGGAGAGGGCTCAAGAAGGGGAAGCAGTCGCATAGTTTTCATGGAAGCACTCGAATTTGATCCACGCACGCGTCGCAGACGCATACGACGAGAAGCCGGCACAGCACTTCTTGCAAGTGCTGTCGTGCTCGGCGGCTTCTTGCTGCTCTTCCCGCGTTCGGTGCCATCGACGATGCCGTCGCCGGTGGTCGTTGCCTCATCAACACCGAACGCATTTGAGAACCTGCCTCTCCACGCCAAGGCAGCAATTGTGTACGACCTTGCTAAGCACAAAACACTCTTTTCAAAGAACGCAACCGCTCAACTACCGCTCGCATCGATTACGAAACTACTTACGGTGTATACCGCAGTGAAAGAGCTGGGTTTGAACGCGCCCATCACTATCACGCGTGCCAATATCGAAACCGAAGGGAATAGTGGTTTTGACCCCGGGGAAGTATTTTCGTTAAAGGATCTCGCGCGTTATACGCTCACCGGTTCCATTAATGATGGGGCAGCAGCTATTGCGGCGACCACGGCCACGCGTACGAACACAACTATCCCATCGATGTTGGAAGCGTCTGCGGTTGCCATCGGTCTTTCGCAAACCTATGCGCTTGATGGAACTGGTCTGGATTCAAGTACCATGGTATCTGGTGGCTATGGGTCTCCGCGCGATGTTGCACTGCTTGCCGGCGCACTGCTTAAAGAAGCGCCAAGTATTGCATCTGCCACCACACACCTTTCCGCTACGCTTACCTCAAATTACGGCATCACGCACGTCACGCGTAATACCGATCAATACGTGACAACTATGCCACGGATACTACTATCAAAAACAGGCTATACTGATTTGGCAGGCGGCAATCTAGTTGTTATTTTTGATGTGGCTTTTGACCACCCCATTGCGGTCGTCGCGCTTGGTTCGACAGAAAAAGGGCGCTTCACGGATGTGAACACGCTCATTGCTGCTACGCTCGCGCACTTTGCTGGCGTTTCTTCGCTATGATTGGCGCTGCCGCAAGAGTGCTTATCCCGTCCGCAATTTCATTTGCATTCGGCATTATCCTAGCACCTCTCCTCGCGCATTATCTATATAAATTTCATGCCTGGAAGAAACGGGGCGGCAAAGGTAATGGGATAGGTGGAGGCGGCACACCGATATTTGATTCTCTGCACAAAGAGCGTGAGGTGTCGACGCCGCGCATGGGCGGCATTCTTATATGGGTTTCGACATTGATCACCGCCTTGGGTCTTTGGGGGCTCGGTATATTCGTTGGTGGCCCGTTCGCTCAGCTAAGTTTTATTGACCGCAGTCAGACATGGCTGCCGCTTACTGCGCTCGTGGTGGGTGCGCTCGGCGGTCTTTTTGATGACGTGCTTGAAGTACGAGAAGGGAATGGAGGGTTACGCTTGCGCACGCGGCTATTAATCGTTGGTCTTATGGGCTTGTTTGCTGCGTGGTGGTTTTATACAAAACTCGGTGTTTCTTCAGTCGGCGTCCCTTTTAATGGGCCGTTGGATCTCCACGTATTCTTTATCCCATTTTTTGTTTTGGTAACGCTCGCCACGTATGCTGGAGGAACCATTGATGGTATCGATGGGCTTTCCGGTGGCGTGTTCTCGATTATTTTTATGATTTATTCCAGCATCGCGTTCGTGCAAGGACAGTTTACCCTCGCAGCATTCGCGGCAACTGTGGCTGGCGCAATACTTGCGTTTCTGTGGTTCAACATTCCACCCGCTAGATTTTATATGTCTGAAACCGGTAGTATGGCGCTGACGCTTGCGCTTGCCATTACCGCCTTTTCCGCTGATGCCGTCGGCGGTGGCGTTGGTGTCCTCATGTTACCCATCATTGCGTTTCCGCTTTTTGCGACGGTGATCACGACATTGCTACAAGTCTTTTGGAAACGGTATTTTGGTCGGAAACTTTTTCGTATCGCGCCAATCCACCACCACTTCGAAGCAATCGGTTGGCCACCAGCCAAAGTCACTATGCGCTATTGGGTCATGACGATTATTTTAGGCGTGCTCGGTCTCTCGCTCGCCCTTCTTGGGGCTGGTCGCTAAACAAGTTATGCCGCGCACCAGATTTATCAAACATGTTTTCTCTGGTGACCGGGTTTTCCTGAGCATCGTCGCAGTGCTTGCTATTGGCGGCGTGGCTATATTTTCTTCCGCAACACTGGGTTTGTTAGCGCGTGCAGATGTGAACATTGCTCACGATGCACTCACCCAGATTGTGTTCGGGCTTGGTGGCGGCGCCATCGCGTTTGCGTTTTTTCGCATGGCTCCGCTTTCCTGGTTTCGACGCATGGCGCCCTGGATTTTTGGAGCATCGCTTTTTCTCACCTTGCTCGTATTTCTACCCGGGCTCGGGTCGCATGCGTATGGCGCAACGCGCTGGCTTAATCTTCGTGTCATCACGCTCCAGCCGGCAGAGTTCTTGAAGATCGGGGCCGTATTTTTTGTCGGATGGTTTTTGGCGCACAACGCAAACTCGTTGGCTGATTATCGTCGAGGGTTATTGCCGTTCTTGGGTATCGTTGGCGTGCCATCATTTATTTTATTGGTACAGCCAAATACGAGCACGATGTTGCTCATCGGCCTCACCGCTGTGGCTATGTATTTTGCTGCGGGGGCACCACTGCGTGACCTGCTTGCTATTGTTTTGGTTGGCATTCTTGCATTAAGCGTTGTTGTGCTCATACGGCCCTATGTGCTGCAGCGTGTGACAACCTTCCTTGACCAGGGCGCCAATCCACTTGGTAGTGGGTATCAGATCCAGCAGTCGCTCATTGCGATTGGCGCAGGAGGCATATTCGGTCGTGGTTTTGGCGAGAGTGTGCAGAAATTCAATTATCTTCCAGAGCCAGATGGTGATTCGATATTCGCGGTATACGCCGAAGAGTTTGGTTTTATTGGTTCTTTGGTGCTTATTAGTTTATTTTTTGCGCTTGCTGCGCGCGGCATCACTATCGCTGGCCAGGCACCCGACCGCTTTAGCGGGCTCGCCGCCCTTGGCTTTTCATGGCTCCTAGCGTCTCAGGCGTTTATAAACATGGGTGCGATGCTTGGCATCATTCCACTCACTGGCTTACCACTTCCGTTCATCAGTCATGGCGGCACAGCGTTATTAGTTGCCATCGCCGAAGCCGGTTTCATTCTCAATGTCGCCGCGCATCGTCGAACATCCTCTCCATCATCATCTCGCCTGATTGGCAGCGTATCTGGTACGCGGGATGCTGCGTAATGCGTGGGGTGAGATGGTATACTGGACGCCATGAGAATTGTGTTTACGGGTGGCGGAACCGGTGGCCATTTCTATCCCATTATTGCGGTTGCCGAGGCGCTCAAAGAGCTTGCGCGCGCACAGTATCTTGTCGAGCCAACTCTGTACTATATGGCGCCTACTCCATTTGATCCGCAGGCACTTTTTGAAAATGGCATCATATTTTTGAAAAGTCCGGCAGGTAAAATCAGACGCTACCCGTCTTTCCGCAACATTATCGATCTGGTATTTACTTTCACTGGTTTTTTGTGGTCATTCACTCAGCTGGTTCGCTTGTACCCGGACGTGGTGATATCGAAGGGGGGGTATGCAAGTGTCCCCACAGTGCTTGCTGCGGCGCTTTTGCGTATTCCTATCATCGTACATGAATCTGACGCAAAACCCGGGCGCGCTAACCTGCTCGGTGCACGTTTTGCTGTCCGTATCGCTACTTCTTTTGATAGCGCGGCACAATATTTCCCGCAAAAAACTCGTATTCGCATTGCGCGCACGGGGGTGCCAGTCCGTAAGGAATTTTTTCTCCCTCCACCAGCAGACGCTGCGACTCTTCTCAAACTCGATATCTCTGTACCAACCATACTCGTGCTGGGCGGTTCTCAAGGGTCTGCGCGTATCAACGAAACAATTCTTGCGGCACTCCCACAACTCGTTGCTCATGCAAACATTATCCATCAAACCGGCGTGCAGCATCTTGAAAGCACAAAAGAGGTCGCTGGTATTACTCTCGAACGTGATGCACACGCCGCGCGTTACCACCCTTTTGGATATCTGTCGATTGAGTCGTTGCGACAGGCAGGTGGCATTGCCACGCTCGTTATTGCGCGAGCAGGGGCCGGTACGATTGCCGAAATTGCTGCATGGAAACGTCCCGCAATTTTAATTCCTATCCCCGAAGAAGTGAGTCACGACCAGCGGGCCAACGCGTACGCTTTTGCCGAAAACGGCGCGGCGGTGGTATTAGAAGAGAGCAACCTTACGCCGCACCTGCTGGCTTCTGAGGTTACACGTATTGTAGGTGATACTGAGCTGGCCTCCACAATGGGTGCGGCGGGTGCTTCGTTTACGGATCCGGACGCGGCACGACTTCTTGCCGCCGCAGCACTTTCAATCGCACTCTCACACGAGCAGGGGGAGTAGAGAAATAATTAATTATTGTTTAGTATGACTACGATTGCGTATACAAAAACTCGCTTTGCGCCAAGTCCGACAGGGTTGCTTCATAGTGGCAATTATCGCACCGCGGTCTTCTCGTATCTCTTTGCACGTCAACATGGTGGGCAGTTCGTGCTGCGCATTGAAGACACCGATCGCGCCCGATCAAGAAAGGAATATGAAGACAATATCGTCGAATCGCTCGCGTGGCTTGGACTTGAATACGACGATTTCTCGCGCCAGAGCGAACATGTTGGTGCACACCGTGCGGCAATTCAAAAATTGGTTGATAGTGGGGCTGCCTACGTATCACAGGAAACACCGAAAACGCCAGACGCGCGCGCAGAAGTGATTCGCTTCAAAAATCCAGGGGGGGTTATCTCGTTTGCTGACGTCGTTCGCGGTGCGGTGTCCATGGACGTGAGCGATCTAGGTGACTTCGTGATTGCGAAAGGCTTTGATGAGCCGATATTTCATCTCGCGGTAGTGGTTGATGACGCGGATGCGGGCATCACGCACGTTATTCGCGGTGAAGATCATATTTCCAACACCCCACGACAAATCCTCATCCAACGCGCGCTTGGTCTAGAAACCCCTGTGTATGCACATCTTCCGCTCATTCTTGCTGCTGATCGATCAAAACTTTCCAAGCGCAAGGGCGCCAAGGCACTCACTGAATATCGCGAGATGGGCGTGCTGTCGGAAGCTATGCTCAACTATCTTGCACTTCTTGGTTGGCATCCTGAAGACGATTGTGAATATTTATCTCGAGCCGATCTCATGGCGAGGTTCTCACTCGACCGCGTACAAAAAAGCGGCGCCATGTTCGATGAGACCAAGCTCTTTTCGGTAAATCAGCATTGGATGCGCGCACTCTCAGACGCAGCGTACGGTACGTACCTAGGGCGAGGAGAGGCGATTCCACCAGCGCTGCTTCAGCTGTGTAAAGATAAGGCGCACACGTTCAAAGAAGCTCAAGACCTGCTTACAAAGTTGAACGTAGAACTTTATGGTGCTCTACTTCCTGACCTCAACGAAGGAACGTTGCGTGTTAAAGAACCTTCCGATCAGCCGAGTGCCACTCGTAAACATCTCACACACCTCTTGCTGCTCATAGAGCGACTTCCTGATGATGTTGGCGCCGCCACTATAAAAGACGTGCTCATGCCGTATGCTGACCAAGAGGGTAGGGCAGCCGTGCTCTGGCCGCTCCGCTACGCGCTTTCGCATGCCGAACGCTCACCGGACCCATTCACTCTTATTGCAATTCTTGGGAAAAACGAAGCACTCAATCGTATTCACAAAGCACTTGCTATACTCAAAGAATGAGATTTTGTGTACGCAGAGTCCTTGGTTGGATACTTGTGCCCAGCGGGGTTTTTGTGGTCAGCATGCTTTCAGTACCGTCTCCTACGTATGCGCTTACCGCAAACGAGATTCAAGCAAAAATCAATGACCACAACACGCAAATTAATGCTCTGCAAGACGAGATCGCACGATATCAAAAGGAGCTCGATGCGCTCGGCGCGAAACGCTCGACGCTCGAATCAACTATCCAATCGCTAACCATTTCTCGTCAGAAACTTACCGCTGATCTTGCCGTAACACAAAATAAGATTGGCACTGAGAATCTAAAACTTGACCAGCTTGCGCTCGCTATAGGCAATAAGCAAAACATAATCGATGCGCAACAATCGGCCGCCGCATCAGCACTGCGTGCTATGAACGAAGCGGACGCGGTTTCGCCTTTTGCATCGATACTTGATACGGGCCGTCTCGCCGATGTGTGGGTTGAAGCAGATCAGATCGATCAATTCAATCGTGCGCTTGAAGCACATATTACCGAGTTGGCAAATGCCAAGGCAGATCTTGCCGTTACGCACGACGCAGTCGCAGCCGCGAAGGCGCAACTGGTATCGCTACAGAACGATCAAATCTCTCAGCGCAGATCTCTTGACGCAAACCGTAGTACTCAAAAAACATTGCTGGCACAGACGAGGAACAAAGAGAGTACCTATCAAAGTCTTATTGCCGATAAGCAGGCAGCAGAAAAGTCATTCGAACAAGAGCTGCTGTCGCTTCAGAGTCAATTGAATCTTATCGTACATCCAGGATCAATCCCGAAAGCAAATATCGGTGTACTCTCATGGCCATTTTCAAATACGATCATGCAACAGTGTGCCGCGCGAGCAGGATACTTCGGCAACAGCTACTGCATTACACAATATTTTGGTACTACACCGTTTGCGACCGCTAACCCGCAAATTTACAGTGGGCATGGTCACGATGGTGTTGATATTGGGGTGCCAATCGGCACACCCGTGCGCGCTGCGCTTTCTGGCACGGTGCTTGACACCGGCAACACCGATCTTGCGCACGATGCCGCTGGCCGGCAATGCTACTCTTTTGGTAAATGGATTATGCTTGCACACGCAAACGGTCTCAATACTATGTACGCACACCTTTCCGAGATTGATGTTTCGAAAGGGCAGTCAGTAACCACTGGCCAGATCATCGGATACTCCGGCATGACTGGTTATGCGACCGGTCCACACTTGCACTTCGGTGTCTACGCGGCGGAAGGGACCAAGATTATGACGCTGGGACAATTCCATGGTGTTTCTGGAACACGCTGTGCAAATGCAACTATGCCCGTGGCAACAATCAGCGCGTATCTCAACCCGCTTTCGTACCTCATTAATTAAAATTAAGGGTGTGCAATAACGTAACTACGCGTGGCAGAGCCGAAGTAGCCTGTGCCGTATGTGAGGTGTGCCGGCGTCAGGATTTGCGTCGCATGTTGGTTTTGGAATAAGATCAAGGCGTTTTTCGTACGGGCACCGAAGTATTTGGTCTCTTGTCCAAGAGAGCCGGGCCCTGAGATTGCGACTGGCGTACCGTGTGTGTCGAGATATGTCTGCAGACGACGTACGTCTGACCCCGTCATGTCCAGATGTAGGTTTCGAGGGAATAAAGAAGACGAATGAAGATTGGTCTGCGGCGATGCACGGACTGCTGATGATCTTGCGATGGCCAACTGTTCTTCGAGTGAGTGGAGGAGATCAAGGAGATGTTGGATCTCTGTTACAAGTTCGCCATTCGTTTGTGGGGGTGGCGCAACGGTCGATGTCGCTATCGTCTGTGGGGCGGCCTCTCCTTGTGTCGCGGTGCTTTGGACTGGTTGCGACGACGTTGGGGCAGTGACCGCAGGAAGTGTTGTTGGTAATAGAGGCGCCGTATTCGTTGCGGTTATTGGCAGTGCTGAAGCTTGTTGGCAGCCGGTCGTCTTGAAGGCTTGGTCAGGGGATATCGTTTGGTTGCCGAAAATATCAACAGAGCGTACTTGATAGTGATACGTGGTGCACTGCGCAAGTGAAGGCAACGCAATCGTGTGACTCGTGGTATATGCGTCAGCAGCTGTGTGTGTTGTGTAGGTAGCTGAGGTGCCGTAATCGACAGCAGCGTTCGCCACTTCATCCGTTGTCCAATAGATGGTCGCCAGTGTATTTGCTGGGGACACGGACAGCGCTGAGATGGTTGGAGGCGTGGTAGGTACCAGTGCTTCGAGGTGAATGCCTATGCGCGCATTATTGACTGCAACCCGGTAGAAGCGCGTATCAGTAACTCCTGGAGAGAGTGGTGAAAGCTGTGCTGGCTGCTCTGTCTGCACCTGATTGAGCGCGGTTGTAAGAAACTGAGCATTTGCACTGCCTTGGTCGGGTACATCCGCTGCGCCGCTGGCTTGGGAGCGCCGAATGGAACCTAATAAGACACCCTGCACCGACGCGTTTGAGTTGTTATTAAAATAGCTAGCACCAGTGCCTAGCAACCCTATACCAGTAACATCGGCACCCGTATCGTTACCGTTTATGTCAATGACACTGCTCGTTTGATTGCCGTATTCGGTAGTTAGGTCGTTATTCAGAAACGTTGCCGTACCATGGAAATCGTGGATATTTATTGCTGGCGTACCAGAGACTGCCTGGAGCGCCATTCGCGAGCCGGCATAGGTGAGTGTACTCGTGCCGGTAAGATCTATGAAATTCGGTAAAATTTGCGGGTGTTCTTCGTACCATACATCTCGTATCATAAGATGCGCGCCGCCTGAGACGCTATAACTGAGATTGGTATTGGATGATGCACCAGAAAAGATGTTGGTTGCGCCACCCTTCCAGAGACCGTGCGCTGCATACGGACCGCCCACTACCTTCACACTTGCTCCCGCGTTGGCGCTTGCACCGGCCGGTAGTCCTGAATGGTAGAAATCATACAGTTCTGTATTTGTGTAATCTAAACCATCAACAAATAAGTTTGTGTCTGAGTTTGTGAGCCAGGCCTGTTCCATGAATACCCGCCCACCCGGTTGGTCTGCATTATCCACCTCGATACCATCGGCCTGCTCGTTATTGCCGTTTACAGAAAAGTTTTTGAGCACCGCCCTGCTTGGCCCCAAGAGCCGCAGGACTGGGCCAGTACCAATGCCTGACCAAAGCAAATCGGAATCTTCGCCGTCGCCGATAATTTGAAGGCCGCTGTTTGCCGGCACCAAGAGCGTTGTATTAATGTAATAAGTTCCCGCGGGAATGTGTACAACCGTACCACCACCGATCGCTGCCGCCTGACTTATCGCCTGTTGGATTTGTGCAGCATTCGCGTTTACCGGTACCTCAATGATTTGTGGTTGCTGGTTTGGTGGGGGAGGAGGGAGTATCGGTGGCGTTTGGTTAATGCCGCTGTTACTTACTTTTTCATCACCAAATGAGTAATAGCTGCCGTTTGCGTAAGTGAGTGGGCCAGAAGAAGTGAAAGAGTTATCCATGGAGAACAAAATAGATGGATTCCAGCTGTTAGCACTGACCACTGGCTGCGAAGAGCTGTCGTTAGCCGAACTGCTCACGATTGTGTTGTCGACCAAAAGCAGCGGCCCTTTGTTATTTACAGAAATAGACGTTGGGTTCGTAGTATCAATGATGGTATTCCCTTGAATCGTGATATGCGCAGGAGCGCTTGAACCACTAGTATAAAAGAATTGATTGGAATCAATTGAATAGTTATCAAGAGCGCTGAAAAGACCAGTGTTGCCAATTGCCATATCTGCAATTTTTGAGTTTTCGAAAATACTCTTGTACACATGGAAATTCCCGGCTGACGATGCGGTGACCACGTTTGGCAAGCTATTCGTTATGCCGATTGCATCATTCTTAAAGAGTGAGTACCAGATGAAAATGTCGAGTGCGTTGAAATTTTGGAGTGAAACCCCGGCAACACTATTGTTTAAGAATTGGTCGCGTAAAAGGGAACTCTCGGCGCAGCCATGACCGCTTGCGCCACAGCGATACCCGACACCGACATTTTCGAATACGTCATCGGCGTACTCATTGCCGCTATCAAAAAATCCTTGTCCTGGCGTCCATGCCTGATCGATGGCGATACTTGCGTTGCCGCGTCCGTTGAATGTGAGCCGGTCAATGGAAGAATGATACACGCCATTGACGGTTAACATGGCCGTGCTTGACGCGGTGGTTGTGCTGGCCGGTCCATCCCAAAGAATCACCGTGTCCGCAGGATTTGCGCCGACGATGTTGACGTAATGTTTTGCAACGAGGTGGAGCGGTGCCGTGATGCGATACGTGCCGGCGGGGAAGTAGATAGTCGTTGTTGCGTTTGCTGAGTTACTAGAGCCCGGGTATGCATTGCTCAGGCTATCGAGAGCCCTCTGAATAGCGGCAGTATCATCAGTGATACCGTTCCCGACAGCACCATATTTTTTAACAACGTTCACCCAACTTGGGAACGGCCCAACAAACACCTCATTACCCTCGGCATTTGATTTTCTTGGCGCTGTAGCTAGGAAACCGGTCACTGTTGTTCCAAGAACAACAAACACAGTCAAAGTAATAACTACAATTATATGAGTTTGGTACTTCTGTATTCTATGTGATTTCCGACGCTTGAAAGACATTCCTATAGTGACGTATTAAGTCTAATGTACGCGTGAGAGTATCACAAGAGACATTTCGAACGAATGTGTTCACTACATGTTATTGTTTTTCGTATATTAATCTTCGCAAAAGATATATTGTGCGCACTTTATATATTATAAACACATATACATAAGTTCGAATTCACTATAAATTAAAAATTAAGACGGTCCGTCTCTTCCCTAGCAAACGAGCGATACGTGTTCTTTGATATACGCAAGCGCTTCATCTGGGGAGTCGACGACGTGTAAAAGAGCACGATCTTCAGGACTGATGGTTTTAAATTTCTTAAGAAGTTGTGCGTCGATGAACTCAAGCAATGGATTCCAGTAATCAGCGTCGTACATGACGATAGGCACCTTCTTAATCTTTCCGGTTTGCACGAGAGTAACAATCTCAAAAAACTCGTCCATCGTACCGAACCCGCCCGGGAAAAAGATGTATACCTCCGAAGCGAATGTCAGCATAACTTTGCGTACAAAGAAATGGTCGAACTCAAGTTTCTCGGTAAGGAAGCTGTTCTCCTTTTGTGCGTTCGGGAGGCGAATGTTAAGACCAACTGAAGCGCCCCCGATGTCGTATGCGCCTTTATTAGCCGCCTGCATGATGCCCGCGCTTCCGCCCGTGACGACCGCGTAGCCTTCTTTGGCGAGCGCAGCAGCAAGGTCCGTTGCGGCTTGGTATACGGCAGGATCGAGTGTTGCTCGTGCCGATCCAAAAAAAGTAGCTGCGAGAGAGTGACGTCGTATAAGGTCGAATCCTTCTACGAATTCCGACATAATCTTGAATACACGCCACGACTCCACATGATTGGGTTTACAAACAAGCGGTGCCGCGTCTTCAGGAACGTTCGTGTGCCCTTCTGCGATAACACGCGCCAGTCGTCGCGCCGTCTCGTGCGACGGTGTCGTATTGTTATTATTGTTTGAACTTGGTTGGTTTACGGTTTGGTCATCCATGGTATCGGGTAGATTTCATACTCAGGGAGTATCTTTTTAGTATACGCTATGCGCGCAATAACCTCTGCATGTGCATACACACCACCAAGCGCGTCGTGGGGTCTCTGTTCGATCGGAAGGCCGCAGTATTGCAGTGCGGTATTGAGACTAATTGCTGAATGTCCATGAGCCATGGGGGCCGCTATCCCGCGCTCAGTCATGTGCAGCCAGCAGAGCGTATGCGTGTCGATAGTGCGATATGGGAATGGGAAATCGATACCGGCCCGCTCGCACGCCGCACGCACAAAATCGCGATCAAATGAGGGGTTTTGGCCAGCAAGTGTGCGGTCGCGCGGGCGATCGAGGGCCCAGGCGATAAACGCCCGCGCAAGCTCCGCTTCGGATTTTTTCTCTGCTGCAGTAGCTTCTTCGCGCGAAAAACCGTTTACTGCGAGCGCGGCGTCATCAATATGAGCACCGTTCCATATGCGACATTCTTCATAAAACTGATTTGACGGTTCGTCAAGGTCAAGGGCGCCCAGTGAAAGTATGGAGTGTTTGGTCGGAATGACTCCGCTTGCTTCGACGTCGAGAACAATCATGAGATGATTGTAAGAGTAGATACGATAACGCACAACCACAGTCCAGACACTAAATGCCTTTACAGTTCGCCGCTGGCGTGTACCCGGCTGCTTCTGCAGATTTTTTTGACGAGAACCACACCTTATTCACTGTACTAATACGGTTTGCCCCGCCGCACCACGGCAGGTAGTAGCGGCTACCGTTTTTTGATGCAACCACTTGTCCACCTCTGGGAAGCGCTGTCGCAGCAGCAGACTTCCCTGTCGTACTCATGGCGCTTGTTGTTGCAAGCGGGAGCATCTCCACTACAAAACCGCTCCCCTGCCCTATCTGTCGACCCATCAAGAGCCCTACCCCGAAGCTGGCGACAATGCCAAGCGCTGCCAGGATTGCTATAAGTATGCCTTTTGGCACGCGTGCGGCGAGAGCACCCGGCACACAGTCGTGGAGACTGGCGGCAAAACCCTTGCCTCGGGCTAGCAGATCTGCTATATTCATGGCTACACACTAACACGTATGGCAAGCACTAAAGCGAGTGGATCTACAAAGAACGGGCGCGATTCTAACCCGAAATATCTCGGTACGAAACTCTATGCAGGCGAAAAAGCACGTCCAGGGATGGTTATTGTTCGTCAGCGCGGCACAAAAATAGAAGCCGGCAAGAACGTGCGTGTCGGGAAAGACCACACTCTTTTTGCGCTTGTCGAAGGCGTCGTCTCTTATCACGAGACCCGTAAGCGCCGTTTTGATGGTCGTAGTATTCGAAAGAAGGTTGCTAATGTGATGTGAGTCGGGGACGCGGATATTCATAAACAAAAACGCCCGCAATAACGCGGGTATTTTTGTGCACCACTTCCCTGGTGTTTAGGCCTCTGTCTCAATACTAATTGTAAATTTCCCGAAATGTTCGCCATGTGCCACCGACACATCGTGCGTGCCAACTTCTTTGAAAGGATGTTCTATACGGATAGTGTCCTCAGGAAGCACAACATGCGCTTGTTCCTGTACTGCCGCGAGGATTTCTGGTACGCCAACCGCATCATAGAGGTGTCCTTTGTCGTTGGCTTTCTTCGTGATGACAATACGTTTTTCTGCAAGTGTTTCAAGATTCTGCGCGATGAGCTGCTCTTGCACCTGTCGATCCGTCGCCGCTTTCGTTTTGCGCGTCTCAGCGGCGCGCATTGCCGCGGGCGTCGCTAGAACAGCGAGCTGTTGAGGAATGAGGAAGTTAAGCGCATGTCCATCAGCGACTTCAACAGTCTCGTGGGCGCGACCCATACTTCGCACATCTTTCGTTAGTATAATCTTCATATCTTCTTGAGAAATTTAAAAAACGGAACGCGAGTGTCGCGCGTTAACCTTTTTTGATAAAAAGCTGCCACATCCAGGGACCGACTTGCGGGGATTCCCAGCATGCGCATCGTACCGTTTTGTGCGTAGGAACGCAATGTGGGCGATCAGCGCCCCAACGCCAAAAATCCCGCTTCAATTTCTTCGCTTTTCCAGCCGGCTGTGGCTAATGCAGCACGAATTACTTCGTCGGTTTGGTCTGCGGCACGAGCGTTTCGGATGTACCCCGTCAAAAGATCGAGTGCGGGATCGTGCGGGGACGCGGCTGCCGTAGCTGCTGGATGCGAAACTGTTTGCGCTATGCCAGCAGACGTCGCAGCACCTATTTGTTCGAGGTGCCCGAGTTCAGATTTAAGGACATCGATCGTTTGCTCCTCGCTCTTGTTGCGACGCACGAGGAATAGCAGAGTGCTGCTAGCGGCAGTGACGGCGAGGACACCAATGACCAGTAGTACCCAGAAGAACGAATCTTGATTGAATACCCAATTGCGTACGTAATCCCATGGCGTATCGAGCGATCGACCAGACGCTATGAGTGCGTTGCAGGCGGTTATGTATGGATCAAGATATTTCGAAGAGTCTCCAAAAACATTATTTTTTGATTCGGCTGCCTGAAATTCGGTTATCGCCGCCTTGCAATGCTGTGCGTTTTTAAGCGCGATGCCAGCACGTACGTGAGCGGCGTAGCTGCCGGGCGTGCTGGTGGCTATTGAGTGGTCTGCCAACACCGCTGAGGCAAGCGATATGGGCGTGGCGAGAGAAAAAGAGTCTCCGCCGCTGGCGTTACTTATTCCCAATGTCAGCATGCCAATCGCGTTTCCGTTTGCGTTAATAACCGGGGATCCGCTTGAACCAGGAGATACTTTTGCGTCGGTCTCGAGGTAATTAAACGTGTTCAGAGTCGAGGGTTTCTGCGCATCGATAACGCCAGAAGTAAATACCGGCTCGTCGTTTAGGCCGCCAAAGTCTGCGTTGGCCGGATAGCCGAATACGTAAATAGGGTCGCCTGTTTGCACCGCGCGGCTACTACCGATCGTAAGCGCCGGGAGATTCGTTTCTGGAACATGGAGGAGAGCAACGTCTTTTTCGTCGTTTAGAAAATTATTATTGACCGACACAATTGTTGCGGATATACCAGACTGCATAAGAGACGCCACCTGCGCCTTCACTGCATTAGAGTTACTGTTTTGTATCTGGGTTAGTAATGCAGATGAGGCAATCGCGCCGGTCGATGTGGCGTGGATGGTCTTCCCCGGAGAAAGCACTACTACTTTCGATGCGTTCGGCATCGAAATATGGTCGAGGATAAACGCTACTCCGTCGATACCAAGCTGCTCGTACTGTGCCTGTGTATGAATGCGATTCAAATATGCGTTCTCTTTTGCTGTCATACCAGCTTCGACGGATGCCATAACCTTCAGAAGCGCAGCTCCCGCAATTACTTTTTGCAACTCTGCAGGTGAAACCACGTGCGCGTCAGTGAGTATGTAGCCGTTCGGATTAACCACAAAACCGGTCCCTGTTTCGTAGAGTTCATAGGGTATTTGCATGGTCTGCGACCCACTCGTGGCGCCGACAGACCAACTTAGCTTTTCGAGATTCACCTTGAATGCCGGAACAGTAGTGGTGCCGACGAAATGCACCAACACGCGGACTATAGTCGGCCGTGTGAGTGCGACAATGTCGTCATGACCACTGCTGTTCGCGTCCAGCGGCGTCATGACCTGCCCCGATCCGCTCCCCTGCGGCGTAGTAGAGGGAGATACCGCTCCGAGTGCTGCCGCTTCCATACTCTGCAAAAACGAAGGATGCCCCGTACGCGTCGCCGCCTCAGCGGGCAGTACTCCGTATGCGAACAGAGTTGTGATAGTGAGTAAGCTAAATATGCATGTGCGAAAACCAACACAGCGAGCAGCGAGTGTCATAGTATTAAATTATATTTAATAAAAAGTCTTCTCGTCAGAATGACACACAGACATCACACCTGCAATACCGCCCGTGTGTATTGCCGTTTCGCTACTGCGTTATTTCCCCGTCGTGAGAAACTGTACCGCGCGCGCCATTTGAGGATCCTGCCCGGCACTTACCTGAGCTTGTGTACGTCCCACCTCAATGTTTGGTGTCAAACCACCGTCTTCAATAAAGTGTCCGGCTGGCGTAAGCCATCGCGCGACGGTTACCTTAAGCGCCCCGCCGTCCACATTAATGAGCTCCTGTACTGAACCTTTGCCAAACGATCGTGTGCCAATTAGTGTTGCCACGTGGTGGTCTTGGAGAGCGCCAGAGAGGATTTCTGCGGCTGAAGCGGAGCCCTGGTCGATGAGCACGACCACTTTCGTGCCCTTTGGAATATCATCGTAGCCGAGACTGTAGTGTACGATGTTTGGCTGCTTGCCGGCGTAATCCTCCGTAACCACTACCTCACCTTTTGGGAGGAAATGGCTGGCAATATCAACAGCCGCATCAAGGTAGCCACCCGGGTTGCCGCGCAGATCGATAACGAGCTCGTGTGAACCGGATTGTTTAAAGGCGGCAAATGCCTTGTCAAAAAGCGTTGCGGAATTTGCTGAGAAGGTGTAGAGGGCAATGCGATAGACGCCGGTATTTTTGTAGAAGCCATAATTAATCTCTGGTACTTGAATGATGGCGCGCACTATTTTAATACTCTGTGTCTTTCCATTACGCAACACAGTGAGTACGACAGTCGTACCGCTTGGACCACGGATCAGCTTTATGGCTTGATCAGCAGACATGCCGTCAGTAGATTGGCCATCGATAGCAACAATCTGATCACCGGAAAGCACCCCGGCTTGTGCTGCTGGCGTGCCCTTGAGTGGCGAAATAACAGTCAGCACATTGTTTTTAACGCCAATTTCTATACCAACACCACCGAAACTGCCAGCGATATCCTGTTGAAACACCTGCGCTTCTTCTGGTGGCATGAAGACCGTATACGGATCGCCATATGAAGCGGTGAGACCCTCGATAGCACCCCATACTTTATCTTGTGTTGTGGGGATAGTTGAGGAGGCGTGACTCTCGACAAATTTTGTTTGAAGTGCATTCCAAACTTCCCAGAAATCACTCAGGTTTGCTGTTTGGCTCGGCGTTGCGTTTAGGGAATCCCCTGTAAACGGCAGATGTGCAACGAGTGATTCGCCCGCTGTGTTACTGGCACCAATGGCGCCAGCCACAACCCCTGCGAAGAACAAGGCAAGTCCAATTAGCGTATACGAAACGCGCCGCGACATAGCTTGCGGTGTTTTGTGTACTACTCGCTCAGATTCAGGGGTTTTTTCGCGCACAGTAGGTTCTTCCATAATGGGACATAGTATACCGCACGTGCGGTGCAATTCCCAACTGTTATACTCACCATATGTCTTGGCTCCAGTTTCCTATCGGCACGCAAAAAAAAGAGCGCGGTGCAGCTGCGATATTTCTAACCAACACGCTCACTGAGCAAAAAGAGCAGTTTGTGCCGCTGAAATCTGGCATAGCCACTCTGTATTCGTGTGGCCCCACGGTCTACGACCGTGCCCACATAGGAAATTTACGTCCGCATGTCTTTGCCGATACGCTGGCGCGAACCATCACACATGCCGGGTATCGCGTACGCCGTGTTATCAACATCACCGATGTTGGCCACTTGGTGAGTGATGGCGATGAAGGCGAAGATAAAGTCGAGATTGGTGCCCGGCGCGAGGGGCTTTCTGCGAAAACTATTACCGAGCGGTACACAAAATTTTTCCTCGACGATCTTGAAGAATTAAATATCGATACAAAACACATTCTTTTTCCACGTGCAAGTGAGTACGTAAAGGAACAAATCTCACTTGCGCGCACACTTGAAGAGAAAGGGTTTGCGTATCGCGTGGGTGACGGTCTATATTTTGATACAAGTCGTTTCCCCGGTTACGGGAAGCTTGGTGGCGTTTCTGAAGCTGTGCTTTCGGCCGGTGCCCGCGTAGAGGTGAATCCGGAAAAACATCGACCGACTGATTTCGCGCTTTGGAAAATAACCGCCCCGGGGGTGCGCCGTCTCCAGGAATGGGATTCGCCTTGGGGGCGCGGTGCACCTGGATGGCACTTAGAGTGTTCGGCAATGGCGCGCGCACTTCTGGGGGTTGAAGTTGATATTCACACCGGTGGCATGGATCTGATTTCTGTGCATCATAATAATGAAATCGCACAATCTGAAGCAGCAAGCGGCCGTCCGTTCGCACGGTACTGGCTCCATAACGCCTTCCTCACCATGGACGGCAATAAGGTTTCAAAGTCACTAGGGAATGTTGTGTATCTTTCTGATATTGTCGAGCACGGCTTCCACCCGCTTGTATTGCGCTATTTTTTCCACCAAGCACACTACCGCACACCTATTTCTTTTACTTGGGAGGCGCTCGCTGCCTCGGCCGAAGCACTATCTCGATTATGGCGTCTTTCTCGTACCGTGCGAATAGAATCAGGCGCGCGCCCGACTGTAACAGAAAATCGTATCCGTTTTGTAGCGGCTTTGCGTGATGATCTGAACACTGCCCAGGCGCTCGGCATTTTGTGGGAGGTGCTTCGCGATGAAGATGTGGATGCTAAGGAAAAATGGGGTCTATTGCTTGACGCGGACGCGCTGCTTGGGCTTTTGTTGACCACACCCCCAGACTTTGACGCGCCACTTTCCGACGCGATGCTTCCGGAGGACGTGCGAATAATGAGAAATGAACGGGATGCTGCTCGCGTCGCTAAAGATTTCGCTGCAGCGGATACGATGCGCGAACGGTTGATAGCATGTGGATATCGTGTGGAAGATGGGCCGGACGGAACGCTTCTCTTTCGAGATGCATAAGGTGATACAATCGGGCGATATATGGCAGTCACTCGGGTCCCTCCACAAAATCTAGAAGCAGAGCGTGCGTTGCTCGGCGCGCTGCTCCTCAAGCCCGATGCGCTTCATGATGTTGCGGACATTGTTCGCGGCGATTCTTTTTATGCAGAAAAACACAAACTTATTTTCGAATCGATGCAGGAGCTCGCCGGCCGAGGTGAGCCGATTGACCTTCTGACGCTCACCGCTCGTCTTGCCGACCAAGGACTCCTTGAACGGTCGGGTGGAAAAAGTTATGTCGCGGAACTTGCAACATCAACTCCCTCTCCAGGCAATATCACGCACTATGCCGAACTTGTCTCACGCAAACAGCTCATGCGTGCGCTTATTGATGCGGCGTATCGAATAACTGAAAATGCCTATGATGAGTCGCACGATACCGCCGAAGTGCTCGACGATGCTGAGAAATCAGTGTACGCTGTTGGAAATTCAACTGCGGCACATAAATTCACAGCGCTCTCCGAGAAGCTTGCTGATGCGTGGGATCGCATTGAACACCTTTCCAAACAAGAAGGAACCATCCGCGGTGTCCCCACCGGCTTCCCAGATCTCGACACCATACTTTCCGGTCTCCACCCTTCGGACCTCGTCATCCTTGCCGCACGACCATCAATGGGTAAAACATCGCTCGCGCTCGACATCGCGCGTAACACCGCCGTGCGTCACGGTACGCCGGTCGGCATCTTTTCACTTGAAATGAGTGCCGAGCAACTCGTTGATCGCATGCTTGCTGCCGAATCATACGTGAACTCCTGGAAGCTGCGCACTGGCGGCATTCGCGACGAGGAAGATTTTGCGCGTATTCGTGATGCACTTGAATCGCTCTCCAAGGCGCCTATTTTCATAGATGACAAGCCGGGGAATAACATCTTGGCTATGCGCGCAGTTGCACGGCGCTTGAAGCGTGAGCGCGGTATTGGACTTATTGTTGTTGATTATTTGCAGCTCATGACTCCCGTCGGCACGAAGACCTCTGACTCGTTGGTGCAGCAAGTAACGGAGATCTCGCGCTCTTTGAAGGGGCTTGCGCGCGAGCTTGAGGTACCCGTGCTCGCGCTTTCGCAGCTTTCGCGTGCGGTCGAGCAGCGTGGCGGCAAACCGCGTCTCTCTGACCTGCGCGACTCAGGTTCAATTGAACAAGATGCTGACGTTGTGATGTTCATCCACCGCGATGACAAACGCAATCCAGAGAGCGATCGGCCAGGAATTGCCGAGATTCTCATTGAGAAACATCGTAACGGCCCGACGGGCAAAATAGAGCTGTATTTTGATGAGAAACGCACCACTTTCGTGCCGGTAGATAAAAGCGGCTATGGCGAACTCGCCAACGAATTTTAATATGTAAACTCAGTCGGTTATCATTTCTCTTATCCGTATCTTCTATGCCTGAATCTGACTCCATCAACCGGCTTGTGTACGCATTTGAACGCTTCCCGGGTATCGGTCCTCGGCAAGCGCGTCGTTTCGTATATCACCTACTTGCTGCACCACCGGCAGATCGCGCACTGCTTTCCGAACTCATCAGTACGCTCGCCAAGAATGTACGACAGTGCCCGGAATGCCTTCGTTTTTGGAGCGGCGCCGGCGAGCGTTGCAACTATTGTGCAGATCGCTCGCGTGACGATTCACTCCTTATGCTCGTGGAGAAAGACCAGGACATTACCGCCATCGAGCGTGCAAACGCCTATCGTGGTCGTTATTTTGTATTGGGCGGCGTGCTGACTCTTTCCGGCAAGGGTGCCGTCCGTGAGCAAGAACTTGCGCACGTACTTAAGGCGCGTCTTGCCCGTGGTCTAAAAGAGGTCATTCTTGCGCTTTCCGCAACCAGTGAGGGTGAACACACCGCTGATCACCTGCGCGAACTCCTTGCGCCCTATCGTTCACAGCTGCGCATCACAATGCTTGGTCGCGGGCTTTCAACCGGTAGTGAGCTTGAATATGTTGATGCCCAAACTATTTCCGGCGCTTTCTTGAATAGAAAAGATTCATAGATTGTTAGTGTTGTGGAATTCCCCACCTGGCTCCAATATGGGTATTGAAAATTTAAGAATATGTGCTAATATCTCTCCCGGGTACTAGGAAAGGAGGGTATGCCTGTGGACCAGAAACTGAACTCCACTGTCTGGGACGAGTTCCGAGCCTGTCTCTTCGAAGTAATACTTCCTCTCCACAAAGATAAAATCCTTTATGAAAAGGAGCATATGGACCTTCTTGAACTGGTCAATACCACGCTTACCCGTCTGCTCTTCCTAGCAGAGAGGATCCAGGAAGAATATTTCCAAGAAACAGGGTTCTGGATATCGTTCTCTTCCAAAAAAGAACGATATCACTTTTATCGGGAGATGGTGCAAAAGTTTATTGCATCAGTGTATCCTCCCCAATAGACTTATCCGCCGCGCTGCTTTAGCGCGGCGGCTTTATTTTAGGAAATTGAGTCAATGCGCACAGCGACATAGGGCTGGCGATGGCCACGGCGCTTTAGATAACGGCTCTTTGCTTTATATTTGACGACGTCAATTTTCTTTGCGCGACCAGTCTCCATAACCGTCCCCTCAACTTTTGCGCCCTTGATTGTTGGCGTACCGATAGTCGTATCCGAACCATTGTCGACGAGAAGCACTTCTTCGAAAACGACCTTGTCCCCCGCCTTTTTTTCATCCGAAAACTTCTCCACAGAAAGTATGTCGCCCTTTGAGACGACATACTGCTTCCCCCCTGTTTTTATGACTGCACACTCCATAATTACACCATCCTACCGTTTCAAGCCATAAAAAGCAAGCCCGCACAGAGTGGTCGTGATTTATGGGTGCTATGTGATAAGGGTATAAATTGAGAAGGCCGCGTGTGGAGTAAACTCCACACGCGGCCCATTTAAGTTAAGAACGGTTTGAGCACTGACGACTTGGTCATCGCCTTGCCTGTGGTGCAATCGCTACAACGCTACCGCTCACAATGGCAAAGTGCTTCGGTGGAGTGTGATTGACGCGCACGGTGTAAAAATCGTGTGCTCCTTCTTGCACAAGCAATACGTAGCTTTTACCGTCCCTGTGAGAATACAGCAGTGTGTACGCCGTGCCGATGCTGAGCTGTTGGTTGTATGGTTCAGGTTCGCTAACCACGAATCCCTTGCCGGTATGGAACCAATGTTCAGCTCCTGTGGAAAGACCAAAAATCAAGCAACCAACCGCAACCGCAAGGCTGATGGTACCCTCTTCGGAGGCGCTCTCTTTATCGCTATTGCCCGCATGATAAAGAAAAGCGCCACCGAGAAAAATCGCCGCCAATGGAATTATCCAGCCAGCCAAATCAGACGTGACGGAGTAGTTGTGAAGTAGCAAGCTCATACATCCTTCCTATGTGATTCTTGGCAGCCCCTCCGCGAGACGACCTCCTGTGAAGAACTATATCATCTCTTGTCGTTTAGTCAATATCTTCAGGTGGTTTCCGAAGCAGCTCTGGCTCGATGCCAACCTTTTCGCCGCTAATGCGGTAGACATCCTTGTCGACCTTGCCGAGCTCCTTGTAGCCGCTGTTGTAGTGGCTGACCGTAGTGCTAAGCGATGCACCGAGCTTCTTGTAGAACTCCTCATATTTGCTCATGTGTTTGCCAAGCTCTCCCACGCGTTTTTGAATCTCCTCGGCACGTTTCTCTATTTGCATCGCCTTCAGTCCCTGCATGACTGTCTGCAGATACGCGAGAAACGACGTCGGCGAAACGATGATAACTTTGTACTTCCCTGCTGCCCGCTGGATAAGATTTTCGTCCTCGCCAGCACCCACTTGGTTTGTGAGGAGGTCATAGTAAATAGCTTCGCTCGGAATGAACATGAACGCGAAATCCATCGTCTTTTCTTCAGGACGGATATATTTCGCGGTTTCTGTAATGCGCATTTTTAGATCGTTCACGAATGCCTTTTCAAATGCCGACTTCTCACTCTCGGGAGCGTTTACTAACCGGTTGTAGTTTTCGAGTGAGAATTTTGAATCTACCGGCACAATTTTATCATTTATAAATACCGCGGCATCCACTATTTCACCATTTTCAAATGGGTACTGAATTTTGTACATGTTCGGCGGGAGTACATTTTTCAAAACAGTTTCGAGGTAGTACTCGCCGAGCACCCCGCGTTGTTTTGGATTTTTTAAAATGTCTTGCAGACTTCTCAACTGTTCCGCGAATCCTTGTGTTTGTCGGCCGATCTCTTTAACGCTCGTAACCTCCTCTGTAATTTCTTTGATGAGTTTGGTCGTGTCAACAAATTGTCGGTGCGCGTGCTCCTGCATGGCCTGCGATGAATCGGTCATGCGCTTGTCGAGTGTGCGAGAGAGTTCTTGCATTTGCTGTTGGAGAAGCAAAAGACTCTCGCTCCCCCCTTCTTCTTTTTGGCTAGGCGCAAAACGACGCAGGATAAGCCAGAGCGCAACGCCCTCAACAACGATGAGTACGATAATAATTAAGAAAATAGAGAGCGTATCCATAGACACGTAGTATACCTGACTATACGTTGTTTGCGCGCCGCAGGGCGGGGCGGATATAAAAGAGATATTTAGCAAATTCGACAAGAACAAGATCTGCAAGCCCGACACACAATAGAAGCACGATTTCGGCCACGGAGAGCGACACCGTATAGACGAGGTATTGTATGCCTGGTACAAAAAACGCCGACAGGAGCATGAGTACACTCACACCAAGCGCCGCCAGAAGAAATTTATTCGAAGCGAGTGGTATGCGCGTGAACGGTGTACCGAGGCTCTTAAGCGAAAAGGCAGTGAACATAGACGAGAACGAGAGCGCAACGAACATCATAGTACGTAGCTGTCCTTCCGGTATCTGCGCTTGTATCAGGAGCCAATACAGCCCAATCAGGAGAAGGCTTGTCAGAAATCCTGCTAGCGCAATGAGCTTCACGACCGCCCTGGAAAGCACCTGCGCATTTTCTGGATCTTTTGGTTTACGGTTCATTGCTGACTCATACAGCGGCTCGAAGGCAAACGCCACATTCATAGGCCCGCCCGTGACGAGATTTTCCCAAAGAATTTGTGTCGGCAAAATAGGAAGCGGCAATCCGGCAATAAGCGCTGCGACAATTAGAAATGTTTCACCGAAATTCGTTGCAACGAGATACACAAATATTTTCTTGACGTTATCGCGCAGACGACGTCCTTCGCGAATAGCGGCGGTAATCACCGCAAAGCTGTCCTTGAGCAGCACGATATCAGCCGCTTCTTTCGCGACATCCGTACCGCTTCCAATTGCTATGCCAATTGCTGCCGAGCGCAGCGCGGGTGCGTCGTTGATGCCATCACCGGTCATGGCGACCACCTCTTTATGATCGCGTAGAACGCGCACCATGCGTAGCTTGTCATCAGGCGTCACGCGCGCAAAAACCGAATGCGCCATGATGAGCTGGTACAAATCATCGTCTGAGAGTTTCTGTAGATCTGCGCCTGTACGTGGGCGCTCATTTGAGTTTGCAATTCCTACAGCCCGCGCGACCACAATCGCCGTCTCAGGATTGTCCCCCGTAGCCATCACCACGCGCGCGCCGGCCGCCCGAATGTCTTTCACCGCAGCGGCAACTTCGGGGCGTGGTGTGTCGGCAAATATGACAAAGCCAATAAGCTGTGCGTGGGTAAGCAGGTCAGTGGTGGCGCTGTCGGTAGGAAGTGTCTCGGTGTGCCATGGGGTACGAGCAATAGCGATCATACGCTCACTTTCGCGTGCCGCCGTACTCAGTATTTCCTTAAAAAGATGCGCATCGCGTGTATGTTCAATGAAAAGTTCCGGTGCCCCAGAAAGATAGGCAACGGACTCCCCTTTCTCAGACACGAGCATACCGCCAAAGCGGCGCGCCGAGTCAAATGGCAGCTCGTCGATACGCGGATACTCGGTACTGAGAACAGATTTCGAAATACCTGCCTCGATACCGGCAAAAATGATTGCCTGCTCAATAGGCCGCCCATGTGCGACGAGCGGTTCCCCGTTTTCTTGCAGTGCATCTGCCTCTTCAAGGTACCCGTCTGAAGCGAGCAGCGCGGCACGGAGCACCGCAGCAGCTTCTTCGTTATGGATAGCATTTTCAAATACGCCTCTATGCGTTGCAAGCCCCACGACGCGCATGCGGCCTTCGGTGAGCGTGCCTGTTTTGTCCGTTAAGATAACACTCGTAGCACCAAGTGTTTCCGCAGAAAGGAGCTCTTTTACCAAACCACCCGCAGCCAAAATGCGCTCCATACCAAGTGCCAGTACCACGGTAACTGCGGCGGGTAGTCCCTCGGGGATTGAAGCAACAGCAACTGCAATGGCAATAATGGCAGCTTCGTCAAATGGTACGCCTCTGGCAATCGACAGTCCGAACACGAGCGCAACGGCGACCGCAGCAAGTAGGAGTAGAAACTGCGCGATGTGCCGCATATCGCGCGCAAGTGGCGTCTCAGACTCTTTTGTAGTGGCGAGCGCTACAGCAATTTTCCCCAGCTCGGTTTCAGTTCCAATAGCAACGGTAATACCTCGCCCCGAGCCAGCGGTTATGAGCGCACCGGCATAAATCATACTGGTTCGTTCGGCGAGCACGGCGTCACCGGCAACCGGTTCAGCTGTTTTAGTAATCGGCACCCACTCGCCAGTGAGCGCTACTTCGTTTGCGGCCAACTCGTGTGTTTCGATGAGGCGGATATCGGCTGGCACGGCCGTGCCAGCCGATAGGAGGACGATGTCTCCCGGAACGATGTTGGCCGCGTCAATTTCATGTGGTTCGTTGTCGCGTATGACCGTCGCCTGGACCGCTGCTTTGCGCCGGAGCGCTGCGAATGTATGTGCCGCCCGTTGTTCTTGGTATACGCCGATAACGACGTTGAACAAGAGTGCAACGGCAATGACGATAGCATCTGCGTGTGTGCCGACGAATACCGCCACCACTGTCGCAAAGACGAGCACGAGGACAATAGGGTTGTGTATTTGGCGCCCGATACGCTTTATGAGCGTATCGGGCGCTGTTTCGGGCAACTGATTTAATTTTTTGGCGTGCCGTTTCTGTACTTCGGCGCTTGAGAGTCCGCGTACCGAGTTCGTTGCTAAACGCTCTACCACCGCGTCAACCGGGAGTGCGTACCAACTTGGAGCTGCCATATATGCCCCAGTATAGCAATATGCTATCCTAAGCGCGTATGACTATCCACGAATCCATAAAAGCAGGCATACCGGAGGCGATGCGTGCGAAAGATACCGTGCGGCTCACCACACTCCGTTCCCTGCTCACCGCAATTACTAACGAAGTAGTTGCGAAAAAACGCAAGCCAGACGAGCTCCTCGCCGATGACGAAACGCTTGTGGTGCTCAAGCGTGCCGCAAACCAGCGCAAAGACTCTATCGAACAATATGAAAAAGGTGGCCGCCCGGAGCTTGCGGTGGTCGAAAAAGCCGAGCTTGCTATAGTTGAAACATTTTTGCCAACGCAAATGGCGCGTGCGGACATCGAAAAAATCGCTCGAGCAAAAATGCTAACACTTGGTGTTTCCAGTAAAACAGACGCCGGTCGCTTCATGGGTGCACTCATGGGAGAACTTAAGGGCAGAGCTGACGGTGCGGACGTTAAAGCTGTCGTGGACAAATTGCTTGCATGAAAGAAAAATTTCCTGTAAAAGGAAGGCAGGACAAAGATAACGAGGGCTTCCCCATGGCGCACTTTCAGGCGGAGGATATAGATTCGGCGATACAATATGTCTATGATACGTATAAAATACAAATAAATAGGCAGCTTCTACGTGCTATCGCTGAGACGGCACATGAGAACATGCGTAAAAATATCCCGTTTAAGCCAGCATGTTCATATGCTCTCAAGGAGCATTTACGCCAATATCCGAACGAGTCATGGGCTGCATATTCGGCCGGACTTAAGAAAGCGTTCGCTGAGCACAATGCTCGAATTCGTGCCGAGAATCAGCAACCGCATGTGACGGAGACGCCGCCTGACAACATCAAGCCCGATTCCCATTAAATTAAACAGGCTTAACGGCACCCCCAGGCGCCGTTTTTCTTTTTGCGACGCAAGTTGTGCATCGGCACCCTCCATCTTTTATGAAATCGTTGAAATATTCTTTACCGTAGTCCCAAACAATTTCCTCGTCCGGACGAATTGCTTTTTTAGCAATCAAGAATGCCCGACCACGTACGGTCTCGGCAATCGCGTTTGGTTTGCAGGCGTGGTTGGCATAGCGCGCGATGTTCTCGCGCGAGCTCCCGTTTATTGTGTAGCGATCATTTATTTCAAGCAGATAACGGTTCTCAACAACGCGCTTAACTTGTTCGTTCGTGAGCCGTTTGCCAGTGTACTCCACAATACGCTCGCCTTTTTTGAAAGAGTCCGAGGCGAACAGGCCAAGACCCGCAGAAGAACGCCCCACTCGCACACGGTGGCGATTTTTGGTATTCAAAGAGGATGGCGTGTCGGTCTTCATGTGAGATACTTTATTAAAAACTACTCGCCCGCTTTTTACTACTGTGCAAAAGTAAAAGACGTTCCATCGCCTCAGTTTCAATGTGTGACCCTACGGGGAGTCGAACCCCGATTACCACCGTGAGAGGGTGATGTCCTAGCCATTAGACGATAGGGCCTTTCGGCACGCGCCACGCGTTGCGCGGTGCGTGCGTACTTCGGCAGTTATACCAAAAAAGACATGCTTTTGCTACCGCTCCCCCGCCCCACTGTGCCCGCTCCTGCTACGGTCTTCGTTTCCATTCCCGATCTTGACGAACGAGCTGCGCTACGTCTTCTTGTTTTGCAAGAAGCGCTTCCACAACGCGCTCCATGCGCATGCTCTGAGAACCTTTTATGAGCAGTGCGTCACCTTGCTGTATGAGTGTTGTAATGGCGGGGATGGCCTCGACCGCGCTATCAAATGTTTGTACAGATTCTTCAGGAAGCCCTGCATCGCGTGCTGCTGCCGCTAACCCGCGCGCGCGGATGCCGACCGCAATTACCACATCCGCCACTTCTGCGACAAGCCGCCCAACACGCGCGTGTTCCTCGACTGAATATCTCCCTAGCTCAAGCATGTCACCCAAGACTGCGATACGGCGTGTTACCTGTGGCAGGGTGCGTAGTGCTTCGAGTGCTTCTTCGGCTGCTGCGGGCGAGGCGTTGTATGAGTCATCGATAAGCATTGAACCACAAACGCCGGGGAAAATCCGAGTTCTTCCTGGCGGCGGTACATAGGCGCTTGTTCCTGCAAGTGCTTCAGCAGGGGCGACGCCGAGCGCTACAGCCGTCGCAAGCGCTGCTGCGGCCGGCGCAAGCTGCTGCCGCCCCACCGCTCCACGCACACTGATTACTCCAGAAAAATCTCCTATGCGTACATCTGCTTGCATACCGACAGGACGTTCTTCCTCGAGCAAGAGGCGCGGGTTTGACAGATGCACTTGCGCGTCTTGCTGAAAGCCATAGGTAGTAACGCGTACGGGAAGACGCGCAGCCATAGCGCGCGCATGGTGGCCATCAGACGAGATGATTAGTGGCGCCGCTGGCGCAAGTGCGTACGCTGGCGCAAATTCTTCTTCGCGCACAGCTTGCGGCGTTGCATAGGCCTCGACATGCACGGGAACCTCTGGCAGACGCGTTACGACGACAACGTCCGGTGTTGCGATGCGCAAAATGCGCGCCAAGTCGCCCGGTCGATCCGCCCCGACTTCAAGCACCAGCAATTTTGGATAATGGCTTGGCAGCAAAAGAAGGGCGAATGCTTGTCGAAACACCCGTAGCCACGCAAAGACGCTTGTCCATGGATTTTCAGCACCGATGATGGTAAACGGTACGCCAAATTCACTATTGAAACTTTTTTCACTCTTGCGTAGGTAGTAGGTGCTCGAGAGTGCCGTTGCAATAGCATCCTTTGTCGAGGTTTTCCCAACACTTCCTGTTACCATTATTATTTTGGGATGATATTTACGAATGATGCCTCGCGACAAAGTCGCAAGGAGTGATGCTACAAACAATCGGGCGAAGCGTTTTATCATGAAGTATATGCAGCGGGAGTTCCGCGATCAGGTGGCACCTGGTAATAATTGATGAGGAAGTGAACCAAGTCCATCAAGGTTGGTTCGAGTGTCTTTGACGCATACTCGGCTCCACGCGGGTCTTTCGTGTACAGGAGGATAATAAACCGAGGATTGTGCGAAGGGAAGAACCCCACAAATGAGTGAAAGAACCGGTTCATGTAGTAGCTTCCGGAAGGGTCGGGAAGCTGAGCGGTGCCGGTCTTAATAGCAACCGACATGGTAGGAATACTTTCCTTCTTGTAATCGGTATCGGTGAGATCAACCATCATCTGCGTGGTTTCGGCAGCAGCTTGTGTAGAAAATACACGCACTTTCTTACTCCAATCTAGTTTTTCAATTGCGCCAGATGTCAGGATTTTTTCACTGACCAGGTGCGGCGTGACCATAACACCACCGTTTGCAACAGCGCCGAGTGCTCGAATCATTTGAACCGGCGTCATGGCAATTCCCTGCCCAAATGCTGCGTTATCGTAGTCTACTTGTTGTGCGCTATAAAGATTTCTCAGAAGCGCCCCGTTTTCATTCGGAAGATCGATACCAGTCTTTTGCCCAAAGACCTTAGTGAAATAGGTACGAAAACGATCTTGCCCTAGTTGTTCGGCAAGCCACGACGCGCCAACATTGAGTGATTGGACAATGATCTGCCCTATAGGTATCACCCCGCGCGCTTTATAATCCCAGTTACAAATGCGCCTCCCGTCCACGTGGATACATCCGGTATCATTATACGTTGTTTGCGGTGTAACCACACCGGCGGTAAGTGCTGACGCCATAGTGATTGGTTTTACAATTGACCCGTATTCATATACATGTTGTACGAGTGGATTGGTAAACACAGCCGAGCTCGTCGCGGTCTGGAAGGTGTTCGGATTGAAAGTTGGGACACTGCCGAGCGCGACGATTGCGCCTGTGGAGGGGACCATGATGATGCCGCCGGTGTTGGTGCCGTGGTACTCGTTTGCAACTGCAGCGAGGTCAGTCATAAGCCGTGCCTCGACCTCCGGTTCGATAGTCGTGACTATATCCCCTTCTCGCGCCGCTTTTGCATTTACGAAAACCTCGCCAAGGTTGGAGAATATCTGCGTAAAGAAATTGCCGTAGATATTATCACTTCTCTCGAGCGTGCTGTTGTAGTAGTTTTCAAGACCATACTGGCCAGCCAGTGTGTTGTTGTTATCGTAGGCAGTAAAACCGATGGTATGTGCAGCAAGTGTACCACCCGGATACACGCGCCATCGTTCACGAATAACAAGGACACCCGGAAGGTGCATCGCAGCGATTGCGTTTCCTTGATCTTGTGAAAGGTGGTGTACGACCTCTTCATACGGATCATTTGTTTTTGCGGCCGCAGTAAAAAATGTAGTGTGATCAATAGGCGTAATGGCATTGAGTGTTTGGTATGTACTTTGCGCGTCCGTCAATAGTTCAGGGTTAATAGCAACAAGGAACCCAGTTTCAAGCGTGGCCGCGGCTATGTGCGTACCATCCTTGCGCGTGAAATAAATAGTGCCACGATCGTACAATGCGTTAGCATTCGCCGCGTACTGCTGATCTGCTTTCTGCGCATATGCAGTGCCATCAATGAGTTGTATAAAAATAAGTCGAATAACCAGAATGGCGGACAAGACGCCAAGGAGCGCAATGAGAATGCGAAGTCGAGAACGGAAAGCAGCGCGCATGAAGCACTTATAACAGAAAAACTATGGAGTGCGAAGAGAAACCATTTGCTGCGGAGATGATCCCGTTACATACGCTATCGCTACGGGCTTGGTAAAACCAAGGGTGGTCGGATTAGTTTGGTTGATTGCGGTGATTGCAGCTAAGTAGCTTGTCTCAAGCGTGCCGACAACCGCATTGGTATCGCGCACAGACTGCGCGGCCTGCATCTGGAGTGCGCCATATGTCATAGCAATTGCTAGCAAGCCAATGTAAGCGATTACCATCATGCTGGCAATCGCTGTTAGTGTTGGAATAACCGGCACAGCGCGCGCTGCAGTGGTGAAAGGAAGAGAACGAGAAGAAGTGTTATGCATAGGTATTGGCATGAGAGTGAGTAAGTGATGATGAGACCGTCGTAGCGCCACATGCAAATACACGTAGTTTTGCGCTTCGGGCGCGATGGTTGACGACAATCTCGCGCTGAGAAGGTGTCACGGGTTTTCTGGTCAACACCATGCCCTGGCCAGCATACGCGGCGTCGCGGAACATGGTTTTCACGATTCGATCTTCGATACTGTGGAAGGTAATAACAGCGATGCGGCCACCTGGACGCGTCCGCGTCAGTGCCGCTGCGAGCCCCTCCCGCAGCGCGCCGAGCTCATCATTGACCGCAATACGTAGCGCCTGAAACGTCTTTGTTGCGGGATGGATGCGTCGTCGCTGATACCAGAGCGGCGTGCCAGCGCAAACAGCGCGTACGAGGTCGCCCGTGGTCAGTACGCGTGCCTGATGCCGTTGCTGTACAATGGCGCGAGCGATTGATCGAGCGAATCGTTCTTCACCCAAGGTATAAAGGATGTCTGCGATTGCCTCCTCTGGCGCACTGTTCACTAGCGATGCGGCAGTTTCGGCGCTGTCGCTACCATAGGTCATGAGGAGTGGCTCATCTGCTTGAAATGAAAAGCCACGACCAGCAGTGAGCTGGAATCCACTCCAGCCAAGATCAAAGAGCGACTTGTCAATTTGTGTGATACGTAGGTGATCTAAGATTTTTGCAAGGTTACGGAAATTATCTTCTACTAGATGCACACACGGGGCAGCGTCGCGCACGGCGCCTCGTGCACGATGCAACGCATCACGATCAGCATCAATGCCAACCAGTGTGCCTGCCGACGAAAGCGAGCCGAGTAACCGAGCGAAGTGCCCAGCCCCGCCTATCGTGGCATCTACCACCGTGTCACTGGGCTCAATCGCAAGACTTTGAGGAGCTTCGTTAAGGAACACCGTGTCGTGTCGTGGCTCCATTCCGCCAGGAACTGCTTGCGGGAGATCAGATCGGCTTCGGTTGTCGAAGGGCTCTTTTGCGGAGTGGTGTGTAACGGAGTTCATAGGTCTTTAGAGTGTGCTCTGCTCTCCAAGTTTTTCAGCGAATTGATCAGCGTCGCGCTCAATATTTGTGGTGTAGGTCTGCCATGCTTCCTCGTCCCACACTTCTACGCGGTCGTTTACGCCCGCGACCACCGCCTTTGTACCAAGCGCAGCAAAAGTGCGTAGATAATCGGGCACCAGCACACGTCCTGCGCTGTCGAGGTCTGCCTCGACAGCGCCCGCAAGCATGAGACGAGCAAGACCACGCCCCGCGGCATTACCCGTCGAGTGGTGCGCGATTTTTTCTGCCTCGCGTTTCCAGGCAGTCTTTGGATAGACGAAAAGACAGTGGTCTAGTCCGCGTGTGATGATGACGCTACGACCAAGCTCCTTCCGAAATCTCGCTGGAAGCGATATGCGGTTTTTTACATCAAACGTGTGTCGGTATTCGCCAATAAACATGGGTATATTTGGGGATGTAGTGGGCGCTTCGGGGGAGCATTGCTAGTTGATTTACCACTTTCTCCCACTAATATAGGATTATATGACACTTTAACCCACTTCCCTTGCGAGTTATCCACACACTAAAAAATCCCGCAACTGCGGGATTTTTTAGTGTGTGGATTTAGTTTTCCTATACTATGCTCCGTCTTTAGGTTTGAGGAGCGGGAAAAGTTGCCCCTCGCGCACCGACACCCCTTCGAGGAAACTAAAAAGACGTTCAGACACACCAAAGCCAAATGCCGGTGGCATGCCGTATTCCATCGCCTCTACATACGAAGCATCGTTCATCTGGGCTTCAGCATCACCCGCGTCTCGCAGTGCTTGTTGACGTTTAAAACGCTCGGCCTGGTCAATTGGGTCATTCAACTCACTGAAACCCTTGCCCATCTCTGATCCAGCCATGATGACTTGGAAACGCTCTACCACGCGCGCGTCAACCGCACTCTTCTTGGCAAGCGGCTCCAGATACACCGGCACGTTCACCAGGAAACCGGGACCAGTGAGTGTCTTTCGAATTTGCTTCCAGAGTAAATCGATACCGCGCTCAAGGTTGAAGCCATTTTCGTCAAATGGAATATTCTGTGCTGCAAGTACGCCGCGCACATCGTCTGCTTTGGCTGCAAGTGGATCAATACCGAATTCTTTCTTTATGAGCGCGCAGAAATCATAGCGTCCCCATTCTGTATCAAAGTCTATCCGGTGGTCACGGATGGTAAACTGCCGCGTACCGTAGACTTCGTCGGCTATCGCGCGATAGAGTTTGATAATCATTTCCATGCCCTCCTCGTAGTCTCGGAATGCTTCGTAAAATTCAACGGCAGTATAGTCCTGCGCATGCTCAGCGCTCATGCCCTCGTTACGAAACACACGGCCAATCTCAAAAGTCTTAGGGAGTCCCGCAACCATAAGACGCTTCTGCCAAAGTTCACCCACACTGATGCGTAGGTAGACATCGATATCGAGCGCGTTGTGGTGCGTGATAAATGGTCGCGCATCTGCACCGCCGGTCGCGGTCTCCAATATCGGTGTCTCTATTTCAATGTAGTCGCGCTCGAGAAGATATCGACGAAATGTATTCCAAAACGCTGAGCGGCGGCGGAAACGGTCAGCAAGGTCTTTCGAAAGGAGAATGTCTAGATAGCGCATGCGATAGCGCGCTTCCTCGTCTTTGATGCCAAACCACTCGTCTGGAATTGGTCGAAGTGATTTGGCGAGCATGCGCCAGGACCCCACCGAGAGTGATGCCATGCCCCGCCTTGTGGTAAATGCCGTTCCCGTGCATTCTATAATGTCGCCCACGTCTCCCGTGCCGGTAAAGAGTTCAAAGGCCTCGTCGCCAATGCCATCTTTTTGCAGATAATTTTGTACACGCGCAGTACCGTCAAACAGGTCTACAAACATAGATCCCCCATGTTCACGGATGGACATGACGCGCCCCGCAAGTGCGACGGCTTCGTGGTTCTCCTCGAGCGCCGCATGATTATCGAGAAACTGCTGTCCCGTATGCGTGCGCGCGGTGTGTGCCGGGTACGGATCGATTCCAAGTTCACGCAGGCGCATGAGCTTTGCGAGACGTTCGTTACGAATATCCTCCAAGGCCATTGCAAGCTACTATAACAGAAATTTGTTGTGGTGCAGGAGTATGCGCGCGCATTACGCCACTTTTTCTATGGAATAAGTTTGTTTGCCGTTTGGTGTTTCGAAAGTGAAGACATCGCCCTTTTTCTTGCCCATGAGCGCAGCGCCAAGCGGTGAGAGATGGGAAAGCTTATGTTCGCGCATGTCGGCCTCTTCTGAACCAACAATGGTGTATTCGTGAGTGGCTTCATCACCTGCGCGTCGTATGCATACAAGCGAACCGAAACCAATAGTATTTTTCTTTTTGTTGTCCGGCATGATAGTGGCGCTTTTTACAAGCGTCTCAAGGTGGTGAATACGGTCTTCAGTTGCCGCCTGCAGTTCGCGCGCCTCTTGGTATTCGGCGTTTTCCGAGAGATCACCGAGTGAACGGGCGTATTCGAGATTTTTGGCAATTTCAGTGCGCCGCACTGTTTTTAAGTGTTCGAGCTCGTTCACAATCTCATCGAATTTCTCTTGCGAGACAACAGTGTCTTGGTTTTCAGACATAGATAAAGTGATATATGGTTTCCTGCATTGTACGTGAGCGCTCAGATGTGTGCAAGCGGACAGGTTACGAAGGTGTAGTCGTACCAAAGACTAGCGCCGTGCTGGTTGTTGTTGCCGTGCCGCCTACTATGGGTGCATTCTGTGCATGCAAGGTGTCAAGGAATTCTCGCATGACGGTAACCGCCTTTTCACCCAGTCCTGATGGTCCGCGGCCAAGTACCACAGCAAATGCATATTGTGGGTGGTCATAGGGGAAAAATCCTTCCACCCACGCATTATCATACTGATTGTTCACGCCGACTTGCGCGGTGCCGGTTTTGGCAGCAACAGAGATATAGGGAACGTCGAGATTGTGCGCGAGCGCACTCGTGACGCCTTCGCGCATACCTTCGTGCACGACGGTGAAGGTGGCAGGGCTTACGGGTATCGTGGTGTACGAAGGTGTTTGGTTAGCAAGAAGGGTCGGGGTGAGTAACTTTCCATCATTTGCAACAGCGGCAATGGCACGCACCATCTGAATCGGCGTCACCTGTGTGGCATATTGGCCAATTGCAGTGAAATAGGTATCCCCGAGATACCATGGTGTGTGGAGTGCTTGCTCTTTCCAGGCGGGGCTTGGGATGAGGCCAGCTGCCTCGCCAGGCAAGTCAACACCAGTTGGTTTATTCAGGCCAAATTGGTGGTACCAGTAATCGAGACGATCGATCCCTAGGCCTTTTTGGTTACCAAATCCGCCGCCAACAGTGTAGAAGAATATATCAGAGGACCAGGCAATTGCTTTGCGTACATCTACTGGCCCAAGCGCACGCCATCCTGTGTACACGAATGAATGGCCAGGATGATAAGGATCGGGAACTCTGAGAGCTCCTGTGTCATCAATAACTGTGTTAGGAGTAATGACACCGTCAGTGAGTGCGCCTGCGGCGATGTACGGTTTTACGATAGATCCTGGTGCGTAGAGTCCTTGGATGGCGCGGTCGAGGAACGGTCGTCCTGGATCAGTGTTATACCCCGCGATGATATTTGCTGGACCACCATTGGACATGACATTCGGGTCATAACTTGGATACGATGCAATTGCACGTATAGCGCCAGTGTGTACGTCCATAATGACACCGGCTCCACCGAGAAAGTTGTTGCGCTTAGCGACATCGGCAAGTGCGTTTGCCAGAGCCTGTTCCACCGATGCGTCAATAGAGAGAACCAACGTCTTGCCTTCTTTCGGCTGGATGATAACCCCTTGTGATCGCACGTGGCCTAGAGCGTCAGTTTCCGTAAGCAGTTCGCCATTGGTACCGGAAAGCTCGGCGTTATACTCTGCTTCAAGTCCGGACAAACCATTTTCGACGGTGTCGTAATACTGACCCTGCGCATCTTTTTTTGGGTACGAAACATACCCAATGATTTGCCCCATAGCAGGTATGGTGTAGTAACGCCGTACACTTCCATCCGCTTTTTCCACATTGTAGGCGAGCACGTTGCCGTGCAGGTCGGTAATAATGCCACGTGGAGCAAACAATGTGGTTGCTCTCAGACTATTAGCAGCACTTTCTGCTGCGTATGCGGCACCATGGATGAGTTCCAGTTTACCAGCTTGGGCAAGTAACGCTACACATATCAACCCAAATGAAACAAATAGCCAACGAAAGGTTCGTCGTGAGATAGGTTTTTCAAGCCGCCCCTCAAACTGCGCGCGGTCAAACTGTGATTGGTTTGCCGAATCCAAGAAGATTTCTTCCGGAGCAATCTCACGATCTTTTTGATTTCTTTTGCGGCGGAATATTTTCATGTTACAGAAATATGGGCTCGGATGAATCGATGTGCAAGTAGCGCTACGGCCGTCGCAAGCGCCCCCAACAAGGTGGCAAGCGGCAGTGCGCCAGTACCCCGCGAGGCATACAACGCATCAAGCTCAAGACCAACAACAAATGCGATAACCGGATATCGAATGAGGGCGATACCAGTAAGTACGACGACATATGGCCATGGGAAAAAAAATGGAGCGAGCAGTGCCAGGATGGCAAGGAAACGAGCGGTCATGGTACACGCAGCGGCAACACCTCAACCATTGTCAGGGAAAAAATATTCACCATGGGACGAATACGCAGCGTTTCCGTTACCGCCGCAGGCTCGGCGTCCAAGCGAACAACATGCCCAATCGGCTGTATACCCCTGCCGGGAACGAACACGCCGTCTCCTATAGAGATGTTTGTGGCGCGTGGCACCGAAGCGGTAAACGAGCCGCCGCCCGCGCCCTCAAGCACAATGGGTACGCGTGAAGTACCAACCCAGGCAGTAGTGCTTGCTTGCGGTGCGGAAAAAAGTACAACGCGCGCTGCGTTTGTGGAAACGGCAGATATACTGCCGATGGGGATACCGCCCATCACTTGTACTAAGTCGCCGATGGCTACGCCAGCACGTTGGCCCGAATCGATGATTAACGTATCGTAGGGGGATTCCGGTGGTCGGGCAAGCACATCCGCTACAATACCGGGCACGGGCGGTGTTGATGTCCCTACGAGAGTCGTGAGGTCAGTGACACGCGCAGCAAGCGTTTGATTTTGCTGCGATAGGGCCGTGTTCTGAAGCACAAGCGCATTGCGTTCAGCGGTAAGAGTTTGTGCATTCGCAAAACCGCTCATGACCCGTGCCGTCTGTGTATCAAGAACTGTGCCGACTCGCAGAATAGGAGTGCTTAGCGTCAAGAAAGCGGATGGTGCAACGAACCGAAGGAGTGCAAAAAATATACCAATTGCGACGAGAAATGCGGCAAATGATAAAAAGCGCGATTCGGCAAGCGCGCTATGTCTGCGAAAGAATGGCTTCTTCATGTAAAAACATGTCCGAAAACGGTTGCGGATCCTCAGTGATAATGCCGGTACCGCGTACAACGGCTGTGAGCGGGTCCGGAGCGACGTGTACCGGCACACCAAGCATCTTTGCTAATAATTCTGGCAATCCGCGCAGGAGTGCGCCGCCGCCAAAAACCACTACACCGCGTTCAAGCACATCAGAGAGTAGTTCTGGGGGTGTCTGCTCGATAACTTCTTTGAGTGCATCCATAAGGCCATCGAGTGAGGGCGCAAGCGCTTCACGCACATGCTCGCTCGAGAGTTCAATTTCGCGCGGCAAGCCAGTTGCCAGGTCGCGGCCACGGATGGCGCGCGACAACACTTCACCCTGTGGCATGACGGAACCAATCGCTATTTTCACCTCCTCGGCAGTTCCTTCCCCTATCGAAAGCCGGAATTCATTACGAACGTAGTCAATAATATTGTCGTTAAAACGGTCGCCCGCTATGTGGGAACTCTTGGAAGTAACCGTTCCGCCGAGCGAGAGCACTGCAATGTCGCACGTCCCGCCGCCGATATCGAGCACCATAGTGCCAACGGCATCATTGACCGGCAGTTTCGCACCAATAGCACCAGCGGCTGGCTCCTCGATGATATAGACCTCGCGCGCACCGGCGGTAAGCGCTGCGTCGCGAACCGCGCGACTCTCAACATTCGTCACGCCGGTCGGTACTCCTATCACGACTCGCGGACCAAAAAACTGTGTACGGCCGCCCTGCGCTTTGTTAATGAGATACGCGAGCAACTCTTCGGTTACTTCGAAATCAGAAATAACGCCATGCGAAAGCGGCCGTACAGCACGAATGTGTGGCGGCGTTTTGCCGATCATTATCTTAGCCTGTCGTCCCACCGCAACCATTTGACCAGTTTTGTCGTTAACTGCCACAACTGACGGTTCGTTAATGACGAGCCCGCGTCCACGCACATAGACAAGTGTATTAGCGGTGCCCAAGTCGATACCAATATCGCTTGAGAAGAAAGATTTCTTTGAAATTTTGGAAATTTTTAGCATACGTTATAACGCAAGCACTGCCGCGCGAGACTTTTTCTCCACCTCACCTGTTGCGCGGTTGACGACCTCTAACGCGCCGCTCGTGAGCGCTTCCTTACCCACGATAACGCGCCACGGCATACCAAGCAGATCGCTATCGGCAAACTTTTCTCCAGCGCGCACATCACGATCGTCATAGAGCACCGCGATACCGGCCTTTTGCATGTCGTCGTAGAGCTCGTCTGCATAGGCACGCACTGCCTCGTCGCTACCGGCGAGCGATACCAGATGCATTTTGAACGGCGCGACTTCTTCCGGCCACACGATGCCCTTTTCGTCGGCGAGTACCTCCACGATGGTGCCCATGAGACGCGTCGGGCCGATGCCGTAGCTGCCCATAATAACTGGCTTGTTCTCACCATGCTCATCCTTAAATGTCAGCCCGAGCTGCTCGGAAAAGCGCGTACCGAGATGAAAGATGTTCCCGGTCTCAATAGCCTTCTTTTCGACAAGTGTTGCACGATTGACGCCAAATTTCGCGAGCACGTTGTCGGTGAGCACTTCTTTATTAAAAGCCAATCCCTTCTTTTCATCTATATAAATCAAGTCTTCACCAGCATCCGATACCGTCTGAAACTCTTCCGAAAACTCGCTAAAGATACCGCCCGAGGCAAAGGTAACGTGCGTCTGCTCTCCGATACCTGCACGCTTGAACACGCGCACATACGCCTCGCGCGCTTTTGTGTAAAACGCATCGTGCGCGTCTTGCGTCGCGTCAAACGAATACAGGTCTTTCATGAGAAACTCTTTGCCACGCATGATGCCCGATTTCGCACGCATCTCATTGCGGAACTTGTTCTGGAACTGATACGCACGGATTGGCAGATCACGATACGACGAGACGTGCGCTGTCATGATCCGCGTAAGCGGCTCTTCGTGCGTGATGGCGAGTCCCGTCTCACCGCCACTTGCGAGTTTCGTCTTGAACCAGTTGTCAACTTTGTCATCGTCCCAACGATCCGTGCGACTCCAGAGCTCTTTGTCTTGGAGCGCTGTCATGACGAGTTCTTGTCCACCAATGGCGTTCATCTCCTCGCGAATGATGCTGGTTATCTTATTCAAGACACGAAGCCCAAGCGGCAGGTACGAGTAGACACCGGCCATTTCCTTATGCACGTAGCCTGCGCGGATGAGCAGCTGGGCATTCTTTGACGTTTCGTCAGACGGTGCCTCCCGTCGGGTCTTCGTAAAAAGGAATGATTGTCGCATATTGGCACTAGTATACGTGTGCCGGTCGCAAGACGCAAAATGTGCCGGATTTTATCGCAGAAAATGACTCGGCAACAGGCTTCTAGACGGTATGCGTGAAGTAGTTGGCAGAGTTACCCCAGAAGCCGGAAAACGTCGTGCACAGAAACAATCAGTACGAGACCAATGATAAACGCGAGCCCGATGGTATTTGCGGTTTGTGCGAAACGGGGTGGTATCTTCCGACGTGTCAGCGCCTCTACCACAACGAAGAGCAGCCGGCCACCGTCGAGTGCCGGAATCGGAATGAGATTTATGATAGCGAGATTGATTGAGATAAGTGCCAGAATGAAAAGGAAGTAGCCTGGGCCGCTTGCGGGAGCGTTCCCGACGATACCGGCGATACCGATGGGTCCTGCGACATTCGTCAAATTTGCAGAAAAAGTGAGCGCCTTTCCAAAGAAGTGTACTAACGACCCCGCGCTCGCAGCGGTGACCTGCCAGGTTACCGAAAAACTCCGTTCGAATGCTTTTGAGAACGCTATAGGTGCCGCTCCAGAGACGACCGTTTCTACGCCTATAGCGTAGTGCGTAGGTGCACTGGGTATGATGTTTTGCGACGGAGTAATTGTGAGGACGCGATGTTCGCCTGCGCGAACAATCGAAAGCTGTATTGGCGCGCTCGTATCATTTGAAATAAAGTGGGCAAACGTAGTGGGATCCGCACCGCTCCACGACACCGCCCCCCCTCTCGCCTGGGTGATAACGTCTCCGGGCTCAAGCCCTGCTTGGGCAGCGGGCGAATGCGGCAAGACGCGGTCAACAGCAAGCATTGAGGGCGTCCCCAGCGTGAGTGCGCCCAAAATACAAACCCACGCAAGCACTATGTTCATAGTGACGCCCGCCACAAGCACGAGCGCTTGCGCTAGGCTTGATTTTGCAGTGAATGCCTTTGGCGGTGCGGTATGCGCTCCGTTTTCCTCCACTCCACCATCTTCGCCATAAATACGAACGAATCCTCCCAAAGGAAGCCAGTTGAGCGTGTATGCAGTATCACCCCATCGCCCTATAGTGAGCGCGCGTGGAGGGAAACCAATGCCAAATTCATCAACACGCATGCCCACAATTTTCGCCACCATGAAATGTCCTGCTTCGTGCACAAGGACGAGAAGCGCGAGCGCGGCAACAAAAATGATTGCAATCTTTATCATGCCCGCAATAACTAGCAGTGTGCTCATGTTGTGTCGGGCAGCTAATTACTGCGCAATCTCGGCGCGCTTTTTTTCGGCTATTTTTTCGAGTCGTTCAATACCAGCGTCAACAAGCTTCTGGGCCTCCTCTTTTAGACGAAAGAGTTCGTCTTTGCCCATGCCGCCCTCTTTTTCTTGTGCATCAAGCGCACGGACAGCATCAGTACGGTGGTTACGCACCGTCACTTTCGCGTGCTCAAATTTTTCTCCTACCAATTTGGCAAGTAGCGTACGTCGCTCTGCGGTGAGTTCAGGAAAGGCTACACGTACTCCCTGATCATCGACGGATACCGACACACCAAGGTCAGCGTCAATAATTGCCTTTTCAATCGCCTTACTCAAATCTTTGTCCCAAACGATAACGCGCAGTGTTCGCGCATCTTCTATAGAAACTGAAGCGATTTGCGTGAGGGGAGCACGCGTGCCATACGCTTCGGGTTTCACCCCATCAAGTAGCGTCGGGGTCGCGCGTCCGGTGCGAATATTGGCAAGCTCGTGTGCCAGGTGCGTTTCCGTGTCCTCAATACCCGTAATTAGTGCGGAAAAATCGTACGCCATACGCAGCATATTGTACCAGTTGTCGGTGCACATGACGAGCGCGCGTATTTTCTGGCCACACCTATGGCCGACAGTTTTTGCAGTTTTGCGTCAATCTTTCTTATTACTTAAGAATAAAAAGAAAACACCCAAAAATCATTCATGGGTGTTAGTTATCAAACGAGCGTGAGGCAATTGCGCATTCCTACACGCCGTTGTAGCGCATGGCACACCCTCCAAATATTCTGTGTGGAATATTGCTACAATGATTCGGCATTGTCAAATGATATAGAGCGACGCGAATAGCGTAATACCGGAGAGAATGGATATGCCCCACGCGACACTGAAACTTCGTGTTAGCAGTGGGTGCGTGCGAAAAAAGTTTTCACTACGCGTTTTGTGCGCGCGCCAAGCAGTTACAAAAAAAGTAACGAGCGCGACGAACATCACTAATGAAAAAATGCCGTGAAATATTGCGAGCGGTGTAATGTACGGGTTTAATTTTTGAGGCACTTCTGCAACAACTGGTCCAAGTTCTCGTGAAAACATGTACGACACGTTAAATAGAAGCTCGTACAGCAACACGCCGAACGCGAAACGCCACATGAAATAATCGTGTCGCCACGCGCGCCAGATGATAGTGTAAACCGAAGCAGTTACAACAAGCTCGGTGGCAAGCGTAATAACACTCCAGAAAGGAATCGACATCGTGCACTAGTGTAGCACGTGTTGAGAGGCGTTCTTTGCGAAAAGGTTTTCCTGCGCCAGCGCGGCGGCTTGTGTTTCTGTGAGATAATGGTTGCGCACCATGGTTGTAAGTACGTGTCGATAGCGATCCGTGGCTATCACTCCTTGTGGATTCTGGCCAAAAATACTGGGTGCTTGAGGCAGACCAGTGAGGTACAGACACTGTCCGAGCGTGAGTGTGTCGAGACTGGTATGGAAATATGCTTGTGCGGCTTGTGCAATACCGGTGGCGTGCTTACCAAAATAGACGCTGTTCAAATAGAGTTCGAGTATTTTTTGTTTACTGAAATCATGATTCACGATTAGCGCATACCGGAAAATATGTAAGAGGCTTGCGGCAGCCACAAGCATGTTTGGTGCAGCGCGTGGTTCTCGTATGATAATGCGCGCCAGCTGCTGCGTGAGCGTACTCCCCCCGTGGTCTACGTGATCATTTACCGTGCTCATGAGCAGCACACGGACGACCGCAATTGGGTCTATACCGGCGTCTTGGTAGAAGCGTTTGTCCTCAACAGAAACAATTCCTTCTTTTGCGCACACTGGTATTTGTGCAGCAGCAACGTATTGACGGTGGTGCGCTGCGAAGGTTGCCAGAAGATTCGCGGAGTATTGTTCAACGGTACGGTTGGCCTGACCTTGCGCCAGCAAGTCTCCAAATATGGTCATAAGTGGGGTAAAAAGAAGCGCTGCAAGCATCAAAATCCAAGCGAACACAAAAAGAATGCGCGCGGTTTTCATGATATCCTCAGTCTCTCATTTTTTGCACATTCGCGAAACATGCCGAGCGCTGCTATAGTATTGATGTATGATTTCTCTCATAGTCATAGTCTTTGCGGCAAACTATTTGTTTGTTCTCCCGGTCGTACTTTTTATTGGCTATGGAATTATAGCGAAAAAAAGGAAGGAGTTTTGGATTACGGCATTGTTGGTGTTACCGCTTAGCTACCTACTAGGCAAGCTTATTGGTCATTTTTATTATGATCCACGACCGTTCGTCGAATCACAGGTCGTGCCACTTTTTCACCATGTCGCCGATAACGGCTTCCCTTCTGATCACGCACTGCTTACGGGAACGCTTGCGGCTATCCTCTTGCCTTTTAGTGGCTGGTTTGCCGCGCTCTTGTGGGTGCTGGCGTTCATCGTTGGCGGCGCACGCGTACTCGCGCACGTACATCACACCATCGACATACTTGGCTCATTTGTCATTGCGCTTATCAGTCTGGGAATAGTGCGCGTGATTCTCGCGCGCGTACGACCAACGACACACGATACTCTACACGTGTGACGTTTGGGGCACCCCCGCGCTCTCGCGGGGGTGCCGTGGCCACACCCCGGTCCGTCTCGTTCCCTTTCAGAAACCTTACCCGGGCCACAGAAACAGGGGTACCGACGCCGCGTATTAACAAACGAGAGGCCAGCATTACCCCCTTTTAATTACCCTCCTATCCAATGGACTCCTTTCCCATTCTGGCTTTGCCGAATAAGACATGGCGTATGACGCATACTTTTGCTGCGGCGCATAAATTCTGGAGCGTGGTCATTGTGCTGGTGCTTGCCTATGGCGGATATCGCGTCTATAGCATACTCACCACCCCGCCAACGACGACGCAGTACGTGACGACGACCGTTGCCACGAGTACCGTTGTGGCAAGCATGACTGAAACCGGCCAAGTATCAGCGAGTTCAAATGTGTCCATACAAGCGCAATCTTCTGGCGCAATACTTTCCCTTCCTGTGGCTGCCGGAGAACATGTTACGGCCGGCACACCGATTGCGTACCTTGATCCGACTACCGCACAGCAGGGCGTCACTTCGGCGCAGCAGTCGCTTGAATCATCTAACATTGCTCTTGCGGAACTTTTGACACCAGCCGCCACGTCATCAATCACCAGCGCTCAAAACGCAGTGGCCGCTGCAGAAGCGAGTCTCGTCGCAGCGCATACAAGCGGTTACAACGACGTTTCCTCTGCCTTTCTCGATTTACCTAACATAATCAACGGCCTTGATACAACACTTCATGGCTATACCGTCCCCGGACGCACGGCACAGCAGAATGAAGACGCCTACAGCAGTATTGTTGCAGAGTACGCACCATCGGTCGTGCAATATCGCACTGCAGCTGAGAGTAGTTTCGTGGCTGCCCAAACAGCATATAATAAAACACTTGCAGACTATAAAGCCACTCCGCGAGATGCCACAGATGCGCAGATCGAGGCATTGGTGCAGGAGACCTATAACGCGGCTGCAGATATTTCTGACGCACTGAAAGCAGCAACCAACTTCCTCAATCTTGTTGATACCACACTAACCAATCAAAACTTCAATATCCCGAGTCCTTTGCCGGGCCAAATAGCGACGCTTACTACTTATACTAATACGACAAACAACCATGTCGCTGCGCTTTCGGCAGATGTGTCGAACGTACCGAGCGCTAACCGCACGCTTGTTGAAGCGCAAGCATCGCTTTCCGAGCTGCAGGCCGGCGCGACGGCGCTTAGTATACAGTCAGCCCAGCTTGCTATTCAACAAAAAGAACTCGCTCTAACGCAGGCTCAACAGACGCTCGCTAATACCGTGGTGCGCGCACCTTTCTCCGGGATAGTCGCGGCACTTGCGGTGCAGAAATATCAAACTATTAGCAACGGCACGGCCGTTGCGACGATGGTGAGCGATAATCAGAATGTCGATATCTCGGTGAACGAAGTAGACGCCGCCAAACTCAAGGTTGGCGAAAAAGCGACGCTCACGTTTGATGCGCTGCCAAATGTGTCCGTTGGCGGCACGGTTTCTTCGGTTAACATGCTTGGCTCCGTATCGTCAGGCGTCGTTTCATATGACGCGGTTATTACGTTTGATACACCCAACACGCAAGTGCTCCCCGGTATGAGTGTCACCGCAAATATCATCACTGGTTCACAAACCGGGCTCGTGGTGCCACAGAGCGCGGTAAAAACCGTGGGTAGTCAAAATTACGTCGAGGTATTTTCATCAGCAAACAACCGGTCGGTTGCTGGAGCGTCCTCAGTACTCCCCACACGCGTACCTGTCACTACCGGTCTATCCGACAATAGCAACATCGTTATCGAAAACGGTTTGCGAGCAGGCGAGGAGGTCGTTACCCAAACAATTGCGGGAAGCAGTGGCACGCTTTCCAACGCGGCTCAAACGACCGCGGCGTTTGGTGGCGGTCGACCGGGCGGTGGCGCAATCTTTCGTGCGCTCGGGCACTAATCCGCCGATGATCGATCTTACGCACATCACTAAAACGTATACGTCGGGTGCGGATGCCTATGCCGCACTAAAAGATGTTTCGTTCTCTATAGATGAAGGGGCGTTTGTTGCGATCATGGGGCCTTCCGGCTCGGGTAAATCAACGCTCATGCATATCCTCGGCTGTCTCGATACGCCGACCACAGGAACGTACCGTCTCGATGGAAAGGACGTGTCCGCCATGAACGATGACGAACTTGCGGGTATTCGAAAGAACAAAATTGGCTTTGTATTCCAGGCGTTCAATTTACTCCCTCGCACCACGGTCTTACGCAACGTCGTTTTGCCGTTGGTCTATGCCAATGTACCGCGCAATGAACGCGCGGAGCGTGCAAAAAAAGCGCTCATTGCGGCAGGTCTTACCGAAGAACACTTTGGACACCTTTCAAACCAAATATCTGGCGGACAAATCCAGCGCGTGGCAATCGCGCGTGCACTCGTCAATGATCCGGCACTCATTCTCGCCGACGAACCAACGGGTAACCTCGACAGTAGAACAAGCCTGGTCGTCTTAGGAACATTGCAGGCACTCAATCGTGAGCACGGACGCACCATCGTACTCATAACGCACGAGACAGACATCGCTGAGCACGCCAATCGTATCATTCGGCTCAAAGACGGCGCAGTTGTTGCGGACGAGCAAAACGTTCAGCCGCGTGATGCTGCCAAAGAAGCAGCGCTCTACGTATGACTACGCGCGATCTCATCGAAGAAACACAGGTGGCGCTTGCCGCAAACAAAGTGCGTTCCGGACTAACCATGCTCGGCATTATTATCGGCATTGCTTCAGTCATTGCACTCACGGCCGTTGGCCAAGGAGCGCAAAATTCTATATCTAATTCAATAAACTCACTTGGGTCGAACCTTCTTGAGGTGCTGCCCGGGGCAGCGCGTACAATTGGCTTCGGTGCATCAAGTGGCCGTGGTACCGCCCAGTCGCTCACGCCAGGCGACGAGGCGGCCATTGCGAGCGTACCAAATGTCGCTGCGGTTTCGGGAGAATATTCTGGTCGATACCAAGTCACGGTCGCGGGAGCAAACACTAATACCACGGTTGATGGTGTCGACGCCGCATACGCAGCGATACGCAACATCAATATGGCTCAAGGATCGTTTATCGCCGATAGCCAGTCGCTTTCACTCTCGAAAGTTGCTGTCATCGGTTCAACGGTCGCGAGTGATCTCTTTGGAGTAAATGCAACATCTACAAATCTAATCGGGCAGAACGTTCGTATCAATAATATGCAGTTCACGATTATCGGTCTTATGGCAACGAAGGGCGGTTCCGGTTTCGGCAACCAGGACAACGAAGTGTTCATTCCTCTTAAAACCGCATTACAATATTTCGCTGGAAATGGTAACCAGTTCCTGTCTACCATCGACATCCAAGCAACGAGCCAAGCATCGATGACGCAGGTCCAAAATGATGTGACGACGCTCCTTCTCCAGCGCCACAATATTAGCGATTCGACCAAGGCAGACTTTAGTATTCTGAATCAACAAGATCTTGTTTCCACGGCCTCGAGCGTGACGGGCACTTTTACCACTCTTTTGGCCGCTGTAGCCGGCATTTCACTTATCGTGGGCGGTATCGGTATCATGAACATGATGCTTACGACCGTTACCGAACGCATGCGCGAGATCGGGTTGCGTAAGGCCATTGGTGCGACAAGCAAAGATGTGCATACCCAATTCCTTGCCGAAGCCACGGCGCTCACTTTCATCGGCGGCGTCATTGGTGTTGTGCTGGGTTGGGGGGCATCCTATCTCGTTTCGCTTTCTGGCCTCGTTGCCGCGCAGGTCACGACCTCTTCGGTGCTGCTTGCATTTGGTGTATCCGCCGCTATCGGTATCATCTTCGGCTGGTATCCCGCTAGACGCGCTGCATACCTTAACCCAATCGATGCGCTTCGGTATGAATAAATCTATCCGTTCGCGCGTAGTAAAATAATCACTCACAATATATCTATGAACAAACATACTGTTGTTATTGCACTTATTGCGCTTGTCGTGGGCGCTGGTGGCGGGTACTGGAGCGGCCACGCGCTCGCTCAATCTAGTCCGAGCACTTCGGGGACTGTTTCGGGAACGTTTAGCCCGGGTGGTAGAACCTCCTTTCGTGGCAGCAACACCTCCTCGTCCAATGGATCGACAGATTTTCTCACTGGAACTATCGCCAAAGAGGGTGCGGGCAGCATAACCCTTAGCTTGCGTGACGGGAGCTCTAAAATTGTTCTGTTGACACCGAATACCGCTATCTCAAAAAGTGTCGCGGGGAGCACTCATGATCTTGCTGTTGGAGCGACCGTTATCGTCAACGGTGCCGCCAATAGCGATGGGAGCGTCTCGGCATCACTCATCCAACTGCGTCCACAGACGCGTGCCAGCACTAACAGCAACAGCGCCGTAGCCTACCCGTGAGGCATTTTATTTGTGTGATTCCGCACAGCCTCGCCTTGGCGGGGCTGTTGGCTATTCAGCGGTCTCGTTACAACCGCAGCTGCACGAGCTGTCTGCCTGGCTGTGCTCGTGACCGCACGTGGTGCAGGTAATGTGTTGTGTATCCTCCATGTCTCTTAGTATACATGAGTGCGCGCTTGACTAGAACACGCGAATGCACAAGAAATGTGCCACGCGCTATGGTATCGTTGGAAACATGGGATGCATCAGTTAGTTAATCCACAATGAGCAAATACACTTTCCCCTTGCTCATGGCGATTCTCGCCGCTATTGGCGCGCTTGCGTTTTTTCTGGGCGGAAATCACATCGTGCTCTTGCACCCGCGCGGCGCTATTGCGGCGCGCGAATTGCAGCTCATGGAAACAGCAGTGCAACTAATGCTGCTCGTCGTAGTGCCGGTATTTATCTTAACGTTTGGCATTGCATGGCACTATCGTGCAGAGAATACCCGCGCGCGATATTTGCCTAATTGGGATCATAATGTGATGGAAGAAGCGGTGTGGTGGATCGTACCGATGATCATTATCGTTGTGCTAGCGGTACTCACGTGGCGTAGCACGCACCAGCTCGACCCCTACCGCGCCATTGACGCCAGCACACCACCACTGACCATACAAGTTGTGGCACTCGATTGGAAATGGTTATTCCTATACCCCGCGCAAGGTATCGCGACAGTAAATTATCTTGAAATCCCCGAACATACGCCGATCGATTTTGAGATAACCGCGGACGCGCCTATGAATGGTTTTTGGATTCCACAATTGGGCGGTCAAATAATGGCCATGCCGGGCATGGTAACGCACCTGCACCTCATTGCCGATGGACCGGGCACCTATCTCGGCCTTTCATCAAACTTCAGTGGCGCTGGGTTTGCTGGCATGCAATTCTCTGTCCAAGCAACGACAACGAGTGCCTTTACCTCCTGGGCAACACGCACTGCCCATGCGACTACTACGCTCGACTTCCCCACCTACCAAGCGCTTGCGCGACCGAGCGCTCACAATCCCCCTACCTTCTATGCGCTTAGCGATATCCACCTGTATACTAAGATAGTCATGCAATTTATGGCCTCATCTTCACCGGTACGCTAGACGCGTTCTCATTCTCGTATGTTTGGGAAACTAACATTCGCGGCGGTTGAACAAGGACCTATCGTGCTTGTTGCGCAGCTTTTCATTCTCTTCGGCGCGGTCGCCGTTATCGGTCTTCTTACCTATTTCAAACGGTGGCGTTGGCTATGGAAAGAATGGCTCACCTCGCTTGATGCAAAAAAAATTGGTGTCATGTACATCATCGTAGCGTTAGTTATGCTGTTTCGCGGTTTTACCGATGCGGCTATGATGCGTACACAGCAAGCGCTTTCGGTGGGAGCATCGCACGGGTTCCTCGAACCGCATCATTTTGAACAAGTATTTACTGCGCACGGGGTCATCATGATTTTCTTCGTTGCAATGCCGCTTATGTTCGGTCTTCTAAACCTGGTCGTACCACTTCAGATAGGCACGCGCGATGTCGCCTTTCCGTTTTTGAATTCATTGAGCTTTTGGCTGTTTGTCGCTGGCGCCTCACTGGCTATGCTTTCGCTGGTTATTGGCCAATTTGCCGCCACAGGCTGGCTCGCCTACCCGCCGCTTTCCGAACTCGCCTACAGTCCAGGCGTTGGCGTGGATTATTACATATGGAGCTTGCAAATTTCAGGCATCGGCACGCTTCTTGCTGGTATCAATTTCGTGGTAACCATCCTTAAAAAACGTGCCCCCGGAATGACACTCATGCGAATGCCTATTTTCGTGTGGACAGCACTTGCGAGCATGATGCTTGTTGTCGTGTCGTTTCCAGTATTGACCGCCACCCTCGGGCTACTTTTTCTTGATCGTTTTGGTGCAATGCACTTTTTCACCTCCTCATTCGGCGGCAACATGATGATGTACGTTAATCTTATCTGGACATGGGGCCACCCAGAAGTGTACATTCTTGTACTACCGGCATTTGGAGTCTTTTCTGAAGTAGTATCAACTTTTTCTCAAAAACGACTCTTTGGGTATACGTCTATGGTCGGCGCGACGATGGCGATTACCATTCTCTCTTTTGTCGTCTGGCTGCACCATTTCTTCACTATGGGCGCGGGTGCTGATGTGAACAGCTTCTTTGGAATTATGACAATGATTATCGCTATCCCTACCGGCGTGAAAGTGTTCAACTGGCTTTTTACGATGTACCGCGGCCGTGTCCTGTTTAAAACTCCCCTGCTCTGGTTCTTGGGCTTTGTCGCTCTGTTTACGGTAGGGGGCATGGCGGGCGTGCTACTTGCCGTGCCGGGTGCCGACTTCGAGCTGCACAACAGTTTATTCCTTGTGGCGCATTTCCATACGATGATTATTAGCGGCGTGTTGTTTGGTGACTTTGCAGCGCTTACGTATTGGTTCCCAAAGATATTCGGTTTTCGTTTAAATGAGGTGTGGGGACGTCGTGCGTTTTGGGGCTGGGTGGTTGGCTTTATGCTTGCGTTTATACCGCTGTATATTCTTGGTTTTATGGGAGCAACACGGCGTCTTGACCACTATCCGGCTGGTCTTGGGTGGCACCCACTCTTCATCGTCGCTGCCATTGGCGTCGTAGTGCTTGCACTTGGAGGCCTATTTCAAGTGGTGCAGTTCATAAAAAGCATTCGCGAACGAGCGCAGACGATGGATACTACCGGCGACCCGTGGAATGCACGAACGCTTGAGTGGTCGGTTTCTTCTCCCGCGCCGTTCTATAACTTTGCACGCATACCGCATGTGCACAGTCGAGATGCATTTTGGGAGGCCAAACACGAAAAAATTGATCTTGCCGAGAACGAGCCGTATACAGACATTCACCTACCAAAAAATACAGGAATGGGGATCTATATTGCTGCTACCGCGCTCGTGTTTGGGTTCGCGATGGTCTGGCAAATTATGTGGCTTGTTGTGCTTACTGGTATCGCACTCGTTGTGCTACCCGTTATTCGTTCATTTGACGAGGATCTTGAATACACTATCCCGGCAGCAGAGGTTGCTCGACTTGATGCAGCGCACGCATCCACCATATGAAATCTACACCGGTATTGCTCACAGAATCTAACGATCTCACGCACACGCACGAGCAAAGCGACACTGCTGTGTTTGGTTTTTGGATCTATATCATGAGCGATACTATTATTTTTGCTTGTTTGTTTGCCACGTACGCGGTGCTGCATAATAATACATTCGGTGGCCCAGGTGCGCGCGAGCTGTTTAATTTGCCGTTTGTGTTAACCGAGACGCTCATTCTACTGACAAGCAGTTTTACCGCTGGCCTGGGGATACTCGCGGCACACCGTCGCAATAAACCGCAGGTCTTGGGGTGGTTTATTGCGTCACTTGTACTCGGACTTTCTTTCTTAGCACTTGAGTTCCATGAATTCTCGGCACTCATCCACGCAGGTCATGGTCCAAGTACGAGCGCCTTTCTTTCTGCCTATTTCGTACTCGTTGGTACGCACGGACTGCATGTAGCAATCGGCGCGCTATGGATGGTGCTGCTTTTGGTGCAGGTTGCACGAAAAGCACTTACAGAGACAAACGTCCGACGACTCACGATGTTGTCACTTTTTTGGCACTTTCTCGATGTCATCTGGATACTCATCTTTACTATCGTATATTTGATGGCGTTCGTATAATTAATATATATCGTATGTACACCCACCTCCCCACTTCTCAGACAACACCTATGAACCGAAGTCACGGTTCCATAACCTCGTACACAACCGGATTTATCGGTTCGTTAGTGTGTACACTACTTGCGTATGGACTCGTCGTGAGTCATTGGGCCACGCTACCGATCGCCATCGGAGCTATTGTCCTGCTTGCCGTGGCGCAGCTAGGCATACAGCTGGTCCTGTTTTTGCATCTTGGCAGAGGTGGAGATAGCTGGAACAGGGCGGCGCTGGTCTTTGCGATTATTATCGTCAGCATCGTGGTTACTGGTTCACTTTGGATTATGTATAACCTGAGCGCACGTATGATGCCAAGCACGGCACAAATGTACCAGTACATGCAAAACCAGAGCTGGTAACTAGCAAAACGCTACCTCTCTATGCAACCGGCCACAAACATCTCCTTTGTTACAGAACGCCCCTCATTCAGCGCAACGCTCAAGACGTATTACGAACTCACTAAGCCCGGTATTGTGTATGGAAATGCTATAACGGCTACCGCCGGTTTCTTTCTTGCGTCAGCTGGACATCCGCATATCGGCCTTCTCTTATTGGCGATGGTTGGCGGACTCTCTCTCACCATCGCCTCCGGGTGTGTGTTCAACAACTATCTCGACCGTGATATTGATTGCCAGATGGCGCGCACACAAGAGCGGCCTTTTGCGCGCGGCACAATAGCAACCCCCACTGCACTTATCTACGGTGCGCTGCTCGGCATAGGAGGACTTTCGATACTGTTTTGGTATGTAAATCCTCTTGCAGGCGCCTGCGCACTGTTTGGGTTCGTCGTGTATGTGTTTGTATACAGTATGTGGGCAAAACGGCATACGCACTATGCTATGCAGCTTGGGGCAATTGCGGGTGCCATGCCACCAGTTGTTGGATATGTGGCAGTCACGCATCAACTTGATATCGCCGCGCTAATGCTCTTTTTGCTGCTGTTTTCTTGGCAGATTCCACACTTTTTTGCTATTGCGCTATATCGCATTGACGACTATCGATCAGCCGACATTCCTGTACTACCAGCGCAACGAACCCTGCGCGAGACGCAAATACACATGCTTTTGTATCTAATCGTATTTATTTTTACCGCATATGCGTTTTTTATGCTGGGCAATACTGGTATCGGGTACGCGCTTGGCGTGCTGCCACTCGGAGGATTGTGGTTGTGGCTCGCTGTTTCTGGGTTCACTACACACGATACAAAACGCTGGGCGCGATACATGTTTTTGGTATCGCTCATTGTGTTACTGGGCGTAAGCGCCGGCCTCTCGCTTGACGCCCGCACACCACCGGCGCACGCCGCAGCATTACTGGGACTCACATGAGCTTCTGGTCTTGTTCTGAGCGTATACGATCTTCGACCGGTATACCGAGAAATCGGGCAACGCGACTTGCGATACTGGCCTTCTCTTTTTCGTTGGTTGCGCTGTCACCTATGGCAATATGAGTGGTCATTCTCCCTCGATCGATACGTACTTCTGACCCGTCCGAAAAGATGAGAAATGATTCAGAAATGAGTGGCGTGCCTGCTGCGTGCCGCTGCGTGTGGCGCACTTCTACGTGCGAGACGTTATGAAGATCGTGTGTTTCCGTTTTGCTACCAACTAACTTTTTCCTCTTATGGTGGATGTGCCCTGTCTTTTTATCAATATCAATAACTATGTCGGTATTAACAAAAAGCGCAAATACGCCAACGATAAAAAGCAAATACGCCGTGTGTGAGAAAAATAATGCGTCCGACGAACCTGCTATCGACACAATAAAGAGCACGGCGCTCAGCACAAGAAAAATAACGCCAACCACCGACCGCACGACACTCGGATGCGTGATGGTCATGTCGGTTGCGGTTTGATTGATGATTTTCATACGACGTATCCATCGTAGCACTTCTCAACAGAGAAGTATCCACCCTACTCCTTTTTCTCTTTTGTTTTCCAAATGAAGGGCGCGAGATTAAGCTTCTCTGGCAAACGGTTGAGAAACGGAATATATGGGAAAGTAATAAAGAGGAGCATCAAAGCGCCAAGCCCCCATGCGGCGTCACGATCACCATACGGATTACTCAATAGATTAAAGCTACTATTTACTATCCCGAGCGGTAGAAGCCACCATGAGCCCGGCGGGAGTTTCCAGATGCTCCCGGTTTCGTCTTTAGTCATACCCCACTGAGCGGTATCCATGTTGAGTGTCTCCGCTTTTCTCTCAAACAAGTTCATATCATTCAAAAAGCGTAGTGTGTACGTATCGTTTATACTCGGTTGCTCTTGATTGAGAATTGCTGCATAGAGGCCGTTTTTTGCTGCGGGTATGAGAGTGTTAATCATGGTAATGACGGGGTTTGCTACGCCGTTCGTGATGTTTGGCAACGCCACAGATTTTGCCGACGGCTGGGCAAAATATTGCTGTGCCTGTTGTGTGTATTGATGCTGAGTATTTGTTGGCGCCCGTTCAAAGGCTTGCCAGGCATTTTCACCGCCCACAGAGGACGCCAATTTTTGGTATGGAATAACAACGTATACGTACCGCGTATCGAACGTATACGGATCGATTGAATCAAGATATGTCGCCGTTTCTGACGTTCGATTGAATTCTTGGAACAAATTAGCAGCAACCATTGAGGGGTTTTGTTGCGTAACGTCAGCAATGCGTATCGCCCTTACGTATGGTGAAGGAAAGAAAAACGCGAGTACAAGAATGGCGGCGACCAGCGCCACGCCACGCCTATACATGACGGCGTGATCCGCCGGAACCATCTTGTACTTGATGTCGGGGCGATACGGTCTTGCGATGCCATAGCTATGCTCGAGAATATAGTGCGCAATAAAAAGCAGCAAAATGAGAAGCGGGATGATGGCTACGTGAAGTGCAAATGTTTGATTATAATTAAGTGGATTTAACCAATACCCAAGATGGGAACCGTTCCAGAAATCCGCCCCGGATACTGCGCGAAACTGAGAGGAGAAGTCGCCACGTAACCCATATCCAAACTCTGTTTGAATAAGTACCAGACCAAAAATTATCGCACCGAAGACCCAAACCATTCGCCGTGGTTTCCGAAAACCGCTCGTCGTAAGGCCAACGAGAATGTGCAGTATCAATATGGCAATAAAGGCCTGCACGGTCCACAAGTGGATGCTGCGCACAAAAATCCCCAAGGGGTTTGCAAGCCACCAAGATTGACCCATGAAAGCCATGGTGATGCCTGTGGCGGCAAGCAACACCAGACAAGTCAGAGCGAGAAACCCGAGCCCATAAAATATCTTATTTCCATACGAAGGTAGTCGATGAAAATAAATCTTTCCGAGGAGCGTTTTAAAAGCGTTTGCGCGTGGGCCGAAAGGTTTAGGAGTTTCTGATTCGCTATCCATGAGTATATATACACCATAAATCCACTACTGACGCAACACAAGGGCACGCTGGCTGCTCTGTGCATAAGCCTAGTGTTGGGAGCGCGTATACTGTGAGGATATGCATAGAGAAGACCGCGGTTTTATAGGACTCGTTGTATTTGTCGTGGTGGCGATTATTATTCTTGTTTTTATCTTTTCCCACACAGGCTCTGGGTCTGGGTCATCCGCCAGCGCCAGCAGCACTGCGGCATCAATTCAGCAGGCATCCAGCACTATTTCACAAGACCTGCAATTCACTACCTGGCTGGCAAAGGAGTACGCTCCGCAGAAGAAGTAACGCTTCCGCACATTCATCTCAGGAACCGTAAACAGAAAGCAGCAAACACTAAAACGATACCGATATTTGCGATAAGTCGTTCCCAAAACCGATCCCTAAAGAACAGCAGGTCGACACTGACGACAACGAGTATCAACGCCACGACGCACACCGTGAGCAGTACGGGTTTTGTCATTACTAAAATAGTACTGCCTTTTTATGGCTGCAGCAATTATCAAACACGCTACTCCTGGGTGGTGCCGTTCAAATCTCTTGATATGAGTGGGATTTTAGGACAGTTTGGAGACCTGAATTTAACCTTTAATTGCACCACCCCAGACTTCTAGTGGGCTCAGGAAGCCGTGCCGCTTCCGGGGCCTCGTGTTCAAAGCATACTCCACCGCTGCGATGCCGTTCTCTCCCTACCCTATCGTTATTGATATAGCTAACCAAAAGAGAAATCTCACTACGAAAACTTTTTGAACCATCGCACGGTTGCTGCATATAACTCCTCTTGTTTGCCATCTTCAGTGAAATTGTGATGGGCGTTTTTAATTACAACGAGTTCTTTTGGTTTGTTCGCTACCGTATGCATTTTTTTGCTCCACTCCAATTGCCATTCTTATTATCGTTTACGGTAATAAAACTCACTGGTTTATCAAACTTTTTTATGAGCGCGGCGGAGTTAATCTTGTGGGAGTCCTTGGCCATTTGTTCACCTACAAGCACCAAGTAGCCCTCGTCTAATAAACGACCCCGAGGACGAGCGCTGTGCTCTGGAACATCTACATGGTCAGTAGGAAGAGTAATTTTGCAACCACTTGTCCTATCTTGCTCCCCTATGCGGATAGGTTCCGAACGGTAGATTGGGCGCAAGTCGAGCGTGATTTTGAGTATAGCGGTATACTGCCTCTCAATGGATTCTGAAATTCAAAAATGGGTCGTCTACCAAAGCCGTATCACGAAACCACGGCCGCTCGTGACGCGAGCGCTGCCCTATGTGAAAGAAAAAGGTGTCGCGCTCGATCTTGGCGCGGGGTCGTTGCATGATGTCGAACTTCTCCTAAAAGAGGGGTTCAAGGAAGTCATCGCTGTCGATCAGACGCCACAGTTCAGAGAAGTGTCATGTCCACCCGAGAGCCATTTCACCTATGTCGAGAAGCGATTTGGCGACTACGAGTTCCCTTCTGAGCATTTCGATCTCGTTTCGGCTCAACTCGCGCTCCCATTCGTCGCACCAGACGAGTTCAAGAAGCTCTGGTCACAGATCCACAACGTGCTCAAGACCGGCGGTATATTCACCGGCCAATTCTTCAGTGTCCGCGATGATTGGTTCGGGAAAAACGACATGACCTTCCATTCAGAAGAAGAAGTCCATGCGCTGGCTCATGGATTCGAAGAGCTAGTATTCGAAGAGCAAGAATACACCGAAGAGATTGCGAGAAAAAAGCATTGGCATTTTTTCGACCTGATACTCCGCAAGAAATAAAAAGGTCGGACAAAAAGTCTGACCCGCCTTCCGAAAGGAAAGCAATCACACGTCGCCACCACACGATCCGTCGCCGTGGCAATCCGAGTCAGGCGAGCAATCAGCCGAACAATCGCCCGCGGCGCGTGCCGTCCAGTTCTTGCCAAGTTCGCCGAAGACATCGCTGGCACAAGCAACCGTCGCCGTGGCGTCAGACACAACGAAACGCGGCATGAAGACCGGATCAGGTGCGTGATGGACGAAGGCACCGAAGTAGCGGGTGCAGAAGTTGGCGTAGTCTCTCGTGTACATGAGGAACTCGTGCCAACCAGCATCGATGGCTCGCGTGGGAGAGAGGCGTTCGCCAGTCGCCACGACGAGACAGAGATATCTTTTCACATCGCTAAACAGCTCTTCAGCATCGGCTTGCGAGAGGCTCAGCTTGCGCTTGTAGCGTTCCAGCAATTCCAGATGCTTGTAGTTGAGAACATTAGCCAAGAGATCATTCGCGCCTGTCTTGGTATCAGGTGACCTGACCCCCAAATTTCAGACCACTCTCTAGACGAGATTAAGCGTTAACATACTCTCGTATGAAGAATCACCGCATCGCTCAGGACGTAAAGGAG
>NCBJ01000021.1 GCA_002255585.1 Parcubacteria group bacterium 21-54-25 | reverse complement strand
GCCTCCGGCCGCGGCGGTTTTCTTTTGGAAAATATATTATGCGCCAATGTGTGCAAGTGCGCGCGTCAGAGCAAGCTTTGCCCCCGTTATTCCCGAAGTGTAACTCGAGTCAATTGCCGTGGTAAGCGCTGCAACAACTCGTTCGAGCGTTGGCGTCTGGTATTTCGCTGAGAGTCGTATGATGTCGGGATCGCAGTCGGTCCCGTCAATGCGTGCGCGGTACGCGTCGTCAAGCGCGCAGGTCGCGGCAGTGAGAAATTGCTCAATGCTGCCGCCACCACGTGCGACATGGCGAAGTGTCGCAAATACCGCCTCGCGGTCACCTTCGAGCAGGGCGGCAAGGAACCCTCGCGTATCGGTTGCAACAGGACGAACCGGCTCTGGCGTCGCGGCAACCTCTGTCGCCGATACTATTTCCTCTGCCGACTGAGCTGCTGGTTCGGTATCTTTTGTGCGCGCCATAGCTTGTGCTAACAGTATACCTGGTGTTGGAGGTACTGCAGTTGGCTCGCTTTCTTGAGGAAGCGGTTGCGATGCTGGTTCCCGTGAGAGTCCTTTTATGATGTCTTCGAGTGTGGGGCCGCCGGCGTGCGCAAACGAACGAAATCCTTCGTACTGCGAGTAGCCGCGCGGTGCTTCGGGCGTACGTGTATCGCTTACGGAAGGCGCAGTGTCGTGCGGCTCAACCACGGGTGGCAGTGGAACAGGTCGATTGACTGAAGAGCGCAGTGGTTCCGGCGCGTTAAGTGCCTGACGCACACGAAGCCCGAAGGCGCGCGCATAACGGTTCAGTCCCGGCAAGAATATGAAGAGCACAAAATATGCTATTGCCAAACTCCAGAGTACCAACACAAACCAGTAAAACAGCGTGCCGACCGGACCAAGACTGAGTCCGGTGTACGGGATTTGCGAGAGATACACAAACGCTAACGGTTGCGGACCGGGTGGTTTGTGAAGCTCGGTGAGCGTGATGGTGGGCGGAGGTGAACCACCACCCCCGCCGCCACCACCACCGCAATTACCAACACAGCCACCACCCCCGCCGCCGCCAGTGGTAACCGTAAGTGTTGCATTACAAATAAGAGTGCTCCCATTAGTGGCGGTGAACGTGCCGGTGTATGTGTGTGCACCGACGCCGGGAGAAACCTTTGTGGAGCCAGTGGAACTTGTCGTGGTGCCGATATCGTTGTCAATGAAAACACTGGAAATATCGGTGCCGCCCCAAGAGAGCGTTGCCGAGCCTCCTGACCTAATGGCCGTCGGCGAAACAGTGAGGGTGCATATCGGCCCGCCCCCACCACCGCCGCCGCCACCCCCAACGGTAACCGCAGCGTGACAAGTCGCCGTCTGGCCGTCGGCAGCAGTCGCTGTTGCTGTGTAGGTGATGTCTGCGGTAGGCGAAGCAGTCGCGCTCCCGGCCGCAACCGGCGTTGAGGTACCGATACCTTGGGTAATGAAAAGTGATACGGCGTGCGTGGTGGTCCACGAAAGCGTCGAGATGCCGCCCGAGCTGATGCTTGCGGGACTCGCCGAGAGCGTGCAGGAAGGCGCGGATGGAGGCGGGGTCGTCACGATGTGCACGGTTGTGTGGCACACTGCCGTGCCGCCCGGGCCAGTAGCGGTGCCGGTGTAGGTGGTGGTAGCGGTTGGAAACACCGAGGCTGATCCTGCGGCCGTCGGCGTCGAGGTGCCGATGCTGTGGTCGATAAAGAACGTGTCGGCATTGGTGGTGGTCCACGAAAGAGTCGACGTCGCATGCGGCGCAACCGAAGTCGGGCTCGCCGAGAGCGTGCAGGAAGGCGTGGGCGGGGGTGGTGGTGTGGTGGTCGTGGTCACTGTGGCATGACAGGTGACTGTGGCATTGTTTGCACCGGTAGCAGTAGCAGTGTACGTCGTGGTCGTTGCCGGGGAAACACCTACCGACCCTGCCGCGGCTGGCTGTACAACACCGATACTGTTATCGATACTGATGGACGTTGCGTCTTTAGTGGTCCACGAGAGGGTCGACGTCGCATGCGGCGCAACCGAAGTCGGGCTCGCCGAGAGCGTGCAGGAAGGCGCGGGTGGAGGCGGGGTCGTCACGATGTGCACGGTTGTGTGGCACACTGCCGTGCCGCCCGGGCCAGTAGCGGTGCCGGTGTAGGTGGTGGTAGCGGTTGGTGAGACGCTCGTCGAACCGTTCTCAACGGGTGTGAGCGCACCAATGCCCTGGTCTACTGAAAAAGAAGTTGCGTGTGTCGTCGTCCAAGAAAGCTTCGCTGCGTCGCCGCCGTGTACCGTGCTCGGATTTGCTGTAAGCGTACAGGAAGGCGCGGGTGGAGGTGGTAAAACGACGGTCACGGTTGTGTGACAGGTCACCTGTCCACCTGGGCCAGTGGCGGTAACCGTGTATGTTGTGTCCTTGCTCGGCGAGACTTTATGTGAACCGCTCGTACCTACACTCCCAATACCATTGTCTATGGACACTGAGGAAGCTGCGCTTGTCTGCCAAGACAGTGTGGACGACCCGCCCGTCTGTATGGACGCGGGTGACGCCGACACGGTACACGCTGGCACTGGCGCCACGATGACCGGGGGTGGCGGCGGCGGCGGGGGTGGCGGCGGCGGCGGGGGTGGCGGTAGGGTACAGCAGGACGGCCCAACAACCTGCGCAAATACTTGTGCTGGCGTAACCAGGCCTGTCGCAATCGCAATAGTTGCGCCAAACACTACCGTAGCAAGTACGGTAAGCAGTCCGATACCCATCGGGCTCAATTTCTTTTTATGAGAATAGGTAGTGTTGTGTTTCATAGCTTGTGCACAAAAAGGATTGCTGGGGACCTACAAGATATACAAGGTTCCCAACAATCCGCGCCCGTTCAATTCGGGCAATGACCAGTCCGCCATAGCGACGGATCTATGATCACATGTCGCCTCCCTTTCCAGTCCTGTGGCCGCATGTACACGCCGCACGTGCTAGTTCCGTCATGATACTCGAGGCAGAAGTATACAACTCGTGATTCAACTGCTGTTGAAAAACGAAATGTTTGCTTCTTGCTTTTCACCGGGTACTTGAACTTCTGCGGCACCGTTGCGGAGCTGTCATGCAAAACATTTCGAATATAGCCCACAGGAGCTTTGCACTCCTCACACTGACTGAGCCAAGAAGTGTACGGGCCCGATCCTTGCCGTTGTGCATTGCACGCGCTCGGCGGAAGCGGACCGTCCTTCGTTCCTACACCCCAATGCACATGCCCGTGCATCGGTGCATCAAACGAAATCTTGACACATTGCTCGTGCGAAGTCGTTCGAGAGGAACGCCATGAGATGTTGAAGCAGACATACGGAATATCGAGGGTATAAATTGTACCGTCGTCTTCGTACGTCCACTTGAGTGCCTTTGGCGTCTCGGCCACCGCGCCCCTGCGGTATCGACGACCGTCCGGAGAACGACGTACCGGCAATTCCGCAACCGAAACATCTTCTATAACGAACGGTGTCTTGTGCGTGCGATCGGGACCTGCCCACATCTCTTTGAACTGTGTGGCCGGCGATAGCCACTCCACCACTCCACCGCCACAACTCGTTCCGAGTACTCGTTTGAAGTGTCTTTTAACTTGTGGCGGCATCTTCTTGAAGCCATCGATTGCCATTAGTGCCTTACGGCACGCGTCAGCAAACGTATGTGCAAAAGGAGCCGCACCCCAATGACGCCATTCGTGCCGAACCTTTCGACGCGGCCGCGCCGGGTGCGTCTCTACAGAAACGTAACGTCGCACCTTCTTTTGGTGCGTTACCACACGCGGTTTGGCCTCCTGTTTTAGGTTGAGTTGTTCCGCGGCCCGAGCTGCTGTTACCAACGACTTGGCCTTCGGGACTACTGCCGCAGGCGATGCTTGCGCTTGCGGTGCCACCGCGGGCTTCGTTGCTGCCTGCGGTTGTACAGAAGCGGTTTTAGCTTCTAGTACTACGGGACGCTTCGGTTCGTTGTGGTACATCCACCAACCAGCAGCACCTAGCCCGATGGAAACGATCAGTAACGCGATGCCAACAGGCACGCGATACAATTTCCACCAGGCGCGACGGTTTTGCGCCCACAACCGATCCTTCCGGAACATTTTTGCCATTTCGGCCTCCTCTCCGCACACGGCGGTCAGCGTATTGGTTGATTCGTTGAAACTATTTTCCGTGCGCGCGAAACGCATAGAAAATAGTCTCGATTCAAAGAACTATACTTCCCTCTCCTTGCGGAGAGTCATCCGCATCCTACGACGTAGGAATCGGATGACTTTCTACAAAGTGTGCGGTAACGACGAAGCGGTCGCTCTTGGCACCAAACGAATCACACGTCGAGAGCGTGAGTTCCTTGCCCGGAACCGTAAGCGGGATAGCAGCAGACGATATGTTCTCTTTTGAAACAGTGTCTACCGCATAGACATAGGCAACCGCTTGCGAAGACACGGTGATGGTGTCGCCCGCCTTGAGCTTTTGTATACCGTCAAATGTTTTGTATATCGGGTTAGCAAAGGGCAGATAACTGGAGTGCCCGAAGATGATGACGTTCCCTGCTTCACCGAGGCGTGCCGAAAGCGGGTAGCGCACCGCGCCGGAAAGAAGCGCTTTATCGAGCAGCGAGATATTTGTTGTGTTTGGATTTAAGACCGTGGTCGATAAATTAATGGTCGGAATCTCTACCGTAATCGGTAGCTCAACTGCAGGAACGAGCGGGCTCGTGACTGGTGTTGTGGTGCCCGAAACAAGCGGTGAAGTTTCAAGCGTTACCTTCGACGCTTCGGACGCCGCCGCGGGTGGCGGCGCATCGGGAAGCAGGTCGAGCCGGGCAAGGAAAGCCAGCGAAAACAAAAAAACGGCCAGCGAAAGCCCTAGGAAGATCCCCTTCCTTTTACGCGCGCGTTGTGAGGCGCGGACAAGCCGCGCGGCAAGTGCCACAGTCCAATTCATATCGTCTTGGTAAGAAATACACCAAAATCATGCCCCTGTCAAGCCGTGCGTTATGGTTCAATACCTTGGAAACACTTCATGTGATTTAACAGTTAGTTTCCACCCAATGGCCTATACCACCAACCCAACCGCTCCGAGAGTCCGTC
>NCBJ01000020.1 GCA_002255585.1 Parcubacteria group bacterium 21-54-25 | reverse complement strand
GACGGACTCTCGGAGCGGTTGGGTTGGTGGTATAGGCCATTGGGTGGAAACTAACTGTTAAATCACATGAAGTGTTTCCAAGGTATTGAACCATAACGGCGCTCTTGACTATATGGACTATCTATGCTATCCTAATCAGCGGCTCAAACGCTGCTCCTTACAACTAGCATCACTACTCACGAGGGGAGCTTTTTACGGCTTACCTTTTACAATGACTGTCGCAAGATAGTTAACTAGGCCGTAAACAGCTCACCTCGTGGGAGGACTGAGTCGCAAGTCCGACGATTCGGATAGGAGCTAACGTCATGACGACGCTTACTCAGAAAGACCCGGTAACGCCGGGGCAGGTCAAGCAGATCACTCGGGTCGCGCAAGACGCGGTCGAGAAGGCCATCGCCGACTACAGCCTCGCCAAGGACAGCGCGCAGCGCATCCACGGCAACCCCAACTGGGCGACCCGCATCCGCGAAGCCACGATCCTCGTGCTCGCCGAGCTGGCGAACCCGCAGGAATACAAGGACGAGGAAGTGAAATCGACCTACGGCTACCTCTCCGGCTACACCAAGCCGAAGGATGTCGCCTGGCAGTCGAACCAGCTTCGTGTGTTGTTCCCCGGCGTGGGTTTCCACGACGAGAAGGCCGCGCAGATGGCCGTCCCCGAAGGCGCCGAAGGCCTCTTCGTCATTCCGACGTGGCAGTCCTTCGCCAAGCTCCACGGCGTCTCGACCTACGCCAGTTGCGTCGAGATCGTCCTCGCTAAGTTGAGCGAAACCCGCAAGGGCAATTTCTACAACTACTGCAGCGACAACGAACTCACGGACGCCAACTTCCGCGAGACCTTCCGCGAGACTTCGTGGAAGAAGGAAGCCATGGCGCAGATCGCCGAATTGCAAAAGGGCTATGACCTCCTGGTCATCCCTGCGCAGTTCGGTCTGGTGCATCGCGGTCGCTCGGTTCGCCGGGCGCGTGCGGTCATCGGTGGCGTTGGTTTCGTTCTCGGCGCGTTCGAGATCGGCATCATGCTGTTGCTGCATCCGGAACGTCTCACCAACAACGACGACCTCTGGATCGACTGCGGCGGCGACGAATACATGACGAGTGGCGAGTCCGAGTTCTCGCACGCGCCGTACTTCGTCTTCAGCGACGGCGAGGTCAAGTTCGACACGCGATGGGTCGACGTTGCGGGCAGCTTCTACGGCTCCGCGTCGGCGTCCTTCCCGCAGTGATACTCGACTTCGAATCCTTGGGTCTTTTGCAGGTTAATTTTCTGCTTGATCCTTGGACTCGAAAATTTTTTCGGGGCTGTCCACACCAGTGGGCAGCCCCGATTTCTTTTTGTATCAATTTCCAAGCCCAATGAACCGCGGGTCGGCCGTACCCCCGAAGGGCTACCGTGGCAGTTCGATTCCTGTAGAGAACGGTACTGGAATAAAACCAAAATATATTTAGCTACCGAGCTAATATAAGAAGGGTGGCCCTGTCTGTCACGCCTGTCTTTTCTGTATATTTTGGTGTGTTAAAATAGAATTAAGAGCCGAGGTAATTATGGTATGCTTATTTTAAGCTTTGAGAAAACTTTACCAAAAACCAGCACTTGAAAGATATGTCATTGGAATCGGGAAATAATAATAAGGTGCAGGAAGAAAACTTGGCGGATACTTCGCATATACGAGAGGAAATAAAAACTCTTGAGAAACAATTTGCCCAAGCCCATGGAAATAAAGCTGAAGAAATAGAAGTGGATATTTTAAATCGCGAAAATAAGATACGCGAGATTGAACGCGGGCGAGAGAGGAGAGAAATTCTCAACCGGTCCAAAAAAATAGAACAGGAGCACCCTTCTCTTGCGGAGCGGCTGCGGAGGATGGGTTTGGTGCAAAACACGATGGGACAATCGGATGAAGCTGCTGAAAAACAACAGGGAGAGCCTGTCGTGCCAATAAATCATGAAGAACTGGGCGAAGAAAGCGTCCTGGAAAAAATTGCTGCCGCATCGCCCGAAGACCCTCCTCTCACGATCCATCCCGAAGGTTTTGAGGCACGAAAAACGGTTCACCCAGAATCTCGTACAGAATTTACAGGTGAGCAAGCAGCATTCGCTGAAGGGGTAAACAAAAATATCTACGAACGCCTTTCGGCATCGGGAAGGAAGGTGTGGGAAACAATGTCTGACGAGGCGCGATATCTTTTTCAACGCGCACAGGAAACGGTCGTGGGAGCCCCTGGAGAAATACTGGGAAGGTTTCAGCTTGCCTACCATCAGCTTTGGGCAGGACGACACGAAACACAAGCGACGCGCCTCAAGGCAAAAATGGATGGGCTTGACTTGGCGATACGTGATCTTGGCAACTCTGCACGCTCTCTTGAGTCAAACGTTGCGCACATTCGCGCTCAAAATCTCCCGGGAGCAGAGCGGTCGGAACTTGCGGTAAAGACCTTGGAACTCAGTCAGAGAAAGCTGCTGAACAAGAAAGACAAGCTGCAAAGTAAATTTGAGGCGAGAGAAAATCGCCGTAACCTTTTCATCAATAAGCGTGACGCGCTCGCAAATAAATTTATACACACATACAATGCAAGGCTGGAGCCCATGGAGAGTGAACTCGAGAACTTCTCACTCCAGCGTGACCGGCTTGAACTCCTCGAAGCGGTCAAAGAAACACAGTGGCGCGAGCAATCGGAAATACTAGACAACATAGCACACACCGCACAGGAGAACCCCTCACTAAAGGAGCTGTGGGAAATCGTGGCAGAGGGACGCGCAAAAATTAATAAAGAGAGGACATGCTTCAATAAGCGTCGTACAGAAATAGGAGGAGGGATCGCAAAGATAGATCGACGCGCTAACCTATACCGCGACAAACGAGACCAATTTGAGAGGATAAAACAAGGGCGCCCCGTTGAAATGAATGTGGAGACGCGCGTGCGTGTACCGTACGTTGAGATGGGGCCAGAACCAGTCTCTCCTCACCCGCGCGGGCAAGAATATTCTCCGTTTGAGACGTCTCCGTCGAGTGGCACGGATGCCTCTTCGTCTCTTGAGAAAGGTCTTTCTCAAGAGAGATTGCGTGGCCATGCTGTTTCTGAATACATTACCGGGTGGTTCGCTCGTATGCACGAAAGAGGCGCGCGCGTTGGTGCGGAATCCTTTGGGGTCGACGAGGCGCGCGCGTTTACCAGAGAGTTTCTGCGCTCTACAGGATATGCCGAGTCAAGCCGACTCCTTTCTCAAGAGATAAGAAATGTGATGGAAAAATATCTCAGAATCGCTTACCGCGACCGGCGCGGAGCAGGCGAGGTGACAGAAAGACGGGAAGTTTTATTAAAGGGATTAGACGAGTTCCTCCAGACCCAAGAGAACCAGTAAACTATCTTATGGCTGATAATACATCCGATCAAAAAACCCAGAGCGAGCTCAGCGAGCTTGTTAGTAAAGCGCGAGAAATTAACGCCGATATAGACGAGCGTTTCCGCCACACGGAAACTCAATTAAATGAGATCGAAGCACGGGTGAACGAGTCCGCCCGTCGTGTCGAAGAAGCGTTTACCGCGCTCGACCGTGCCGAAAAAGAGGCGGGAGAGGAGTTTGAAACACTTGCCCTAGAAGAAGCTCAGGAGCTTGCGCAAGAACAAAAAGAAGATTAAAGATCAGAAAACGAAAAGAAGCCTTGTTTGAATGCATTAATTCTGAAAGCACTCTGCATTTTTAGGCCATTTCGGTGCGGTACCGTGCGGAGACACCACGTTGGAAATTGCGAGCCCGAGCTCGCCGCCACCCCCACCGGCGGCGCTGGTTCGAGCTCTTTCAAGTATGCTGCACTAATTAGCGACAAATCGAGTGACGGAAGTGGCCTCTAGCGATTGCGCAAATTGGTTATAGGGTCGCCTGTCTCTGCGGTATACTTGAATTCGGCAACAATATTGCCCTTATAGGAAAATAAATCCCTCATACGTATTACTATGTTTTATATATATATGCTTGCTACGGTGCTGGTCTTCGGTATCGGTGCGTATATGGTCAAAACATATTATCCAAAAGGATGGGCGACACCGCCGGTATTAAGCGGCATCGCCTTTATCCTCCTCACCGCACCCATTATTGTGGCGCTCCTGTTGTCTGCCGGGCTGCCATAACACACCTCTCCTTGCATAAAAAAGCGCGCAGGAAGACCTGCGCGACGCCATTGCTTTTCTAGGTTCCACCCATCCGCCGGTACTGGTGTGCGGCAAGACGAGACGCGTTCTCCAGCACCGCCCGCGTCCCTGGTGACGGATTTAAAACTGCGCTGGTAACTGCGCGCCACGCTTCCCAGCTTCTAATTTCCCCTGGTTTTTTCACGAGCGGCATGGGTAGCTCGGCTTCAGCAACGAGTCCAAAATATTCGCTCATTCCCTTCACCCACTCAAAATTGTGAGCAAGTGTCCAAAGGAGAATGCCTTCCACGGGAACACCGTCTCTGTGCGCGACGCGAATATGGCTCATTGTTTCCAGAATCAGGTGCGGGCGCACGAAGTCGTGTTTGTCCGAGAAACCGAACTCCGTTACCCACACCGGCTTCCCTACGTAGCGTGTACTCATGTCTGTGAGTACCGCGTGAATACCGGCAGGATACACGTCTCCCCAGTCCAGATACCGACCCATACCTCCCGCGCGATGCCCTCTCGAAAAATCATCTGTTCGACAATAGTACTGAAGCCCGATGAAGTCCGAGAAAGAACCGTCTCGCTCAAACGTATCCGCGACATAGTGTTCGACACCACGGAAAAAAGAGCTTCCGACACCGTCGTGGAACTGCCAGTTGTGGCCAACACCCACTAACGCTTCCTTGTTGGCATGGTGCGTCGCTTCCTTGAGGACGTCGTAGGCGATATCATGAGCGGCAACGAGCGTGCGCAGCACGCGACGGGCGATATCGAGCCTTCCCTTTCTGTGTGGCGGAAAAATACCGAGCACGTTGCCATGCCCCGCAACCGCCATAGGCTCGTTGATAGTCATGAAGTACTGCGCGAGTCCCTCGCCAATGAGCCGATCCTGCATTATTCTTTCTATCTCCATTTCCCTCATAACGGCCCGTACCTTGTCGGCGTCTGTGAGAAACGCCGCGACCCCCTGCACGAGCGTGTGAAAATACTGCAATGCGGTCGGGTGTTCCCAACCGCTGCGGGCAATATCTCCCGTATGTCGGTCGAAACCGGTGAGATACATCGGGAGGGTGTAGTGGTTGATTGTTACGAATGGCTCAATACCGTGCAGCCGCAACGTAATGAATTTTCGTACATACTCTTCCATGACTCTCTCGTCAAACGCGCCGGGGCGCGGAACGATTTCCGGTTCGAGTGAAAGCCGAAACACGTTACCGCCGAGCGCTTTTAGAAAGCTCACGTACTCAAGGAAGTGCCGCGAAAAGTGCGGCACCATTGTTGAGGCGACTCCTTGCCGCGACACCCAGTAGTTCCAATCCGACAAGAAGCGATCTTGCCCGTTTTCATCCTCCGACAATGGCTCTGACTGAAACGTCGAGGTCGCGGCTCCGACATACCGGATGGGTCTGTTCATTAGTGTTCTCCTTGGTTGAGGATTGACGAGAATGTGGAACGTTGTGTAACAACCGCCGTGTGACAATGTGCAGCGCCTTTTATCTATATTCTATAATACCATTTTTTCTTATTTAGGCAAGACCCCCGTTATGGTTCAATACCTTGGAAACACTTCATGTGATTTAACAGTTAGTTTCCACCCAATGGCCTATACCACCAACCCAACCGCTCCGAGAGTCCGT
>NCBJ01000023.1 GCA_002255585.1 Parcubacteria group bacterium 21-54-25 | reverse complement strand
GTTGCTGCCGTTGACGGTGATGGCAAGCGGGGTGGCGGCAGAGGGGCTTGGTTGTGGGCTGGTTGTTTGCGGGCTGGTGGTTTGGCAGGTGCCGGGGGTGGTTACCGGAGCGCCGTTAGCGATGCTGAAACAGTATGGTTTTTTGGTCACCGTATCATAGAGGGTGATGCCAGAAGGAGCGGTGGCGGTGCCTATGGTCGCGTGTGCCGCCAGCAAAAGACCGAAACCATTCGTACTTGTGTTGACTGCGGTGGAGGCCGACGCTGTGTTTGTCTGCGCGCCGTCAATCGAGAGCCCTGCGTAGTAGGTGCCGGGGTTAATAAACGCCATGAGGGTGTTGCCCTGTGCAGCGCTCGACGGCTCAAGAGCTTGCCCAAAGTACGAGCCGCTCCCCACGAGCTTCACGGCGATGCCGGGCGTGGTGGAAGAAACGGTGAGGCGGTCGCCGATGGCGATAGCGCCGTTTTGCGTAGAAAACTTCACGGGGACGCGGCCAGCCAGAGCCACGGGGACGGTCGTACTCGCGCTTGAAGCGTTTACACCCCCCAGCACAACACCCGGAGCGCTCGAAACCACTCCGATGAAAGATGCCGCCGCTGACGTTGCTTTTTCCACAGCGAGCGTGTGGGCCGGGTCGAGCGCAATGACGTCGCCAGCGGAAAGAGTCGGGTCGTATGTTTGGTAGCGCTCGGCAAGGTCGGCGAGTGATGTGGTGTAGAGATCCGCCGTAACGGTGCCGGGAGTGTTGCTGCACGCAGCGGTAGCACCGGCACCCTTACTGATGCACGCAGCACCCACAACAGAGAACGTCGTTTCAGGGCTCGTGGTGCCGATGCCAAAGCGCCCGGTCGTCGTGAGTGTTGCTTGAGGAATGCCGGTGTAGTTTGTGCCAAAATAGAGCGGGTCGTTTGTAATTGTGTTTAGCCAGCCACCTATTGGATACCCGCTTCCAGGAACGGCACCAACATACGTACCGATGCTGTGGGGCGCGCCGTTATAAACATATGTCTGAACGAGTCCTGCGGCACCTCCGATGGAGCCGCTGCCTGCAACTTCAATAGGATACGCGGGAGATGTGGTACCGATGCCGAGTCGGTGCGTTGAATTGTTAAAAGTGAGTCCTGAAGTCCCGCCTACAGAAAGATTGCCAGCAAGCACAGGGATGGTAAGCCCCCCGCCATTAATGGTAATTCCCCCATTAAACGTGCTGGCGGTGGTGCTGGTGGCAGTAAAGAAGGGCGCCTCGACGTTGCCGGTGGAGAGGATGGTGAGTTTGGCGGTGTTTGAGGGGCCGACCATGGTGGAGTTTGCGATGCTGTTGGTGATGCCGGAGCCGAAGGCGGAGGCGGAGTTGGCGGAGGCGGTGTTTTGGTAGCCGAAGGCGGAGGAGTAAGTGGCAGATGCGGTGTTGCCTATGCCGAAAGCGGTAGAGCCGAAACCCGAGGCGGTGTTTTGGTAGCCGAAGGCGGAGGAGTGAGTGGCAGATGCGGTGTTGCCTATGCCGAAAGCGGTAGAGCCGAAACCCGAGGCGGTGTTTTGGTAGCCGAAGGCGGAGGAGTAAGTGGCAGATGCGGTGTTGCCCATGCCGAAAGCGGTAGAGCCGAAACCCGAGGCAATGTTTGAGCCGCCTACGGAAAAACCACTCCCGTAGGCCAAAACACTACTTCGTCCGATGTAATAAGCTTTACTACCACTAATATTCACGCCCGCAGGACCGACTTGAGCCATCCCACCCGCAAAGGTGCTGGTAGCGGTGGTCGAGGTGGCGGTGAAGGAGCCGGCCAGCGCGTTGGTGCCAAGGTCAGAGGTGCCGGCCACCGAGAGGGTGCGCCAGGGGGTAGTGGTGCCG
>NCBJ01000010.1 GCA_002255585.1 Parcubacteria group bacterium 21-54-25 | reverse complement strand
TGTAATAAATGCAACGGTAATGCGTATTGCTGTGTTTAGTATAGCGTGTGCGTGACGCGAGGGGGAGCGGGAGTTGGGTGGGTGGGGATAACATGAGAGTGACTACCGAGCACCGCTCAACAAAGGAAGTGGTGAAGGAACCTTTCCGCTAATAACATCGTAACAATAGTTAAGTGTGGACCGCATCGATACGAATCTCGAACCGCCCGGCGGGCACTCGACAGCCTCATCGCCACGCTTATGCGGTACTTTACGTCCGCCGAGGCGGCGCACAAGGAGTGGGACATTGCCGCGACAGGCAAGAGGTCGTTAGGAACATCATAGAATTTACGTTTGCCATTTTTGGCACGAGGCGTAGCATGCCCAGATGTCGGACGTAAACAAAAATGATGACAGATCAATTCCATCGATAGCCAGAGGTCCCAGCGGTCTTGGCTCTGAAGATACCAATCTCAGCACGAAAGAGGACAACCAGAAAATTGCGAGCGCTATGGCGATACTTCGAAACATTATGCCGAACGCGAATCAAGCGGAACTGGAAGATGCGTACAAGAACGTCGAAGACTATGCGCGCGTGGTACTACGCATGTACGAGCGCCGATGGCGGGAGGCGCACGCGGAGACCGCTGAGCTAGCGGCCCGACTTCCCTGTCATGAGGATGTCGTCGCCCAAAAAGCTACGCCACTGCAGACGTGCCTGCCACGATCTCAATCGGTACGCCGGTATTAACGTTGCGCTGGAGGCTGTCAACCAAACGTTGCTGGCTTGAGGCGTCGAGGATCTCAATTCCGATAAGTTTGCCGGCAGCGTCAACGTCGACGTTTAAGACGTCGATCAGCTCGAGTGTCTTTGCCACCTTCCCTCGCCTAAACGTGAGGTACATGGCGTCCGCAATCCGATCGTACTTGATGTCCATAGTGTGTCAGCAGCTAGGCGAATAATAGGCGGTGATGACGATGTAGTCGTTGCTATCACGAAAGCCATCTTTATAGTACACCACCCGGACGGCCTTGTTTCGACCCACTTGTTTACAGGCCCTGAGCCTACCTTGGAACGTCTTTTTCGTCCAATCGGGTTCCCGAATGGCGAGCTTCACGTGTTCGACGTTGAGTCCTCGAAACTGAATCATGTCCTGCATATGATTTGGGAACTTGAGGCGAATTGTGCGGCGTTTCGGGGCCATGAGTGCGGGAGAAAACGATAGTGGCAGTATACCATTTCCCTTGTGGTATTTTTCTGCCCAGAACCAAGCGCGGTCAAGCCATTCAAAAGTTCGACTCCCCGCGGGGTTGAAGTGACTTTGGCCGGAAGCGGCAGCTTCTCCTGCCAGAAAATAGCCCGCACGTGCGGGCTATTTTCTGATACGACTCAAAACTTGCCGCTTTGGACTACTGGTGGACCCAAGGAGAGTCGAACTCCTGACCTCTGCAATGCGAATGCAGCGCTCTACCAACTGAGCTATGGGCCCTGATACCCGGCAAGCATAGCGTAGCTTTGCGTGAGATTCAATTATTCGACGCCAAATAGGTGCGCGCAGCTGATACGATGGTTGTTATGGTCTTGTCAAACTGCGCCTCGTCTGGCTCAAGAAGCGTCATACGAAAACCATCACGGTCGGAATTAAACCCGACTGAAAGCGGCACAACACACACCCCAGTTGCAGCCAAAAGATAGTATACGAAACGCTGGTCAAATGTGGCGTGGGCGATGTGCGGCTCGATAAGCGCTGCCGCTTCAGGCGAAAGCGACAGCGTTTGGCGGTCGTTCAGCGCGTCTTTCTTGAAGACAACAGTCTGATAGAACGCGCCGTGCGCAGGGTGCGCGATGAGCTTGGGAACCGCACCAAACGCCGCGGTGGCGCGCGCGGAACGACGCGCGTACCGCGCGGTACGCTCGGCAAGGTACGGATAGTAGCGTGAATCACTCATCACTTGCGGCAAGACTTGCTGCGGGAGCGTGGTCGAACAAACTTCGAGCATTTTCGCGTGTAAGAGCGAGCGCGCATAGCGATCGAAGACAGCGTTTTTGTCGCGATTGTAAAATTCAACCCAGCCAGCGCGCGCGCCTGGCCACGGGAACTCTTTTGAGATGCCGCGCATAGCAATTCCCGGCACGTCGCCAATGACCGAAGCGAGTTTCTGCATACCACTTCCCTCGTATGCAAGATTTGAGTAGATTTCGTCTGAAATGAGGAAGAGTTGGTATCGGCGAGCGATGGCAACTATCCGGCGAATCGTCGCCTGCGGATAGACAAAGCCGGTTGGGTTGTCCGGATTGATGATGATGATGCCGGCGATGTCTCTATGCGTCTTAATTTTCTGCTCAAGGTCGTCGAGGTCTGGCTCCCACCCGCGCTCCGGGTCAAGTCGGTACGTCAGGTGCGGTGCGCCAGCGTGCGCTGCTTCGGCCGAGGAGTGGGTCGGGTAGGCGGGATTAGGGCCAATGACACGCGCGCGCGGGTGCAGGTTCGAATAAATCTTCGTAATCGCGTCACCAAGACCATTAAAAAAAAGAATGTCGTCGGGCGTAATTTTAATACCACCCTCAAGATTGCGTTCTTTGGCAATGTAGGCGCGTGTCTCGGCGACACCCTTAGTCGGCGAGTACGCGTAGGAGTGGTTTTCACGAACTGCCTCCCCCACAATATTGCGTATCCACTCTGGCACTGCCTCGCCCTTGGCGACCGGGTCACCGATGTTCTCCCACACAATAGACGTACCGAGCGCAGCAATACGATTCGCGACCTCCACGATCTCTCGGATTTCATACCGCAACTTGTCAGCACCGGGGTGTACGATGTCGATTCGCATACGTAAAAGCTATGATAGCACTCCCCATCGGCTATCCCCACGACACCGTTTTACAATCAACCTCTTCGTGGTATAAAAAGATTGGAATATTGGAGTAGTTGTGTACGCCATTCACTCACACACCGAAAAAGATTGAGGAGGCGATATATGTCTGCAACAACGGGGATCCCAAAACCGCAATCGCGATGGAGGAAATTGTTTGCGGGACTAGTCCTTCTCGCCGGGTTTATCGCGGTTATCTTCAACACCGTACCGGGGAAATAAATATCGAGCGTGCCCGGGAGACCACATCCCGGGCACGTTTTATTTCTTCGCAAGAATACTTTTTTTGTAGGTATCGAGGTGTTTGAGGACCACGCCCGTACCGCGCGCCACACAATGGTATGCATCTTGCGCGAGCTTCGCCTGCACACCCGTACGACGATACACCAAATCAGGTAAATTCTTCAGTTGCGACGTGCCCCCAGTTAAAATGATGCCGTTGTCGATGATATCGCTTGCCAACTCAGGCGGTGTTTCTTGCAGCACCTTGCGCACCGCGCCCATCATCTCGCGCAGCTCACGACTCATTGCCTGCACCAGCTCGTTGGTTGATAGATCTATGGTGCGCGGCAAGCCAGAAACGAGATCACGCCCTTTTATAGAAATAGTCTCTTCTTCAGTAACCGACACCGCCGAACCAATCTTGATTTTCGTATCCTCAGAAGTTTTATCACCAATGGCAAGATTATATTGTTTTTTCACGTGGTCCATGATTGCGTGGTCAAGTCGATTGCCAGCACACTTCACGCTCGTAGACGAAACGATGCCGCCGAGAGAGATGACGGCGACGTCGATGGTACCGCCGCCAATGTCTACTACCATACGCCCCATTGCTTCGTGAATGGGGATTCCCGCGCCAATTGCCGCAAGAATTGGCTCTTTCACGACAAACGCATCTTTGGCGCCGGCCTTTACCGCAGCTTCGATAACAGCACGCTTCTCTGTCGACGTGACTCCTGCGGGAACGGAAATAATCACTGTTGGGCGAAACGGGTTCCAACCGAGTGCCCGACGCATGAAGAAGCGCAGCATCGCTTCGGTCACGCGGTAGTCGGCAATGACTCCGTCTTTCATTGGGCGATACGCGATGATGGTATCGGGGGTGCGACCAATCATTTGCTTGGCCGCGGTACCAATAGCAAGCACCTTATTATTTTCCGTTGACACCGCAACGACGGAGGGTTCGTTGAGCACAACGCCCTTGCCGGGAAGAAAAACAAGTACGTTGGTCGTGCCAAGATCGATACCAAGTTTTGGGGAAAAGAAAGACATACCAATGGTGCGCTCTATCATACCGCGGAGGAGGGCTCTCTGCCAAATACCGCCACCGCCGGGGGCGACACAGTAACCTCATGACGCCAGCGTGCTTATCTGCTACTCTATAGCCCATGCAACGATACCTATTCCCGGGAGTCATTATTACCAGCGTAGCGTTGGTGGTGCTGTTGGGGGTGGGCTATATGATGGGCTACCGCCTCGGGCCAGGCATTACGCTTGTAAAAACGCACACCCTCACAATCACTGACCTGCCAGTTAATGCGACAGTGTTTACCGACTACACCTCACGCGGCACTACAGCAACCAGCACGATGACTGCCAATCTTATTCCCGGTACTCATACATTACTTGCCTCGGCGACTGGTTACTGGCCATGGTCAACCATAGTAACCGTCCCTGATAACAAGAATGTGGTCGCCAATGCATTCCTGGTGCCAAAAATTACCAACGGAACGCTTCTTTCTGGATCTGCGGCGCAAGCGGCCCGCACGCTGGTTGCGCACCAAACACTCCCAACGGCAGCGCACCCACTTCTTATGGCGGACGGCTGTGCGCTCGTCTCGGTAACCGACATCAATCAAATTGTCGCCGTCCCGACCACTACGCCTTCCTGTACACCACCCCCCTATCTATGCATCGGTGGTACCTGCGCAACGACCGTCATTCTTTCGCCGGTGGCGCAGCCAACAGCGGTCGTGCCCTACCCGGGGCGCCAAGATGCGCTATTAATCGGTATCGACAAAACTATTTATGCGCTTTCTCTCGACCCACGTAGCCCACGTACGTTCGCACCAATTTTGCGCGGTATAGCACCACGTATCGCTGTCCAGCCGGACGGTACTGTAGTGGTAGTTGATCAGTCGACCGTCTACCAGCTCACGCTGTAGCTATGTTTGTAATAGACGTCATACCCTTCGCCCGTACTGCATCGACGGGAGCACTGTCGTACCGATCACGCACACGCGTCCGCCTCGGTACCCTCATCACGATACCGTTACGGCGACAGGCCGTGCCGGGCATCGTTGTTGCCTGTGTACCAGTACGTGAAGCAAAAGCGGCTATTAAATCCGCACCCTTTGCGTTACGCGCGAGCGCGCCGCAAGCACACGGCATCGTTCCAGTTGCCTACCGCACGGCAGCCACGGCCATCGCAGAGTATCACGCGACATCGCTTGGTAGCGTCTTTCGAAAAATACTTTCTGAGACGATTATACGCACTGGATTTCCTAAACGGTTTGCCGCCGGTGCGGGAACACACGTGACGTTCATCGAGGCACCGTACCTTCGTCGTCTGCAGACATATCGTGACCAGCTTGTGCGGGCGCAAGGGGGTGGGAGTGTGCTAGTGATAGCGCCGACAACCATCGAGGTGGCGCGGCTCGCACGCGACCTGGGTTCTGCGGTTGTCATTACGGGTGAGATTAGCGCAAGGCGCCGCGGCGAGGCGGTAATAGCGGCGGCTCGCGCTGCACTTGTTATTACAACGCCACAATACGCATTCGTACCAATTGAGCGGCTGGCACATCTAATCATCGAGCGCGAAAGTGCCGATGGGTACGTAGATTTCAAAACCCCGCAGATCGACTGGCGCATCGCCATACGCGCACTCGCTGTTGCACGCAATACACCAATTACGTACGGCGATTATCCACTTCGACTTGATATACGACCGACGCCTGAAGCGCCGATGCGACGAGCACGGGGATGCACTATCGAGTTGGTGGACATGCGTACTAAAAACCAGCTCGTAGGAAAAGAACCTGTTGCACAGGCTGCTGCCTTTGCTGCGGTACCTAAACCACTGATGAAGGCTCTTGCGCAGGTTGTGGCAACCGGGGGACGTGCGGTGGTGTGTGCGGTGCGCCGTGGCTATGCGCCTGCAGTTGTGTGCCGCGACTGTGGCACTACGGTGCGCGACGCACACCATCGCGCCCTCACTCTTGCCACAATCCACGGGAAACGCGTGTTGCGATCTGCAGACGGGAGCGTGCTTCGCGATGCACGCGCGCTTTGTGACGTCTGCGGAAGTTGGAATTTATTACCACTTGGGATCGGGGTCGAACGTGTCGCCGAAGAAATAACCCGCACGCTACCACGTGCACGGGTGGTGCGATTTGATGCCGATACGATACGCACGCCCGCGGCAGCCCGCAGGGCCGCCGCGCTTTTTACCACACCCGGAACCGTGGTGGTCGGCACCGCGGCAACGCTCCCTTGGCTTGATCCAGCAACCCCGTTCTCACTTGCGATTATTGCGTCGGCAGATGCCCTTTTAGCGCTACCGTTCTGGCGATCGCGCGAGCGCTTCGTGCGGCTCGCACTCGCACTTGCTGAGCGCTCGGAGCGTCTTTTTATTGCCACCCGCCGCCTCGATGACACTGCATGCAGTGCGCTCACCACGACAACGCTTGCCCCCTTCTTTATAGAAGAAACGGCGCTCCGCAATGCGTTTCACTACCCGCCGTATGGCCACGTGCTTGTCATTCGTGTACAGGGCGATATTTCGCGTCTCGATGGAGATGAGGCGCGTGTCCGCAGTATGACGATGCCTCACGACCTCATACGACTCCCAGACCGGCTGCCCACCCGCCGCCGCGGCCGCGAACGCGTCCGTACACTCGTGGCAAAAATACCGCGCGACGCGTGGCCGAACGCATTACTTTCCGAGTGTCTCGCCACACTTCCACCAAACATTTCTATAACGATAGACTCCGAGTCACTGTGGTAAGCGGCAAAACATTCCGCACGCGTTATAAATATGGTAGTGGCGGTGCCGAGGATCCGCCTAACCCAAACGTAAAGGCAACGACATTCACAATCCCCCACAGCGACACCATGATGACAAATCCTAAAACGCCGTAGAGTAAAAGTCGCTTCCCTTTTTCCTGTTCTTCTGGATTATCACCTCCCGCAATGAAATAACGAAACATGCCCCATAGGAACACAATGAATGCTATAGCGAAAATGAGCGGTACGAGGACGCCATTAATGAGTGACAAAAAAAACGATGCGAGCCCAAAGACGCCGCCCCCAAAGCCAGCGCATGATCCGGAACCTATATTGAGTCCAGAGCCGCCAGCCGAATTATAACCGCCGGCAATGTGGAGACCACCAATCTTGAAACAATAGCTTGAGGACGAACCGCCCGGGCCGGTTGCAAAACTAACACCAGAGCCGCCGTACTGCGCAAACGCGGTACCCGCTGGCACCGCGCTGGCCAACGCAAGAGTACAGAGCACTAGTATTGCGCGTGTGGTGAGTGTTTTGAGAGACATACCAAAAGGTGGGGTGAGAGGTGCTCTAAAAAGCGCAAACATTCTAAACTAAATCCCAAGTATGCTAAGCGCAAGATTCACCACTCCCCACACTGAAAATAATAATACCATGCCAAGAATACCCCATAGCATGAACACATGTGCATTATGTTGCTTTTCTGCGTTACCGACGCTGAGAAAATAATAATTCACCATGCCCCACAAAAAAGAAATGAAGGCGAGACCAAAAATAAACGGCACGACCATCGTGTCGAGTAGAAAAATGAGATATCCGACAAATTGAGCAAACGTCATCGTCATACGCTAAGGACCCGCAGAGATGCTGGTGACCGTGGCACTAATGCCAGCCGCGATGGCTTGGGCACCCAAAAGAATGAGCGCCCCGATGAGTGTCCATACGAGCATCGTGCGCGCTTTCTCAAGCTCGCCAGGATTACCACGCGCGATGACAAATTTAAAGCCGGTGACAACAAGCATGAGCACCACCACCACCGTGCCAATTTGCGTCACGAACGAAAGGATGGTGGTAAGCAGCCCCTGTATCGATTGGACCTTGAGTGGATTACAGAGCCCGGTGCTGCCATTTGAGCAAGGCGCACCACCAGTACTTTGAATCCCGTACGCGTGCGTGATGGGGATGCGAAGAGTGCATGTGTTAGTGAAACTATCACAAGCATATCCGCTTGGACAAGATTGTGTTGCACTGCACGCTCGTCCCACAGGAGATGCGATGCTTGAATTCCCGGTGGTTCCGCCGCTGTTTCCCGAAGACGTATTATTTATATATGTCGCGGGCGCAGCGTCCTGTTGTGGGGATACGCAATAAAAACTCGTGCCGGTATTACTGTTAGAGGCATACTGTTGACACGTTGTGCCAGTTGGACAGACGGTCACGCCCGGTGTGCAAGATTGCGGAAGCACTATGGTTGAGGCAAAAGCGGCGGCGGGCGCAGCGCCTGCGACAAGAAGACCAAACCAGAGTGCTTGCGTGAGGAGTCTTCTCATAATGAAGCGCGAATAGATTGTTCCGCGTTGGTGAGTGCCTGCGAGATGGACACGCGACCAGTAATCACATCCTGAATCATACCTGAAAAAATTTGGTCCGTCGTTGCGGGTGCTGGGGATAGCCAGGTGCTTGCCATCACTGCCGCAGGGTACACCACCGCGCTCGTCGGGTCATTGGGTGGCGCAGCAAGCAGCGAACGCTGTGCGGGCGCAAACCCCATTGCGCTTGCAATAGTCTGGTCGGCAGTTGCGCCTGAAAGCGCCAGAGCGGCAAGGTAGGCTCCTTGGGGATTACTACTCCCATGAGGGATGGCAAGTGCATACACATTTGCATAGACCGTCTTGATGGAGGCCATTTGTGGCTGCGGCACGGGAGCGACGTCAAACGACAAATTCGGGTTTGCCTGCGCGAAATATTGCCCTTCAGACGCATAGCCAAGATAGAGTGCCTCGTTGCCAGCAAGAAACATTTGTTGCGAATCTGGCAACGTGCTGTTCCAGGTGTAGGAAATTTCCGTCGGATCAGCGAATGAGGTGTAGAAACGCAATACTGACTCACCCGGTGGCACGCCGCCGACCGCACTCGTAGTCTGTGTGTTACCGAGCGACACCGTGTATTGACCACGCGCGTCTTCAGACACAATTGGCAACCCCGCTTGCAAAAAGAGTGTCGAGAGGACTCCGCGCGCATCGTGCACGTTGTCATACGCGCCAAGCGCAATGAGTGCACGCGAGACGTTTTGTGAACTGGTCGTTTGAGTGATCTGGGGCACGAGGCCGGTGAGTGCTTCCCATGTCGTGGGTGGCGCAGCGATACTCGCCGAGGAAAGTAAGGTGCGGTTGTAGTAGAGCATAAGCGGGTCAATGCCGATTGGCACGCCATAGACACCATTCGGACCGAGGTACACCGTACAAACATTTGCAAAATTGTCTAAAAAGGTACGTTGCGGTAGAGCCGTGTAAGGAATCGGCGTGAGCGCCGAGGCGAGAGGGTCAAGGTCGGCTTGCGAAAGCAGTACTAAGTCGGGGGCTTGCCCCTGCGCAATGGCGGCGTTGAGATCGCCGACAAAAGTTGATGCTGGTTTGGCAATATAGGTGACGCCCTGCAGATCGTTGTTTTGTTGCCCGAGACTTTCAAGCGCTGCACGCATTGGCGCGGCGGGCAGGGTGCCCCAGATAACAACGGTGCCTATTTTTTTCGCACTGGAACCACTTCCAGAATACGTAGAAAAAATAAACATGCCAAACAACGCAGCAAACGCAAAGACCCCTATGAGGACTGCCTGGAACGTTGAGATATTTTTCATGGTGCAGTAAAGATAATACCGTAGTGGTGCGGGCCAGCCGCAAAACTTTCGACCTTATGGAACCCCGCCCCAATGAAGAGCGCTTCGGCATCATGTGCGGGAATAAGTCGGTCAGCGGCCGGGCCCATGCCGCTGTAGGTGCCGGCCCAATCAATAACCAGCAGACGGCCGCCAGATACCAACGTGCGTTTAATTTCTATAATGGCCGTCGAACGGTCATCAAGCTGAAAGAGTGTGTTTGAGAGGATCGCCGCGTCAAGCACGTGGTCACGCAGTTTCGTACCAAACGCTTTTTCAAAGTTTCCCCATACCGTTTCGATGTTTAGTATGTGCCGTTCTTCGGCGAGACCGCGCACACGGGTGAGAACATCCTGCTGTACATCAATCGCGTACACACGACCTTCCGTGCCAACAAGTGGAGCTACGGCCAGAGTATAGTGCCCTGACCCAACGCCAAAATCACCTACCTTCATACCCACACGCAATCCCAGGCGCTGCGCGGCAGTCTTTGGATCAGTGAAATTCATACCATGCAGTATACCAAGACGCGGCCACTTCGTGGGTCGCGTAATTAACAACTACCTATTTTTCAGGTATAAACATTTTATCGTAACCACTATGGAGCAATTATCGTGCCACGTGTTGTTTTATAGAGCACGTTTCCGAGCATCAATAATATGGTTGTCTGCCACGTGACGTACATGTCCACAGTCGGATTTTGGCTTCCACTTAATGTAAAAAAGAAAAATGGAATGAAAGTAGACGCTGCGAGAATGCTGGCAGTATCGTAAAAACGCATGTGGGGAACAAAAACGCTAAAGCCGCGCAGTACCGTATATCCGCCCAAGAAACCAGCGAGCGGATACATGATGTTTAGGCTGTCAGAGCTCGCATGACCACCAAAAAAAATAAGATTGCTCGTAAAAAATGCTGTGAGGACTGCAAATGGAAGGCTTGTTGTCGCTGCAGCGACCCACAGTACTGACTTTTTTGATGCTATTGAGGATCTTGCGATGAGGTAGAAATAGAGCAATGCGATAACTCCCCAGAACAAAGACAGGAGGATATATGGCCCTATTAGGGCCAAAAAGTCTACAAAAACAGTGGGCAGCGTAGAAAAAGGAACCCCGGATAGAGATACAAGTATCGGTAGGCCAGTGAGTATGCCTAACAAAAGTCCAACCCAAAACAGTTTTGAACCCCAGAATACTGCATAGTTGGCTTTTGATGTATTCATCATTGATCTGAGGTTGGTGTAGGCGTCTTGGTTTGAGCGTGTCGACTCCGATAGAGTGCATTGCCAAGCACGATCAATATGCCGGTTTGCCAGAGAATAAGTGTCAATAGAAATGGGTCAATTGGCGTCCACATTGCGTAGGTACCACGCAAAGAATTAAAAGAGGAAATATCTTCGTACAGAGGCGCGACAAACCCAACGGCCAGTGCATACACTATACTACGTAGCGATAATCGAGAGATTCCAAGGGAATACCCAATAAGAACGATACTAGCGCCTATGATACCGATAAGCCCGAACAAAGAGAACCACTGAGGAGGATTAAAAATAAGAAAAAAGAGGCTAAGATTCAAGCTTAGGTACAAACTAGAGCTGGCCGCAATAAACCAAAATATTGGTTTATTGCGGGGTAACGGTTTCGACAATAGTGTTCCGCTAACCCAGTGAAAGTACAAAAAAGCGAGCCCGCTCCAGACGATGGATGCACTAAAAAGCCACTGCGGGGAAGGCCACTGTGGGAGCGAAAAAGCTCCCCCGCCGCCGCCGGATATATGAGCTAAATAAAAACTCACAAATCCACTAAGAATACCAAGCCCCACGCCTCCCCACAGGTAGCGTGAGATCCAAAAGTTCGGCCGCGAGCGAGCTGAAGAAAGCACGCCCTAAGCATATCATATTATCGTGTGGGAATGTCTTTGCTCAAGCGGGCAATCTCCACCAGGTGGGCAGAGACGAGCAGCCTGCGAATGTGGTCAAAAGCAGCCAGAGGCAGGAGGCGAGTGAGGAGCGCGCAGCAGCAGGCGTGATTTTTGAGGCTCTGCGCAGGGCGACGGCCCGAGCAGCAGGAAATTTTCAGCAGAAAAATATGCCGTACTCAAAAATCACGCCTGCTGCGAAACGGCCTATAGCGCTATCATACTCGCGATAGCATCGCCTTCGCGCATTTTCATGATGCGTACGCCCTGAGTCGCGCGCGAAAGCGCCGGCACTTCGGCCGCGCCGGTGCGGATGACCTGGCCGCGCTTAGAGACGACGACAATTTCCTGCTCCTCAAGAGAATCGACCAGCACCTTTGCCCCGATAATCTCGCCGGTCTTAGCGGTAACTTCTGCCGTCTTGATACCTGAGCCGCCACGCCCCTGCACCTTGTACTCACGCATCATCGTGCGCTTACCGTAGCCCTTGCTCGTGATGACCAGGAGTGACGCGCCCTTGGCGTCAGCCGGAATGACCTCCGCCGAGACAACTTTGTCGCCTTTCTTCACATTCATGCCGCGCACACCCCCGGCGGTGCGGCCCATCTCACGCACGTCTTCCATATCAAAGCGAATTGACTGCCCCTTGCTCGTTACCACTGAAACAGTGTCGCCAAGCGCAGCGAGCGCAGCACATACGAGACGGTCCTCGCCTTTGAGCGAGATGGCGATGATGCCCGAGCGCCGCACATCCGAGAAGCTCCTGGCAGCAACGCGCTTGGTGACGCCCTCGCTCGTCACAAACACCACCGAGAGCGCGTCCCATGCGGCACCTTTTTGCACCGGAAGAATAGACGTTACCTTCTCGTCGCCAGCAAGCGGCAGGAAGTTCATGATGCTCTTGCCTTTGGTTGCGCGACGACCCTCCGGTAGGTCATACATCTTAAGTGCGTATGCTTTACCGTAGTCAGTAAAAAAGAGCAGGTCGGAGTGCGCCGAAGCAACTAAAAAATGTGTTACAACGTCTTCTTCCTTGGTCGCGATATCGACCACTCCCACGCCGCCGCGTTTCTGACGCTTGTACTCGTCGGGGTTGGTGCGCTTCACGTAACCACCCTGTGTGAGCACAAGTACGGACTCCTCGTCCGGCACCAGATCTTCAACGGAAATGTTTTTCACGCCGCCCTTCACAATTTTCGTGCGACGATCGTCACCATATTTTTCTGCAACATCCTTGAGTTCACTTTTTACCACAGCGAGAATACTTTTTGCTGACGAGAGAATGCTCTTTAATTTTTTAATAAGCGTTTGAATTTCTGCAAGCTCGTCCTCTATCTTTTTACGCTCAAGGCCAGCGAGTGTTTGGAGTCGCATGGCGAGGATTGCGGTGGTCTGTGCTTCAGAGAATGTAAATTTCTTTTGGAGTGCGAGCGATGCGGCCGGCACATCCGCAGCTTTTTTGATGATGGCGATGACCTCGTCGATGTGGTCGAGCGCTTTGGAAAGCCCCAGCAAGATGTGCTCGCGCGCTTCGGCCTTCCGTAAATCAAACTCTGTGCGACGGCGCACCACCTGTTGCCGATGCGTAATGAAACTTTCCAGCATGCCCTTGAGCGAGAGTGTCTGCGGCACGCCGTCGACAAGCGCGAGCATGTTGTAGTGGAACGTGCTCTCAAGTTCCGTGTGTTTGTAGATGGCGTTTAGTACTGCCTGTGGATGTGCCGTTCCCTTAAGCTCGATGACCACACGCACGTCCGGCATGCCACGATCGTCCCCGGCTGACTCATCGCGTAAATCTTTAATGCCTTCAATTTTTTTATCGCGCACCAGGTCGGCAATGCGTACGATAAGGTCGGCCTTGTTCACTTGGTACGGAATCGAGGTAATGATGATGTGTGTACCTTTCTTATTATCATCAACGATTTCCGCCTCTCCACGCACAATGACACCTCCCTTACCGTTGGTATAGGCGTGTTTGATGTCATCCTGATTAAACGCCATGCCACCGAGTGGAAAATCCGGCCCCTTGACGAACGCAAGCAAATCTTCGGTGGTTGCGTCGCCGTTGTCGATGAGATGTATGGTTGCGTCGACCACTTCGCGCAAGTTATGTGGCGGGATCTTCGTCGCCATACCAACTGCAATGCCAAGTGTGCCATTCAGGAGCAAGTTCGGGAGCGCCGCCGGCAGGACCTGTGGTTCTTGGCGCGTGGCATCATAGTTGTCATTCCAGTCAACCGTTTCTTTTTCTATATCACGCAACAGTTCCTCACCGATGCGTGACATTTTTGCTTCGGTATAACGCATGGCCGCGGGCGAGTCGCCATCGATGGAACCGAAGTTGCCTTGACCGAGCACGAGCGGATAGCGATATGAAAATGATTGCGCCATCTTTGCCATAGCGTCGTACACAGCGGTGTCGCCATGCGGGTGATACTTACCGAGCACATCACCTACAACGAGCGCCGATTTTCGAAACCGAGCCGAAGGAGCTAGCCCGAGACCGCGCATGGCGAAAAGGATGCGGCGATGCACCGGTTTCAATCCGTCCCGCACGTCTGGAAGCGCACGACCAGTGATGACCGACATCGCATAGTCAACGTACGACGAGCGCATTTCCGTCGTAATGCTCTGATCGATAACCCGTGCGCCCTCGGCTGCTAGCGCGACTCCTTCGCGTTCGTTCTTCTTCGCTGCCATGTATTAAAAAGGAATGACCGTACGCTCAGTAGACGTGGCATCGACGCCCGGCACCGTTGAGGACTGGCTCACATTGACAATCTGAAGATGTGCCGGTGACGGCGACGGATTTCCTGTAAATGCAGAAACTGCCGAGCCAAGAAAGCCCTGACTTGTCGCGGTGGGCTGAGCGGCATCAGAAGACGCTGCGGCTGCGTTTCGTGCAAATACTGCTCCCGGAGATGCTGCCGGCGCAAGAATGCCTGTGGTGGTAAGTGAGGTTGCGAACCACACCCCCGCGATGACAGCAGTCACGCCCGCAGCAGTACCGTACGCGATGCGCTCACGCACATGCTCTGGTTTGGCGCGCAGTTGATGAATGAAGTTGCTCATACGTCCTAAGCCGTTACTACTATGATAGCACCATCTTTCTCAAGCGCATCCTTCTTTTTGAGCGTTAACTTATCTACCGTTTCTGCCGCACCTCCTTCTTCCTTGAGAAAGGTTTTGAGAGCATCGGGCTTCCCGATGCCGCTCCAGTGCATGGGGATGATGATGCGTGGCGCAAGTTCTACCGCTAGCTTGTGTGCCGACGACGCGTCTAGAACATTGCCGCCACCTACTGGTACAAAAAGCACGTCAACACCGTCAATCGCCTCGCGCACGTCAGTGGGCAGTTCGGAGCTCGTGAGCGCGCCTAGGTGTACCAGCGTCATACCCTCAAGGTCGACAGTATAGATAGTATTCATTGCCTCCTTTTGCCCTGCCGCAAGCCCATAGTGACTGGTGGTGAGCAGTCCTTGTGCGGTAATGCCGGAATGTTCGTACTCACCGGGACCATCTATTACGAAAGGTTGTTTGCCGCCATACGCGACCTCCTCAGTGCCATTCATGTCTGCGTGGTTGCGCGAGACAAATGCGATATCGGCACCAAAACGCACGGCGGGCAGTGTCGCGCCCTTCGCAATCGGATCGAACACGAGCGTGAGGTCGCCAAATGTAACTTTAAAACATTGCCCGCCGTGGTGAGTGATAACCATACGTAGTGCCATTTTAACACAAAATACGTAGAACGGGTAGCTGTTTGTGCTGATTTCACATGGCTCCGCGTACCAAAAATCCACAGTATCCTGCTTACGCGGTGTTTTTTATTTTATTAGTGGGTTGTTGTGTAAAACACCTGTTGACGACAAGACGTATCACTGCCATGCTTTCTTTCAGATGTTCTGCGGACGCAAACATCATTCACAGAGAAAGAAAAAGGAGCTGCGTAATGCCCCAACAGCAGACACCACCGGATATGTCGACAAATGAACACCGCACCCCTGGGCAGTCGCCAACCGAAGACGATGATCACCTGAGCGATAATTCGTATCTTCGACAAGCAACTGACCCAACGCTCGCCTGCCCGGAACATAAAAACGATTTAAAGAGCGGTTGCTGAGCCGTCAGCACAAATCAAACGCTAATTAAATGGCGCCCCGCGAGGCGCCATTTTTTATGTTTACAAATTTCTACCCTCCTGGTATTCTCCAATGCGTATACAAGGACGGCTTTAGAAGTCGCGCGTGGGCTAGCCCTGAGACGGTCTCTTGTTTCAGTACCCGCCGCAAACCCGGCCTTGCCACAACCAATGACCGAAGAACAAACACAAGTAGTGCTTGCGAGTGCGGGGATTGATCCTGCGCACCCGATGGCAAAATTTGCCGAACGCATTCCAACCCCTCCTAAGGTGGGTGATATAGTAGATGGCGCGATTATCGCGCTTGAACGCGGACGCATATATGTCGACTTGCCGCCTTTTGGTACCGGTATTATTTATGGCCGAGAGTATCTAAATGCTGCGGACGTGCTACGCAAAGCAAACGCTGGCGACACCATTACCGCGAAGGTCGTCGATGTCGCAGGGCACGAGGGCTATATTGAACTCTCGCTTAAAGAAGCCCGCCAGGCAGCTATTTGGGGCGAAGCGGAGCAAGCTATCGTCGCCGAGACTATTTACACCCTTCCGGTCGAAGAAGCAAACAAGGGCGGCCTCATCATGACGTGGCAAGGCATTCAGGGATTTTTGCCCGCAAGCCATTTGAGCAAAGAGCACTACCCGCGCGTGACTGATGGTGATAAGGACAAAATACTCACGGAGCTCCAGCAGCTCGTGGGCCAGACGCTCCAGGTGCGTGTCATCACCGCAGACGCACACGAAAACAAACTTATTTTCTCAGAACGCTCCGGCGTGGAAAGCGAGGAGCGCGCTTCGCTCATCGACAAATACCAGGTTGGTGACGCGTTTGAAGGCGAAGTGACGGGCATCGTGGACTTCGGCGTGTTCGTCAAAATAGAGTCGGGACTCGAAGGACTTGTGCACATCAGCGAGCTTGACTGGGGTCTCGTGGAAGATCCGCACGCGCTTTTCAAGGTCGGCGATACGGTGCGCGTCAAAGTAATCGAAATAAAGAATGATAAAGTCTCCCTCTCCATCAAGGCACTCAAGGAAAACCCCTGGCACTCCGCTGGTGAGCGCTACAAAAAAGGCATGGAAGTGCAGGGCGTCGTCATTAAATACAATAAACATGGCGCACTCGCTTCTATAGAAGAAGGTGTGGCTGGTTTGGTGCACATCAGCGAGTTCGAAAGCCCACAGGCACTCCGCGACGCACTTGAGCTCGGTAAGACCTATCCATTCAACATCACGCTCTTTGAGCCAAAGGATCAGCGCATGACGCTCTCCTACGTGGATGGAAAGAAGTAAAAGCAAGGAAGGCGTCAAACACTAATAACGCCAAACCAAACCCCACGGCCGGGCTTCGCCCAGGCACGTGGTCTTGTGGTGAGTAAGGTTAAACCTTACTCACCACTAGTTTTCTCGTGCGCTATCTAGCGGAAAGCGACTTCCCCGTCCGCGTGCGCGCAACACTTCTGATTGCTGGCGCGTACAGCACCAATATGAGTGAAATGACACCTGAGTTCGCTGCACCGAGCTCACTGACACGTTTCGAGGAGCAGGCTGGACACATTTCCCTCTATCACAGCGAGGACGATCCTGTCGTGCCATTTGCCGAGCTCGAGTACTACCGTGCCGCACTCCCGCATGCCACCACACGCGCCCTTATCGACCGTGGCCACTTTAACCAAGGAACCTTCGTCGAACTCGTCGCGGACATAAAAAATCAAGGCCAACTCTTTAAGGAGCTTCTCGTCCGTATCATCACTCACTTGTAGCGACTTCAAGGAAACACTGTCCATCTGGATGTCGTCACTCAATGCTGGCAAGACGAATCGTCTCTACGCCACGTCCCTCTGCGTTCAATTGAGTTGGATGGTTTGGGTGGTCCTTCAGACATACGCCAGTCTTTACATTATTTCGAAGTGAGTAAGGTTTAACCTTACTCACGACTATTTCGTATTCGCAAACTGCATTGCGTCTTCGATGCCGTTGGCGGCAAAGAGGCAGGCCGCCTCGGCAGCGTTTTTGAGTACTTTCTTCAGGATTGGTTCCTCTTTCGGTGAGAATTTACCAATAACATGCTTTACCACTTTCTCCTCGCCGCTAGGTTTCCGCAACTTCCCTTTTGGTGTTGCCGGTGAGATGCCGATTTTAATTTGTACAAAGTCTTTGGTTTTTAGTGCGCGCGCGATACTTTCCACACCTTTGTGCCCGCCCGAACCGCGACCAAACGTCATCTTTATGGCTCCGAGCGGCAGATCAAGATCGTCACGCAACACCACGAGCTTCTCTGCGGCCTTTTTTGACCTTACGAGCGCTATAATCGACTTGCCCGATAGGTTCACAAACGTCTCCGGGAGCACGAGTACGGTAGGTACGCCATCAATATCACCGCTGGTCACCAACGCTTGTGCTGTTTTTTTCAATTTGAATTCGTCAAAGCCCTCTTGCTTAGCTACGAGCTCTACCGCCATGCGACCGGCATTGTGTCGCGTCCCTGCGTACTCACCGCCAGGGTTCCCCAAGCCGACAATTACGACTGCCATATGCGCGCTAGTGTACCACGGCACAGATACGGACCGCTCAATAACACAATTTCTGAGGCTCTCCGCAGTGCGACAGCTCGAGTAAGAGTAAATCTTCAGCAGAAAAATATCCCATATACAGGAATCGCACGAATGCACAGGTATATTCGTGCGGAAAAGTTGACGCGGAGAAAACAAAGCATACAATAGGCACACGATGCAAAAAAGCTCCAGCATCACCAGAGACATTGTGACATTTGTGTTGCTGGTGGTGGTAGTGGTAGTACCTATTCGCCTTTTCGTCGCGCAACCGTTCGTTGTTGACGGCAGCTCGATGCTCCCCACGTTTCAAAATGGCAATTATCTCATTGTCGATGAGCTCACGTATGATTTTTCGAAGCCACAACGCGGCGACGTTATTGTGTTTCGCTATCCGGGTGACCCCTCTATTTTCTATATCAAACGCATCATCGGTCTCCCTAATGAAACAATCACTATAAAAAATGGCCAGGTGACAATTACCGAGCCAGACGGTGCTTCACAAACACTTAAGGAACCTTTCATTTCAGCCAAAGACATGGCCTACAACATAAAAAGGACGCTCGGACCAACTCAGTATTTTGTTATGGGGGATAATCGTCCCGAGAGCTCTGACTCACGTGTGTGGGGACCGCTGCCAGCGAATGACATAATCGGCCGTGTTTTCCTACGACTCTTTCCACCAAGTGGATTTGGCGTATTCCCCGGCAAATACTATTTTGCACCGATTACCGCCACCACAACGCCATGAACCCACAAACACTGCTCGCTCCGGAAGAAATACTGCGCCGTGCGGGCACGATCGGAAGCTACTATGGATTTGCGCCGTTCCCTGCATTGGCGCTTTCCATGCGAGAAAACCGTCCAGGCCGCCAACCTTATCCGCGTGAAGTGCGTCTCGCCACACTCGATCCGGTGGCACAAGTCGTCGCCTCATTTCTCAAACAAGTCCGTGACGCTGGACTCACGCCTTCGTCACACCAACCGCTCTTTGTGTGGCATACGAACATCACGCCGGGAAGACGTGCCCCGAAACAGGTCATCGTACAGTTCCATGTTCTCGGCGGGGCGCACGCAATCGCTGATGCCGTCTTGGTGCGCGCAATGAGCGCACTTATCACCGACCTCCTCAAAGGCGAGCCGGAGTTACGGCTGAACAGTATTGGTGATCGAGAAACACGGGTACGCTTTGCGCGTGAACTCGCACAGTATTTCAAACGGCGGGGCAGTGTCTTGCCGGCGGACTGCGTGGCGAGCGCTAAGCGCGATGTCTTTGAAGCAACTGAGTCGCTTATTGCACGCGCATACACAGATGACCTCCCTTCTTCAATCGATCACCTGTCGGAAGCAAGTCGCAAACACTTTGAGAACGTGCTTGAGTTCCTCGAGGATACGGAAACACCCTACGCACTTGCTCCCGAGCTTATTACGCGTGGCGATGCTTGGACCGAAACATGTTTTGAAATACGAGTCGGTGGTGTACGGGTTGCTTGGGGTTCTCGATATAACGAACTTGCGGTTCCCTTTTTCCGAACGCCCTTGCCGAGCATTGCCATGGTACTGCGCCTTACGACACACCGCCGCGAAGTATCGACCGTTCGCGAACCAGGTAAGCCACGAATCGTCTTCCTCCATATTGGCGATGAGGCAAAACGTGCAAGCATCCGTCTAACTGAAGATTTACGGCGCGCGCGCTTGCCTATCGCACAGATGATTGGTATTGAGTCACTCGTTGATCAAATGCTTGTTGCCGAGCGTCTCAACCCCCCCTACTTCCTCATTATGGGCCGTAAAGAGGCGCTTGACGGCACGGCCATCCTACGCGAACGCGCCACCCACATCGAAACAGTTTTGCCTATTGAATCACTCGTCGAGAATCTCCGCACGATTATCGAGCGCGTCTAGAAATACTGGACAAACACTCCTATCTTGTGGTAAGTTTGGCTACATTATGACTGGTGCCATACGTGTAGAGGTGCGGCGCAGCAAGAACGAGAGCTCCATTGCACTCATTCGGCGTTTTTCACGTCGCGCCAAGGACGCAAGTCTGGTGCAGCACATGCGTCGTCGTCGCTACTATACTCGATTGAAATCAAAAAATGTGGAACGCCGCCACGCGCTCGTCTCGCTTTCCCGCCGGCAACACTACCATGAGCTTGTGAAGCTCGGAAAAATCGATCCGAACGCTCGCAAGGAGCGGCGGCGTAGATAACACAGCAGCCATGGGCGTATTCGAGGTCCGTAACCTTACCCGGCAATCTCTGTCGGGTGCGCCGTTTGCAAAAGCAGCGCGTGCGATACTTCCCAGCTGGGATATCTCGCTGGTTTTTGTCGGGACACGCCGCGCAACACATTTCAATCGGGCTCTGCGAGGAAAAAAATATACGCCAAATGTATTGGCGTATGCCCTTGGTCCACACCACGGAGAGGTTATTGTTTGCCCTCAAATAGCAAAAACACAAGCGCGCCTCTTTGGCCTCTCAGTACCTCATACTACCTTGTTTTTGTTTATCCACGGATTACTGCATTTGAAAGGATACCGACACGGCACTACAATGGAGCAATGCGAACGAAAACTCCTCGCACGGTTTGCGAGTGGTCTTAACCGCACGTATGACACGACGAATCGCTACTGGCATTGATATTGGCACACGCCACGTAAAAGTGGTGGTCATTGAGGAGGTCGCTGACAAAAGCGGTCGAATACTTCGTGTAATCGGTACCGGCAGTGCTCCTGCGCGCGGGATGCATCAAGGCTACGTTGTGAACCGTGAGGAAGCAGCGGCGAGCGTGCTCGCGGCACGCCGCGTTGCCGAGTCGGCGTCACACGTGCCCATACGATCCTGTTTCCTTGCTATCGGCAGCGTGTCGCTTGAGGAAGCACGTGCAACCGGCGAAACTATTATTTCACGGGCAGATCAGGAAATAACGGACATCGATCTCGAATTAACACTCAAGAAAGCTCGCGAGGCGGCAATGCCGGCATTCTTGAATCGTACCGTCCTGCATGAAATACCACTCGAGCATCGCGTTGACGGTACACGCACCTATGGCCAGCCAGTCGGCATGAAGGGTACACGACTTGAGGTTGTGTATCTCTTCATCACCTGTCTTTCACAACACCTCGAAGGTCTCGTGGCTCTTGCTGAAGGCGTGGATATTGAGGTCATTGATCAGGTGGCCTCACCGCTTGCCGAAAGCAACGTCATACTCACGAACGACCAGAAGATGCGCGGATGCGTGCTTGCTAACATTGGCGCTGAAACCATCTCAACGGTTATCTATGATGAAGGCATTCCCCTTTCGGTTAAAGTGTTTCCTGCTGGCAGCGAACAGATTACTGATGATTTGGCTATTGCCTTTAAAATATCGCTTGAAGACGCGGAGCGCGTAAAACTCGGTCGACTAAGTGGCGTGATGTACCCACGCAAAAAAATTGACGAGGTGGTTTCTGCACGTTTGACGCGCATCATGCAGTTCATTGAAAAACATTTGAAAAATGCTGGGCGTCGCGGTCTCTTACCGGCAGGTATTATTTTCTCAGGCGGTGGTGGCGGTACTGGAATCGTATCTGATATTGCGCGGAGTATACTCGCACTCCCGGCCCGCATCGGTGAAATTACACCTGCCAGCGCGGGCAGCGCAACAAGTGCCAAGTTCCGCGAGAATGCTTGGGCAGTTGCGTATGGCAGTGCACTGTGGGGTCTCACTGGTGAGACCGAAGCACCGCGACATAGCAGCGTCGCAAAAGTAACTGCTTCGATTCGCAAATTCTTTCACCAATTCTTGCCATGAACCATCACAATATCGGACACACTATACTCGAGTGTCAATATTTGCATGGCGAGTAACTCTGGTATGATGGCTGGAATCAGTCCAATTCGATAATCATGTCTAAACGCGTCAATTCAGAAGTCGAAACGTTTGCTCGAATCCGAGTAGTCGGCATTGGCGGTTCAGGAAATAACGCGGTCAATCATATGGTGAGCTCGAAAGTGCGCGGGGTTGAATTTATCGCGGTCAATAGTGACGCCCAGGCGCTCCACCAATCGCTGGCAAAACGAAAGATCCATATCGGCAAGAACCTCACGCGCGGGCTTGGTACAGGCATGAATGCCGACCTTGGCAAGCGCGCTGCCGAGGAAACACGGCAAGAAATCCAGGAGGCGTTGCAGGGGTCGGATATGATTTTCATCACGTGTGGTATGGGTGGCGGTACTGGCACTGGCGGTGCACCCGTCATCGCAAAGATTGCGAAGGAACTTGGGGCACTTACCATTGCGGTGGTTACAAGACCATTTTCGTTCGAAGGGGCGCAGCGCGCGCTCTTGGCCGAGCAGGGTCTGATGGAATTGAAAAAAGAAGTGGACGCCTATATCATCATCCCGAATGATAAACTACTTTCCATTGTTGAACAGAACACAACGGCGAAAAGCGCTTTTGCGATGTGCGACGAAATACTCCGTCAGGCGGTAGAAGGTGTGTCTGATATCATCACCACTCCGGGAGAGATAAATACCGACTTTAACGATATTAAGACGGTCATGGAAGGTGCGGGGCCAGCACTCATGGGTATCGGCCTGGCAGAAGGAGACAACCGCGCGCGCGAAGCGGCAAGCCGTGCGATAAACTCTCCGCTCCTTTCGGTTTCCATCAATGGCGCGCGAGGAATACTGTTCGTTGTTGCGGGACCAGATGATCTAGGCATCCTCGAGGTGCAGGAAGCAGCGAAAGTCATCAACGAGTCTGCTGATAAGAATGCGCGAATCATCTTCGGCATGATGCACGACGAGAAACTCAAGAAGGGGCAGGTTCGTATCATTGTTATTGCAACCGGCTTTCCAGAAGGGTCCGTTGAACGCCACGAGATTGCGGTACAAGAAAGCTCTCTCTTTTCGCTCCCGAAGGAGCAGCAAGAAGAAGAGCGCGGAAAGATTTATAATAATATTCTCAAAACTGAGAATGCAAAGGAGCATGCTGAGCCGCCCAAAAAGAAAGAGAAGGAGAAAGAAGAACCTATCGTTACCGCAACTCCCGTGAAGCGAGACGAGCCAAAGATGCCGCCACAGACTCCCTCTACTGCAGAGAAAGATGATGAGGCGTGGGGTGCTATCCCACAGTTTTTGCGTCGACACAAGAAATAAAATAGTAAGTCGGATGCAAAAAACATGGCGAACTAAACGTCCGTCATGTTTTTTGCTATGCCCCGCAGCTCCATAGCTATACACAGCACTGCACTGCTTGCCGTATTTCGGTAAATCGGTATGATGGTTACATATCTTGTATGAATGACTCCACCTACGACCTCATCATTATTGGCGGCGGGCCGGCAGGTATCGCAGGAGGCGTGTACGCTGCGCGCAAAAGGCTCTCGACGATACTCCTGGCCGAAGAAATTGGTGGTCAAAGCGCAGTTTCTGAAGGCATTGAGAACTGGATCGGCACAATAAAAATAGCCGGCATTGACTTTGCCAAGGCGCTACGTGCGCATCTTGCGGCATACCAACAGGACGTTGTCACTATTTGCGAACACGAACGTGTTACCACACTTACGCACACAGACAACGTGTTCACGGCGACCACCGCTTCCGGTGCATCGTATCGCGCGCGAGCGGTGTTTATTGCTGCAGGTGCTGCGCGACGAAAACTTGACGTACCTGGTGCCAAGAAATTTGAAAACAAGGGCGTCACCTATTGTGCCTCGTGCGATGGGCCACTTTTTTCCGACATGGATGTTGTGGTCGTAGGCGGCGGGAATGCGGGATTTGAGACCGCTGCCCAACTTTTAGCGTATACGAAATCGGTTACTCTTATACATCGCCACAAAGAATTTAAAGCCGATCCCGTGACCGTTGAACAGCTGCTTAAACACCCGCACATGCACACCATGGTTTCGACCGAGCCTGTAGAGGTGAAGGGAGATGTGTTTGTCACCGGTCTGACTGTGCGTAATAAAGAAACTGGCGAAACCAGCGAACTGCCTGTGTCTGGTGTCTTCGTCGAGGCTGGTCTGCTTCCCAATACTGACTTTGCAAAAGAATTGCTTGCACTCGATCCCACCAAGCGCATCGTCACAAACCCGAAAAACCAGCGTACGTCCGTCGAAGGCGTCTGGGCGGCGGGCGATTGCACCGATGAACTCTATCACCAAAACAACATCGCCGCCGGTGACGCCGTAAAAGCAATCGAGGACCTGTATCATTGGCTCGCAACGCATAAAACCACCTAACACATGCCTGCTCGCGAAGAGGCAAAAGAAAAAAGCGTTGCACTACTTCATGGACTCCAGACAACGTCTGGCTTTCTCGCTTCAAAAGAGAACGTAGAAAATTATGAGCGTGTCTGGGCGCGTGATGGGGTTATCGCTGGACTTGCTTCTTTGCTCGTCGATAACGCTAGTTTAATTGAAACGTTCAAACAAACGCTCATAACGCTTGAGACTCACCAGGATGAAACAGGGCGCATCCCCAGTAACGTGGTTCCGTCCACTGGAAAAACAAGTTATGGAACGACCGTGGGCCGCATCGACGCGACACTATGGTACGTGATTGGCGTGTGCGCGGTCGCCGCCCACGGCGGCGACCGCGCGTTCTTTGACGCTCATAAGGCGTCGGTCGACCGTGCGCTTTTTTATTTAGATTGTCTCGAACTAAACGGCCGAGGACTGCTTTACATCCCGCAGGGCGGTGACTGGGCCGATGAATATATCAATCACGGCTATGTGTTGTTTGACGAGATGCTCTATTACATTGCCCTTTCTGCGTATGCGGCACAAACAAACAACCAAAAAACGCTCGCAAAACGAGATCATCTTCGCGCGCTTATCCGTATCAACTACTTCCCTACCGCAGCACACAAAGACAACCCGCTTGTGTACCATCCGGCGCTCTATGCGTATGCCCTGCACGACTACACGCCACCTCTGCCAGCGGCCTATTTTACCAATCACAGTATCCGCTTCCATGTGGACGCGTTCGCTATTAGTCTTCTTCTTTTAAGCGATGTCATCGACCAGGAGGCGCGAGAGAGTGTACGCGCCTCTCTGCGTGCAACCTATGGCCACAACACTTTCCCCATTATCCCCGCCTTCCATCCAGTCATCACACCCGAAAGCCCTGAATGGGAGCACCTGCGTCTCAACTTTCTCTATGAGTTTCGTAATAAGCCAAACCAGTATCACAATGGCGGCTTGTGGCCACTTGTGCACGGGTTCTTCCTTGCCTCGTCCCCAAAAATACAGGGCCTCGAAGAGCTGGACGCATTTGCCGAGGTACTCGCACGCGATGGGTATATATTCCCCGAGTACTACCACGGCGAAACGTTCGAGGCACTGGGCACACGATCGCTTGGTTTCTCTGCTTCTGCCTATCTCATTGCATATGAAGCGGTTGTACACGGGAAAACGCCCTTCATCTCCCCTGCTTCATGAGCTCGTTCCTCCTTGCCACCGACCTCGATCGAACGCTATTGCCAAACGGCCCCGCTCCGGACGACGGCGGCATTGAGGTGCTCTTTCACGCGCTCTCGACCACCCCGCACCTGCTCGTATATGTGACCGGTAGAAACCTTGATATGGTGCACGGAGCACAGCGGCAATTCGGCATCCCCGCGCCTGATTATCTCATTGCCGACACTGGCACGAGCATGTTTTCCAAGCGGGGTGATGCGCTGGTGTCAGAACCGCGTTGGGTTGCGTACGTGCGCACGCAAGAGCCGCGTTGGAATCGCGAAGACGTTGTCCGCGCTATCGGCACATTTCACGAACTAGTCCTCCAAGAAGACTGGAAACAAAACCATTTCAAGGTGAGCTATTATTTTGCTGACCATGAATCAAAAGATGCTGTGCTTTCTCACATTACTGACGCACTTGCTAGCATAGCTGTGCAAGCCGATGTGCTTTGGAGCGTCGATCCGCTCAAAGATAGCACTGGCCTTATCGATGTGCTTCCAAAAAGTGCAACGAAAGCCACGGCGCTTGAGTTTTTGCGTATGCAGGAAAATCTTGCGAAAAACGACATCGTCTACTGTGGTGACAGTGGAAACGATATTCTACCCCTCACCCGCTGCTACCGATCCATCCTCGTTAAGAACGCGCCCGGTGACGTGAAAGAGGAGGTGCAGAGGCGCGTAACAGAAAATGGCTGCCCCGACACACTCTACATCGCCACTGGCACCAGTGGCCGAAATGGCAACTATGCGTCAGGAATTCTTGAAGGCTTACGACACTTTGGCATATTGGCCAGTTAGTACTCGCTACCATTTACCCAGGACGCCACCGATGCGGTGCGCACGCAGAAAACGATCGACACTATAGACGCGCCATGACTTCCCGAGCCACAACGCGACGAAAACTATGACGTAAATGATGGCGGTACCGATGTCCGTCGACCCTGGCACGTACGGCCCTCCCAGTCCTTCTGCGGTTGACCAAATGACGAGCGCAAGCGCAATACCGCCCGACATGGCGAGCTTGGTAAACGCACCGAAAATAAGTCCGAGAGCGATTGCGGTCTCTGCGATTGCAACAATCACACCAAAGAAGTGCGGATTTATGGAAACAGTGTGCACCCAAAAATTAATCCAATCTTGTACCACGGCAGGTTGTCCTTGTGCGCCCTCGATCAGGTACTTCGTGAAGTTATCCAGAAACGCCGTGTTCCATTTAAACGACGCATCGATGAGCCACACCACCCCAAAAATAATGCGAAGAACTGCAAATGACGTATCTTCGCGTGAGTTCATATACTATTATTGAAGCAGTCTGTACGCGGTCATGCAAGCGGCTACAGTGCATAACGCCGTACACCTTGCGTTCGTTGAAAGAAACGGTCAACTCGTTCGTATACAAAAATATATGAGCATATTTTCATCGTTAGCAACGTTTATCATGGGCTGTGGTTTCGTTGGCGGCTTGTGTGCACCCCCGCACGCTGCACAAAGCATTTCTATAGCCACAAACGCGACGTCTTCCCCGCGCGTGCAGGTTGTTACTACCATCAATGGCAAAACGAGCACGAAGACTATTGACGCCCCGTATGGTGTCCAAAGCAGCATTATTGAGAACACTGGTCATGGACAATCCGTGACGCACGCAAGCACCACCCCCATGACCCGCGCACAAGCAGCCGCGCTTGAGGCGCAGACGCTTCGCATGCAGCAACGTATCAACGCGCTTATCGCTCAACAACAGCAACTGTTTCAGGCATTTGCAAATCTTCCGCTGTAGTTAGCCTGAACAAGTTGATTACGGCTCTCGACGAATGCCGTATTGAACGAGCGCGACCATCGCCAATGACAACGCCAGAGCAAGAGCAAGCACTTGGTATGCAAGCGGTAGCGTTCCAGCGTACGCAAAATAAAACCCAAACGGAAGCACTCCTATCGCCGTTGCGAGCAAGTAGCGGCCAAGAGGCATCGTACTAAAAATACCGAGCGCGTAGCTAAGGATGTCTACTGACACTAGCATGCGTAGCGCGACCACGCCCCAAAAAAGGTTTGTTTTGGGAATGCGTCGCTCAATCGCATGTATGCGCGTCGTACCAATGAGCATGCCGACGACCGACTCACCGAACCAACGACCGATGCCAAACGCGACAGCCGCACCAATCGTCCACCCGGTGATGCTCATGATAGCCGTCGGCACCGGCCCCCACACCACGGCACCAATTGGAATTAGCAACACGACATCAAGCGGGATAACAAAAACGACAAAAATCGCCGTGAGGAGTATGAACCCCGCGATACTCACCCAACCCCGCGTGTGGAGCAAGTACGAAATATCGCTTTGGTACACATGCGCAAGAAATGACACACCAACGAAAAGCGACGCAATAAGCACCAGCGTCCCTATCTGTGCGAATACACTGTTTCGATTCATAGATGTCATTGTACTCGATGTTGAAACGTCGTGCCCACCACACGCCTAATAATTGCCCCGATAGAGGATGTACTGACCCCCGTTTGTCGGACCACTCTCTAGACGATTGCGTGCATTGTATCAGCGGTGTGCAGACGGGCAAATTCACGCGGAGCCATGCGGAGCGC